>NZ_JABUMU010000038.1:0-73852 GCF_013336625.1 Myxococcus sp. CA033 | reverse complement strand
GGGCCTTCTCGCTCTCAGGTTTTCTGCGCACACAGAGCCGAACGGGAGGTGCCCCTGCTCCCTCTTCCCGATCGCTCCGCGCCCGCTTGCTCCCCATCCTGATCGCGAATCACGAACTCCGGTTTAGAAATCCTTGACGCGATCCGCGAGGTCCGCGTTGTCGACGAACGCGTTGGTGTTGCCCTGGATGTTGGCCACGCGGCGGTTGCGCTCGATCTCCGCGGTGTCCACTCCGTCCAGCTTGTTCCACGCCTTGAGGGCGGCTTCCTCGTCGGCGGGAATGGGCTTGTTGTACGTGGACGAGAAGTAGAACATCGCGCGCGCCACGTTGCCCTTGTGGGAGTCGGGCGGCTCGAACACGGTGTTGCCCTTGGCGTCGGTGCCCAGCTTGGCGCCGTTGTGGCTCCACTTCACGTTCACCACTTCGCCGAACGGGAAGCTGCTGCGCCGCGAGTTGGCCTTGCTGTCGGTGGGGAACAGGTGGTGCAGGTCGCTCTTGGCGGCGCCCGTGGCACCCTTGGACTGCGGCCAGGTGTGCTCCACGTTCATCACGGAGCTGTTCGGAATCTTCCCGCCCTTGACCTCCACGCCCGTGTAGACGCACTCCACGTTGCCGGCGGCGTTCACGTCCAGGCTGGAGAAGATGATGTTGCGCGCCTCGTTGTAGCTGACCACCTTCTTGCCGGAGGCCGAGTCCCTCACGGCCTTCAGTAGCGCGTCGTCGCGCAGGCCGTCGAACGGGTCATCCGAGGGCTCCGGGTCCGGCTCGGGCGCCTTCGTCTCGGGGACGATGTTCATCCCCCACTGCTTCAGCGTGCCGATGTCGCCCTTCGCGGTGTCCTTCACCTCGAGCTTCCAGGTGCCCTTCGTGGGCTCTCCCGCGAAGTCCTTCAGGTCGAACGAACCCTTGAGGTCATCCGCGGAACCGCCCTGGCGGTTGGACACCACCGCGCTCTTGCCCGACGGGGACGTCAGCGTCACCGTCAGGTCACCCCGGTAGGTGTGCGCGATGTCCAGGTCCAGCTTGAGCGACTCCACCTTGGCGTCGTCCGCGACGTCCAGCGTGCTGGTGACGGTGGCGTTGTCCTGGATGGCCGCGTTGGGGCTCGTGCTGGGGGTCAGCGGCGTCGCCGCCGTTCCCGTCGCGGCCTTCGCGCTCGGGGCCGCCGCGTTCGCGACGGTGGGGGCGCCAGGCACGAAGACGGAGCCGAGCTTCGTCAGGAGGGAGGGGGTGAGGCCCGCGAGTCCCTGCCGCGAGGGCTCGAACTCGTTGCGCGCCGGGGCAGGTGCCCGGGGTGAAGACGTTTCACGCGCGGTTTCAGTTTCGGTCGGGCGAGCGGAGAGGGGCGAGCGGCGGGGGCCGACGACACTGGTCATGCGGGCATTATCGGCCCCGTTCCCCCTGAGGTTGTCACTTCCGCGCGGATTTTTTGACGCAGCCGGAACCGCTGGAAATTCCAGGGGTATCACACCGGTGTTTCATGGCTCCGGCGCGGGCGGGACGTCCTACCGGCGGATCAGCTCGGAGAGGGGCTGACCTTCGGCGCCCACGCCATCCAGCCGCACGAAGTCGACCGAGAAGGGCCAGGACGTCTTCACGAAGATGTGGACCAGTTGGGCCGAGTTGGCGCCGAACTTCGTCCAGGCCTGCACCGAGCACTGACCGCGCACCAGGGTGGTGGTGATGTCGATGGGGCGATCCGGAAATGACCGCAGGCGGATGCGCACCCGCCCACCCTCGGCGGTGGACTCCACCTGCTGCGCGTCCTCGAGTCCATAGGCGGGAAGCTCGATGCTCAGCAGCGCTTCGACCTCCGCTTCGCCCCGCTCCAGCATCCGCCAGTACACGTGCACGGGACGCGCGCCGACAGGGCGGCAGCCCTCATCCAGGGCCACGGCGTAATGGACCTGGTTCCGGTTCTCGCTCCGGGAGAGGAAGAAGGCGGACGGCGCCTGGACGGTGGGCTCCGCGGCGACTCGCGGAGCGAACGCCAGCAGCACCGCGGTGACGGCACTCGTGAACCCGGTCTTCGGAAACATGCGGTCCCCCTGTTTCGGCGCGGTGCCGTGGGTCAGGTCTGGAGGCTCTGGACTGGTTCAACACCCCAGGGCCCTCGAGCTGTCACCCGGCCGAGGCGCTTCGGCGGGCGCTGCCTAGCACGGAAGACGAGGGAGGTCCGCAATTTGGTGTGGCGGAAGATGCAACTCCTGACACCACGGCCCGGGCCCGGTGAGGTTTGACCCCGTCCGGACCCGGGCCGCGTGGCCAGGAGCTGGCGAAACGTTTCAGCTCCACCGAAGCCGCTTACGGCGTGGTGATGAGGGAGCTGACGGCATCCGCGCTGCTGTAGGGCACCTGCTCGTGGGTCGTGAACGGGTGGCGCTCCATGTCGAAGCCAGGGGCGTCGATGGCCCCCACACGCAGGTAGTAGATGCTGTCCGGCTGGAGCACGTCGGGCGGCAGTCGGACCTGCGTGGCTGAGCCGGGCACATAGAGGCTCGTCGTCTGGAAGGCGAAGTTCAGGTCCGGGTCATACCGGTAGAAGGCCACCCGGTAGGCATTGGGCGTGCCGAGCGTGGGCGGTGCCCAGGCGATGACGGGGCTTGCGGAGCCCACCTCGCGCGGCACGCTCGCGGGCACGCCGTCGATGGTCAGTGAGCGGGGAGGGGACACCCGGGGCTGCAGCGGCCCCGCGATGAGATTGTCGAGCGTGTCGACCGTGGAGATGGTGCCCGAGATGGCGATTGAGTTGCCCGAGCCGTCCGGCAGCGGGGCGGAGTGCCGGAAGCTGTAGCCCGAGGCGCCTACGACACCCCAGTTCTGGGGAAACGGATTGCCGAACTTCAGGCGGGTCGTGTAGTCGAACGAGGAGGCTCGGGGCAGGCGGAGGGTGAGCAGCTCACCCGAGTAGCCGATCCAACCCTTGGACAGCCCATGCGCGGCGGGCAGGACCTGGAGCGTGGGCGTCCAGGGCGCCGCCAGCGGGTGTACCTCCGAGGCGAAGCGAGTGAACGCGGGCAGGCGCCACTCCACGGGGAACTCGCGCATCCTCACGGGCTGGAGCATGCCGGAGACCGGCAGCGGGCTGACCCCGTCCGGCGCGAAGTCGAACGCGCCCACTTCCAGGGAGCGCTCCACGGCGGCGTAGCCCACGGGTGTCCCATCCGACAGCGCTTGCGCGCTGAACTGGCTCAGTTGATTGACATACATCCGGTCTCCGCGCGCGGCCTCGAAGATGGGGATGTTGTAGCCACTGCCGAGCGACAGGCTGGCCTGGTTGGTGAGGATGGACGTCTGCCCCCTGGGGACCATTTCGAAGAGGTCCATCCAGCCGAACAGGTCCACCTGCCCGGAGGTGAGCTGGAGGCTGGAGCCGGGCTGCAGGTTTCCGGACCCGGATGGCGTCCACGGCGCCAGGTTCAAGAGGTTGATTTGCAGGGGCGCCCAGTTGAACTCCGAGTAGACGGCATCGTCCCGGCCCAGCCGGTTCCTGCCGACGTCCACGTGGCGCGCGGACGTGATGACGTGGGTGGTCCCCCTGTGCAGGTAGTACGGCCCCTGGGGCACTCCCCGGAACTCCCAGCCACCGGGCACCGCGGAGCCCAGAATCAGCGAGAAGGTCGCGCCCTGGGGCACGAGGATCTCAGGGGGATTGGCAGACAGGTCCTCGACCTGCTCGGAGATGCCCACCGAGGTGAAGAAGCGCGTGGTGCTCGTCACCAGCACGGTGTCGGCAGACGGTCCGCCATCCGTGGGCGGCGGAGTGCCTGCGTCGGGTTCGCAGCCCGCGCCCGTGGGCTCGCCCATCCAGGTCCCGTCCCCCGTGGGGCCCGACCGTGGGTCGATGGTGGAGAGCCCGTCCGCCAGTTCCATCGAGTCCGCGGGCGCATCCCCACAGCCCACCAGCCATGCGGCGCAGGCTGAAACCAGTACGACAGAAAATCGCGGCAATTGCATGAAGACCTCCAGGGAGCGTTAGGAATTCACACCCTAACCGCGGCTCCTGACGGTGTTCATGTCATGGACTGACAGCCCTTCACTGCGCAAGCATTCACGAGGTGTCTGCGCAATTCGAGCCGGGCAGGTGTCATGCCTTTTTGGCCCTGCGTCCGAAATGACAGACTTCGAGGGGAGGCCACTCGAACCGCGCGAATGGCCTCCCCGGAACACCGGCCCTGCTGGGGCCGGTGCCTACTGGATTTGTTTGATCAGGAGTGTCGCGGAGACGGCCCGCGTGCCGCCGGCGAGAGGCGTAATCGTCAGGGCCGGCGAATTCCCAGCGGGATTGCGGACGGTCAAGAGCGAGTTCACGGAGCTCGTCGTGATCAACACGTGGTTCATGATCTGGGACGTTCCCGTCGCCCTGCCAGCCACGGTGCTGATCTGCTCCACCACCCCTGAGCCGCTGTCGAGCCCGAGGATGAGCTGGCCGGCCTCGCTGACGCTGACCTGCCAGGAAATTTCATAGACGCCAATCGCTGGCAGGACGAACTCGCTGGCGCTGGCCCGGCTGATTCCGCTCGTCGCACCGTCGCGAGGGAAGTCCACCGCGGACGCGGCCGCGACCGTGGCGGCGTTGTCGGGCGGCATCAGCGCATAGAAGTAGCCGAAGGCCAGGGTGTCACCCGCGGGGCCCGGAGCTCCGTTGCAGACGTAGTTGACGCCAGAAGCGGAGGTGTACTGGACACCGCCCGTGGGGCAGTTCACCCCAGGGGGCTCGGACGCCCCGACCACGGACTCCCCGGCAGGACCCGTTGCACCGGCAGGACCCGTTGCGCCGGCGGGCCCGGCAGGCCCCGCGGGGCCGGTGTCACCCGTCTCGCCAGCGGGCCCCGTCGCACCTGCGGGGCCGGTTGCGCCGGCAGGGCCCGTAGGGCCGGTGGCACCTGTATCCCCGGTAGGACCGGCGGGGCCAGCAGGACCGGCAGGACCGGTGGCGCCAGCAGGGCCGGCGGGACCAGTGGCACCCGTCTCACCGACAGGCCCCGCGGGTCCCACGGGGCCAGCAGGGCCCGCCGGGCCCGTGGCACCGGCAGGACCAATAGGACCGATAGGGCCGATGGGCCCCGCGGGTCCCTGCGCTCCGGTGGCGCCTGGCAACCCCGGCGGTCCGCTGGTTCCCTGGGGCCCTTGTGCCCCCTCGGGCCCCGCATCACCCACGGGCCCCTGGGCCCCCGCTGGCCCCTCTGGCCCCTCCGCCCCCGGGGGACCCCGCTCTCCGATGCACGTCTGAGGCGGGCAAAGCGGCAGGCAGACGACGCGTGCCCGACACTGGGTCTCGCCATCATCCCAGGTCGCCGAGAACACGTTGTCGATGAGCTCGTCGTTCGAGCCATCCGCCAGCGCGAGCTGCTTGCATTCCTCGAACGAGTTCACGGTGTTCGTGAACTTCTCGGTGTGTGACTCGCCAAATGCAAGCCTGTACGGAGGCGTTCGTTGAGGTGCCCAACCGAACTTGTCGGTGAGCAGTCGATCCTCCACCGCCTCGACGTCCGACGCGCTCGTGCGGTGCACGTTGCGCACCGTCATCGTCCACTCGAGCGTCGCCGGGTACGACTGAATTTCGTAGATGAGCTCGCCGTTCACCCGCTTGTCGCACGCCAGTTCGTGCGCAAGCGCGACGTTGCCCGTGAGTACTGCCGCTGTTGCCGCCAACCATCCCAACGCATGATATCCTGCCCTCACTTCAAAATGCTTGGACTGTCTTCAGCTCTTGCTTGTTGCTTGTGTTCGTGCCGCCCGGAGTCTCGTCAGTAGCGGACGATGAACTCCGGGAACATGAAGACTTGTTCGCCACGTTCGACCAGGGAGCGGGCAATATCGAACTCGACCACCACCTTGTTGCGAGTCCGGATCTGCGCGGCGTCCGCGATCAGGGAGATCGGTGGGCCACTCAGGTCGAGCAGCTGCGACTTCCCGTTGCGCTCGATGATGCCTTCGGATTGGAACTTCAGCCTGATCGCGACCTTGCGTGCATCGACGGGAAGGTCAAACGTTGTCACGGCCCACGCGTTCTGGTCGTTGCCCAGGTCGATCTCACTGCCGCCAATCCGAGCCGGAAACGGATTGCCATCCACCGTCAGTTCCAGCGTGGAGACTTGCACGCGCACGGGCCCCGCTGCGTTGACTCCGAGCAGGCGCACCGCGACGGTCTGAGACGTGGGTGTCTCCGGCGGATCGATCAACGGCGCTTCGTCGTCCTTTGCCTTGCCGCAGGCGGCGATGGTCAGAGCGAGTGCAAGGCCAATACACTTCTTCATGAAGTCCCTCCCCAAGCGGCCGTTCAAGCGGCCGTGTGGGCGAGGTGCCTGAGCACTGCTTGTGCCAAGGGGGCGACAGCCCTAGGGGGCTGTGAAGTGTCTGGCAATGGAAGGGAGCTGCTTCCGCGGGATGGTTGATTCCAGTGTGCGCTCGGAATCAGGAGGGGGTTGGTGGCGCGAGGGTTTCTTCATGGAAATACTTTTCATGAAAGAAGAAGCGGAGCGCCACCGATAGAACCCCTTCATGTCTGGCCGAACGCCGCGATGCGGGTGGCCCGCCGCGCGAAGCGGAGGCCCACCTGCTGTCCCGTGCGCGAGAGTGGAACTCCCATCGCGCTCGTGAGAAGCGCCAGCGTGTGAGGGTCCTGTTTTGGGACGCCTCTGTCCGAGGCCTTACCCACGTCGACCGGGAGGGCCGCATCTTCTCCTGCTGCGCACGACTCCGGAGGCCGGGATGGAGACGGGGCGCGTCACTTTCGCGGACAGGACACGAACCACGGCTGATAGGAGCCGGTGTCGTCCACGGCGCGGAAGTAGATGCGATCACCCACGCGGGCGAAGCCATCGGGGATGGATGAAGCAGGACCCGGATGGATGTCCGCGAGGAGCCGGGTCGTCGCGACAGTGCCCTGGGTGAACCAGGGCTCCAGGCTGGTGTGGGTCGTCGACGCGACGAACAGCGCGGCACCGTCACCGGTCGGGAACAAGGGCGAGGCGTACTCATCGCTCAGGCTCAGGGACTCCGAGAGTGGGAGGGTGCCCGCGGCGGTTCCGTTCGAGACCCACAGTGTCGCGGCGCGGGGCGGGGGGCCGGGGCTGGCGATGGCCACGGAGAAGTAGAGCAGGTCCCCGGAGACGGCCATCTGCTGCGGGTAGGGGTAGGCGGCCTCCTGGCCCGCGAACGGATTGGGGAGCGTGGTGACGGAGGCCTTGCCCCCGCCCTGGAGGGACAGACTCTCGATGCGCATCAGCATCGTCGTGCTGTCCACCGAGGACAGGTAGACGGTGTCGTGCAGCGCCCCGAGCAGGTTGACGCTCTTTCCGAACGCGTCCAGCCGGAGGGTGCCCGAGGCCGTGCCGTCCGTCTTCCACACCTCCGTGTTCGCGCCGTCTTTGAACAGGAACAGGCCCACGGCCCCCGCCTGTCCCGTGGTCGTGAGATTGACGACCTGGGCATCGAGCTTCTTGACGAATTGGGTTCCGCTCGCGGTCCCGTCGGTGCGCCACAGCGCGGTGCCCTGCTCGGGCGAGGCCAGGAAGAAGAGCAGGTTGTCGCCCACCCGCAGCGACACGTTGCCAAGAGTCGAGCTCGTCCCGAAGTTCGCGAACCGCACCGTGCCCGAGGCCGTCCCATCCGAGCGCCACAGCTCCACTTGAGGATTGCCGGGCGCGAAGGACCACAGCCGCAGGAAGGTGAGCTGACCGCGCTGCGAGGCGACGGCCGCGAGATACGTGCCCTCGGGGCCGGGCGTGAGGTCCTTGACGAGCCGGGTTCCGGTCTCGGTTCCATCGCTGACCCACAGCTCCCGGCCGGTGGCGGGTTCGTCGAACTGGAAGAAGACCTGGTCGCCCACGGGGAACAGGTTTCTCAGCGCGGGGATGCCGACCGGGGCGGCGGGAAACGACTTCACCGGGACGGTGCCGGCCTCCGTGCCGTTGCTGCGCCACAGGGCCGCGCTGCCGTCGAACAGGTTGGTGGCGAAGTAGAGCTTCCCTCGCACGTCGACGAACGACTCCGGGAAGGGCCCGTTGATGGAGGCCCCGGACCCGGGGGGGATGACGACCTTCAGGCGAGATGCGGCGCCGGGGCACGCGTGGCGCGAGTCCTCGCGAGCGCTCTCGCTCGTGCGGGCCACCGAGGCATTCTCCGGGAGCGGCGTCAGGCCCGCTCCCTGGAGTTCGAGTCGGGTGGGCGCACCACATCCCGCGAGGCCCAACGTCAACAGGACAGACCAATGACTGGCGCTCATCTCATGCTCCTCTCCGGCCCAGAACCGACAGAGGGTGCGATGCGTGACGTCGTTCGCCAATCAGGCCTTGAGATGAGGCCTTATTCGAGAGTGGACAGAGAGCCCTTGGGGGCCTCCACCGGCATGGGATGGCCCGGACGGACGAGGTACCCGACGACCGTCACGGACCCACGAGTGCTGTCTCTGTCGATGCGGGCCATGCTCGGTCCCTTCCACAGGCGCGCCATGGCACCTGGCCGGCCCATGGCCTCCTGGAAGTCTGTCTCCACCGGGAAGTCGACCTCCAGACGGCAGAGCGTCGCGCGACAATCCAAGTCACGCACGGACGCGGTCGCTGGCAGGTGGGACGACAGGTTTTCACGAATCTCCCGCTGCGCTTCAGAGGCCCAACCGCTGTCGGAGGACTCGTGCTCGAAAGTCCGCTCCACGTGGGCGCGCGCGGCATTGGCGTCGAAGGGAACGGCGGCCGGGGGCGGCGGGGGCAGGGGCTCGTCCAACTCGTGGGCGGGTGCGACGGCGGCTGTCGGCGGGGCCTGCCGTACGGGCGCGAGTGTCAACCGGGCCAGGGGCTCGCTTCCACGTGCCGAGGAAACCCGCTGCAGCTTCTCCACGGAGACGGAGACGCGGTCCAGTTCATCCCGAAGGAGGGCCAGTGCTTCGCGTTGATTCTGGGCATGCAGCCCCTGGATGACCAGGCTCCCGACGAGGAGCGTGCCCACGATGATTCTCTCGACTCTCATTGACGCGCTCCGCTCGGAAATGACGGGAACGGCCACACCTGGGCCGTTCCCGTCAGGCAATCCCTACCAGAGAATGCCGTTGACGCCCGCGCCAGGGCCGACGTCGCAGCAGACGAAGAGCTGCCCGTTGCCCGGCACATAGGCGCCGGTCAGGGTGATGTACCGCGCGCCCGATCCGAAGGACGACACGTAGCGCATCCCGGACGTCCAGACGGCGGAGATCGCGTCATCCACACCCGTTGCGTAGCAGCCCACCGTCGCGGACGTGTTCGGCGCGTACGCCACGACATTCACGGTATACGAGCCAGCGGGGTCGACCACCGCCGGGATGCACCAGCTCCTCGTGGTGGAGCAGTTGTTGCGAGCGGAGCCGTAGTAGTTGCTGAAGCAACCAGCATCCGCCGGATTGTAGGGACTGCCAAGGAAGCCAGACGCGGCGCGCGCGAACGCCGCTCCCGGGACTGCCATCGACAACAGGACTGCACCCGCGACAAGGGGACGAATCGAGGACATGGGACCTCCAGGAAAGAGAGACACTTCGATAGGCCTACAGCTCGAGTGCGAATTGCCCGCTCGAATACTCACGACAAGCCAGAGGCGGGGGCGCCATGTGAGGGCATCGCATCTGCTTGTCATCGAACGAGGGCGACGGGATTCCTTCGCCATCCGTGTCCAGCACCTCGACACCCCGAGCTGGATCCACTCTGATGGCGGCAGAGGTGGAGCACATGAGGAAGCAGGGCTTTGTCATCGGTGCTGCGTCGGCGGCCGTCCTTCTCGCGGCCACGGGATGGGCGGGCGAGGAGAAGTCCACCCAGGAGGCCGAAGTCGCCTGCGCGGGTGTGCGCCCGCTCACCGAGCAGTTCGTCAACGACGCGGCGCGGCTCGGGCTCAAGGGTGTCGCGACGCGCGAGGACCTGCTCGTCGGAAAGCTGAGCTACCTGCGCGAGCCGCGGGAAGCCGCCGAAGCGGCGAGTGGGATGGTGCTCTTCATCAAGGGCCCGAAGGGCTGGCGCGCGGTGGTTCCCCGCCATGAAGAGGAAGAGGTCGGCTTCTACGTGTCACCTTCGAGTCACAAGGTCATCCTCATCACCCAGCGACAGATGGGAGACCCGGGCCAGTCGTTCACCGTCGTCCGCTCGGACGACGACTTCGTCACCGCGACGTGTGCGACGCTGGGCTTTCCAAGGGAGCTGAACGCGCCCACCTGGAACGGCGAGTATCTCGAAGTCCACGACCTGGACATCAGCGCGCGAGGCCGCGGCGTGCTCGTGGGTTCGGCGGGACTGGAGCGGACCGGCGAAAAGCCTCGCACGCTGTGGTTCTCGTATGCCACGCGGGATGATGGCCGCTCATGGGGTCCGCCGCATCGGCTGGCGAAAGAGCAGGAGGCTCCCCCGGGCATGCTCTCTCCGGCCCGTCTCGTGGATGCCCCCGCCCTGGTGGCGGACCTGCGCGCCTTCGTGGCGGGGCCGCGCTGAGCTGCTGGGCGACCCTCAACACTATTCACACGGCCGCGCCAGGTCGCTCGGCTTTGACTCTTCGGACAGGAGTGGACGCCCAGGCCGAAGCGCCGCGGCGTCAGACCGCCACCGGGCTGTTAGGCTTGTACCTGAAACTTGGAGACAGGAGCCACCATGAAGCTGGTGTCGAGCAGTGCCATCGTGACAGGAGCAGGGCAGGGCATCGGGCTGGGAGTCGCCTCGCGGCTCATGCGAGACGGAGCCAACGTGCTCCTCTTCGGGCGGACCCGGGAGAAGGTGGAGGCGGCCGCCGTGGAGCTCAACCGGGTGGCGGAGGGGCGCACGCGGGCCGTCCCCTTCGCGGGAGATGTGGTCCATGTGGAGGACGTGGCGCGGGCCATCGAGGTTGCGACGCGTGAGTTCGGCCTCCCGGGCATCCTGGTGAACAACGCAGGCTCGGCCACTCTCCGCCCAATCCTGGAGCTGCCGGTGGAGGAGTTCGACCAGGTTCTGGCCATCAACCTCAAGGGCCCTTTCCTGTTCACCCAGGCACTGGCGAAGGCGCTGGTCGCCGCGAAGCAGCCGGGCTCCATCGTCAACATCTCCTCGTTGAACCAGACGGCCGTGACGGACGGGCTCGCCCACTACTGCGCCTCCAAGGCGGGGCTCGCGAACTTCTCGAAGGTCGCGGCCTCGGAGCTGGGGCGGTACAACATCCGCGTGAATGTCGTGGCACCAGGAGCCATCCGCACCCCTCTGGCTGAGGGGGCTGGGCTCCTGACCGGGGCGATGGGGCGGGAGTTTCTTGCCCACACTCCGCTCGGCAAGCCGTGTGGCGAGCCGGAGGACGTGGCAAAGGTGGTGTCGTTCCTCTGCAGCGACCTCGCGTCATGGATTACCGGGGACACCCTCGCGGTTGACGGTGGCAATCACATTCGCGGCCTGCACAGCTATGCGGACACGCTGGGCCTCACCCGTCTCGCGGAAGGCTCCTCCTGACAACGGTTGGAGTCCGTCGTCCTGAGAGCGGAAGCGATGCTCGCCTGAGCTGACCCGCGGCGTCCGTGGTTCAAGGACGCCGCGCGCGCCGGGCCGCCCTCGCGCACGCTCGAGGCTCGCTGCCAACGTCAGGTGCTCATCCCCTCCCTGTCAAAATTGTCAGACGCGCCAGGGCGTTCAGGCACCCCGGGTACCCAACGCCAATGGGCCCTCGCGGCGTGACGACAATGACGGCGCATATTTTCCTGGACATGGATTGACTCTCAGCCGTGTGCCATGGGTGGAGATTGGGGGTAGGCAAGACCCAGGGAGGCACCACATCGCGAGCGCGAATGAGGCCGTCTATTTTTGGTTTGCACTGCACACTTCTCCACCACTTCGGGTCCGTCGTGCTTTGGCTGTTCCATGGCGTGGACACTTCTGGATAGAACGCGGGCCATGACGGTCGCCCCTTTTCGTCTGGGCATGCTCATCCCAGAGTTCCCCACGCAAACCCACGCCTTCTTCTGGCGGGAGATCACCGCCCTGCGCGCCGCTGGCGTCGAGGTACACATCTTCTCCACGCGCCGCCCGGTGGAGGGATGTCCGCATGAATGGGCGGAGCGCGCGGCCTCCGAGACCACGTATCTCTACCCGCCCCGACTCTCGTCGGCGCTGCTTTCGCCTCGGGACTTCCCCGGGATGGCGAAGGCCCTCGCGTATGTCTCCAGGCTCTCGGTGAACGTGAAGCAGAAGGCGAGAGCGCTGGGGATGCTGGCGTGCGCGGTGGACTTCCTCCACTACTCGCGCGAGCGGAAGCTGGACCACATTCATGGCCATTCCGCCGCGGACGCCGCGCACGTGCTCGCGCTCTGCAGAATCCTCGGCGGTCCGCGCTATAGCTTCCACCTCCACGGCGACCTGCCTGTGTATGGAACGGACCACGCCGCGAAGGCCTGGGACGCCACGTTCGTGGCCGCCGCCGCGCGCCCCATGCAGCGCGAACTCATCGAGGACGTGGGGCTGCCGCCGGAGCGTACCTACACCCTGTGGATGGGGGTGGACACCGACCGCTTCGTTCCTCCGCCGCAGCGCGTGGAGTCCCCCCGCGGCCTTCACCTCGTCTCCGTTGGGCGGCTGCACCTCTGCAAGGGCCACGTCCATACCTTCGCCGCACTCCGCAAGGCGTTGGACCGAGGGCTTCGAGCACACCTCACCGTGGGGGGACGGGGGCCGCACGAGCAGGAGATCCGCCAGTCCATTGCCCGCTTCGGGCTGGAGCCGCACGTGAAGCTGGTGGGGCCGCTCGGAGAATCCGCGGTGATCGAGTTGCTGCACGGGGCCGATGCTTTCGTGCTCTCCAGTATTGGTCTCGGCGAGGCCTCTCCCGTCGCGGTCATGGAGGCCATGGCGTGTGGCGTCCCCCCGGTCTGCTCCATCATCGGGGGCACGCCAGACATGATTTCCGACGGGGCGGAGGGCCTGCTGGTGGCCCAGGGGGATGAAGAGGGATTGGCGAACGCGTTCCTCCGGCTCGGGCAGGACGTGGCGCTGCGCGAGCGGATGGCGCGGGCCGCTCGCGAACGGGCCGTGCGCTTCTTTGACTACCGCGAGACGGGCCGTCGACTGCTGGATGCCATTCATGCCTCGCGTGCGCCTCAACGTCAGGCCGCGTGGCAGGGGGCTGCCCCCCGCGCCGATCAAGCGGCGGCCTGAACGCCGCGACCGCGCGGACTGAAAACATCCGCGACCCGAGGAGCCCAGAAACACACCCTGTCTTCAATTTTACGTGCTCAAGCAATCATTGGTTTCCAAGCAACTCGTTCCCGGGCGGTAGGAAAACCCATTCGTCACACATCATCGAATGGGTCACCCCTCACCCCTGGAGCGACATGAGAAGACAATTCCTGGCACTCACCGTGTTGACGCTGGCGGCTGCGAGCGCCTCCGCGGCGGACCGCATGAATCCGGCGGACCTGCGCCGTGTGACGAAGGCGCGTGATTTCATCGCTCCCGCCGTCGCGAAGGAGTTCGGACCCAAGGCCCGGTTCGTCCACCTCTTCGGGCAGGGCAAGGGAATGCTGGCGGGCGTGGTCGCGGAGATTCCCGCCGAGGCGCTGGGCACGGACGAACTGCCGCTGCTGGCCATCGTCCAGTACGACGAGGCCACGGGCGCGGTGCGCGTGGTGGCCCGTGAGTTCAAGTACCGCGAGGCCCGGACGGTAGGCCCCGAGGTGGCATTGCTGGATGGCGAGGGCAACCTGCGCCTGCGCGATGCCAACGGCGGCGAGCGACTGCTGGCTCAGGGTGTGGGCGGAGACTTGTTCCCCACGGCGAAGGGCGACGCCCTGGTGGCCACGCTGGCGATGTCCCGTGGCCCCAAGCACGAGACCTCCGTGGGCATCATCGACATGAAGGGCCGAGTGAAGGTGCTGGCGGATGGCCCCGGCGTGGACGCGACGCCCAGCATCTCTCCGGATGGCAGGACCGTGGTCTTCGTGTCCGGCCGCACCACCGTGGCGTCGTTCTACGTGACGGACGTGGATGGCTCGGCGCCGAAGCAACTCACCAACGTCGGGATGGACAGCACGATGCTGTATGGCGGCCCGCCCAAGGGCTTCGTGCCACCGCCCGTCTCCAGTCATCACATGGAGTGGTTGAGCGACGACGTGCTCCGCTACAACGCGGGCGGCGGTGAGTTCTGGAAGCTGAACGTGCGAACGGGCGCGGCCTCCGCGGACCTGGGAGGTGAGAAGTGATGCGCGCGATGCTGAAGCAGCTCACGGTGGCGCTGGCCTTCTCGCTGCTGGCCCTTCCGGCCCTGTCCTCCGCGCAGACAATGTTCCGCTTTCCCGCGTCGCAGCTCGCGGACCAGTGCGGAAACGGCGGGTGTACCGTGAGCGCGTACAAGGATTACGGTGGCCGGGACTACGCCTGTGGTGGTGTGCGCTACAGCGGCCACACGGGCACGGACTACGCGCTGGTCGGCGGGTTCAGCAAGATGGACTACGGCGTCTGGGCGATGAATGCCGCGCGGGGCTACATCGAGTCCAACGTGGATGGGTACTACGACCGGTGCAACTACTGGAACCAGTCCAACCCCTACGCCGCCTGCGGCCTCTACACGGCCAACTACATCATCATGCGGCACCCTGATAACACCCAGACCTGGTACTGGCACTTGAAGGCCTACACGCAGCAGTTCGCTCGGGGCACGTCGCTCGACTGCGCCTACTGGATTGCGCGAGTGGGCTCGTCGGGTGCCTCCACGGGTCCACACCTGCACTTCGAATACTGGGTGCCGGGCTACGGCACGGATGACCCGTACGCGGGCTCGTGCGGCACGCCGTATACGCGGTGGACGTCGCAGGGTGCGTACCGGGGCCTGCCCGGCATCGCCTGCCAGTAGCGATGTGGATGCGGCCCGCCCACGCAACCAGCGGTGGGCGGGCGCGCGGGGGACTACCGCGTGCAGGTATAGCGAACGATGCAGCCGCCCACGTACACGGGGGTGATGACGCCGTCCTCGCAGAAGCCCGGGGCCGGATAGACCGGGTTCGGACAGATGGCGTTGGCGACAACATGGGGAACACAGTTGAAGCCGATGAGGCACTTGCCCGAATAGATGGGGTAGAGGTCTCCGTCCTCGCACAGCGGAGGCATCACCTCCGGGCAGATGGGATGGCCAACGGGGACGGCGGTCTGGCTCGTCGTGGCCTCCTCCGAGGCCTCCGGGACAGGGGCTTCCGGACCGCAACCGATCAGCGTCAACAGGCCACACACCACTGCAAGACGTCCAAGGCTGTTCATCCAGGCTCTCCGCGTCAGACCCGCCAAAGCGGCGGGATTGGAGAGCGTCTACCAGTCTCGCTGGAGCCTCGCAAACGGGGGGCCGGAGACAGGGACGTGAACGATGCCTGCCAGCGGGTGGAGAGTGCGCGTTGATGCAGCGCATCCACGCGCGGCTGTGTCTAGGGCGCCGGCGTCGGCGCGGTGGGCTCCTTCGCTGACCGCGCTTGCTCGCGCATCAGCGCCTTACGCTCCCGCTGCGCCCGGTCCGCGAGGACGGAGGCTTCAAGTTCATCGGCGAACGGGCAGTTCAAGACTCCCGCATCCTTCGCTGCATCCCGGATGACCCGGCCCTTGCTCCCGGGCTCGACATGGGCGACCGCATTCAGCAACGCCAGGCCGTCCTCGGAGCGAGCGCGCTCGCCGGCCCAGGATGCCGCGATGGTCAGGACGTCCTCCTCCTTGATGGGCAGGTCGCGGGCCTTCGAGCGCTCCACGGAGTGGCAGAGGTTTTCCATGTCACTCTTGTAGCTGGCGCAGCCCGTGGTGAGCACGATGACGGTCAACCCCAGCAAGCAGCGGCGTCGCGATGTCTGACGGTTCATGGCCGTCAGTCTAATCCAAGTGCCGTTCTGTCGGGCGGCGCCAACTGGCCGACGCTACATGCAGTCCCCGCTCAGCGGGCCGATGCTCAAGGGGCCCTCCGTCCAGTCGGAAGAAGATGGAGCGGCTTCTCCTTTGGCCCGTGGAGTGCTCGGACATGTCCTGCCGGGTTTCGAGGACGCGTTTGTCCGCCGCGTCGGAAGCTGCCCGGGTCTCGGGAACCACCGGTCCGACGTGGTGCCAGGCACGTTCTTCGTGATGCCCTTTTCGTTCACGAAGACGGAGATGGCCTTGCCTCCACCGGAGGTGCGTCAACCCGTGGCTACCTGGAGCCCTGCCGCGTGCCCTCGCTCCCGGTGGCCTTGGGGGCTCCCGGGGGCCGCTGGTTCGGCGCGGTGGAGGCTCCACCGCCGGGTCGCAGTGCGTTCTGGCCCAGGCGCGAGAAGTTGATGGAGTTGCTCAGGATGCGCACCGCCTCCTGGTCCGCGTGGAAGCCCATGGAGTTCTCCGCCTCCACGAAGTCCAGGTAGAACTGGGCGCGCTTCTGGAAGTCACGCGCCTTGGCCAGTGCGTCCTCGGGGAGGCCTGCCTTCTGTGCGCTCTCGAGGTCGTGGATGAGGTCCACCAGCGCGTCCATGGCGATGTTGCGTGTCTCGAAGGTGCGCGTCTGGATGGTCTCCACGCGGTCGAGCAGCTCCGCCTCGCTCCACTTGTGGCATGTCTGGCAGGCGCGGTTGATGTTGAGCAGCGGGCTGCGCACGTGGTGGTCGCTGATCTTCATCGCCCCTTCACGCTGGTAGGGCATGTGGCAGTCGGCGCAGGCCACGCCGCTCTTCGCGTGGATGCCCTGGTTGTACATCTCGAACTCGGGGTGCTGTGCCTTGAGCACCTTCGCGCCGGTGAGCTTGTGGGTCCAGTCGGTGTGCCCGTCTTCGTCGTAGTAGGCCATGATCTGGTCGACGTTGATGCCCTTGGCCCAGGGGTAGGTGAGGCGCTTCTCCTTCCCCTTGAAGTAGTACTCGACGTGGCATTGCCCACAGACGTACGTGCGCATCTCCTGGCGGGTGGCGTGCTCATTCACGCGGAAGTCAGGCACGCCCTGGCTGGCCTTGAGCGCGGCGATGCCCTCGATGAAGCCGGGGCGTGTGATGCGCAGCTGCATCGTGGTGGGGTCGTGGCAGTCGATGCAGGACACCGGGTGCTCCACGAGCTTGCGCGCCTCGGCGAAGGGCATCTGGTTCATCTTCTCGAAGCCCTTGATGAGGTCCCCGTCGCCCAGCTTCTTGTAGGGGACGTACACGCTTCCGTGACAGTGGATGCAGGTGCCCGGCTGCTGCGTTACGTGCTGGCGCTCGGTGAAGACCTGGTCCTCGAGCATGTGCGCATGGCCACGCTCCTCGCGGAAGTCGGTGGCGAAGGCATAGCCGCTCCACATGGTGACCAGTCGCGGGTCCTCCTCGAGCCGGCTCTGCGCCACCACCGAGCGCGGGTCCGCCTGGGTGGGCGTGCGCGCCACCGCCTCGCTGCCACCGTAGCGGGTGCGCTGCTGGTCCACCGTGCGCTTGTAGCCGTCGTACTGCAGCGGGAAGTTCTTCCCCCACACGGCGGGGTCGGTGATGGTGTCGTCGAGTTCGACCACCCGGTAGAAGGGGTTCTTCGCCTCCTGCTTGCGCTCCATGATGTTGACCAGGAGCGCGGTGACACCCGCCGCGGCCAGCGCCGCGGCGACAGCGACCGCGACCACGAGTCTGGTGCCGCTGAAGCGTCGGCGCTTCTCCGGAGCCTTCTCGGGCTCGGTCATCGTGCATTCTCCTTACGGATGAGCTCGGGGTTCCCCGAACCTTCGGGGTGGCCCACGGAGTTGTGGCAGGTGAGGCACTGCAGTTGCTCGCTGGGGGCCACCTGCTCGTGGCCCGTGGGGGGCGTTTCAATGGCTTCCACGATGGACCCGTGGCACTTGCGGCAGGCGTTCTCCGTCACCACGCGATTGCCCGGACGCAGGCGGATGGGGTCCGGGAAGGTGCCGGTGGTGAAGTAGTAGGAGTGCCAGAAGCCGTTGCTCGCCTTCGTGTAGTACTTGGGCAGGAAACCCGCGGGCGTATGGCAGTCGTTGCAGGTGGCCACCGCGTGGTGGCTGCTCTTGCGCCAGCCTTCATACTGCTCGTTCATGATGTGGCAGTTGGCGCAGGCGGCCGGGTCGTCTTGCAGGTAGGACGAGCCCTTCGCGTACACGAAGGTGAAGCCGCCGAGGCCAACCGCCACACCGATGGCAATCCCGAGGATCACGGCCAGCACGGTGCGGGAGGCGGAGGGCACGCGGGGCAACCTAGCAATGCTCGTGCTACGCGGAAGTGGGATGTTGCTGTCGCGTGCGGATGGTGAGGCCTGTCGGATTGCCGGAGTGTGGCTCCGGGCGCGGCGCTTCGTGCTGACGCGCAACACTTGCGCGTACGGCGCAGTCTTTGCGCGCCGCGCAGCCTTTGCGCCGCTGGCGCATCGTTCTCGCGAGTGCGTTCTCATGGACCGACTCCCGCGCGTCGCCATCTACCGCGAGGACCGGCGGCGTGACGCTTGAGCAGAGGCTCCGTTCCGTGCTCCAGTTCCTTCCACGCGACTTCACTCATGCGCGTGGAACACCGAGCGCGCGCTCATGCCGTGTCAGCGCTTTCGCGAGAGTCGACGGGGAGTGGAAGGGGACGACGTCAGCCCTACAGTGCCGCGCACCCGTGCGTCTGTATCGCGGCGCCCTCGGTCTCGAGGATTCCCTCCAGCACCCAGAAGCCGTTGATCTTCTCGCCCTGGAAGTGGAGCACTCCACGACCGGTCGACCCCGCCACTGGCATTCGCCAGTCCACCCGGCCAGAGGTCGCGGACCACGCCTGACTCTTCCGAGGGACCTTCAGGTAGCCGTAGGACCAGCCCCACCAGGCCGCGTCGATGGGCTCGCCCAGCAGGTTGCGAGCCTCCGCGCACGCCGCCAGTTTCTCCAGCGCGGCCCGGGGTGCGCCACTCATGCGCAGCCTCATCCGGTCGTACACCTGATAGGCCACCGTGAGGACCAGCAGCGCCAGCACGCCTTGAACCGCGCGTTTCGAGAGGCTGACGGGGCGCGAGGAGGGCCGAGGCATCTGCCCAGTGTCCTCCACAACATCCGGAGCCATCAACCGCGTTCCCATCCAGTCTCGGGAGGAAGGGCAGGGCGAGTCTCCGATGGGCGGGAATGGGCACGCCCGCTCGACATGGCGGCCGGGATGGAGATGGGGCCCGGGAGGCTTCATCCCTCGGCCCGACGGTTTCGTCCCGCCGTAGAGGGGATTGAGCCCTTCCCGCGCAAGACGCCTGTCTCGGCGGCGTAGATAGCCGGGTGGAACCACGAAGTGGCGACAGACCGCACGGCTCGTGGTCTCCGCAGACGGCCGAGGGAGTGACATGCGATTCATGAAGTCGTGGCGGCGCTTGCTCATGGTGGGCACCCTGTTTGTGGTGTGTGCTCCGGGATGTCGACCTGGTCCGGAGGAGGGCGATGCACCGGAGGCGCCTCGCGCGGACCTGGCCCACCAGTCCCAGGAAATCACATGCGGGAGCAGCCAGGTCCCTGTGATGACGAGCGGCACGTTGCCAGTCGGCATCGTGACTCGCTCGGGGGCTTTCGGCCCCGGTTACGAGGCCTGGCTGGCATTCGATGAGGTCGATAGCTCCAGCTCGATGTGGATCTCCGGGCTACAGCAGAGCCCCGCGTGGATTGGCTACGAATGGGCGGACGGCCCGCGGCGAATCATCCGCTACGCCATCCGCTTCTCGAATGGCTCGCTCACGTCTCGCGCGCCCAAGGCCTGGACGCTCCAGGGCTGGAACGGCTCGCAGTGGGTGGTGGTGGATACCCGAACCAACGAAGTGAACTGGGGGGGCACGGAGCGCCGTGTGTACACCCTGGCGGCCACCGCGACCTACCCGAAGTTCCGCCTCAACGTGACGGATGACAATGATTCGCGCGCGGGCATCGAGGTTGTTTCGATAGGGCGGCTCGAACTGCTCGGCTGTCTGCCGGATACGACGCCCCCCACGGCGCCTGTCCTCACGCACTTCACCCCGGCCCCACCGTCCACCACTTCGAACCCCAATCTGATTGGAAACGCGGAGACCGGGTCGACGGTGCGCGTCTACCCCAACGCCAACTGCTCGGGGACGCCATCGGTCTCGGTCACCGCGGGAACGGAGCAGCTCTTCCTGGCGGTCGTCCCCGTGAATCCCAACGCGACGACGGTCTTCACCGCCACGGCGACGGACTCCTCCGGGAATGTGTCCGCATGCTCGCAACTCCTGAGCTACGTGCATGACAGCATGGCTCCGGCGGCGCCCGTGATGACGGGCTTCCAACCCGTGTCACCGGGCAACTCATTGACGCCCCAGGCGCGCGGCACCGCGGAGAAGGGGAGCACGGTTCAGGTCTTCAAGGGCTCGGGCTGTGTGGCGCCCGTCGTGGTGAGCGCCGTGGCGGATGCCTCCACGGGCGCGTTCTCTGCTTCCGTGACTGTCACGGCCAACACGACGACGAGTTTCTCCGCGCGGGCCGTGGACCTGGCGGGGAATGTGTCGGCGTGTGCCACCGCCATCAGCTACGTGCAGGACAGCGTTGCCCCGGCGGTGCCTGTGCTGACGGGGTTCCAGCCGGTGTCTCCGGGCAACTCGCTCACGCCTCAGGTGCGCGGCACCGCGGAGAAGGGAGGCACCGTTCAAGTCTTCAAGGGCTCGGGCTGCGTGGCGCCTGTCGCGGTGAGCGCCGTGGCGGATGCCTCCACGGGCGCGTTCTCTGCTTCCGTGACTGTCACGGCCAACACGGTGACGGATATCTCCGCGCGGGCCATGGACCCTGCGGGGAACGTGTCGGCGTGTTCGACGGCCATCAGTTACCGGCACGACGGCATCGCCCCTCCCGCGCCTCGGTTCATGCCGGGCTTCATTCCCGTCGATGGGAACGCTACCGGGGGGCTGGTCCGCGCGATGGGGGAGGTGGACTCGCGAGTCACGCTTTTCATGGATGCTGCGTGCGCCACCTTGTTCTCGCCATCAGGTCCCTTCGTGGTGGGCGTGGATGGCTCGGTGACGATGGCGCTGACGCCGGGCCAGCGGCTCGGGCCGCTGTTCGCGGATGCGCGCGACGTGGTGGGCAATCGCTCCGCATGTGTTCCGGTGCCGGTGGGCTGCGACATGGGCTTCGCGGACTGCGACGGGAATCCGGCCAACGGGTGTGAGGGGGACCTGCTCGCGGACGAGGCGAACTGCGGGGCCTGCGGCACCGTGTGCGCTGGCGCTCCGTCTGCCCGTGCCGTGTGCGGCGCGGGGACTTGCGGGCTGGGCTGTGTGGTGGGCACGTTCGATTGTGACGGCAGCGCGGCCAACGGCTGCGAGTCCCCCAGTGCGTGCGCGCCGTTGGCGTGTGGCGTGGACATCTCGTCCGAGCTGATGATCACCGACCTCTCCGTGGTCGATGACCCCTTGAGGACCACGGGTGACGGTGTGTGGACCTTCGGTCACCTCATGCGCGAGATGAACGGCGGGCAGGACCCGTCGGACCTGGTCCGCGACTGGTTGTCCACCTGGATGTCGGACCAGTTCATCGGTGCGACGGAGGTCGGGGCGCGGCCCAACATGGCGGGGATGGTGCTGCAGCCGTGGGAGAACAGCAGTGGGCCGGGACCCTCCCTGGACTTCAACGTGGCCCCGTTCCGTCTGCTGGCCATCGTCAACCGGATGGACTTGCGCAAGGAGGGCGAGTTCGCGGGCGAGGGGCGCTTCGTGTTTGGCGTGACGGACCCCAACGGCCATCCGCTGCCGTTCACCGTCATCCTGGAATACATCCTGCCCGGGGGCTCACCGGATGAGTTCCAGCGCTGGGCGCGGGACTGGCACGAGTTGGGGCGCATCGGTGTCGGGAGCCCCGGCTACAACGAGAAGCTCGAGGCCCTCACGAGCCGCTTCACGAAGTCCTTCGTCGCGCGGGGCGCGCACCTGGGCAGCGCCATCCACCAGGTCCGCACCAACGAGAACGCGTTGGTGCCGCTCTGGGAGCTGCGTGAGTTTCACCTGGGCCCTGGAGGGTTGATGCCCGCGCACGTCGCGCTCTCGCCCACCCTGTTCTGGGACGGCTCGCGCACCCTGGCGGACTATGTCAACCTGAACCTGTCCTCCATCCTCACGGAGACGCACACCGTCCCGGAGTTCTTCGAGAACCAACCCCTGCTCGCGGGCTCCGCGTTTACGTTCCCCAACTTCGCGTGGGCCGTGCCGCAGGTCTCCACCGAGGCGCGCCACAAGTTCTCGTTGAACACCTGCAGTGGCTGTCACGGAGGGGAGACGGGCACCGTCTTCTTGCACGTGCACCCTCGCGCCGAGGGAGTGTCGTCGGCCTTGTCTCCCTTCCTCGTGACGTCTGGGCCCATTCCGGATCGGTTCGACCCCTCCGTGACGCGAACCTTCGCGGACCTGGTTCGGCGCCAGGCGGACATGACGTCGCTCGTGTGTGGCGTGCCAGTGGCGAATCCTCTCGCTCGGGCAATGGAGACCCTGGGCACGTCGATGCTCTCGGGTTCGAGTGAATCGGTCCGGCCCGCGGTGCCTGGCTTCCCGCCGCCCTCCAACCTGCCGGCGGGTCGCGTCCACTGAGGTGAGCCGTCGCTGAACGCAGCGGTCGGGGCAGGGCGCCGCGTGCATCGGGCGCCCTGTGGGGGCATGGAGCCAGCCGTGGACCTCAGGATGCGGCGCGTCGTGAGCCGTTGTTCGCTCGTTGATTGCCTCGCATATCCCGACTCAGTCAACAGGGCCCCCACCGCGCTGATGCGTCATACTCCACGAGCAAGTCCTACTCGTTTCAAGTAGCGCATGGAGGCCGACATCAACAATGGCGGCTTCATGCAGTTCTTCTGCAGGAAGTATCCATCGCCTCTCATGACCACGATTCGATGAGGGAGCCCTTCAGGGGACTCCAACTCAGTGAAGGGCGGGCCCTGGACGTGGGCCCGCCGGGAAGTGTCATCGGGTGCGGCGTCAGCCCATGTTGCCGCGGAAGCCGATGGGGCCCTCACCGTTGTACGTCATGGTCCCGGTCAGTGACTCCCCGCTGTTGCCGGAGGTCAGGTCGAGGGCGATGACGTTCTGCCCCTGCCGGGAGCCGAGGACGAAGGTGCCACCTGGATTCCAGGGCGCGGTCGGCCCACCCCACTGATTCTCCACCACGTAGTTGTTCGGGCTGGTGAGGGTGGCGCGGAAGGCGATAGGCCCCTCGCCGTTGTAGGTCATGCTCCCGGTCAGCGTCTGGCCGCCATCGTTGGAGGTGACCTTCATCGCGACGACGTTCTGCTTCTCGCGGCCGCCAATCACCCAGTTGCCCCCCGGATTCCAAGGAGCCGACGAGCCACCCCATTGGTTCTGGACCTTGTAATTAGACATGCCTGGCATTCCTTTGTTTGTGGGTCGGATGCCCAAGGGCAGTCCTCAGTGCGATTTCAGTCCGGGCGGGGGCGGCTGGGCTGCCTTCGGGTGCGCGGAGAATAAGTCGGTGAGCGCCTGGGATTGATGTGAAAGTCGTCGAGTGTCGATGTGTGGTCGATTGGTATGTGATTGTGTCTAGCCCTCAGGTCCCGGGTCTCTGGGCGAAATGCGGCATCGTCATGGCGCGCGCCGTCGCCAAGGTGTGTCAGGTTCCGAGCCGGGCAGACTGGACGGGCACGTACCGTCAGGTCCAGGTGTTCGATGTCGGAGAAGAGGCAGAGGCGGCGGCGACGTCGCTTCAGCCCTGCGTTCATGATGTTCCACCCGCATATCCTCAGCCGTGCCCTCGGTCGGCAGGGCCCGCCTCGGAAGCCAGCCGTGCTGCCTCAATCGGTGACTGCGCCTTGCTTCGTCCTGCCGGCCGCCGCGTCGACCCGCGTGTCCTGGGCGATCCAGTTCACCTCCCAGGTCTTGCCTCCGTCGTCAGAGAAGGCCTGCTCGAAGCGGACGGAAGTAGGCGTCACGTTCGAGATGACGAAGCGCACCAGGATGGCGCGCCCGTCGAGCTGCTCCTGGGCGTAGAACTCACCGCGTCCTTCCTTGAACTCGCCCACGGTCGGCACGGCGAGAGTGCCATCGCGGCTGTTCGCGAAGTGCAGGCTCCACTGGCGCGTCCGCGGATTGTACAGGCGCAGGTTGAGGCCCTCGAAGCGCCCACCCTCGCCGTCGGCCACGAGCTCCACGAGGTTGCCGCGGCCGTTCCACACCTTGCGCACGACAGTGGTCCCATTCATCTCCACCCAGGTGTTCGAGCCCGTCAGCGGGCGCAGGCGCCGCTTCAGCTGCGTGCGCCAGGTGCCGATCTCGAAGTCGAAGTCGCGCTGGCCATCGCGCGGGGCAGGCGCAGAGGCTTCGCGCTCCTGGGCAAGCCCCGGGAGTGGGTACAACACGAGTGCGGGCAAGCAGGCGAAGAGCAGCGGCCGGAGCAGGTGGAGGGGGTTCATGCACGCGAAGCTAGAGGCGTGCGCGCCGCCCCGCTGTCAGGAACCTGCGCGGACCTGCTGCAGCTCCGCACGCAGGCGCGCGGGGCTGCTCCCCAGCACCTGGCGCACGCTCTGCGAGAGGTGGCTGTGGTGCGAGAAGCCCAGCTCCAGTGCGAGCCGCGCGAGGTCCTGCTCGCCCTCCGCGAGCCGCTGCAGCGCCGTGAGCACCCGCAGCTGGCGGCGGTAGGCGCGCAGGGACAGCCCCGTCTCCGCGTGGAAGAGGCGCATGAGGTGGAAGGGTGAGCAGCGGGCCTCCTGCGCCACGGTGTCGAGCGAGAGGTTCGCTGAGAGCTGGGCCGCGAGCAGTGCGCGCACGCGGCCGACCGTGCGGCGCCGTGCGCCCCGGTCTCCGCGCGCAGGGGCCTCCGCGCGCTGCCTGTCCGAAGCGGCCACCTCGAGCAGTGCGAACACCGTCTCCTCACGCGAGAGCCGGTCTCCGCGTGGGTCGCGCAGGGCGGCACACACGCGCGCGTGGCGCAGGTGCACCGCGGCGCTCAGCCCCAGCTCCGGATGGTCCGGGCCACGCCGGCCCCACAGCTCGTCGAAGAGTTCCGGTGCGAGCTTGATGACCGTCGCATCGTCTCCCTCCGCGCCCGGATGGCCGACCCGGTAGTCCACGCGCGGGTGGTGCAGCAGTGCGGTGCAGGGGTCCGCGACGAAGCGCCGGAGCCCCCGGTGGTAGCTGAAGCAGCCGCGGCGCAGCAGCACCAGGTGTCCCGGGTCCCCGCCTCGCTCCTCCGCGGGCCCCGCGCGCGGATGCCGGCAGCGCGAATCGAGCACGCGGAACTGCTCGGACTCGAGGAGGGTCAGCAACTGGGCCATGGGTCTCCACCATCCTCCCGGGCGGGGCGCGTGTGAAGCCCGCCGGCAGGCCTACGCGTCGCGCGCTGGCCCTTCGCCACGTCCAGCTGCGCGAGCAGGTCTGCCCCCAGCACGAAGAAGCGGATGGCCGAGCGGCTCGATCCAACCGGCCCAGGCTCCTGCCACACACCCGATGGGAGCGCGGCCTGTCAACGGGACGCGAGGATGCCGTCCGGGCTGCACTGACCCCTCTGGGGCAGCGTCCAGTCCGAGGGCCAGATCATGAAGCTCAACCTTCCCGAGCGTCAGCTGTGTGGCCGCGCCAGCTTCGACCTGCTGCGTTGTCGCGTGCTGCTCACAGTCGCGCCCCTGAGAATCCTCTGCACGGTGCTGGCGGCCACGCCGCGCGGGATGGACTGCGTGGTGGCCGAGCGCGTGCTGAACCGGCGGTACCACGGGGCGCCCGCTCAGGTCTGAGCCCGATTGGCAGAACCTGCTTGCTATCCCACCGGTCGTCCGATTCAGACTGTCCGTATGAACCGTATCCTCCTGCTGGCCGGATTGCTGAGCCTCGTTGCGTGCAAGGGCTCCATCACGCCAGGCACCGACCCCGGAGACCCCAACAACCCCGGTGGTCCCGGGGGGCCAGGTGGTCCCGGGGGGGGCTTGGGGGCCGCGTGCGTGGTGCAGTCGGTGCTCACCGATCGTTGCGCCACCTGTCACGGCGCGCTGCCAACCCAGGGGGCGACGATGCCGCTGCGCACCCTGCACGACATGCGGGTGAGCTCGGCGATGGATGGGAGCCTCAGCAACGCCCGGCGCGCGCTCATCCGCATGCGCGACGACGCGTCTCCGATGCCGCCGGCCCCGCATGCGCGTGCGAGCGCAGCTGAGCTCACCGCGCTCGAGACCTGGATCGGGGAGGGGATGCCCCTCTGCAGTGGCACGGGCAGCCCACCCGTGACGGTGGTTTCCGAGCCCAACCTGCTCGATCAGTCCACGCTCTTCAGCTGCACCGAGGGCGTGCGCTCGGATGCGTCGACGCGCATCCGCCGCATGAACCGGCGCGAGTTCACCCGCAACGTTGGTGGCTCGGTCGAGCGCAGCTGGACCGGGTTCAGCTTCTACGACAACCCGCTCGATCCCAGCGCCATCGAGCAGTACAGCTCCTGGGCCACGGACGAGACGCTGGACGAGGCCACGGTGGAGCTCTTCCTGCCGGTGGTCGGCGAGGCCGCCGCGCCGTGGACGATGAACTACCCGGACGGCAACCGGATGGAGCGTGTCTACACCGACAGGCGCTTCAACTGCATGTTCGTCGACGCGAACCCGAGCGACACCTGCAAGCGCTTCCACCTCGGCCAGATGCTCGAGTTCGGCGTCTTCTTCCGCCCGCCCACGGAGGATGAGCTCACCCGCCTCACCGCCTTCGCGACCGAGGTCATCGCGCAGGAGCCGAGCAACTCCCCGACAAACCGCGCGGCCTCCATCACGCGGATCTCCAACGCCGCGTGGATGATGACCGGCGCCGTGTTCCGCCGCGAGATGGGCGGCGAGCCGGCCGACGGTCGCGTGGAGCTGACCAGCCTCGAGCTGGGCTCTCAGCTGGCCTACGCGCTGGCGGGGCGGGCGCCCTCGGCCACGCCGAGCTTCGTGTACCCTCACTACTCCGCGCCCCTCGAGGGGCATCTGGCGGACGTGGCCACCGCCGCGAAGGACGGCTCGCTCATGCAGGATGCGACGACCACCGCCCTGATCGAGAAGTACCTGGGCGGAGTCGACGCCAACCAGAACGGGACGCCGCGCTTCGATCTGGTGCAGGACTACAACGAGGAGCAGCGCTCCAAGCGCGGGCAGTACTGGCTGGGTGACGGCGTCGCGGGTTTCTTCCGCGAGTGGCTCGGCTACGAGCACGTGTCCGCGGTGTTCAAGGAGTCTCCGGCGGCGACCTCGCGCTTCGAAATCGAGGGGCTCGGCTACATCAGCGCGGTCTCGTACGACAACCTGCTCACCAACTTCCATCCGCTGGAGCCGACCTTCATCCAGCAGTTCGACGATCTGATCGCGCGGGTGGTCATCGAGGATCAGGACGTGCTGGCGAATCTGCTCACCACGCGCACCTTCTACGTACCCTCCATGCAGCACGCGGCGTACGATTCGCACAAGGGCCTCTCGCACCCCTACAACGTCAGCGAGATTCTCCCGGCGACCGTCGCGGGCCGCTGGAAGACGCTGCCCGCCACCGAGCGCGCGGGCGTGCTGACCCACCCGGTGTGGCTGGCCGCGCACGGAGGCAACTTCGAGGATGATCCATCCATCGTCCACCGCGGCAAGTGGGTGCGAGAGAACCTCCTGTGCGGCTTCGTCCCGCCGCTCAGCAGCGTGCAGGTGGCAGCCCAGGTCGGCGCTCACGCGGCCGACAAGAACGCTCGCCGCCGCCTGCAGGAGGCGACCGCCGGATCGCAGTGTCAGGGCTGTCACCGCCTGATGGAGCCGCTCGGTCTGCCCTTCGAGATCTACAACCACGCGGGCTTCCTGCGCGCGCGGGATCACTCGCCCAGCGGAGGCTGGACCACGCCGGATGGAAGCTCGACGCTCACGTCGATGCCGGACCCCGCGCTGAACGGCACGGTGCGCGACGCGGTGGAGCTGAGCGAGCGCCTGGCGACCTCGCGGCACGTGAAACGCTGCTTCATGCGACAGGCCTTCCGCTACTTCATGGGCCGCCCGGAGAACCCGAGCGACGCCTGCACGCTGACGCAAATGGAGCAGGCCTATGATCAGAACAACGGCTCGTTCTCCAAGATGCTGACCACGTTGATGACCAGTGACACCTGGAAGACGCGGCGCGTGCCGCAGGCTGGAGAGTGACTGCCATGTTCTCGCGACGAACCGTCCTGAAGGGCATGGCCGCCGGCCTCTTCGCGCCCTACTTCCACGACGTCTACGCCCAGTCGTCAGCGCGGCCGGCGCGTCTGGTGCTGGTCCTCGAATGCAATGGCGTCTACCCCCGCGCGCTCCTGAGCACGGGCACCCGCACGGCGCTGGGTGGACGCGCCAACACCTCCGATCGCCTCTTCTGGGACGCGTACAAGGACGCGCCGCTGGTTCGTGAGGGCGACAATCTCGCCAGTGCCATCAGCCTCGGGCCGCTGGCGGCGTCTTCCGGCAACATCGACCTGGTGAACCGCTCCGCCGTGCTGCTGGGGCTCTCGAGCCTCATCGCGGGCGGCGGGCACTCCAGCGGGACGGGTGGGCTGAGCTGCGCGGTGAACGGCGCGGGCGCGACCTTCGACGCGGTGATCGCCCCTCGTCTGCGTCGTGGTGCACCGTTCGACGTGCTGCGCCTGGGCACCAGCTCCGCGCGGGTGTCGATTGTCTACGAGACCTGCGCGCTCGGGCCGCGCAAGCCCGCGGGCATCATCGTCAACCCGTCGCTCGCGTTCGACAGCACCTTCGGCTCGTTGCTCGGCGGCTCGACGAATGGGCGCGATCGCAAGATGCTCTTCGACTTCGCGCTGGCCGACTCGCGCAAGGCGCTGGCGGAGTTCAGCGGCAACTCCAACGAGCGGCTGAAACTGGAGCGCTACCTCTCCTCGCTCGAATCGCTGCGCACGCGGGAGGATCAGCTCGCGGGCATGGCGGACCGCGTGCGGCCCTACCTGCCGCTGGCGCCGAAGGACAACCCGCTCATCACTGGCGCGGGCTCACCGCCCGACTCGCTGAAGTGGTTCGAGGCGCAGTTCCAGATCGCCACGGCATCCCTCCTGGGTGGGCTGACGAACACGGTGGTACTGGCGACGGGCACCTCGGGTTTTGACGTGGCCTACGGCCCGGACGTGGCCGACATCGCGCGACACAGCCTGCAGCACGGCCTGGATGCCGGGCAGAACTGGGATCGCGTCGCGGAGGTCACCCGCCGCCACGTGCAGTTGGTGGCGAACCTGGCGAGGACGCTGGCTGCTACGCCAGAGGTCGGCGCGAGCGGCTCGATGCTGGACCACACCGCGATTGTCTTCATGTCCGACAACGGCGAGCAGCACCACTCGACCTCGCGTGAGTGGCCGAAGCTCGTGGTGGGTGGCAACGCGCTGGGCCTGAAGACCGACGGGCGCACAGTGGTGTACCCGAAGTACGACGCGGCCCGGAACCGGCAAGTCTCCAACCTCTTCAACACGCTTGGCCACGCGTTCGGAGATGCGGACTTCAACACCTTCGGGCAAGAGGGCAGCACGCGCATCGCGCCGGGACCGCTGAGCGAGCTGTATGGCTGAGCCGCGAGAGCGGGCTGGGCGGGTGTGACGCCGCCACGGGCGCCCAACAGGAAGCGGCGCGGTGCCCTCCATTCGTGGAGTGCCAGCCGCGCCGCTCGGGTGCCTCGAGTGTGAAGGCAGGCTGCAGTGGACTCGCGCCAGCGAGCATGGAGAGGGCGGCCTGTACACGCTCCTGCTCAAGGTGGGCGCAGAGGGCGCGCGGGGACGGATTTTGACCTGAGTCCCCGCGGGCCGGCCCGGGTTACTTGTCCAGCACCACTACCGGCGCGAAGCCGCCGTAGATCATCCGCGCGCCGTCGAAGGGCATCGGGTTCTGCTCGGGGCTCATGCTTGGGTCCTTCATCATCTTCTCCATGCCAGCGTCGCGCGTGGCCTTGTCGGGCCATTCAATCCACGAGAAGACCACCGTCTCATCGTCCTTGGCCTGCACGGCCCTGCGGAAGTCGGTGAGCTTGCCGCTCGGCACGTCGTCTCCCCAGCACTCCAGCACGCGGAGGGCACCGTACCCGATGAAGGCGGGGTCGCCCTTGCGGGCATGTGCGATGAACTTCTCCTTGTTCGCGGTCGGCACGGCGATGACGAAACCATCGATATAAGACATGGGATGCTCCTCTGAGAATGAGAGGACGCCGGCAGGGCGCCTTCAAGAGCGCGACGATTGGGCGGTACGGGGATCGACATGAAGCGCTCCGCGGACTCGTGAATCTGGCGACGACGACGCCACCGCGCGCCATTCCGGAGTCAGTGGACGGAGCCCTGGCTGGGGAGCCCACGGCCTGCCGAACCGGCGACTTCCCGTCCAAGGGGCGTACCGGACACCTGGGTCTGGGGGCACTCGTCGTGACGGCTCCCCTGCGACGTGGGCCTTGAGGCTTCCTGTTCAGTCCGGTGTCCCCCGGAGGGGGCGCGTCGCGGACGTGACGCCGTACTTCAAGCCCTGGAACCATCTCCAGAATGCGATTCGGGGACGCCTGGAGGCCAGCCGAGTTCTGTCGAGCGGAAATTGTCAGCAGCCATGCTCGGCCCTCAGCACCAGCCCAACCCTCAACACAGCTCCTATTCGTCTTCCGCTCGTTTCCTGCTCACGGTTGGTTCTTCATTCTCCTTGATGTGACAATCACGGGCCGCCCATGTTGAAACGCGACGACGTCATCCACGGAATTGACCTCGCCTTCAGGGATGCGGCCAGTCCACGAACCGTGGAAGAGCTTGCACCGCCGGGCATCGAAGCCAAGTACGTTGTCGACCACTTCTTCGGCAAGATGCGGCGCGACGTGGAATCCCAGCCATTCCCTGGCTCGCTGTACATGGAAGACTTCTCGTACATGACGGACGCCGCCGTCCTGTACTACCTGCCTTCGGTTCTCCGCGTCATGCTGGCGAATTCGACCGACTTCGAGCTGTGGATTCATCTCCACGGCTTTCTTTGTCGCATTGATGGTGACTATCCGGCCCCTGTGTTGACGACGCTCAGCGTCGCGCAGCGCAAGGCGATTGCGGACTGGGCAGACACTCTCAGCCAAGAGTGGGCATCGTCGAAGTGGATGTCGCGGTTCTCCAAAAAGTCCGCCCAGCTGGCTCGGACTTATCGCTCAGAAGGAACCTGAGCTTGTGTAGGACGGCGACGTTTGACGGCGGAGCACCTTGAGGACGCCGATGCTCTCGTCACGGACGCACAGCCACCCGCTACTAGCGCAGCGCCGCGAGGGCCGCGCCGACCTTCGCCACCGTCACCGACACGGGCGTCGTCACCTCCGGCGCGAAGATGGCCACGCGGAGCTCCTCGAAGTCCCACCGCAGCGCCTGCGCCGCCTCCTGGTCCCGCACGGTGGCGCGCCTGGCGAGGAAGGTCTCCCACAGGGGGGTGAAGGGCGCGGCCTTCCCCGCGTCCTTGCCGGGGTTCGCCACCGCACGAGACAGCCGTGCCTGGGCTGCGCGGAGGAAGCGCGGGTAGTTCAGCAGGCGCGCGAAGGGAATCCACTCGATGAGGTTCGCGGGGAACAGATGCCCGAGCTGCGCGCGGATGTCCCGCACGGCCGCCGCGCCGCTCGGCCCCTTTGATGCCGCCTTGAGTGCGGCGAGCGTCGCGGAGAGTTCCGCGGAGGTGACAACGACGGCGTTCGCCCAGTCCCGGGCAGCGGGCTCGATGCGCGGTGAGCCCTCACGGACCAGCGCCTCGAAGGCCGCCTTCGCGCGGGGCAGTGGCGCGCCCGGTGCGAGCTTGAACGCATCGTCGACGCTGCGTGCGAGGACGAGCGCCCGGAAGGCGTCGGCCTGGCCCCGCGCGGGCGGTGCGCCGTCCAGGGACGGGAAGGGCAGCGGCATGCGCGAGGCGCTGACGGCCACGTGTCCGCGCGCGGCGAGCATCAGGAGCCGGCGGACCCCCGTGCGAGTGGCCGCCTCGGCGGCGGAGGATGTCTCGAGCAGCACCAGGTCCACGGCAGCACCCCGGTCGACGAGCGCGGGGTAGCTGCGGACGTCGAGCCCGCCGACGCGGCGGGTGACCATCGGGGGCAGCTCGCCGAAGGTCCACGTCGTCAGCCCCTGGCGCTCCCAGTCCGAAACCGGCGCTGCGCTGCGCAGCGCAGCCCGTGCGCGTCCCCCGTACTGCTCCAGCAGCGCGTCGGCGTCGCGGCTCCGCGCGAGCTCCTTTCCCCGCTCGTCGAGCACCCGGAGCGTGATGCGCAGGTACGGCGCCACAACTTCCGCCCGGAGGGACTCCTCGGGCACGTCCACGCCGCACAGCCGGGACACCGCACGCACGAGCGCCGGAATCATCGGCCCGCGGAAGGGCACCAGTTCCTTCTCGAGACGGTCGACCAGCGTTGGCAGCGGCCCCAACTGCTTGCGCTGGGCGCGGGGGATCTGCTCGAGCAGGGCGGTGAGTTTCTCCCGCTGCCACCCGGGGATGGTCCAGTCGAATTCACCCGGGACCAACTGGGCGAGCAGCAGCAGCGGCACGCTCAGGGTGATGCCGTCGTCCTCGGCCGAGGGGTCGAAGGTGTACGTCACCGGCACGGACGCGCCGTTCAGGGTGATGGCGTCCGGGTAGTGCGCCGGGGACAGGCCCGGGTCGTGCGAGAGGGCATCCTCCATCGAGAGGACGAGCACATCGGGGTCGGCCGCCTCGGCCTTGCGGCGCCAGGCCTCGAAGCTCGCTCCGTCCGTCACGTCCGCCGGGAGGCGCTGGTCGAAGAACGTCAGCATCGCCTCGCTGTCGAGCAGCTCGCTGCGCCGGGCCTTGTCCCGCAGGCGCGCCACGCGCTCGAACACCTGGCGGTTCTTCTCCTGGAACGCCCCCCGGGTGCGGTATTCGCCGCGCACCAGGGCATGCTCCAGGAACATCAGCCGTGCCCGGGCGGGGTCCATGCTGGCCAGGGCCACGGGGCGCTCCTTGAAGACCTGAAGCCCGAAGAGGGTCGCGTTCTCCTTCACCACGGCGCGCGCGGACTTCTCCGACCAGTGCGGGTCGGAGTAGCTGCGCTTGAGCAGGTGGGGGGCCGCCGCCGCGAGCCACTCGGGGTCGAGCTTCGCCACGGTGCGCGCGAACAACTGGGACGTCTCCACGAGCTCGAACGCCATCACCCAGGCAGGGGGCTTTTTCGCGAGCGCCGACGAGGGGTGAACCATGAAGCGCGTCTGCTTCGCACCCGTATAAAGGCGCTGCTCAGGATTCCACTGGCCGATGCGGGACAGGAGCCCGGTGAGGAGCGCCTGGTGCAGGACGTCCCCGCGCGCCGGGGTGCCCCGGCCCTTGCGCGGCAGGCGCAGCTCGCGGACGGTCTCCTCGAGCTGTCGCTGGACGTCCCGCCACTCGCGCACCCTCAAGAAGGACAGGAAGTTGTCCCGGCACACGCGCCGCAGATGGGACGTCCCCCGGCCCTCGGCCTCGCTCACGAACGCCCACAGCTTGAGGAGCCCCGTGAAGTCCGAGTGCTCGTCACGGAAGCGCCGGTGCAGCTCGTCCGCCTTCTGCGCGAGCTCCCGTGGCCGCTCGCGCGGGTCCTGCAGGTTGAGCGCCGCGGCGACGATGAGCACCTCGTCCAGACACCCGTACTCGGCGCCAGCGAGAATCATCCGTGCGATGCGCGGGTCCACCGGGAAGCGCGCGAGCTGGTGCCCGAGCGGCGTCAAGGTGCGCTCCTGGCCCTCGATGGCCCCGAGCTCCTCGAGCACTCGCCAGCCCTCGGCGATGGCCCTCGGCTGGGGCGGGTCGAGGAAGGGGAAGTCCTCGACGTCACCGAGGCCCAGGGACTTCATCCGCAGGATGACCCCCGCGAGCCCGGTGCGCTTGATTTCCGGGTCGGTGAAGGCGGGCCGCGTGGTGAAGCTCACCTCGTCGTAGAGGCGCACGCAGATGCCCTCGCGCACGCGTCCGCAGCGCCCTTTGCGCTGGTCGGCGCTGGCCTGGGAGACCGGCTCGATGTGCAGGCGCGTGGTGCCCGAGCGGGGGTCGTAGCGCGACAGGCGCGCCACCCCCGTGTCCACGACGTAAACGATTCCCGGGATGGTGACCGACGTCTCCGCGACGTTGGTGGCGAGGATGACCCGGCGCTCAGGGATGGTGGAGAAGACGCGCGACTGCTCGGCGGCCGACAGGCGCGAATACAGGGGTTGCACCACCGTGCCGCGGAGCGCGCGCGCGTTCAGGGCATTCTCGGCCTCGCGGATTTCCCGCTCCCCGGGGAGGAACACGAGGACGTCCCCGTCCGGGTCGAGCGAGAGCACGTTCGCTACCGCATCGGCGACGGAGTCGGTGAGCTCGTCGTCCTCGGGGGGCGGCTCGTAGAGCACGTCCACCGGAAAGGTACGGCCCTCCACCTGGATGACCGGAGCCCCCCCGAAGAACTGCGAGAAGCGCTCGGTCTCGATGGTGGCCGAACTCACCACCACCTTGAGGTCGGGGCGCCGGGGGAGGATGCGCTTGAGCCACCCCAGCAGGAAGTCGATGGTGAGGCTGCGCTCGTGGGCCTCGTCGAGCACGATGGTGTCGTAGCGGTTCAGGAGCGGGTCGCTGTGAATCTGAGCGAGGAGGACTCCGTCGGTCATGAACTTCACGGCCGTCCGCCGGGACGAGCGGTCCTCGAAGCGAATCTGGTAGCCGACGTCCGTGCCCAGCTCCGTGCCTATCTCGCGTGCCACGCGCGCCGCCACGCTCGTCGCGGCGATACGCCGGGGCTGGGTGACGCCAATCTGGCGCGGGCGGCCGCGCCCCATGGCGAGCAGGACTTTTGGCAGCTGCGTCGTCTTCCCCGAGCCGGTGGCTCCCGCGACAATGACCACCTGATGGGCGGTGATGGCCGCGGTGATGTCCTCCACCCGGCTCGAGATGGGGAGCTCGGGGGGGAAGTGCAGGGTGGGCAAGCCGCCGGGGGCGGGGACGGGGGAGTCGCCGGACATGACAGCAGGGCCTAGCACTGACGCGCACGCTCCGCCCCTGACGAATCGGCTGGAGGAGGGCGGGATGCGTCTCCGGCTCGAGACATCCTGGAGACGAGTAAGAGCCTGAAAGAATCGGGGCCGGAAGCCGCTGAGATTCCAGCGGCTTCCGGCCCCGATTGCAGTGTCCCCGACGGGATTCGAACCCGTGTTACCGGCTTGAAAGGACTGCATCTTTTAGAGTGAGGATTGGGGTGATATACAGCCCAGTAACGCCACTGTAACGCCGGAGGGGAGCATGGGCGCAAACTGGGTCGGAACGTGGGCTGGGGGACGGGTTCGTGAGGTTGACGGCAAATCTGTGTGGGTGATTGAGCGACGGGTCCTCGGGGGGCGTCGGGTGCTCACGCTCGGCGTGGCCAGTGAGCGCGAGGCCCTCGCAGAACTCGCCCTTTTCGAGCGTGACCCAGGTACGTACCGAACAAGGAAGCAAGCAACCCAGGACGCGACGGAACTGGCGGAGAAAGCTGCCGCCGATGCTGTGATGCTGACTCCCGAACTTCACAGGGAGTTCATTGAGGACGCACGCAAAGAGGGGCTTTCCAAGGACTACGTCGAGCACGTCCTCGGGAATTACCTCGCCCACTGGGGGGTGGCCCTTGCCGGGCGGGACCTGCGAGGGGTGACGCTCCTGGAGCTGAAGAAGCTACTCAAGGGGTGGAAGTCCGCCGAGCACCACCGCATCGTGGCCCTCAAGTCGTTCACGTCGTGGCTTCGTGAAGAAGGAAAGCTCCACCGAAGCAACGACCCGACCCTGGACCTCGCGGTGCCACAGGCCAAACCCGAGAAGAGCGTTCGGACGAAGGGCTACTCCATGGCGGAAGTTGAGGCGGTCTACGCGGAGATTTCGAGTCAGCTCCTGCGGGACACCCTCTGCTTGCGTGCGAAAGCCTCGATGCACGACACCGAGATTGCGCGTGTGGCACGAGGTGAGGCCCTCCTGAAAGAAGTCAACGACCCCTGCGGCATCAAGGGGACTGTGACCTTCCATCACAAGCGAGGGGACGACCATGTTGTCAGCCTCGACGCTCAGGCGTTCGCGGCAGCTTTGCGGCTTCAGGCCCGGAAGAAGCCGCTCACCCGAGCCCCGGCCCTGCTGATGCTCAAGCGTGCCGCCAAAAGGCTCCGGGAGAAGTGCGAGACGCCCGAGGAGACAGAGAAGATTCGGGTCATCGAGCCCGGCGAGATTCGGCACAGCTTCTCGAACTGGGCTTCGGAGTACGGCGTCTTGGTGCGCCCAACGAAGCAGGGGCTCCCGGTGGAGGAAGTGGCCGCAGTGATGGGACATCGGAGCACGAAGACGACGCGAACGTTCTACAAGCGCGTCCTGGTGCCGCCGATGATTCAGCTACCTTTGGAACTGGCTCACCCGGAGGACCCGCCCATTGCTTCGCGGACGGCGGACTTGAACGACTCCAACGAGAAGTCCGTCGCCTGAGGCTTTCGACGGGGGCGAGGAACGGGCGGCGCCCGCTCCTCGTTCCCTCTGATGCACGCAAGCACGGAGTCGAGTCGGACCGTCGTCTTCTTCCCGAACTTGGGGGCCCGCTTCAATCGCCCTTCGGCGAGTAGCTCGAATACGCGAGTGCGCTTGCACTGGAGTAGTTCGGCGGCGCGCTCGATTGTCACGGCAGGACCATCGAAGCCAGGGCCGGTCAGATGGGCGGACATGTCACCGCTCGTCTTTCGTCAGCGCGGCACTGAACAGCCGCGCGTGCAAGAGTTCGTAGGCGAGCGCCGCTTGCTGGGGGACGACGCCATTTCCGAGGAGCCGCAGTCGCTCGATCCGATGGGCCAGCCCATCAGCCATTCGACAAACCGAGGGTTCAACGTCCGGGCGCCTTGCGAGGACTGCGCGCCATCCTGCGAGGTCGTCGCGTCCTGGGGGCCACCTGGGAAGGTCAGAATCGCTTCCGAGAGCTGCCGGCGACGCTGACCGATGCAGCTCGCGACCTTCCAGTCGAACGCCCCCGGAGTCGGCCAGTCCTTCAGGAGCGCGTTCAGGTCCGCCCCCGATTGCCTCCCGTTGCGTGGCCTGCCCCCACGTCTCCCGTGTCCGCTCAAGCTCTCTCCTGTGTTCGGCGTGGGCCAACACGAAGAGACGTTCTCGCTTGTGAGGGGCTCCGGCGTCGGACGCTCGGAGACAAACCCACTCCGCATCGAACCCGAGCGCGGCAAGGTCGGCGAGCACGCGGTCGAGGCCCCTCGAACGGAGCGCCGCGACGTTCTCGACGAAGACAAAGCGGGGTCGTACCTCAGCGACGATTCGCGCGTATTCGCGCCACAAGCCCGAGCGCTCGCCTTCGAGGCCAGCACCCTTGCCCGCAACGCTGATGTCCTGACAGGGGAATCCCCCACTGACGCAATCCACAACGCCACGCCACGCGACGCCGTCGAAGGTTCCAACGTCGTCCCAGACAGGCGCCGAATCCAGTTCTTCCTTTTCCATCCGGGCCACGAGGCAGGCCGCTGCGTATGCTTCCCGCTCGACGTAACAAACAGTCCGGAGGGAAGGGACGGCCAGTTTGAGGCCGTGGGCGAGTCCACCGCCGCCAGCGAAGAGTTCGAGTGCGCGGCGCGGATGAACTCCGACGGGATGAATAGCCAAGCCATGCGCGCTCACCTGGGAAAGACTTTCCGGGGCGCGAGTCGGCCGACGACATGAAGGCCAATGCCGATGGCATCCCAGACGTTGTGGTGCTTGTCCGACGCGCGGGGGAGCTGGACGCGAAGGTGTTCCTGCGGGCGCTCGCCGAGGCGCGCTTTGATGCGCTCGACCATCACGTCGCCGTCGAGCGTTCCCTTCCACTCGCGCGGCAGGTAGCTCCGTTCCGACGTTGCCCCCAACGCACCCGCGACGCGACCGACGACACCGGCAAGTTCGATGAGGTCGTTCGGGTCGCCCTTGCTCTTCCCGGCCGTGTAGACCTGGGGGCACTCACTCGCCACGGTGATGGAGAGAGTCGCGCCTGCTGCCCTGAGCGGCTCCAGGAGCGACGAAACGAACGCGGCCACCCCTTCGGCCATCCGCGCCCATGCCGGAAGCCCACGGGCCTTCCGCTCGGCATTCGTGGGCATGCCCGCCGCGAGCAGCTCGCCCGAGTCCATGTCGAAAAGCGCGACACCGCACTCGCGAAGTCCGGGGTCGAGCGCCACGAGGAGATTCACAGGCCCGCCACCAGGAAGTGAAGGGCCTCGGGCTCGCCCCCCAGCGCCGACAGCATGCGCAGCTCGTGGAAGTCGGCGACGTCAAAGGCGACTGCGTCGTCGAGGTCCGCGTCGAGGTATGGGCAGTGAGGCGGCGGGAGCTGTTCGAGCGCGTCGTTCGGTACGGACATGGAGCACCATTCAGGGTGAGTAGTCCTCCCGTAAATGAGTGCGGATTCCGGCCGTGGCTCAGGCCGCGCGCTTTGCTGGGGGCTCCCAGACCAGCAGTCGCCCCGAGCTATCGCGCACGGTCGCGACGTCCTTCGACATGATGCGGGACAGGGCGGGCTCGGCTTCGATTGCCGGTGCCAGGTCTGGGGTCGTTTCCTTCATCGCTTCGCGCATCAGGTACGCTTTGCGCTCGGCCGCGTCGTGCAACCGTTGCGGGTCATCGGCGCGCAGTTCGCTGATCAGCTCGTCATGCACCATGAGGACCAGCCGCGAGCCGTAGAGAGGTGCGCGACGGTCGACGTACATCTCGCGACTGACGCGCCACATCGCGAGCTTCGTCCCCACCGCCCCCAACCCCTGAAACGGCGTGTTGAGGAACTGTGTGTAGCCACATTCGCCCCGGAGAATGTTCGCGCCCGGAATCACCACGTCGGCGAACCCGCCATAGGTGGCGGACGTGGCTTCGTGCTGTAGGTCGCCTTGCTCGGGCCATGCCCTCAACCACATTGCATCCAAGTTCTTCGCGACCTTGAGGCACTCGCGGCAGACCATCTTCGGTTTGCGCTGGACGGTCACGACGACGCGCTCGACGCCGCAGACGTCTGCGCGCTTCGCCAGCAGGCAGAACGAAACCCGGTCCTTCGCGCGGGCGTTGTAGACGAGGGTGCCACCCTTCATCCCGCCGCCCTTGCCGAAGTTGAGAATCTTCGCGAGCTGGCGGAAGGACACGGCAACGGGGTCCTTCGCCTTCACCCGCGCGAGCAGCTCGTCGTAGCTCGTTCTGAGGAACTGGGCTGCTGCCAGCGTGTGGACGTCGAGCCCGCTGTTCAGCGCGTCGGCCATCCGCGAGTAACCGACAGCCCAAATCGCGTGTTGGGCCATGGTGCGCAACTCAAGCCCGCCGTAGTCGACCGAGCAGTAGACGAACCCGGGCCGGGCCTCGTGGACCTCGCGAATGCCGCCCTTCTGGGGGAGCTGCTGGTAGTCGGAGCTGACGCGCGTCGTGCTGACAAGCACGTTGAAGCGCGGGTTGATGGGGAACGCCGTACCTGCTTCGACAACATCCAGGTAGGTCGACTTGTACTTGTCGACGCGCCCGCTCTTCCCCAGGTCTTCGAGCAGCGGGTCGCCCGAGCCGAGCAGCGTGTCGCGGTCGGTCGCGACCTGACCGGAGGGGTATCGCTTACTGGGGGCAGTGATGGGAGCCTCTCTGCGATATGCCGCTGTCACGAGCGCCGCGAGGCGCTTCGAGTCCTTCGAGCCGTCGGCCCGGTAGATGCCCGCTGCTTGGAACTTGGCTCTGTTCTCGCTCCACTCCCGCTCGATGCGCTCACGGAGCTGGGCGACTGCGACACCGTTCGTCCGGAGGCCCCAGATTGAAGCGAGGTGGAGGGCGAAGGCGGCGCGCATCTGGTCGGCTTCGGCATGCAGGTTCCCGCCGTTCTTCTCTTCGCGGGCGATGGCTTCCTGCCGGTAGAACACGTCGAGCGTGTAGCGAGCGTCACGCTTCGGGTACTCCACTGCCTCCTGGGGCCAGCGCTCGACAGGCACACCGTCGAGTTCCCCGTAGCGCAAGCGCCACGCCTTCGGGTCCTTCTTCTCCTCGCTGATGTCGAGCCCGAGATGGCGCGACACGAGGAGCGCGAGCGGGTAGCGGGCACCTTCGTCACTGTCGAGTTTCCGCCCACTCGACGGGTCGACGCCGCAGACGCCGCGCGCAATGTCGATGAGCGCTTCACGAATCTGGACGCAATGCAGCCGCCCCGCTTCGAGTGCCGCGAAGATGGGCGCGACAAGGCGCGGGTCATCCGCGGCCATCACTCCCAAGTCGTAGGCGAGGTTTGCTCCGACGAGGTGCGTGTCCGCTGCGGCAATGGCATTGCGGAAGAACTCCCGGGCCTGCGCCTTGTCGAGCAGGCGTTCGCTACCGGGTTCGCGCGTCGCGATGCTGCCGCAGACGAGAGGAGGTGCGAGCAAGCCGGGCTGAATCGCCCACGTTTCTGTGTCGAAGGACCAGACGTTCACGCGGGCGCCTTGTCAAAGGGGAATGCGGCCCGTGACGTGAGCCACTCGCCGACGGAAGACGCCGCCGGTCGTGTCGCCGAACTACGAGAGGGCGTCAGCGAGAACGGGCAGCTTGCTGGCCTTGCGCGACTGCTCGACCTGGGCGAGCTGCTTGTCGTTCAGCTCGACGTGCGTCCAGCGGTAGCCACTGAGCACCTTGCCGGGCTGGCCGTCCTTCGCGGGGAGCTGCTTCGGGAAGACCTCGCACCGAATCAAGAGGTGGGTGCCCGCCTGCCGCTCGTCGAAGAACTTCTTCAGCGCGGCCGGGTTGGCGAACTCGTACTCCTCGCCACCCACGAGCGCCATCAGGAAGGACTTGAAGCGCCCGCCACCGCCCTTCTTCTGGTCCGAGAGGTTCTCGACGTAGTCGACCGACTCACCGGGCCGGTTCGGCGACTCGCCACCCGGCAAGGGGTCGGACTCGCGGACCTTCAGCTCGGCGATGGCGCTGTCCCCCTTGAAGCCTTCCTTCGTCCGGATGACTTCCACTTCGAGCAGATAGCGCCCGGCGCGGGGGTAGCGGCCTCCGGTGGCGGCCTGCGCGGTGGCAATCTTCGTGAGTGCGTTGTTCATGTTACGTGGGCCCTTGCTTGGGTTGCGTCAGCGGCGAAGTGCGCTGACCCCACGTAAATGAGTGCGGATTCTGGGAGTGGCTCAATCTCGGAGCCTATTCGCGACAGAAACCCTCCATCCTCACCGGTTGCCCTATTTCGTCTCAGCAAAGGGCCTGCAGTGTTTGAAGCGATCGAAGGTTTAAGCTGTGCGTTTGGCCGGATCGGCCTCGGGCGGTGGGGCGGCACTTGCCTTGAATAGCTCTTCTACGTACTGCAATGCCGCCTCGCTCTCCTGTTCACTGAGCTTTGATGCAAAGTTTCGCATTCCTCGACCCCAGGGCCGCATGTGTTTGCGCCAGAGCTGAGAGACGAGGTTATTCGGGAGCGGCGGAGGGTGGCTTCCCAGTGCATAGGAGATCCACGTTCGCTCTTGTTCAGTTCGGGCATCAAAGTAGCCGGCTAACTCCCTTAGGGCACTCTTCAGTTCTGGCGCTCTGACGAAAGTCTGGTCTGGCCTAATCAGCAAAGGGGCAAGAATCCTGTGAACCTTGTCGTCCGATGAGAAGACATAGCAGAAGGGCAGGTAGTATAGATACTGGAGGTCTACGAGATCTGTGGGCTTTGCCTTGACATGGGCGTCCCTGGATGCGACGAAGAGCATCAGCAGTGCCCGAAGGCAATGATAGGCAAATGGAGCAAATGCCTTCATGAATGTTTCTTCGTGCGACCAACGGACTCGAACTTGCGTGGCCTGTGAGGGGTCGACCTTCAGTAAGAGGAGGATGGCTTCAAGCCAAATATGCTGGAGGCTGCTCTTGGCGAGCATGGTGTCGACTGACAGCTTAATTTCGTCTGTGTTCGCAGATTTCGGTAGAATGATATGCCGGCTGCTAAGGTACTTCGTAAGGCCTTGGAGGCTGAAATTACTCGTTGCTTCTCTCCATCGACGCGCGAAGGCGCGATCATGCTCGTCTGCCTGATTGGCTGCCAGTTTCATGATGAGATGGTTGAAGAAGGACATGTCGATGAACATGCCGGTCGAGCCATCCTCGTTGCGCAACAGTGTCCCGTTGTCCACGGGGATTCGCCCGTCCATCGGAACATCAACTCCCATCAGGGATGACATACAAAGCGAACGATAGTTCTCGTTGGCGCTGGTGCCACTGCCATGGAACTTTCGCGCAAGTTCAACAACTTTCTCCTCTGAGGGCTTTCCATCTTTGGCTGCCTTGGAGAGATCGGCGGTTACCTCCTGCACGAGAACTGGCGTCACGTTTTCAAGGAAGTAGCGAACGAAGTAGCGATGCTCGCGATGTGAAAAGCTCTGGAATGCCGATTTGTCGAGAATGGTGATGGGACCCATCAAAATGCCTCCGAAGGACGGTTTGGTGCAGTATGCACGGTTGTAAAGTGCCAGAATAGTGGCAATGACTAGTGAGAGTCGTAACTCGCGAAGCAAAGCTTCTGCTGTGTGCCCTCCGTCTGTTCGATGAAGCGGGCGAAGTCGCGGGCCTTCTCGAAGGCCCCGATTAGCTCGTAGGTGTGCTGGTACAGCTCCACCTCGACTTCGTCGGCGAGCTGCCCTTGTCGGTGGCACCGGCCGATGGCCTGTTCCCACGCGGCCCCATCCGCTGGCGGATTCACGAACAGCATCCGCGAGAACATCGTCAGGTTCTTCCCTGTGCCGTGGGCGCGCAAAGACGCGACGATGGAGCGCTTCCCACTCTCCCGGATGATGGTCGCCGACGCTTCCGGACCACCGCCGTAGAAGGGCACGCCCGCCGCCTTCGCGATGCGCTCGCCCAGCTCCGGGAACTCTACCCACACGATTCCCGATTGCCCCTTGCGCAGCGCCCACTTCGCCGCGTCGTTCACGATGAAGTCGGACAGCCACACGGCTTCCGTGACGTGGACGACGCGCTTGTGAATCTCGCCCCAGGTGGGCCAGGACGCCGCGCGCCACGTGGGCAGCTCGCCGTCATAGGGCGGGGACTGGTGGGCGCGAATCGCGGCACGCACGAGGAGCCCCGGGGAGTCGAGATGCTCGGAGGGGCGCTTGAGGCGCTCGCGCAGCTCCCGGTTGAATTCCTGTCGGCGTGAGAACCAGCGAAGAATCAGCTCCGGGTCCTGCGGCATGCCCTGAATGGCCGGGTATCGCCAGCGATGGAAGAAGCCGCTCGCGAGCTGACGCGCGCAGACCACCCGTTGCAGCTCGTCGACGAACTCCTCGCCGTCGGGGCGTTGCCCACCGAGCGCCGTTTGAATGTGGGCGAGCAGTTCGTCGGGGACCTTGCCCGGGTCGCGCGTGCGGATGACCAGTGGCATGCCGACGGCGCTCTCGTCGGTGGCCACAACACCGGGCGTTGCATTGCGCCAGCGTCGATACGCGTCGCGCACCCGACGGCGCTCGCGTTCGGCTTCGTTCTCCCCATCCAGTGCGGCGAGAGGGTGGGACGGGTCAACGAGCTTGAGCAGCTCGCCCGGAGGCGCAACGGCATGGCCGGGGTCCAATGCCGCGGCCCACTCCTCGACGACGTGGTGCTTGAGTGGGAGCGGGCTCCCGTCGCGTAGCGCGTACTCCGCGAGGTGGGCGTAGTCCTTGACCGTTCTCGTCGCCAGCGTGCCCGACTGGGCCACGAGACGCGTTTCGGGGTGCTGTTCCAAGTAGCGAAGGAACCGGCCCGTGCGCGCGCTCTTCCGGTCCTTCAGCTTGTGGGCCTCGTCGCAGACGATGAGGTCCGGCCGGATTCGCGTCAGGAGGTCAGTGCCTTCCTGGGTCGAGAACTTCTCGTAGGTGATGACGTGGAGGACGGGCAAGCCAGGTCGGAACCACCTGCCGCCTGCGAGGTTGGGCAAGCGCCAGTGCCCGCCGTAGTAGTGCCAGTCAACGTCGATGAGCTGCGCGCGGAGGTTCGAGGGCAAGAGCAACACGGCAACCTTGCACTCGGGCATCACGAGCGGAAGCGTCAGGTCAATCAGCGTCTTCCCGTGTCCCACGCCAATGGGGAAGAGCCCGCCACCCGTGCGCGCGGCTTCCAGGAGGGCAAGGCGCTGGATGGGGAGCAACGAGGACGGGCACCGCTTCCCGAGTGTCCGGCAGGTGCAACGAGCCTCGGGCGGCGCGCGCAGCGAGGCTTCCAGCGTGGCGAAGTCACTGTCACCGTAAACGCGCGCAAGGTCCCGACGTGGAAGTCCGAGAACCCGCGCGAGGTCCGGAGACCAGCCAACGGGCTGTCCCTTCGCGATGGTTGCGCGGTCGCCCGTGAGTTTCGCAAGGGCGACGGGCGCAACGGTGACGGGGCGCTCAGCGGAAATCGCCGCACCCGGGTTGAGCCGGTGGAGGAGTTTCATGCTGGAGAGAGCTGGCGCCCCGCCTGTGATCAGCGAACGCCGCGAACAACCACGTCGAAAGCCGGTTCGAGGGCCTCGACGATGACCTGCATCAACTCCGACTGGGCGACCCCGAGCGCGGTGTAGATGCCGGGAGGGGGCAGCTCGGCACGTGCCGCCATCGCGAGCGCGCCACGCCACTTCCCGAACCCGAGCGGGGAGTCGGAGCCCGCGAAGCGCACATCGTCGACGCCGCCAGCCTGGGCGACCTTGTGGTGCATGTCGTCGACGTAGCCCGTGAGGGACTCGGGACGCGGCCCGTCGTGCTTGGTCGGCACGCAGTCGACGAAGAGGACGCGAAGGTCACTCTTGGGGTCGAGTTGCTCGGGCTCGGGAGCCTTGCGCGGGCGCCCTCGTCGCTTCGGCGCGGGCTGCTCGGCGACCTCGGGGGCCATCTGCACAGGCGCGGGCTGCGGCGCGTCGGGGGGCAGGACGGCGGGCAGGTCAACCGCGGCGACGGTGGTGGGGACGGATTCGGAAGGCTTGCTGAGCAGCTTGTCACGCAGGGACATCGTCTTGGTCTCTCCTGTGAGGCACTTCGCCATGAACGGACACCCGCCGTACTTGGTGCAGGCGGGGCCGTAGTTCGCGGGCACGTCGGAAGCGCGGGCGGCTTGCGCGTGCACCTTCATTGCTTCGACCTGGGGCTCGACCTTGGTCCGCCACTCGCGCGCGATGTGCTCGGCGGGCACGGAGGCGAGGACGGACGCGGCAAGGCGCTGGCCTCGGGTCTGGTAGTAGAGGTGCTCCAGCTCCAGCTCGCGCACGCCCGGGAAGCGGTCGACCTGGCTGAGTGCCCACGCGGCATAGCCGACCATTTGCAGGCCGGGTTCCGTGTTGGCATCGGCGAGCTGCTCGGGCGTCGCGGCGTTGCTCGCGATGTTGCTGGTGAACTTGTGGTCGGTGATTCGCAGCACTCCGTCGGAGGCGAGCTGCCGCGCGTCGACGAGGTCGATGAAGCCGGTGAAAGGGATGCCGCCCGCCGTCAGTGGCGGAGCACCGTCGAGGGGCTGTTCGACGAGCAGGTCAGGGCCGGGAGTGGGCAGCAGGTGGGCACCCGCCTTCGCGAACGCACCGAGCACGTCATCCCCCGTCGACAGGTAGTGCTCAAGCTGGGCGTGCCCCTCGGTGCCGACCTGCTGTGCCCCCGTGCTCGGCTCGGGCAACCGCAACACCTTGGCGAAGTACCAAGCACGGGGGCACAGCTTGTGTTTCTTGAGCTGGGACACGCTCAAGCGCTGGATGACTCCGGCAATGACTGAGTGGGCGCGGTGGGAGTCTTCAATGGTGAGCGTCACCCCACGTAAATGCGTGCGGATTCCGCGAGTGGCTCACGCCAACAAAAGACAGCCCCTAATCGGCGTTCGGGCCGAGTTCCTTGGCCATATTTTCGAGCAGCTTGTTAACCACCGGGACGGCGGGTTCGAGGCTCTGTTGAGTAAGCTGGGCCGACTGCTGAGTGACTTTGGGCATCTCTCTCAGAACTTTTTTGCCCAGCGGCGACTCGTAGAACTTGATCAACTCACTCAGCTCGTCCTCGGTGAAGGTCGCCGTGTACAGGTCGACCATCTTCGGCTTGATTTTCTTCCAGCCAATGGCGTTGTCCAGGGCGGCGTCAGCCTGGGCCCGGTAGCTGTCGAGGACCTGGTTTTTCGACGGCGGCACCTTGGCCTGCTCGAAGCGCTGGGTGAACATCTGATGGACCTGCATGTACACCTGAGTGCCCTGCTTGTCGGCATTGGCCAGGGTTAGGAATTTCTCGGCAGCGGCGTTGTGGCTAGCGGTCATTTCAGTTCCTTCATGCGAGGGATACGGCTACCTCCAAAGTAGGTCGTCCTGCGCCTGGGCAGTCATTGGCCCTTTGGGTACTAGTCTGCTCAATAGTCGCCCCACCCAGCGCCAGCGGGCGGCCGGTACGTTGGGCAGAGCAACTTGTTCGCGATAGGCCATGAGCTTCGGAAGTACCCCTCCTCTTTGGAGGCTCAAGGGGCGAGTCTACAGCTCACCCTGAAACACACCGGGGGCCGAGCCTGCTCAATGCGTGCAGGACTCAGGTGCAGTCACTGTAGTCCCCGACTGTGTTGCCTCGGTGCCCATTTGTCGAACTACCTATGGACAGCCCCTAGGGAGCCCCATGCCGCTCCCCGCGCCTTTCGGCAGGAGCGTTCTTCAGTTCGTCCGGTAGGTAGTAGACGAGAGGCCGTGTCCCGTCCCCCATCCGGCGCTGGCCTCGGGTGAAGTGCAACGCCTTGAGGGCCGCGCCGATCTCCCTGGAGATGCGCGGGTCGACCTGGGCGGGGTGAAGGGAGAACGCTTCGACTCCGACGTGAAGAATCGTGACGTCGTTGGGGCGCTTGTCGGCGGGCATCTCCAGGATCCACTTCAGAATGACTTCCTTGCGGCTGTCTCCGGAGTTCTCGGCACGCAGGGCGGCCTGTTGCTCGGCGCCCGCTGCTTCCTCGGACGTGAGCCACCACGACTCACCCTGCCGGAAGCGCACGACGGCTTCGGCCCAGATTTGGTCACGGTCGCGCGTGAGGGCCTCCGTGTCGATGTGGCTGCACTTCACCGGCCAGAAGCGCCGATGGCCCGTCGGGTCCCGCAGGTAGTCGTCCTCGTTGGTCGTCCCCACGAACACGCAGCGACGCGGGGACTTCACGTTGGTGCGTCCGTAGGGCGGCCGGTAGGTGTCTTCCGTCCTGGTGAGGAACGCCTTGAGGGCTTGGTCTTCCGACTTCCGGAAGGTGGTCAGCTCGGCCAGTTCGATGAGCCAATACTGAGAGGCCAGCATCGCACTGTCCTTGTTCGTCACGTCGATGTACGCGTCGGTGAAGTAGCGCCCTCCGAGGATGCGGAACGCGGTCGACTTCCGAAGACCCTGGGGGCCCTCAAGAATCATGACGGTGTCGACCTTGCTCCCGGGCTGGAGGGCGCGGACGACGGCGGAGATGGCGAACTTCGACCCGACGGCCCGCAGGTAACCGGGCTCCCCCTTCGCACCGAAGTACGTCACGAGCAGCTCGTCGAGCCGCGGCTTGCCGTCCCAGACGAGTCCCCCGAGGTACTCGGCGACGGGGTCGTAGCTGTTGCGCTTCGCCACGCCGAGAATCTGCTGCGAGACGGTCAGCGCCTTGGGACGCAAGCCGAGCTGGCCATAGCTGCTTTGCTGAATCCAGTTGGCGACGAGGACGTCCAGCGTCTCCAGGTCCGGATTGATTCCGAGCGGCCCGCCCTCAATCTCAAGCTGCTTGGTGCTTTCGTTGAAGCGGAAGACGCCACGCCACTCGGGGGAGTTGAGCAACACCGCGAAGACGTTCGCCTCGCTGTTGCGGATTCGCTGTGCGCCATCCTTGCCCGTGTCCAGCGCGAGCTTGTGCATCCAGTCGTCGGGATTGGGGGCATCTTCCTCCCGGCCGGGTGCGTCCTGTGAGGGGGCCTCCGGAGCCTCGCCGCCAAGTGACTTCCATATGGCTTCGTTCTCCGCGAGCCGACCGGCATCACGGGCTCGGCGACGGTCGCGGTGCCGCCGCAGCTTCAACACGGCCTGCTCGCACAGGTGCTCCGTCCCCTCTTTCCAGTCCGTGGCCGCGAAGGACGCGCGGAACAGTTCGACGATGGCCGATTCGGGCGTGCTGAGCGGCAGGACGAATGCCGCGCACGACATGAGGGCGTTCAGCGTCATGTCTTGCTCGCCAACGGGGGCCAGGGGCTCACCGGCAAGGGCTCGGCGCACGATGGCGACGTGCTCGGGCTTCCGGATGCGTCGCAGGAGGGCCCGCAGCTCGTAGAGGTCGGCGGGAGCCCCGACAGGCGCGGACAAATTGGCATGCGCAGGCAGCCCCGACCGGGACATTTCGAGCAACGCGTCGACGTCGAGGGGCGCCCCTTCGCCACTGAGGGCGAACGGCTCGGCACTCGTGGGGGCGTCGGGCAGGTAGTAGATGCGAGCCAGGTCCTTCGTTGCCGGGTCGGCGGGGAGTCCGAGCATGCGGATTGCGGCCTCGCGCACGGAGGGCCATTCACGCGGGAGCACGGGCCGTGACAGCGGCATGACCAGCCGCAGGCAGTAGTCGTCGGGGGGGCGGTTGCTGTGCGTCGAGTGAAGGGCGTACGCCAGTCCGTTGCGCTCGACAGAGTCGAGGAACGAGAGCTGCTGCGCGTTGAGGTGGTCCAGGTCGAACACGCCCACCGTGACGGCGCGCACGTTCTCACTTCGCCGACGCTCGACGATGTCGACAGGGCTCCAGGCGGGGCCGTTCTTCGCTGGGCAGCCACGGACGCAGGGCGACGTGGGGCACTGACTGCGACGATGGACGACGAGCTTTGCTGACAGCTCGGGCCAGGACAGGTCGACTCCCTTGGGGGTGTTGTCCTGGGCGTTTTCATAGAGCGCGACTCGCACGGGGGCGCCGTGGCGGGCGGCAGAGGCGACTGAAGGTGAAGTGGTCACCCTGCGTAAATGAGTGCGGATTTTTGCGGTGGCTCACGCGGCGAATTTTTCTTCGCGCTGGCAAGCATCAAGCCGGCAGAACCCCTCTGTATAACTCCCTAAGCCAAAGAACATGTAGGAGTAAGAGGAGCGGGGATGTGAACACGCATGAGGTGAGCATGTTCTAGGGATATATACGCGTACCCCCCTTTGCCCCTGTCGTAGTTGACGCACTGCTGGGCGCGTGCTCGCTGGGCCACTCGCGGAAGTCGCACGCATTTACAGGGGGAACGACTGCGTGCCGATGGGGCGTCGACGCGCAGCCCAACCGCGAGAGCATTGAAACACCGTGTCTGAGACTGTGTGTGAATCGGGTGGGGTCGGCATGGGGCGTGCTTCCCGCGCGGGGATGTTTCACGCGCCCAATTGCATCAGGGCCAGCGCTGAGAGGGCCATTGCACGCTACGGGTACGCCACTGAGGCAGCACAGCAGACTGTCCTCGTGTCGCGCATCATGCTGGCCCGCGAGGATGGGGATGCCGCGCTTGAGCGACTCCTGCTGGCCGAGCTGCTCGTGTCCGTGCGTCCAGTCATCCGCCGCGCCGTCGGGAAGTGCCTGTCGTTCGCGGGCACGCTGTCCCCTGAAGATCTCGAACAGGTCGCTGTGATGGCCGTGCTTCGCACCGTCGACAAGTTCGACCCGACGAGGGGCCGGCAGTCATTCGGAGAGGTCGCATACTTTCGTGCTCGAACCGCCTGCGAGCAGTACGCGCGCATGCACGCCAGCGATGTTCACCTGAGCGACGGGGCTCACAAGGGCCGCACCGTGCGTTCAACGTCTGTGACTGGAAGCAACGCCAGTCGAGTCCAGTGCATAGACATACCGTCTCATTTTTCGGACGGTACTCAGGGCTGCAACCCGTTGGTCGATGCGCTGGAATCCGCACTCGGCGAGAGGTCGGGCCGGGATGCCGACGAAGAGACTCCCGAAGCGCTGCTGCTGGCGGCTGAGCGACGAGCCCTCGTCTTCGAGGCCGTGCGGCGACTGGCCCCCGAGCCGCGAGAGTTGGTGTCCCGTGTCTTCGGCATCAACCGCCCCGCGCAATCGGTGCGCTCCGTGGCCGAAGCATGGGGTGCGCCAAAGAGCCGTGTCGACAGGATGCTGGTGCGGGCCCTGGTGGCGCTGCGCGAGCTGATTGCCGACCGGGAGCGAGTGGGGCGGCGTTGATGGTTGCTGCTCGACGGCGACCGTGTTCAGCGTGGCCTCTTCGTTAGAGGTACTTACTCAGACTTCTTCTTCGGGTGAATCACCATGTCGATGCGCTGACGCGGTGCGGTCACGTTGCCACCACGCCCGCCGGTCGCAACCTGGGTCATGGTGTTGTAGACGACCTTCTCGCCTTCAGTGCTGTTGCCTTCGTTCTCCACCTTGGCGCGGTCGGTGAGGATCACCATGCTCTTCCGCGCTTGGTACTGGATAGTCACTGCCCAGCCTTTCACTTTGTCTGGCTTGGCAGGGCTTTGCTGCTGCTCGAAATATGCAAGGTTGCCTACCGAAGTGAGCACGTCGATGTCACCGGAGGCGGTGCGGGTGATTGTCACGGTGTTGCCTTTGAATATCGTCGACCCCTGGGTGATGATCACGTCGCCGGTGTAGGTGGCAACACCCAGCTTGTCGTCGAGATGTGCGTTGTCGGCTTGGATGCGGATGGGCTGGTCGCGGTCGTTCGGGAGGGCCCAGGCGCTCGCGCTTCCCAGTGCTACGCACAGGCCGAGTAAATAGGGGAGGATTTTAGCGTGCATCATATTGTCCTCTTACGTTGGACAGCAGGATCACCCTGCCGTCGTTCATCGCCAGCAATCATGCTCACGGCGCCGCCGACTCTAATGGCCTGCACCACTCCATGCATTGGGCGATCTGCAACCAAGAGAGTCTCTGTCGGTTTATTCATGTTCTCCGTGTGTGAAACTGTTCCTGGGCTATGCCCCTGGGTCGGATTTCCTTTCGCGGGCCGAATTCTGGCTTGCTCGGAGCGCCCCACTTTTGAGAAATTTTGCGGAAAACCGCTGGGGTGATGCGTTTTGCAGGGCGCACCCATGAAAAAGTTCGAGAAACCGCACGCATTTACATGGTGTGGCTCGTCCAACCAAACTCACCCCTGAGATTCAGAAACAGATTTGCGACCACTTGAGGTCGGGCCTCTTTCGTCGAGCGGCCTCGGGCCTCGTGGGCGTCGACGAACAGACCCTCTCGCGCTGGTATCACCGTGGCGCGAGTGAGCCGCGCGGGCTCTATCGCGAGTTCTTCGTCGCGGTGAACCGGGCCGAAGCCGAGTTCATGCAGGGCGCGACCGAGACCTTGCAAGCCGCGTCGACGACGAACCCCAAGCACGTCCAGTGGCTCCTGAGTCGTCGGTTCCCCGAGCTGTACGGCCGACGCGACAACGTCGAGGCGAAGAGCCCCGAGGACCAGTCCGCCGACACCGCCGCATTGCGCGAGCTGCTGATTGACCGGCTGGGGAAGTTCCTCCCCGACGAACTGCCCGCGCCCACCGATGGCACCACGCCCCCGCAGCCCAGCAACGAAGGGGGCGAGTGATGCGTAGCGTGCTCACAGGGGCCTGGGGGAAGTTTGCCGAGGGACTCGCACCCCACGAGTCGCCCGCGTCGCGGATGGTCCAGACGGCCGGCTCCCGGGCGCAGCTCGCGAAGCTGTTCGGCGGGCTCGAGGACAAGGAAGTGGAGCTGCTCGTCTACGACCTCGACTTCTGGGCGCGTCGCGAGCAGACCCCTCCGGACAGGTTCTCGACGTGCTTCGTCATGGCAGGGCGCGGCTTCGGGAAGACGTGGTGCGGCGCGCGGTGGGTCATCAAAAAGGCGTGGCAGGCAAAGAGCGTCGGGGCGCTGATTGGCCCGACGGCGGCGGACGTGCGCGACACGATGATTCGCGGTTCGTCCGGCATCCTCGCCCTGTCACCCCCGTGGTTCACCCCGAAGTATGAGCCGTCGAAGCGGAGGGTGACGTGGCCCAACGGCGTCTATGCCATCTGCTACTCGGCGGACAAGCCTGACCGGCTGCGCGGGCCGAATGCCGGGTGGGGTTGGGGTGACGAGCCCGCTTCGTGGAAGCACGACATGGCGGCGGTGGACCAGCTTCCCCTGGTGCTGCGCATCGGCACACGTGAGGACCCGCCGCAGCTCCTGCTGACTGGGACTCCGCGCCCGCTGAAGAAGATTGAAGAGCTGCTCTTCGCGAACGTGGAGACTCAGGAACTCAAGCCGGGCGTCGTGCTGCGCACGGGCTCGTCGCTGAGCAACGCGGCCAACCTGGCGCCTACGGCGGTGGCCAACATGCGCGCGCTCGCGGGGACGCGCTGGGGTCAGCAAGAGGTGCTCGGGCGTCTGCTGATGGACGTGCCCGGTGCAATCTTCGGCTCGGCGAAGTGGAAGCGCGTCGACACGGACCCGCACGAGTATGCCCAGCAGCTCGACCGGAGAATCGTCAGCGTCGACCCGAGCCCCACGAGCGAGACGGGCTCGGACGAAACGGGAATCATCGTCGAGGGGTGCAAGTCGAGCGTGCTCTTCGGGGCCGACGGTGTGTCGCTCAAGAGAGTGTCAGTGCTCGCCGACCTGTCGCGCCGGGCGAGCCCGCGTGAGTGGGCAACGACGGCCATCCGCGCCTATCTCGAATGGGGCTGTGACGCGCTCGTGGTGGAGGTGAACACGGGCGGGGAGATGGTGGAGACGCTCATCAGCACCGTCGCGGGCGAAATGGGCGTGAGCGTCAACGTGAAGCCCGTCCGGGCGACGAGCGCGAAGAGCAAGCGCGCCGAGCCGGTGTCCGCCTTGGCCGAAGCGGGTCGCGTCGAGTTCGTCGGGACCTTCCCCAAGCTGGAACAGCAGCTCAGCAAGTTCGTGGGCATCGCGGGCCGTAGAGATGATCGAGCCGATGCCTTCTGCTGGGGCGTCCACGACCTCGTATTCGCGGAGCAGTTCTACTGTGTCTAGGTTTGTCGTGTACGGGCTGACGGACCCGATAACTTCCGAAGTTCGGTACATCGGAAAGAGTTCGAACGGCCTCCGGCGCCCGATGGCGCATGGACGTCCCAGTTCTCTCGCGAGCGATAGGACGAGAAAGGCGAACTGGATACGGGGCCTTCGCTCTCTGGGCTTGGATTACGGAATTCGTGTTCTTGAGGAGGTGGCTGAGCGAGACCTTCTTTGTAGTGTCGAGTGCTTCTGGATAGCTCAAGCGCGTGGTTTGGGCTGGCGCCTGACCAATTTGACAGATGGTGGTGACGGAATGTCGGGCCACTCATGGACACCTGCGTCGAGGGCAAAGCTGAGCCGCTCAATGAAGGGGAGGAAGCTGACCCAGGAGCACGTCGCAAAGCTGCGCTTCGCTAACACAGGGAGGCGCCATTCGGATGCAACTCGGGAGAAGCTACGCGAGGCCAGTAAGGGGCGAACGCTCTCGGCCGAGACGAGGGCGAAAATGTCGCTCGCGCGAACTGGCAAGACTCGAAGCCCCTTTTCGCAGGAGTGGCGCGCAAAGATCGCTGCGTCATTGCGAGGGAGAAGGCAGTCGCCCGCTCACGTGGCTGCGGCTGCTGCTGGACGTACAGGCTCAACGCGCAGCCCAGAGACGCGCGCGCGAATCAGTACCGGAATCAAGGCGGCATGGTCACGCAAGAGGCTCCACCGGGCGTGTGAGCTGATTGCTTCCTCAAGCGTGGGGTGGGACTGAGATGGGCTTTTGGACCCGGATGAAGGCGGCGGTGAGTCGCGAGACGCGTAAGGGGACGGGCCTGGAGCTGAGCCGTTGGGCTTCGGCCCCACCACGCCGAGAGGTGCCCGCGCTGCTCGCGGCATACGCGGAGATGCCGTGGCTGGGGACCATCGTCGACACGGTGGGCGACGCCTTCGCGGACGTGACGTGGCGCGCCTTCGTGCGGCAGGACCCCACGACGCGGAAGGCGCTCGTCGACGTGTCACTGCGGCGGGCCTGCGGTGACGTGCGCCGCGAGCGGTTGAAGTCGCTCGTCGATGGGGCCGGTGCGGCGGAGCTGCCCGACCATCCGCTGCTACGGCTGCTCGCGGACCCCAACGACTACATGACGGGCCGCGACTTCGCGAAGCTGTTCTGCCTCCACTACGACCTGACGGGCGAGTTCTTCGCCGTCGTCGAGGAGATGGCAGGCGTTCCCGTGGGCTTGTGGCCGGTGCCCCCCGACTGCGTGCTCGCCCTGCCGGACCTGAGCAAGCCGAAGTCCGAGCGCACGTACACGGTGACGGCTGGTGGGCGCATGTTCTCGCTGCCCGCGTCGAGCGTGATTTACGTGAAGCGCTTGAACCCGGCAGACCCGCTCGGCCGCGGCATCGGCATCGCCTACGCCCTTGGTGACGAGGTCGACACGGACGAGCACGCCGCGCGCTTCACGAAGAATGCCTTCTTCAACAACATGCTTCCGGGCGCGGTCATCGCCATTGAGGGATTCAACGAGGGGCAGGCCGGGCCCGCGAGGGCGTTCAAGGAAAGCCTCGCGCGCGAGTACGGGGGCCCCGCCAACGCCGGGCGGGTGATGATTACGAGCGGCAAGACAACCTTCGCTCGGCTCGACACGCCGTTTCGCGACATGCAGCTCGTCGAGTTGCGCCGCTTCCTGATGGACTTCGTGCGGATGGTCTACCGCGTGCCTCCGGAGATTGTGGGCGACGTGACGAGCAGCAACAAGGCGACGAGCTACGCCGCGCGTGAGCATCTCGCGGAACAGGCCACGAAGCCGCGAGCGGAAGTCTTCCTGGCGTCGATGCAGAAGAGTCTTGCGCCGCGCTTCGGTGACGACGTGCTGCTCTCCTACGACTCGCCCGTACCCGCCGACCGTGAGCATCGGCTGCGGGTGATGGGCACGCTTCCGAGTGCCTTCACGTTCGACGAGTGGCGCACCGAAGCGGGCTTCAAGCCACACCCCGAGCGCCAGGGGTTCGCGGAGTTGCTGCCGGGCCAGAAGCCCAACGAGCCAGGTCAGACGCCGACACCCGCCGAGGGCAGCTCAGCGGAAGCAAACGCGGAAGCCGAAAAGGGCACCTGAGCCACTCACGGAAACCGCACGCATTTACAGGGGGAATGCCTGCACCCATTACACGCTCCCTTCGGTTGAGCGCCGTTCGCAAGGACGCGGCGACGTTGAACGCCGTCGAGTCCATCGGCGGTCGACGCGTCTACAAGTTCCGAGCGAGCGACGGCGACTTCGACCGCTACTCCGACCGGCTCAACGTGAAGGGCTGGCGCGTCGACGGCTACAACGCGAACGGCGTCGTGCTCTTCAATCATGACGACGGGGCCGAAGCCGCTTCGTCGGGTGCCGAGCCTCAGTTGCCCATCGGCAAGGGGCGCGTCTACATCGAGGGCGACGCCCTGATGGTCGACGTCGAGTTCGACGACGAAGACGAGTTCGCGAAGCGCGTCGAGCGAAAGGTCGCAAAGGGCATCCTGAACGCTGTCTCCGTCCGCTACCTCATGCTCCCGGGCCAGTACCGGCAGAACGAGCGGGGCGGCTACGACTGCGATTCACAGGAGCTGCTCGAAGTCTCCGTCGTGACGATTCCCGGGAACGCTCGGGCCGTGCGCGCGAAGTCCTTCGAGGAGGGGGGCGAAGACCTCGTCGAGCGGATTGCCGTGCGCGTGGCCGAGCTGCTCGACGCGCGGGCCGAAGCGAAGTCGACGGACGACGAGGACGCCGAGCCGGAAGAAGCCGCCGAGCCCGCGCCCGAGAGCAAGCCCGACACGGAAGAGCCGCCTGCCGAACCGCCGAAGGCAGACGACGAGGAAGACGACAAGGCGAAGGGTTTCAACGCCTCCGATGCAGCGAAGAGCTTCGTCGAGGCATTCAAGAGCTACATCCGAGGGGTGAAGGAATGACTCGCGAGCAGGTTGCAGAGATGGTGAAGGCGCTGGGCCCGGAGGTGGCGCGCGAGCTGATGGACGCCGCAGCTCGTGGTGCGCCCGGCCGCACGGAGTCGGAGAAGGGGCCGCGTCCGGGGAGCGTCTACGCGAGCCCTGAGAATCTGGGGGCGTTCGCGAAGAGCGTCATCGCGGCGGGGCGACGCACGGGCGCTGCCGAGTTGGTCGACGCCGCGAAGCGCTTCGGCAATGCGGACGTGCAGAAGGCGGTTCAACTCAGCAAGTTCGACTCGGCCGGCGTGCTGGTTCCCATCCAGCAGAGCGGCGAGGTCATCGAGTTCCTTCGGCCCGAAGCGGCCCTGCTCAAGCTCGGCGTGCGGACCCAGACGTTCAAGGGGGAGCTGCACATGGGGCGGCAGACGGGCACTTCCGAATTCCGCTGGGTCGGCGAAGGCGAGACGGTGCCGAAGAGCGCACCCAAGTACGGCAAGGTCGTGCTCAAGGCGCACAAGGGCATGGTGCTGGCCGACATCAGCAATGACTTGCTGCGGACGCCGGGCGTCGGTGATGCGGGCGTGGGTGAGGACATTCGCGCGACGGTGGCCGATGGACTCGACGACGCGGGCTTCAACGGCGATGGGGCGGGGGCGATGCCGAAGGGACTCTTCGCGCAGCTCGACGCCGCGCACGCCTTCGCTTCGACGGGCATCACAGCCGCGGCCTATCTGGCCGACATCGACAAGGCGGTGGAACTGCCGCTGACCGCGCATGTCCGCATGGGCAACGCGGCCTGGGTGCTCCATCCGACGCGAGCGACCGCATTGTTGCAGCTCCAGAACGCGGGCATCTTCGTCTTCCGCCAGGAGATGCTCGACCGGGGCACGATTCGCGGCTTCCCCTTCGTCATGACGACGCGCGTCCCCGCGACGCGAATCACCTTCTCGGCCGACTGGCGTCAGTTCATCTACGGAATCGACGAGGACCTGATTCTGTCGGAGCACGACACGCGGGCCGAGTTCGACGAGACGACCATTCGCGCCATCGTGAAGGGGGACTTCAAGGTCCGCCAGCCGAAGGCGTTCAGCTCCATCACCTACGGCACCTGAGAGGCCCCACCATGAACGCCAATTCCACTGACGCGGGCGTGCTCGTTGGCATTCGCCCCGGCACGGTGCCCGCCGCTGTGAGCGCTGGGACTCGCAACAGCTCAGCCATTGACCGGCTGGGCTTCGACTCCTGCGTGCTCACGGCGTCGACGGGAGCTGCTTCGGGCACTCCGACGGCCCTGTCGCTCGCCGCGAAGCTCCAGGAGAGCACCGACGGCCAGAACGGGTGGACGGACCTGCCCGGTGCCGCAGTCGAGCCGCTCACGGCCCCCAACGCGGTTGCGCGTGTGAATGTCCGCCTGTCCACCGCGAAGCGGTACGTGCGGGTCGTCGAGGCCACCACCCTCACGGGCGGTACAGCTCCCACGCTCGGCGCGTCCAGTCTGATTGTCCTGGGCGGGCCTGACGAGATTCCGGCCGCGTAGCAGCGCGAGACGGGCCGGGGCTCCTCACCCATGGGGGCCCTGGCTTCGTCGTTCCTAAGCCCTCCTGAGCCCCTTCCATGGCCCGTCCTACTGACCTCTGCCTTGCCGCGACTGTCGCCGCCGACCTGGGCGTGCCTGTCGACCCCCACGTTGAGCGCTGCGTGAGTTCCGCGAGCGGTGCGATTGCCGCCCTGTGTGTCAGGGCCTTCGAGCGGGCCACGGTGACGGAGTACCCCGCGAGCTACGGGCGCCCCTACGTCCTGCTGGCTCGCCCGCCGCTCGTCGAGGTCATCAGCGTCCGGGAGGGGGGCGAGCTGCTTGACTCGATGGCCTACACCGTTGCCGGAGACCTCGCGGCCGGGGGGCTCCTCTACCGCCTTGCTGGCGTGTGGCCCGAGACGGCGCATGTGGGCGGGCTCGTCACGCTGACCGTCGACACCCGACAGGGCCACCCGGGAGCCTTGGCTGTGACGTACACGGGGGGCTTCGTGACGCCGGGACAGGTGGCGCTAGACGCGTCCCTGGGGCCCGTCACCCTTCCCGCCGAAGTCGAGGAAGCCGCCATCCTCGAAGCCTGCGCGCTTTACCGGGGCCGTGGGCGTGATTCCGACGTGTCCGGCGAGAGCCTCGGGGATTGGTCCGTAAGCTACCGGGAGCGAGGGGCAGGCCAGCGGCTTGCGAGTCCACGCGCCGAGCTGCTCGTCGCGCCCCACATCCTGTGGAGGGCGAGTTGATGAGCGGCCCCGCAGCGCACTTCCGGCAGCTCGTGAGCTATGCCGAAGTCATCGGACGCGACGCGTGGGGGACGCCGTTGCTCGGCCCCTTCCGGATTGCCGCCGCGCGCATTCAGCCAAGCCGCAAGCTGATTCGCGATGCCCAAGGGACTGAGTTCGTCGCGTCCTTCGTCGTCTACACCGCTGCGCCGCTCACGTTGCGGCACCGGCTTTGGTTCCCGGGTGACGACCTCTCCGACATCAACCACGCCCGCCGCCCTGCCGCCGTTGACGAGCATGTCGATGGTGGAGGAACGACGCGCTACCGAAAGGTCTGGCTCTAATGGCCCGTGACGTTGCCGCCGACCTCGCGAGCATCCTGGGCGCGGAAGGGTTCGGGCTGAGCGTTGGGGCCAACCTGTTTCTGGGTCCCACGCTCGAGGACGACGACGCGACAGTGCCGGACGTGTCGTGCTTCGTGTTGCAAACCGGGGGCGACGCTCCACTGGGCTACCTCGGGGGGCGGAAGACATACCGAACCGTCACCTGCCAGGTCCGAGTGCGCTCGGCCCGCGAGAGCTTCCGTGCGGGACAGGCCCTCGCGCTCGCAGCTCTCGACGTGCTGCATCTCGCGAATATCGCGCCCTATGTGCTGATTGAGGTCGACGAGGGGAGCCCGAACTACATCGGCACGGATGGCAGTGACCGCCACTGGTGGACCTTCACCGTGGACGCTTCGTTTGTTGATGGGGGCCCGTGAGCCACTCGCGAAATCCGCACGCATTTACAGGGGGAGATGCCACTCAAGGTTGCGCTTGATTTCAGACTGCTCGACAAACTGCGAAAGGTCGAAGGGCCCGTGCTCGACGACCTCGCGCCGTTGGCCCGCGAGCATGCATCCACGGTGCTCCAAGCGAGCCGCACCCTTGTCCCCGTCGGCAAGCGCGACACGGATGGAAAGCCACCGCTGAGCGCATCGGGGTTCGTCGATGGCCCTGCGGTGAATGCTGAGAAGGCCAGCGTCAGCGCGACGGCTGGCTATGAGCACGAAGCCGCTGGCGCGATTCACGAAGGATTCCACTGGGGCGCACAGCGCTTCGCAGAGCCCGTTCACTTCCTGCGAAAGCCCGCCCGGAAGGGGCGCGCGAAGTTTCGGAAGGCTGTCGCGGCCCAGATTCTTGCAACGCTTTCGAGGCTCTTCCCGAGCCGGTAGGGATTCAAATGTCATCCCCTGTTGCTGCGCACCTGGATAGCGTCTCGGTGCGCTCGGACACCAATGCCGCGCAGCCTGCTGACCGCGTCGACGGGCTCACCGACGCGTCGCTGAGCGAGACGGGCGACTTCACCGAAACGAACTACCTCGGGGGCTCCGGCTACAAGTCGCGCGTCCAGACGTTGAAGGACACGAGCGCAGACCTGTCCGGCCACTTCATGACGGGCGACGCGCCGCAGTCCGTGTTGCGGGATGCGCGCGACACCGGGGCCACCGTCTACGTGACATTCGTCTTCGACCCGAGCGCCGCCGCTGGCAGCAAGGGCAAGCGCATCCCCATGGTCGTCAACAGCTACGACGAGAAGCTGACGCCGGGCGGTGTCGTCGAGTTCAGTTGCAAGCTCTTGGGCAATGGCGCCCCGGTGGCCGTCTGATGTCGGTCATCCCCGCGCACGTTGGCTCGCTGTCCGTCGCGGGCGAGCCCGAAGAGTTCGTCAACGCCGAAGCCGAGCCCGGGCAGGACTTCACTGGCACTGAGTACCGAATCACCGACCCCGCCCGTCGTCGACTCAACCCCGGAGTACCCGCGTTCGTCGAGGTCTCTCCCGACGGCGATACGGATGCCGGTGCGTGGGTGCCCGTCGAAGCCATCGTCGATCCACTCTTCGGCTTCGTCTACCTCACCACGGCCCCCGGTCCTTCGGCGCTCGTGCGCGTTTCGGGTGCTTCGCTCCCAGTCCATCCGGTGGCGCTCGTGCGCTCCATCTCCCTCTCGGTGACCAACGACGTCGTCGAGTTGCAAGTCATGGGCGACGGGTACAAGCGGCGCGCGGTGTCGCTGCGGGACTTCTCCGGTGAGCTGGTGGGGCTGACTGCGCTCGACGCGGGGCTCGTGGATGGAGCTCCGTTGCTCGTCGAGGTGAGCAAGGGCGCTGGCTCCCATGTGTTCCGCGCGTGGGTGAGGGTGCCCGAGCTGTCTCACAAGCTGACGCCCGGAGCCCTCTACGAGCGCACCGTGAAGTTCATCGGCCACGCCTTCCCCACGGGGAGCGGTGCCGCCATCGCTTGGGGATACGGCGCCCCCTGAATCACTGCCGGAAGGGAAAGAGTCATGTCGAACAAACACAAGCTGCTCGCGAAGAACCGTCGCGTCATGAAGTCGGTGGAGATTGACGGCGTGAAGGTCAACATCATCAAGCCGACGATGGGGGACCGGCTTCGACTGATTGAACAGGCCCGCGCCGCTGGCGAGATGACCGAGCAGAACGAGCCGACGGGCGACCGTGCCGGAGCGCGCATGCTGGCGCGAATCGCCGTCTGCGTGATGAACGACGCGGAGACAGGACGCCCGATGTTCGCCGTCAACGACCTCGACGAGCTGCTCGACGAGTCCTGGCTGGAAGACTTCGCGACGGACCTGACCGACGTGTTCAACATCAGCGAGGAGAAGATGCGGGGAAAATAGACAGCGACCCCGAAGCGAGCCTGCTCTACGGGGTCGCGTCTCTCCTGAAACTGCCCCCCGACGCGGTTCGGGCGATGGCTTACGAAGACGTCATCGGGTTGGTGGCCTACGCCCGAAAAGAAGCGGACGAGTTGGAGCGGCGCTCATCCTCGCCCCCGACCGCTGCCGCGTCGCCACCGGGACAGAAGTCTGTTCGACGATTGCGGAGGAAGTGATTCACCATGGCTGGCGGCGGTCTCAAAGTCGGTGACGTCTACGTCGTCGTGACTGCCGCCGTCGGCGAGTTCACGAAGTCGATGCGGAAGATTGTCGCCGACGTGGCTTCCGCCGCGGGCAAGATTGAGCAGCTCGGGAACAAGATTGGTGAGATTGGCGCGATTGTCAGCGCGGGCCTGTATGGGGCGCTCGCGGCTGCGGCTGCATTCGACGCGTCGGTGACGGAGCGGATGGACCGAATCGCGCTCGTCTTCCAGAACGTCGGCGCGGAGATTGGCAACGCGATTCTTCCTCACCTGGAGCGCCTCTCCGATGCGTTGGAGCGCGCATTGGGGTGGTTCCAGCGGCTCGACCCTGTCGTGAAGTCGGCGATGGGCAGCTTCCTCTTCTGGGGGACTGCGGCGGGGCTTGCGGGTGGGGCCGTGGGCAAGGTGGCGGGCGCGGTGAAGCAGTTCGCCGAGAGCTTCCTCGCCTTCGTAGTGCCCGCGCTGGATGGTGCTGGAAAGTCGCTGGTGCGGTTCTCCGCCTTCCTGACGAGCGAGACGCCAGCCGTCGAAGGCAACCTGAAGAAAGTCGCCAAGGGGGCCGAGCAGGTCGACGCGAGCTTCGCGACCGCTTTCCGCAACGCCGCCGCTCGCATCCTGACGGTAACGGCCCCCCTTGCGGCCGTTGCGCTCGCGGTGACGGGCGTCGTGATGCTGGCGGGCACGCTCTACAAGGCATGGCACGACAGCAGCACTGGCATGCGCGACGCCTTCGTTTCCATGTGGCGGGCCGTGACGGATGTTGGCGGGCGCGTCGCGAAGTTCTTCCAGGAAGTCTTCGCGGGACTCGCGGCTGTCGTCGGTGCTTGGGCCCGTGGGCAGCTCGACACGTTCGCCTTCGTCGTGCGCAACCTGGCTCGACTGGCGGCGCCTCTCGCGCGAGCACTGAGCCTCGACGGCGTCGCGAATGCCCTGGACGGGCTGAAGGACTTGACTGGCGACGCGGTGCTCGGCGGTTTGAAGGGGCTCGTCGACAGCACCGTCAGCACCCTTCGCGATGGGATGTCGAATGTCTGGGAGGGCGTGTCCTACGGCGCGAGCTACGCCTTCGACGGCGTGAAGCTGATGGGTGGCGATGCCGCCGCTTTCCTCCGCGAGAAGTTCGGCGGTGTGTTCGACGACATGCTCGGGCCGAAGGGCAAGCTGCGCACGCCCTCGGAGACGCCCGAAATTGAAGTCGGGAGCGTGGAGATTGGAAAGTTCGACGCGAAGAAGTTCCTCGCGAGTGTCGGCAACACGGCGTCGATCATCGCCGAGGTCGCACGCCGCAAGGCAAAGGAACTCGCCGACGCGCTCGCTCGGGCCGCTGACGAAGCAAAGCGCGCGCTGACGAGCCGGTTCAGTCAGGCGTTCGGCCGCATCTACGAGCTTGTCGACCGCTTCCAGCAGGGCATGTCGGCCGGTGGTGTCTGGGGTGGCCTGATTGCCGTCGTCGCGGAGCTGCTCTCCCAGTCATCGACGTTCGGCAGCCTGCTTCAGATGGTGACGAACTTCATTCAGTACGTGGCCGACGTCATCGGACGGGTGCTGGCTCCCGTGCTGCCGCTGTTGGCCTCCGTGTTCAACATGGTGACGCCACTGCTCGACGCGCTCGTGCCGGTGCTTGAGATGTTCTCGAAGCCGGTTCAGGCGATTACGCCCATCTTCGAGGTGCTCGGCACTCTGTTCAAGGGGCTGGCCCCCGTCATCACGGTGTTTGGCCAGATTCTTGTCGCGCTCCTGGAGCCGATGACGCTGCTTTCTGGCCCCATCATGAAGGGGCTCTTCGCCGTCATCCGCGTGGTGGCAATGGGCATCCTCTACGTCGTGAAGGGCATCGGCACGGTTTGGAACGCCATCATTGGGTTCATTGCTGGCGTGTTCAAAGCCCTCGGCAAGATTCCCCTCGTGGGTGGTGCGTTCAAGAAGATGGCGCAGGGCTTGGACAGCATGAAGGTCCCAATGGACGCGGTCGACAGTGCGCTCGAAACCCTGAAGGACACCACCTATGACACCGCCGCTGCCAACGCCGCTGCGGGTGTCGCCGCTTGGGAGAACGCCGCCGCGACGAACAAGGCAACCGAGGCCCTGACCAACGTCCCGACTGGATTCAAAGTCGCGCTCGCTCGCTTCAACGCGCAGGACCCGATAGCGGGGTCGCCGTCGAGCCCCCTGGGGACGTCGCCTGTTGCTCCCAGTCCCGTCGTTCCGGTGAGTGGTGGCAACGTCAGCGTCGGGCAGATTGTCGTTCAGGGGGCCGAAGACCCGGAAGAGACCGCCCGACATGTCTACATCGAGATGAAGCGCGAGGCGCACCGACGCCGCGGCAATGGCGAGTGGCTGAACGGGAGATATTGAGATGCCCTTTCTTGCCCTGAACGGAATCCCCGTCCCCGTCGCTGAGGGACGGCGAAGGCAGGTGAACATCGGCACGGACTCACGCGCGTTCAGCGGGGCCTATCGGCTGGGTCGGCGCGCAGTTCGTCAGGAGTGGGAGTTCAAGACGGTGCCGCTGTCCCCCGATGAAGCGCTCGCCCTTCGCGGTCTGATTGCAGGTGACGGACATGCGCTGGCTTTCGATAGCGACGCCTTCACCAGTCGCGGGCTCAACCGGATGACCGCCGTGGGAACCACCTTCCAGGGCGCGAGGTTCGGCGGTGGGCTGAATCTGGCGGTTGGGGCTTCCGCTGCGTGGGCAATGCAACTCGGGGAACGCTGGACGGCCCTTCACCACGTCTACAGCAGCGCGGCGGGTGCGTGGCTCCAGGTCATCAATCGGAGTGACGGCAAGAGGTGGACCCAGGAAACGCCATCGGCGAGTGCCGGGGGCCTGTCAGTCGTCTCGGGGGTGCTCGCTGTGACGGGCGCCACCGACGCAGTGAGCTTCGACGATGTCGTGGGACTGCCGTTCCTGGTGCCCGACGCGTGGGTTGCTCATCTCGTTGCGTGGCACACCGGCCGGGCATGGAGCGCGCTTCCGTTCCTCGTGGCCAGCGGTGGCTTCGCACCCGCCGAAGTGAAGGTGCTCGGAGAGGTGCGGGACGGCGAGTTCGTCGAGTTCATCCACAACGGGGCGCGCATCGTCGGTGAGCGGCTCGAATTCACGTTGAGGGAGGTTTAGTCAGCATGCGCGGTATGTCGTCTCAGGGGCTCGCGGTCCTCGCGAATCCGGCAGGGCACGCTTCCCACGTTCGCGTGAAGGTTCGTGACGGCGCGGGTGGGTGGGTGAACTTGAGTCAGCTCGAGGGGCGCGATTTTCTCGACGCCGTCGAGGTCGACGAGAGCGTGGACCAGCCCGTCTCGGCTGCGACCGTCACACTCAAGCGGCAGATTGACTTCTTCAGCCTGGCACCGCTCCGAGCCGACTCGAAGCTGAACGCCAGCAACGGACAGCTCATCCGACCGGGGCGCGAGTTCATCGTCGAAGCGGCCGTGTCGCCCGTGGGCATGGCGCCGAGCGCGGGCGAGTGGCACTTGCTGTTTCACGGCGTCATCGACGAAGTGGATTTCCCCGACGAGCAGCTCGTCTTCCGTGGGCGCGACCTCGGGGGCCGGCTTCAGGATGAAATGATTCAGGTGGAGCGCCCCTATGGTGACTCCGTCGCGGGCGTCGAAGTCGAAGCCGTCATGCAGAGCATCCTCGCCGACAACGGAACGGGCGTGCTGCTGCATACGCCGGTCTCCCCCGGGTGGAAGATTCGGCGGTACGCCCAGAGGAAGGCGAGCGTCCTCGACGCGCTTCGTGACTTGGCTCAACAGATTGGCTGGGAGGTGCGCTATCGCTGGCGTGTGGCGAGCGCGAGCTTTGTCCTGACGTTCAGCGAGCCCCAGCGCGTGAATCCGTCGTTGGCCTGGACCTTCGCGCCCGGCGACTACCGCAATGTCCCGAAGCTCGCCCTCAACAAGACGGAGGTTCGCAACAAGATTGAAGTCGTCTACTCGGACGTGGGGGACTTGGACGTTACGGGTCAGCCGAAGCGGAAGAGTGTTGTCGCCCAGGATGCGGCAAGCCAGGCCGACTATGGCGTGCGCTTCATGCAGCTCGCGGAGGACGCGTCGAGCAACATCAACCGGGAACTCGAAGCGCGGAAGATGGCGGATGCGGCCCTGTCCGACTTGAAAGAGCCGCTCGCGGACCAAGAGATTGAACTCGACTTCTTCCTGCCGGTGGAGCTGGGAGACCTCTACCGGTTCCGCGCGAATGGCGCCCACTACTCCGACGACCAGAACCTCGCGGTCACCAGCTTCCGCCATGCCTTCACGTCGGAGGGTGACGCGCTGACGACCATCGCCACGCGGGGGAAGCCCTCGTTTGGTGTCTCCATGTGGCTGGAGATGGACACGCGTCCGGGGCTGAGCGAACCGGCCCACACGTTGCCGCCGCTCGACCCGCTCAACGTGTCGGTGACGGCCATCGTCAACGGCTTTTCCCTATCGCTGTCGCCTGCCCTGAGCGGCCCTCCGGTGGCGTCCTACGAGCTGCACGTCTCGACGGTGAGCGGCTTCGCGCCGAGCATCTCCACCTTGCGCGGCACCTTCGACATGACGACGTTTGGCGTGTCCGACCTGATGCCGGGGACGGCCTACTTCGTGCGCGTCGTCCCTCGGGACAGGTTCGGCAACCGGGGCAATGCATCCCCTCAGTTCGATGTCACTCCGAAGAAGCTCGACGGGGCCTCGCTGGGCGACTCCGCAGTCGGCTACCAGCACCTGCTCTACCCGCCGACCGACAACCTCATCCCCAACGGCTACAACGAAGCGGGCCTTCGCGCGATGGGCAAGCTCCCCGAGGGCGACAAGCTCGTCGAGGACCCCGCCAACGCGCGCTCGGGCCGTTGGGTTCGACGAGTGGAGCTGTCGAGTGCGGGGAGCTGGGTGGGGTTGAACTGGACCGGCGGCCATGGCTCTTCAGCTCCGGGCGGTCGGCTCAAGTGCTCGCCAGGGGACCAGTTCTTCGCCGAGGTCTACGTCAAGGCGTCGTCGGCCACGGTGGCGGGGATGGGGAATCTGCACCTGCTGTGGGAAGACGCGAGCGGCGTCTACTCGGGGCAGACGGCAGTTGTGGGGCTGGGGCCCGTGGGAGCGACATATCGGCGGGTGGCGTTGACGGGGACATGCCCGGCCGGTTGCACGGGGGTTCAGGTCTACTGGGAAGCGGAAGTCATACCGGCCGACGTGGGCAAACGGCTCTACTTCGATGCCGCCTCGCTCCGGAAGATGGTCACCTTCGACCTGCTCGCCGCCAACACGCTGAAGACGTCGAACTACGCGGAGGACGGCAACGGCATCCCCACGGCAGGGGCCAAGCTCGACAACGTGGGGACGACGCTCAAGGTCGCCTCGAACAACGTCCAGGTGGGGCGCTACTACCTGAGCGACGGATTCTTCCGCTCCGTTCAGGCACTCGCGGACACGGGGAGCCGCATCTACTACCGCGGCAACAACGAGGGCGTGCCGAACATCGACCGCCTCAACATCCAGGTCGTCGAGGGGTACGCCATTGCCGGGGCAGCGGGTGGAGCGGGCTTCTTCACCTGGGCGCACTACCGCGCGACGCTCCTTCCCCAGTCCGCGAGCGACAACCTCGACGCGTTGCGCTTCATGGAGGTTGGTTTCTACTGGGCGTTCGGGGACATCCACCCTCCAAACTTCCTCTACAGCACGACGGTCCCGATCGCAGACCGGAAGTATCAAAACGGGACCTGGGACGGTGACGGAGCCAACGCGACGAGCGCGGGCTTCACGTTCATGTTTGGCGACAAGTTCAACCGCCTGCGTGACTCGCTCGTAAACAAGCTGCTCTACCTCAAGGTGTCACTGCACAACGCGCAGGGGCACAGTGCAGAGCGCTGGTTCTTCCCTCCGAACGCCTACAACGAGGACATGATTCGTCGTGTGACGGGGCCTGCCTCGGCGCCATCTGGCGGAAGCGGTGGCGGTGGCCCCGGGCATGGAACCTGCGTGGCGCCCTGGGAACCGGTGTTGCTCGGCGACGGTGTGGAGCTGCCCGCCGAGAGGCTCAAGCCCGGAATGCGCGTGCTCACGATGCACGAAGGCAGGACGGACGGGGGCGTGTTCGACGTCACCCACGTCAGCCACCACCATGCCGAGCGCTGCAAGCTCGTGTTGATGGATGGGCGGACGGTTGTCGTGACGCCGGACCATCGCTGGCGCACGGTGGAACGCTGTTGGACTCGGACGGATGCGCTGCGTCCTGGGGAGCTGATTGACGGTTTCGCACCGGGCCGCGTGACGAGGGTCGAGCCCACGGTGGCTGGCGACGTGGTGCAGATTTCCGTGCGCTTCGCGAAGACCTACATCGTGAACGGGCTGCTCGCGCACAACCTCAAGCCACGCGATTAGAGATCTGTAGTTTCTGATTCCAGCTCTTTAGCCTTGATGAGAGTCACAGAGTCGTTTTCAACGAGAATTAGATCTGCGCCCTTCGTAGGGCTATCAAATCGCTCGTAGGCACCCCGAATTATCTCGTTATCTATGTGAAGCGTGATGTCCTCATTTATGTGATATGCATAAGAGTCTAGACCTGCGGCGTAGAGCCCGTCGGCACCCTTCGGGTATGTTCGGTACTTGATTGTGTTGTATTTAGTGTCGAGCATCTTGACGAACGCCTTTTCGGCATCGGCGGCGAGACGCGCTTTTTCGACAGTAGGATCCTCGAATATCTTGTCGAGATCCTCGGGGGCGAAGGTGTTTACGTGTAGTTGTTCGAGATCGAAGAGGAAGATGACAATCTCGTCTGTCAATCTGGCGGTTGGCCTGACTTGGGTTTCGTTTGATAGTATTTTTGCGCGTTTTTCGTGGCCGTTTTGAAAGAGTCGACTGAAGCTGTCGCCTTCTTTGGAGATTCCTACGTAGAGAAGCTTGAACTCCAAAAAGGCTCGATGATCTTGCAGTCCGTGAATGAGGATGTCCCCTCTCCAGTGCTCCATGAGTAGCTTATCGACGGTAAACCAATCCAGAGGGTCCGTTATTTCGTCGTTGACGACGTCCCAGAAGCGAAAGTGTTTTTTTCCGGCATCCAGAAAGGCCCCGTCAGTCTGTCTTGACAGGATTTTCGATACATCGACCCAGAGCCCGCGAGCGGTTTGGTTTGATGTTCCAAGTGAAAAATACAGACGAGAAGTTGTCTTGTCGAGATTGAGCTCTGAGAAAAAGACCTCCTCGCGCTGGCCCAACATGTAGAGTTTGCTTGAACTTACATATTCTCGAATCTCCGGAACCGCCCAGAACCAATCCGCTTCCTGGTTCGAGATTGGAGGAAAGACCAAGCAAAGCTTACTTAGAAGGTTCTTCTCCATGACGACCCCTGTGTGCCGTTGTTCGGAAGCCAGTACTCCCTCAATAGGCTAGCCCAGCTTTCTGTTCGACGCATAGACGAATTCGTGGAGTAGCGAGCCATCGCCAGAAGTCACACGCATTTACCTGGGGCACCCCTAGTCCCCGGTGATGCCGTGACCGCAGAAGAGACGCAGTCCGTTCAGCTCGTAGTCGGCTCCCTACTCGGAACGGCGGGGGTCGGTGTTCTCACCTGGGCCGCGAAGTCCCTCGTCGGGGAGATCCGCTCGCTCGTCGAGAAGGTCGCCCGTCAGGACGAGCGCATCAACGCCCTCGCGGTGGAGCTGGGCGCCTTACGGCGTTGGCGTGACGAGTTCACCGTCGGCCTTCCCGTCCAGGTCCGGCAGACGGTGGAGCTTGAGATTCTCCGCAGGACCCAGGCCGCGTCGGGGGAGTCCCGATGACCCGGGCAAGCTTCAAGCGGGTCGACCTTGACCGCGTCTACCTGCCGCTCGTGTCGGTCGCCCTTCAGCTCGTGGCTCGCTGCGAGGCCCGGGGCGTGAGCTACGTCGCGACCTACGGCTTCCGGAGCCTCGAAGAGCAGGCCGAACTGCGACGCCTCTTCCTCGCGGGCAAGGGCGGCAAGGCGTCTGCGGCGGGCCTGTCGGCTCACAACTACGGCCTCGCCTTCGACTTCGTCTGTGACGGTGACGCTCGGCCGGGAGTTCAACCCGACTGGCGCCTGCCGGCGTACCGCGTGCTCGGCGAGGAAACGACGCGGGCGGGACTCGTCTGGGGCGGCAGGTTCGGCGACGCGCCCCATGTGCAGTGGCCGGGCTACGTGAGCGCGCTTCAGCTCACGCCGCTTCGGACGCTGGTGGAGAGCAGTTCGGTCGCGGCTGTGTGGGCTCGGCTCGACGAAGAGCGCAAGTCGCCGCAGTGGCGTGCCGCAAACCCGAAGCTCGCGGCCGAACTGACTCGGCTGGGCTTCTAACTCGGAGGCAACATGGTTGACGTGGGTGTACTCGGGCCGAACCCCGAGCAGTTCGAAGTGTTCGCGCAGCTCCTGTTCAACGCGGTGACGAGCCAGAACTACGCGCTTGTCGCTTCCCTGGTGGTGGTGCTGCTGGTCTTCCTGGTGCGGAAGTTCGGCGGCAGGTTCGTTCCTTTCTTCAACACGGACAGGGGCGGCGCGGTGCTCGTGCTCGGCGTCTCGCTGGCGGGGGCCGTGGCGAACGCGCTGGCCGCTGGGGCGCCGTTCTCGCTGGCCCTGATGTTGACCGCCGTGAAGGTGGCCCTGACGGCGGCGGGTGGCTTCACGCTCATCAAGCGCCTTCTCTTCGGGAGCGCCGCCATTGAGAGCGCCGAGCAGGCGGGCGAGATTGCCGCAGGCCAGGTCGCGGGCAAGGCCGCGGCAATTGCCGTGCTTGAGCAGCTCGACAGGCGGGGCGACAAGTGAAGTTCGGCGCGCTCGTGCTGGCCCTGCTCGTCGGGGTTCCCGCGTGGGGTTCGGAGGTCATCGGCGTGGAGCGCGCGCAGCTCTTTCCGGATGGCGGTACAGCAGCCGTCGAAGTTCATGGCGGCTGCTGGTTGTCCGAGAGCCGCTGTGTCCGTACCGCCGCCGAGATTGAGCGGCTACGAGCGGAGAACGAAGCGCTGCGTCAACAGGCCGGGGATATGTCCTTCACGGTCGCCGTTGTGGCGCTGGTTCTGGGGCTCGGTGCCGGGTTCGCCGTTGCGAAGCTCGCGAACTGAGGGAGGGCGACTGCGGAATCGGCGCGGTTGGTCTGGGACCTCGCTACGCCGTGACACTGCGGCACTCACCGCAGCCGCCCGCGCGGGACTAAGTCACAGGTCGGCTTGTGCGTGCAAAGGGTTGCGGAAGGGATGGCTCCTCGCTCGCTCAATGGGCGGCAACTGCGATGCCCCAGGGCGTCCGGGACTTGACTGTCTCGGGCGACTTTCTCGGCGATGGACTCTTCCCGGTTTGCTAGGGTCGACACGGGAGAATCCGCGTTGCTTCGACCCGTTGCCATCCTTTCACTTCTGGTGGGAGTCGCCGCTTCGGCGCAGCCCCTTCCCGCCACCCGCGAGCGTCAGGAGCGGCGTGTGGCCCTCTCAAGCGGCCCTGCCGAGCCCGTGCCGGAGCTGCGTGTCGCAGCGGGGATAACCACCCTGCTTCTCTTTGACGCTCCTCTCGACCGTGGCGCGGTGGAGCTAGAGGGGCGCGAGCGCTTCCGCATTGTGGACGTCGGGGACCGTGCGCTTCTGCTGGAGCCTGCCGTGGACCTGGGACCCGGTGAGAGGCTCGGGCTTCGGGTCCGGTTTGCCGGCAGTCCCGCGCAGGACCGTGGGGTCTTTGTCCTCGTCTCCCACGCGGCGCAGGTGGACACGCGCGTGGAAGTCTTTCGACGAAAGGACTCTGTCGAACTTCTCCAAGCCGAGCTGATGGACATGCGCGCTCAGCTCAAGGCGCAGACGGAAGAGCTTCGGAAGCTCCAGGCACTGCGTGGTTCAGGCGGACCTGTCGAGTTGATTCTGTCCAGAGCATTGGACTATCGAGTGCGAGTAAACCGCAGCAAGGAGGCGATGAAGATGGGCCCCGAGGGGGCTCTCAAGATTGAAGGCGCGACGAGCTTTCGAGCCTCAGAATGGGCGGCCATAAGCGTCGAGGTGCGGAACAGCGGGAAGAAGTCTTGGGCTCCGGTATCGGCCCGCGTCGTGAACCTCAAGAGTGGCAATAGCCTGGGCGTAATTGGCGTGCGCTCGGCATTGCCTCGGGTAGAGCCCGAAGGTGATGGTCTGGTGGTAATTGAAACGGAAGTGCCGCCATGGCTGTCTGGGGAAACGTTTCGCGTGGAGCTTCTCGACAGCGACGGTGTCGTGCAGGCGGTAGTTCCTAGGATTGTGTTTTAATGGGCGCGCCATGCTGACAGTCATTCATCACCCTGCGCAGTTCCCACCCGGCCATGTGGTCCATGGTTGGCGTGTCGTGAAGCTCGTTGGCGCAGGCGCCTACGGTGCCGTCTACAAAGTGGAGATGAACGGCAAGCACTACGCGATGAAGGTCGCGATGCACCGCGCCACGAGCGGAGACGAAGAGAAGGCGGACGCACGGCTGCGGCGCGAGTTGGGATGTCTCGTCCATCTTCGCCACTCCAATATCATTGCTTCGCGTGCCTATGGCCGCTGGCCTGACTTCGAGAGCGGCTGGCTATACGTCATCCTCGACTTTGTGGATGGCTACACGCTGGCTGAGTGGGTGGAGAAGGTTCACCCTACCGCGCAGGAAGTCGTTCGTCTCTTCATCAGACTCTCCGCTGCCGTGGACTACATGCACGGGCGCGGCGTCTTCCACCGTGACTTGAAGCTGAACAACGTCATGGTGCGCGCCTCGGACAATGAGCCATTCATCATTGATTTCAGCGCAGGGGACTACACGCACGCGGAAGACCTGACGGACGCCCCACTTCCTCCGGGCACCCGCCGCTACCGTTCACCCGAAGCGTCCCGCTTCCTCCGGGAGAATGGCGACGACCGCGATGCCCGCTACGATTTCAAAGTCACGGACGACGTGTATGCGCTGGGCGTGTGCCTCTATGACGCGCTGACGAATCCCCAGCCCGCGAGCGATTCCGCGAAGACGCCCGTCGAAGGCAGGGCGATGCCGCCAGACCCTCGGGTGCTGAATGAGCGGGTTCCCGGCGCACTGAGCGACGCCGTGATGCGCTTCATTGCGCGCAAGCCAGAGCACCGGCCTCCCACGGCAGAGGCGGTGCGGCGTGAGTTGATGGCCCTCGCGATAGACTCGGGTCCGGAGTGGGTGACTCCGCTTCACACCCTCACGGCAAAGCCGCTGCTCACCCCTGCAAGTGAGCCGGAGGGCGCCACCAAGAGCGCCACTCCGCGCCGTGGACTCCTGCTAGGTGCATTGGGGACCACGCTCGCTGTAGCGGCCTTGGTGGGACTCTTCGCGTCGAAACAGGCCGGACAGGAGTCGAGCGCGATGGCATCCGTCGAGCCCTCCGCGCAGAGAGACGCCGGAACGGGCGCCCCATTGCTCGTAGTGGCCCCGCAGGAGGATGCCGGTATGCCCCTGGGAACAGGCGTCGTTTCTCCCGCGCCTGTTGCATCATCCCCTGGGGTAGCGTTGTCCCCTCAAGTTCCAGTCCAGAAGGAAAGCCCCCCCGTGAAGCGTGCCCCTATCGTCGCCAGTACGTCCGAGTCTCCGGCCATGAAGGCCCCTGCATCCAGTGGCGGCCGGGCCGAGTTCCTCAAGAAGTGCGCTGCTGCCACTGCCGTCGTGGCCTTGCAGATGGGGTGCCCGAGTAGTCAGGTGCGCCCCGGTCCCAGCGAATGTTCCGAGGAAGCGCGCGCGGCCATGTTCGAGGTGCTCGGGTTGCCGGAAGGGGATTCGGTAACAGTCACCATCGATAAGAATCAGCCAGGAACGATGAGTGACGCAGGCGTCTATTCCGACGGGCCGGTGCGCGGCATTGTCCGCAAGGGGGTCAAGGAACTTCCTACTGGAACAGTGCTTCTGGGGCGAGTGTGGACAGGCGGCGGCGCTCTCTTGGCTCGCTACACCGAGGCGACGTTGCCGAATGGGCGCACATACCCGGTTTGCATCGCCATTGGGGAAAAGGGGGCCGAAGAAGCCGAGCCGGGCCCCCAGCCTGGATCCATCACCTACAGCCGAAGCACGCTTGGCTTTGCTGTAAAAAGGTGGCCCTAGCATCTCTCCGTAAAGGGGGTTTACGCATTTTCGGGGTCTTTTTCGATGGGCGGGCTTCGTGCCCTTCGCGACCTATAGCGTCGTTCACGTCGGACATGACCAGGAGTACCTTCTGTCTGCCTTCACGCGGGAGCCTTCGCGGAGGGCTTCCAGGAGACTCCATTCATGTCTGATGATTCCAACCCTCGGCTAACAGAGGGCGTGGTCCTCTTTACTCAAGGGGATACCACATACTTTCTCTTCCAGATTCTCGGAGAGGGTCGCAACGGAGAGCGCATCCTCTACGCGCGGCCCCGCACTCCCGAGGGGTTCCAGGGCAAGGTGCTGGTCAAGTACGTGGCGCTCGCTGGGGGGGCGGGCCTCTCGGAGAAGCTCCAACGCGCACGCGTTCGACTGGAAGAGGAAGTCAGGCTGGCGCAGTTCCTCCAGCACCCCAACATCGCGCGCGTCGTCGGTCTGTTCGAGATGAAGCACGCTCTTTGCGTGGCCAGTGAATGCGTAGGTGGTTTCACGCTGGATTCGTTGCTTGCCATTGCCCAGGCGCGCGGGCGCTACTTCTCCGAATCCTTCATCCTCTATGTGTTCGCGGAAGTCGCTGCGGCTCTGGCCTACGCCCATGCGCGCACGGACGATGCCGGAATCCCTCTGAACATCGTCAACCGCGACGTCAACCCCACACGAATTCGGCTCACGCCTCGGGGTGGTGTGAAGCTGACGGACTTCGGAGTTGCCTTCTCGCGTCTGGCCGGGCGAGTTGCAACGACACTCCCGCGTCCCAAGGGCGACGTCATCTACTCTTCACCGGAGCTGCTGCTGGGAGAGGACGTTGACGGGCGCGCGGACCTCTTCTCGCTGGGCCTTACAATGCTGGAGTTCTCCACGGGCCGGCACCTGTACGACCCGGGCAACATGAAGATGGCCGACCTGGAGGCGCGCATGTCCGAGGAGGAACGGCGGCGCTTAGAGGACCTAACAAAAGTCAGGGCTGGGGTGGCCACCGACGAAGGGCATCCCCAGCTTGAGTGCATGGTCCGCGAACTCGTTCCCGACGCCTTCTGGCAGCGTGTGGCGCCGCTGCTGCCTCCGCCG
>NZ_JABUMU010000037.1:0-79000 GCF_013336625.1 Myxococcus sp. CA033 | reverse complement strand
GGGCCTTCTCGCTCTCAGGTCTTCTGCGCACACAGAGCCGAACGAGAGGTGCCCCTGCTCCCTCTTCCCGCTCACTTCACGCCCGCCCGCCCTCCGGCCTGATCGAGAATCACGAACTCCGGTTTAGGGTCGTCGTTCGATGTGCAGGGGACCCTGGAAGGACGCGGGCGGGGTCAACTCCCGCTCGGTTTCGAGTGGGAAGCCTTCCCATTCCCGGACCGGGGGGCGCCCCTGGAACCCATCGCAGGAGCCATCGTCTCGCCATGCGGAGCGGAACGAGTGCGTGGACCACGTCGAGTCATCCGAGCGCACCCGGTACTTGCCCAGCACGGGGAACGGCATGCGCGGGAAGATGGGGAACGTCATGAACGCCGTTCCCGTGCAATCCGCCGTCTCGAAATGGACCAGGGCCGCCAGGTCAGAGAGGGGCGTGGAATGCCATGGGAGGGAGGCCTCGTGCGTGGGCTGGCCCGACTCGAAGTCGAACCTCCAGGTAAACCCTTGCGAATCGATGAGGTACGGCGCGCAGACAGGGAAGGCCACGGTTCCCTTCGCATCCACGAAATACAAACCATCACACGTCTGGGTCTCCCCAGGGACACCCTGTTCTCCGGAGGGGCCAGGCTCTCCCTGGGGCCCCGGGGGTCCTTCCATTCCCTCACCACACCCCGCCATCGCGAACATCACTGCGCACAGCCCTCCACGCATCATCACGGTTCCACTCATGCTGGGTTCTCGAGGATGACCTTCGGTGTCGAACTCACGGGCCCCGGGTCGCTCGTCATGGAGCAACGCGGAGGCGCCGTGCCGGCCGCCGTGGCTTGAGTGCAAGCGCCGTGCTGCCACGTGTCGCGGGTGAAGAGCGAAGCCACGAGGGCCATTCTGTGCGCCGGGCGATGCACGATGTGCAGCCGCGTGCTCGACTCCCGCTCCCGCCGCCCGTCAGTGAATGGACGGCGGCGAGGACGGCTCCGGCCCCGTGAGCGGCAATTCGACGACGAACGTGGCGCCATGCCCGCGCTGGCTCTCCGCGCGGATGGTGCCCTGGTGGGCCTCGACGATGCGACGACTGATGAAGAGCCCCAGCCCCAACCCGCCATAGTTTCGCGCCGACACGGCGCGTCCGAACTTCTCGAAGATGCGGCTCAGGTCCTCGGGGGCGATGCCGATGCCCTCGTCCCGCACGGTGAGTCGCCCGCGTCCCTCGCGCTCCTCCACCCGGATTCGCACGGGCCTGCCGGACCCATACTTGATGGCATTGGACACGAGCCCCCGCACTACCTGCTCCAGCCTGCGCGCGTCCCACCGGCCCATCACCGGTACGGGCGCCTGGACGTCGAGCGCGCAGTCCGCCTGTGCCGCCTGCGCTCGAAGCTGCTCCGCCACTTCTCGAGCGACGGCCGACAGGTCCACCCGGCCCAACTCCAGGGGCAGCGGCGCGCCCGTGAGCTGGGTGACGTCCAGCAAGTCGTTGATGAGCGCGGCGAGCTTGCGCACCTGGAGCGAGGTGCTCTCCGAGGCCCGCAGCACGCTCTCACGCAGGTGCTCCTCGGACGTGGACGTCGCGGCCTCGCGCGCGAGCCCCTGGAGCTTGATTTGAAGCGGCGTGAGCGGCGTCTTGAGCTCGTGGGAGGCCACGGTGAGGAACTCGTCGCGCAGCCGCACCGCTTCTTGGAGCCGCACCTCGATATCCTTCAGCTGCGTCACGTCCTGGAGCGCCAGGACAATCGTCGCCGGATGCCCGTACATGGAGGGCAACTGCTCTGAATCCACCAGGAACTCCCGCGGAATCCCCGGGCCGAGCTGCCACGTCAGCGGTGTCCGTCTCAGGGTCTCCCCCCGCGCTGCCCGCGCACCCGGAGTCTGTTCATTGGGGATGACCCCGCCCTGGGGGTCGAGGACGCGGTAGACGGTGTCGTAGCGCTGCACGGGGACACCCAACGGGAACTGGCCTCCGGTGAGGTTGCGGGCCGATTGATTGGCGAAGAGCACCTTGCCGGTGTGAGGCTCCATCAACAGCAGGGCGATGGGGCTGAGGTCCAGCACCGACTCCATCCACTTCTGCTGACTGCCCAGGTGCGCGGCCAGCTCCTCGGCCTGATGCCGGGCACGGACCTGCTCCGTCACATCCAGCGCGAAGGACATCACCGAGTCCACCTGCCCGCGCGCGTCCCGCAGGGGCTGATAGGTGATGTTGAAGTAGCGCTGCTCCAGGCCCTTGCCGTGGAGATTCAGCAGCAGCGGCATCTCGGTGGTCTTCACCTGCTGGCCTGTCTCGTAGACCTTCGCCAGCGTCTGGGAATACTCCCGGCCCTTCTCGTTCCTCTCCGCGAGCTCACGCAGCGACTGCCCCACCAGCTCCGCGTCATTCGACATCCCCTTGAAGATGGGATTGACGAGGGTGAAGAGCTGCTCGTGTCCGGAGATGATGGCGATGGAGGCAGGCGCGCTCATCAGGATGTCGTAGAGCCGCGCGCGCTGGCTCTCCACCTCGGCCTCTGTGCGCTTGCGGTCGGTGATGTCGTTGACCAGGACGACACAGCCCTGGATGCGGCCCTGGGCGTCCGCGCTCGGTACATACGTCGACTGGACATGGAGCGTCCGGCCATCGCGCAGCGCGAGCGCCGTCTCGTACGTGACATGCTCGCCCGCCAGGGCCTTGCGCACCCAGTCCTTGAAGAGGGGATAGAGCGTCTCTCCACCCACCTCGCGAATCGTCCGTCCCACCACGTCACTGGGGCGCAGGCCGAACCAGGTCTCGAAGGCGCGGTTGCAGAAGAGGTAGCGCTCGCCCTGGTCCAGGTAGGCCACCAGGGCGGGGAGCGCGTCGGTGATGGTGCGCAGCTGGTGCTCCCGTTGCCTCGCCTGCTCCCGGCTCTGCTCCAGCGCCTCCTTCGCCAGGGCCTGCTCCGTCATGTCCCGCTGCGTCCCCCACACCCGCACGAGCCATCCGTCCACGACGACGCCGAAGAGATTGGCCAGGCGCACCCGCATGACGCCGTCCCGGTCCGGCAGCCGCGTCTCCAGGTCCTGCACGCGGAAGCCGCCGCGGACGAAGCCGCGGATGGAGGCACCCTGGGTGTCCCCGACGCGGGTGACGAGCTGACGCAGGGTGCAGCCCACCATGGCGCGAGCCGATTCGAAGCCGCTCATGCGCGCCATGACCTCGTTGGTCTCCGCGATGCGCCCCGTGCTGGCCATGGCCTCGACGAGCGCGTCCTCCGTCAGGCGCGTGTCGAGCGGCGGCTCCATCTCCAGGCGCCAGATGCCCTCCGTGCTCTGGGCGACGAAGGTCCGGTAGCGCTCGTCGCTCGCCGCGAGCGCCAGGGTCGTCTGGCGCAGCTCCTGCTCCGCCTGCTTTCGCTCGCTGACGTCCTCCGCGGTGGACATCCACTCGCGCACCAGGCCGTCCTCATCGAACACCGGCACGCCCCGGACGATGACGTCGCGCCAGGTGCCGTCGTGGAACTGCAGCCGCAGCTCACCCCGATAGGGCTCCCGGGTCTCCAGCGCGCGGACCCACTCCTTCATGAAGCGGCCACGGTCCCCGGGGTGGATGGCGTCGAGCCAGCCGAGTCCCAGGTGCGCGCCCAGGGCCTGGCCGGTGAAGGCCATCCAACGGGGCGCGGGCTCGTTCAGCGCGCCCCGGCCATCGGTGGTCCAGACCGTCTGCGCGGTGGCCTCCACGAGCGAGCGATAGCGTTGCTCGTTCATCCGGATGGCCTGATTCGCCCGTTTCTGCTCGGTCGTCTCCACCACGGTGATGCCCACGCCTTGCAGCGCGCCGCCCGCGTCCCGCACCGGGAAGTAGTTGATGACGAAGTTGCGGGGGACTCCGGCCTCCTTGGCCGTGCTCCCGACAATCTCCAGATTTCGCACCGCCAGCCCGTGCTCGATGACCTGCCGGTAGTGTGGCTCGATGGTGGGCCACAGGTCGGGGACGACGTCGCGAACCTTGCGGCCCAGATGGGCCTCGCGTGGCAGGCCGTTCATCTCCGCCAGCGCGTCGTTGATGTGGATGAAGCGCAGCTCCAGGTCCACGAAGGCCAGGCCCACGGGGGCGCCGGCGACCATCGTCTCGAGGAAGAAGCGCGACTGCTCCGGGGAGACGCCCTCGATGCTCTCCTTCTCCGTCTCGCTGGCGCCTGGTCCCCGCACGGTGCCCCCGGCCGTTTCACCCTGGACGAGCTGGCAGGGTGACGGTGCCTGCTCGCTGTTCCGGGAGCACGACACCTCCACCGGAAGCTGTGCATCCACGGCGGCTCGGGGGAGCCACGAGCTCCCCAGGAAGCGAGTTGGCCGCCGCCCGGAGACGCGCGGGAGGCGGAGGGCTGGCGCTCGACGGGCCGCCAGCCCGGGCCCTCAGATTTCGTGGGCCGTCTGCTCGTACACGAGGACCTTGTACGACTGGGGGAAGAGGATGACGTAGAGGCTGCGCCAGTTGTCCCCGTTGGGGCCCGTGGAGAACGTGCGGTAGTAGCGCTTCACCTGCACCGTCTCCACGCCGTTGCCGTACGTCTCCAGCATGACGGGCAGCAGCGGCCGGAACTGCGAGTACATGGCGTCGTTCAACTCCGGCAGGCTCAGCACGAGCGGCGCCGGGTCGCTCCGATAGCCGATGTAGCGGCCCTGGGCGAGCACGGCCGCGGCGGCCTGCGTGAGCGTGGCCTCGCCCGAGTACGGCCACTGGTAGTCGAGCCGACGCAGGTACGACGTCGCGTCCTCGCGCACCTGATTGGCGGTGTCGAGCGTGTACTGGAGGCGCTCGGTGAGCGGATTCTCCACGTACCTGAGCACGGCCCCCGCGGGCGCCGGCTGCGGGTTGGGCAGGCACGTGCCGCCCACACACGCCGCCTGGAGGCGGAACTGCTTGTCCACTCCGTTCACGAAGCCCACCACCACCAGGTACTCGCCCGTCTTCGGCACCGTCACCAGCCCCACCTTGCTCAACGTGCCGTAGCCGGAGTCGTCATCCTGCGCGTGCAGCGTGGCGCCATGGCTGCCGCTCGCGTCCTTGGGGCCATAGAGGAACAGGCCGGTGTCCAGGTACATGGAGCTGCCCAGGTGCGTCACCTCCAACGCGAGCTGCGCGCCCGCGTTCGCCTGGAGCGTGTAGCCGAAGTACCCCGGCAAGGTGCTCGGGTAGCCCGCCACCGCGCCGCCGATGGCCAGGGGACCCTTGAGGGTGGTGCTGTCCGCGATGTTGCCGCTGGCGGGAAGCGTCGGCGCGGAGATGAGCGCCTGCGTGCCTTCCTCCAGCGTCCCGTCTTCCAGCGCGGCCTCGGGCGCGCCACCACAGGCGCCCAGGAAGGCCACCGGCAACATCCACAGCCAGGCTTGCTTCAGGTTTCCACGCATCGTCTCGGCCCCGTGTCAGTGAGGACGGAGGCGCGGGTTTCGCTCTCCGGCGACCGCCCTGGGTGTTCGGGCCCGTCTGCCATTCCTCAACCTGAAACTCAAGCAACCGAATTGAAACTTCATTCGCGCTTGTAGTCCGATGTGCCGAGAAGACCTTGGCACCTCGCGCCTTGAATGAAACCCATGAGGCTGGGAATGCTGGCGCCATGTTCCCATCCCGCATGTCCTGGCGCTGGAGCGCCGCGTTGCTGTCGCTGGCCCTCGTTTCATCCGTGCGAGGGGAGGCCCAGGAGGCCGCCGCGCCCGGGGGGCGGGAGCGCGAGGTGATGTTGCTGACGGGGGCCCTGTTGGGCCCGACGCCGATGGTGGAGGACCTGCGCTCGCTGGTGGACGAGGTGGGTGGGCGGGCCACGGGCTCGGAGTCCAACCGGCGCTCGGTGGCGTGGGCGCTGGAGCGCTTCCGTGCGGCGGGCGTCCCCGCGACGAGTGAGCCCTTCCGCATGCCGGCGCTGTGGTTGGAGCAGTCGGCGAGCGCGACGGTGCAGGGCCAGGGCGTGCGCTTCGCGCCCCGGGTGGCCGCGATGCCCTTCTCCACGGCGACGCCGAAGGGAGGCCTCGCCGCGCCGCTGCTGGACGTCGGACGCGGCGCGGAGGCGGACTTCACGCGCGTGGGGACGAAGGTGAAGGGTGCGTTCGTGCTGGTGGAGACGGAGGAGCTGCGGGACGTGGAGGGCCTCTTCCGCGAGTACGAGGAGGCGGTGGGAATCGAGGCGCGCGCGGTGGGCGCCGGCGCGGCGGGCGTCGTCTACATGGGCAGCCGTCCGGGCAATCAGCTCTACCGGCACAACGTGTCGACGGGCGCGAAGAACACCCGGCCGATGATGGTGATGGAGCGCGATGGAGCCCGGCGCGCGCAGCGGCTGCTGCGGGCCGGCATCGCGCTCACGATGAAGGCCGCGCTGGAGCTGAAGACGGGCGGACCCTACGAGGCGCACAACGTCATCGGTGAGATTCGAGGCGCCACGCGACCGGAGGAGGTCGTCGTGCTGGGCGCGCACCTGGACAGCTGGGACCTGGGCGGAGGCGCGCTCGACAACGGCGCCAACGTGGCGATGCTCATCGACCTGGCGCGGCAGCTGCGGCGGCTGGGACTGAAGCCCGCGCGCACCATCCGCTTCGCCCTGTGGAACGGCGAGGAGCAGGGCATGCACGGCTCGGCCGGGTACGTGCGCTCGCACGCGGCGGAGCTGGATGGACATGCCATGGCGCTGTCGGTGGACATCGGCTGTGGCCGCATCAACGGCTTCTTCACCAATGGCCGCCCTCCGCTGGTGCCGCTGGTGGACAAGGCGCTCCTCCCGGTGGCGGGCCTGGGTCCCTTCACTCAGGTGGATGTGCCGGTGGTGGGCACCGACAACCTGGACTTCATGCTGAGCGGCGTGGCCAACCTCATCGCCAACCAGGAGTCCGCCACGTACGGGCCGAACTACCATGCGCGCTCGGACGAGTTCGAGCAGTGCGACGCGCGCACGCTGCGCGCCAATGCCGCGGTGGTGGGCGCGCTGGCGTGGGGCTTCGCCACCATGGACGAGCGGCTCCCCCGGCAGGGACGCGCGGAGGTGGAGGCGCTCATGAAGGCCACCGACCTGACCGAGCAGATGAAGTCCTTCAACCTCTGGGATGAGTGGGAGGCGGGGAGCCGAGGCCGTCCCGCCGAGCGTCAGGTGTCACCCACGCCGCGCTGAGCGGGGCCCCAGGCTTCAGCGGACCTTGTGCGCCGCGAGCCACGCGTTGATGAGGAGGAGCGTCTTCTCCGAGGGGTCGTCCGTCATGGCCATGATTCGCGCCTCGGCGACGAGGCGCAGGGCCCGTGGGCGGTCCTTGCCGGACTCCCACAGGGCCTGGGCGAGCAGGAACTTCACCTCGGTGCGCTGGCCGACCTCCGGCCGCGCCTTTTCCCAGCCGGCGACGGCCCGCTCCAGGGGCACGAGCGCCTCCGTGGGCCGTTTCAGCTTGAGGAAGGCGATGCCCAAATCCCTCAGGCTGAGCGTCCACTGTCCGGAGCTGTCATCCGGTTGCAGGAGCATGATGTCCACGGCCCGCTGACAGTAGTGCACCATGTCCGCGTAGCGCTCCTTGAGGGACATGAGCTTCCCGACCAGGCGCAGCGGGCTCACCAGCGACGGGTCCATCAGTCCTCGCGACTTGTCGCGCAGGGCGATGGTCCGCAGGAAGTGCTCCAGGGAGAGGTCGAAGTGGCCCTTCTGGAAGAAGAGGACGCCCAGGTTGGCGTGGATGACGGAGGCGCCGTAGCTCTCCGGCCCGTCCGTCTTCGCGACGATGGTGAGGGCGCGCTCGTAGAAAGGGAGGGCCTCGTCCATGCGCGATTGGACGACGAGCGTCGAGGCCAGGTCGTTGAGCGCGTCGTAGACGCGAGGGTGGTCCGGGCCGAGCGTCCGCTCGAAGACGCCGAGCGCCTCGCGGGCGACCACCTCCGCCAGCTTCAGCTCCTCCTGGTCCCTGAGCACGGGGACCACGGCCAGTCGCACCCGGGCGACCTCCGGGTGCTCGGGGCCCAGGGCCTGCCGGGTGATGGTGGCGGCGCGCTCCAGGTGGGCCCGGGCCTCGGCGAGGCGGGGGTGGACCCACTGCGTGGAGCCCAGCTCCAGGAGCACGTCCGCCACTTCCAGGCTGTCCGGCCCGAAGGTGCTCTCCGCGAACAGCAGGGCCTGCTCCTGCAACGCCACGGCCTCCTCGAAGCGCCGCTGCTTACGCAGGACGGTGCCGGAGTAGGTGAGGAGGTGGACGCGGGTCAGCTCGTTTCCACCGCCCAGCCGTTCGATGGCGGCCGCGGCGCGGTCCTTCCAGCGCGAGGCCAGCTCGTACTCGTCCAGGCCGATGCAGGACACGCGCACCAGCAGCGTCCACGCGCGCGCGGCCACGGCGTCCTGACGCGTGGCCTCCGCCGCGTTCAGCGCCTCGAAGAGCGCGGCCTCCGCGCCACGCCAGTCTCCGGCTCCCTCGCGCAGCTCGCCGAGCAGCAGCGAGATTTCGGCGCCGTCGTGACGGTTCGCCGCCCGCTTCGCCGCCACGGCGGTCGGCTCCACCAGCGTGACGCCTTCCGCGTAGCGACCGGTGGCCAGGAGCGCTCGGCCTCGTGCGAGCGTCGCGCGCAGCGCCTCGTGGCGCTCGCGTGCTTCAGGCCCCTCGGGCAGCGTGGCCCCGCCGGGTGCCAGCGCCTCCGAGCAGCCCGACAGGGGGGGCAGGCCCTTCACCGCGCGGTGCGCCTCGTCCACCGTCCGGGCGTCCGCCTGGGACAGCAGCCGCGTGAGCGCGGAGACATCCGCCAGCCGATTGTCGAGGCAGCGCATGCGCCACGCCATCACCTCTTCGGGCTGCTCGCCCCGGACGCGTGTGGCCTCGCACGCGGTGGTGCGCGTCGTCGTCCAGGCGGCGGTGTACGCGTCCAGCTCCCGGCGCACGCGCTCCCAGGCGGCGGAGGCATAGGGCCGGCCAGTGGCGGTGAACGCGGCCTGGATGGCGGCGGCCTGCTCCGGGCCCCAGATGGTGGTCATCTCCTGCGGGGCGCTCGCGCAGGCCCGTGCTCCTCGGGTGTGCACCGCGTGCGTGAGGCCCACCGCGGTGGCGAGGATGGCCACCGCGCTGGCGAACTGGAGGCCTCGCTTCCACCTCGTGGCCGGGTCGTTCTGGAGCGCGTCGAGCAGGGCCTCCAGGTTCGGGAAGCGGTCCTCCGCGCGACGGGCGAGCCCTCTCAGCAACACGCGACGCAGCCACGGAGGGACGCGCGTGCCGTGGGGCGGAGGCCGCACCTGTCCCGAGGACACCTGGGAGGCCAGCTCGGCCAGGGTGGCGCCTTCGAAGGGGCGTGCGCCGTAGAGGGCTTCGTGGAGCGCCACGCAGAAGGAGAACTGGTCTCCGGCCGCGCCCGCGCGCGTCTCGCCCAGCAGTTGCTCCGGGGCCATGTAGGCCGGCGTGCCGCCCGTCAGCGAGCGCTCCACGGTCTTGTCACGCAGGGGGTCCGCGCGCGCGGGCAGCGCGCTCTCGCGTGTGGTGGGAGCGCCCAGGCGCGCGAGGCCGAAGTCGGTGACGTGGACATTGTCGTCGCCGCCGACGAGGAGATTGGCGGGCTTGAAGTCGCCGTGCACCACGCCCGCGGCATGCGCCGCCGCGAGTCCCCGGCCCGCGTCGAGGAAGAGGTCCAGCACCTCGCGCCAGGGGCGGGGCGCGGCCTTCAGCCACTCGCCCAGCGTCTGGGCCTCCACCCGCTCCATGGCCAGGAACACGTGCTGGCCGAAGGTGCCCACGTCGTAGACGGCCACCACGTTCGGGTGGGAGACGCGGGCCATGGCCTGCGCCTCACGCAGCAGGTGGGCGCGCTCCTTCTCCATGTCGAGGCCCAGGGCGCCGGTGCGCAGCAGCTTGAGGGCGACGCGGCGGTCCAGCTCCGGGTCATAGGCGCCGTACACGACGCCCATGGCTCCCGCGCCCAGCAGCTCCAGGACGAGGTAGCGGCCCACCGCCGTGCCTTTCTCCAGCGGCGAGTCCTCGCGGCGGGGAGAAAGGGGCATGGGCTCGGTGGGCGTCGCGCTGGTGATGAGGTCCGGAGACTGCGCGCGCAGTCCTTCGGCCACGAGCGTGCGACACGAGGCGCATGTGTCGAGATGGGCATCCACCTCGGCGCTCTCCGTGGGCGACAGCTCGCCCAGGAGCAACTTCATGAAGAGGGTCTCATCGACGCAGCGCATGAAGGGTGTCCCCTCCCACGGGAGGGTTCCTGTACCGGGGTGGGGAGTGGGCGCGGGCGACGATAGCAGAGAGTCCCCGCGCGACAGGGGAGAGGGCGCCACGTGGCGGCTTCATCACGGTGGAGCGCCGCTTCATGCGGGGCTCGCGCCGTGCGGTGGGTCGAGCGGGCAGGCGGGCGCGGGTGCCTCAAGGCCATGAAGCGCCCGGCCTGCCTCGTCGACACCTCACACGTGGGGCTCGTGGACGAGCAGGCCCTGGGCGCCCACGCGCAGAGTCACCTGTCGGTGCGGAGTGCCCGCATGCGTCGCGAGCCACTGCGCCAGCGGGACGATGGCGTGTTGCTCCACCGCGCGCTTCAGCGGACGCGCACCGTAGCGCGCGTCGAAGCCGGCCTTCGCGAGGAAGTCCACCACGTCCTCGCCAAAGCTCACCTTCACCCCACGCCGCGCGAGTCCCTCGCGGCCCAGCGCCGCTTCCAGGGTGCGCCGCGCGAGCGTCCGGATGACGTCCGGCGCGAGGGCGCGGTAGGGGACCACCTGGTCCAACCGGTTGAGCAGCTCCGGACGGAAGAAGGCCGTGGCCGCGCCCAGGTAGTGCGCCTCCATGTCCCGAGGCGTATCACCACCAAAGCCCAGCGAGCGCGCCGCCGACTCCGCGCCCAGGTTGCTGGTGAGCAGCACCACCGTGTTCCGGAAGCTGACGGTGCGCCCCGTGCCGTCCGTCAGCCGTCCCTCGCCGAGGACCTGGAGCAGCAGGTCATGCACACCCGCGTCCGCCTTCTCCACCTCGTCCAGCAGCACCACGCCGAAGGGCTGCTCGCGCACGCGCCGCGCGAGGCCTCCCTGCTGGCCTCCCACTTCACCCACCAGTCGTCCCGCGCTGCCGGGCGCGGCGTACTCCGCCATGTCGAAGCGGGCCAGCCGGGCGATGTCGCCGAAGAGGTACTCCGCCAGCGCCAGCGCCGACTCCGTCTTGCCCACGCCCGTGGGACCCAGGAGCAGGAACACCCCCAGGGGACGCGAGGGGTCCGCCAGTCCCGTCTTCAGCGTGACGACGAGGTTGCGCAAGAGCAGCGTGGCCTCATCCTGGCCGACGATGCGCTCGCGGAACCGGCGCAGCAACGCATCCGGGTCCAGGCGAATCGAGGAGTCCACCAGCTCCCTCGGGTAGCCCGTGCGCGTGCAGAACGCGGAGGTCACCGCGCCCGCGTCCACTTCCGTTCCCGTGGCGGCCTGCGCCGTCGCGGCGCGAAGCAGCGACACCGCGCCACCCGGAGGCGGTCCCTCTCCGAAGCGCTCCGTCAGCTCCGCCGCGCGCTCCAACGACGCGGGCGTGAAGCGCACCTTGCGCGCCTTCGCGACGCGCTGGGATGCCTGCTGCACGGCGGCCCGAGCCTTCTCGGGAGCCAGCGGCTCCACGACGACGTGTCGCAGCGCCTGGAGGAATGCGCCATGGGTGCGCTCCGCTCGCGCGACGTCCTCCGGCGTGGCCTCCAGCACCAGCGCCACCTCGCCCCCTTCCAGCGCCGGCAGCAGGTGCCGCGCGACGTCCAGGCCCGTGTCACCGCCACCCAGGGAGAGCAGCTCGGAGAGGCTGTCCAGGTGGAGCACCGCGCGCCGCACCCGCAGCTCGTTGACCATGAGTTGCACGCGCTTCTGCCACTGCCCCAGATAGCGCATGCCGGCCATGATGCGACCGCCCGAGGTGCTGAAGACCTCCAGTCCCTGGAGCGCATTCCCGGCCGACGCGGACTCCGCCCGGTGCACCAGCTCATGCACCAGCGACGTCTTTCCCACGGAGGGGGGCCCCACGAGCAGCACGCTGGCGCGCGCTCTCGAGGTGACGGCTTCCGCCAGCAGGCCGACCTCCGTGTCGCGCTCCCACGCACGCTCCAGCAGTCCCGCACGGGCCTCTTCGTTGAGGCAGCGACTCGCCTCTGCGAGACCAGGAGGTGGGGGAGGGCGGCGCACCGGCCCGCGGGGCTCCTCGATGATGCGCGCGCGGGTCGCCTCACGGGACTTCACCGTCACGGAGATGGTTTCGACGGTCTCATCGCCCAGGTAGGCCAGAGAGTGCAGGCGCTCCAGCGGCGCCATGTAGAGCTCGTGGCGGACCAGCTCCTCCACATAGGCCTCCAGGTCCCCAAGGTCCTGCAGCGAGCCCTCCACGTCCACGCGAGGAACCCAGACGTGCACGGCCCCCTTCGCCGCGCCCTTCCGGCCGCCGCGCTCCGCCTTCGCTCGTCCACCGCGCGTCACCACCGTGAGCTTGAGCGGCACGGGCAACAGTCGCCCGTGCTGCACGGCGCGCACGGTGAGGTTCATCTTCTTCGTGCGCAGGTCCGGCCAGTGGGTCTGCGCGTCACGCAAGTCCCCCCGCTTGAGCAGTCGGCCCAGAACCTCGGCCACATCCAGTCGCGCGGTCGCCAGGTCCGGCGCGAACGAGGCCAGATGCGGGTGCGTCAACACGTGCGCGGCCACCCCCACGCCGGGGTAGTTCCGCACGAACAGATGGAAGTTCTTGTCCATGTCAGTGCCCTCCTCGCGCGGGGTCGCGCAGCACTCGCGCCGCCCAGGCCACGGACTCGGAGGGAGTTCTCCCGCTTCTCAGCTGAACGACGTTCTCGGGCTCGCCCTCCATGACGACGCGGCCCTGCGGCGACTCGGGCACAAGGCCCGCGCGACGGGCTTCCCGCTCCGCCAGCTTCACCGCGTCGCGAGTCGCCACCGCCCGGGACACGCTCTTCATCAAGTCTGGCGCGTCCGCCAGCAGCTCCACGCGGACCAGCGCGGGCCGCACGCCCAGATGCACCAGCGCATAGCCCTCCAGCGTCGCGAGCACCTCCGACAGACCGAACGCCGCCATGCTCACCACCTGCCGCCGCACACGCACCCCCGCGGGACGCGCCGAGCCCGGTGCCGCCCAGCCGATGGTGCCATCCGGCTCCACGTGCTCCTCGTGGACCACCACGCGTCCCAGGCCCTGGGGAAGCCCCTTCACCACGGAGTCCAGCGCGGAGGTCGGCGAGTCCGCGAGCCCTTCCACCAGCAACGCGTGCACCTCCATTCCGCGCGCTCGCGTCGCCAGCTGATGCGCGAGCCACTCCACCTCATCGCGCAGGTTCACCACCTTGGGGCGGCAGCGACGCAGCCGCTCCTCGGGGGACACCGGCATCGGCTCCGGGACATAGGAGGGCCGAGGCCGCAGCCCGCCCCGTCCCTTGTTGTGCCTCCAGCTGTCCTGGTACCCGTCGCGCTCCAGCTTGCCCACGCGCTCCTCTGTCTCGAGGAAGTCGCGGTCCGCCAGTTCATTCTCCCGGATGTCCAGGGCCTCCGCCGACAGGCGCTCCAGCCGCTCTCCCAGCTCCACGGCCTCGACACCACCGGGCGGTGCCTCTCCGTCCGAGCGCCTCGCCTCCGCCGCCTGGAGCGACTCCAGTCGCGTCGTCACTTCCTCCAGGACGCGCGACACGCCAGGGAGCGTCCAGGTGGTGGGGTCCTGCTCACGGGCCCACGCGGGCTCCCTCATGAGCAGCTCCACCGACAGCCCCATGTCCTCGCCCCGGCGGAACAGCTCCACGCGGGCCAGGTCCTCGCCGCCGCGCCGCACCAGGTGGTGGGCCAGGGGCACGGTGAGGCGTCGCTCCAGCGCGCGCTTCAAGGGACGCGCGCCGTAGCGCGGGTCATATGCCTGCTCCACCAGCAGGTCGAGCAGCGCGGACTCCACCTCCACCAGCACGTTGCCCCGGCGGATGCCTCGCCGCGACAGCAGCGACTCCAGGGCGTGCTCCACGACGACGCGCAGCGCGGCGGGCGTGAGGGAGCGGAAGGGCACCACGCGGTCCAGGCGGTTGAAGAACTCCGGGCGGAAGAAGGCGCGCACCGAGGAGAGGTAGTGCGCCTCCGCGCCTTCCGGAGCGCGGTGGAAGCCCGTGCGGGCGGCGGCCTCGCGCACGCCCAGGTTGGACGTGAGCACCACCACCGCCTGCCGCGCGTCCACGGTGCGCCCCGCGCCGTCCGTCAGCCGGCCTTCACCGAGGAACTGGAGGAGCGCGTCGAAGATGCGCGGGTGCGCCTTCTCCACCTCGTCGAACAGCACCACGCAGAACGGCTGGGTGCGCAGCGCCGTCGTCAGCTCGCCGTCCGGTGCGCCGGGCAGGCCCAAGAGCCGGGTGATGCTGGACGCGGAGACGAACTCCGACATGTCGAAGCGGACCATCCGCTCCTCGCTGCCGAAGAGGGTGCGCGCCAGCGCCTTGGCCGTCTCTGTCTTGCCCACGCCGGTGGGGCCCACGAAGAGGTAGGTGGCCAGCGGCTTGTCCGGCGGCTGCAGCGAGCGCTGGAGCGTGAGGATGGCATCCACCACGGCGGCGACGGCCTCCGGCTGTCCGGCCACCTGCGCGGCCAGCTCGCGCTCCAGCACGTCCCGGGACTTCGGAGGCGCGCTCCCCAGCACGAAGTCCGGCAGGCCCGTCTGCGCGCGCATCGCGGCGGTGACGTCCTCCTCCGTGAAGCGGCGCACGTTCTGGTCCACCGTGCCGGGCCTCGCGAGCACCCGGCGCAAGAGCCGCACCGCCTTGCCCGGGAAGGCCTCGTGCGCGACGAAGCGCTGCTGGAGGTCCAGCAGGGTCTCCAGCGCGAGCGGGGACAGCCGCACCGCGGGCCCGCCTTCGCCCGAGCCCTCCAGTTCCCGCAGTGTCCCCAGCAGGGCAGGCAACGTCGTGCGGGGCTCCAACGCGGGCACGTGCACCACGCGGAACAGCGAGGCGAGCGTGGGGGCCTCCTCGCGCACCCGCTCGAAGCGCTCGGGCGTGGACTCCGCGAGCACGGTCAATTCGCCGCGCGCCATGTGGGGTTCCAGGAACTGCGCGACGTTGGTGCGCTCGCTGGAGGTGCGCCCCGCGTAGACGAGCGAGGCCAGGTCGTCCACGTAGAGCAGGTCACCCACCTCCACCAGCTCCTTCACCACGCCGCGCGCGCGGGCCTCCCACTGGCCCACGTACATCATCCCCGCGATGAACTGATTGCCATCCACGCGCCACACGTCGCGGCGCTGTCCCGCGGCGTCCTGGCGCGCGGTGAGCCGGCGCACCACCTCGTGCACCAGCGCCGTCTTGCCGGAGCCCGGCGGTCCTACCAGGACGATGGCCGCGCCCTCCCGGCCCTCCAGCGCGTCCACCACTTCGCGCACCAGCGCCTCGCGGCCGTAGCAGTGCTCCAGCCCGTCATCTCTGGCGGAGTGGCTCAGGTTGCGCGCCACCTCCCGCAGCTCGGTGAGCGTGAGGCGGCGGCGGTTGCGGCGCGCCTCGCGCTGCTCGGGCGTCTCCGGCGGAGTGGCCGTCCCCTTCGAGTCCTTTCCAGGCGTCCGGCGGCGCCGGGGCGGCTTGGGCGGCTTGGGCGGCGTCCGGGGGAGGATGGTGGGGGCATAGGCATCCACCTCCAGCAACTCCAGCCGCTCGCGGCCCTGCGCCCAGAAGCCCTCCAGATTCGTCAGCCCATGCTCCAGACACCACGCGCCCAGCCTGCGTCCGAGCGCGAGGGGCAGGGACTCCGCGTCGGGAATCGCGAAGCGGGCCTCCGCGAGCCGCGTGGGCGTCACCACCCAGAAGTCATCGCGAGGCCACTTCTCCAGCAGCACGGCCATGCGTCCCTTGAGCACGACGCGCAGGCCCTTCTCGCGATCTCTCGCCTCGGTGTCGACCTTCACGTGCTTGAGCGACAGGTGGGGTGGCAGCTGGTAGCTGGCCACCCGCGAGGGGTGGTCCTTCTCGAAGCGCTCCATGACGGCGAGCGCCAGGTCATCCTTCAGCGAAGACAGGCTGGGGCCCACGCGGTGAATCCTGGGCCAGAAGGCGGGGACCCACGCCTCGACGAGACGGCCGCCCAGGGGCGCGACGACCAGGGGGAGCTTGAGTTCCATGGTCAGTCCTCCTCCGCTTCGCCGAACACGCGCCAGTTCATCCAGGGCTCCAACAAGGCATCCAACTCCAGACCTCCGCCGCCGTAGCGCAAGCGGGTTCCGGTGCGCATGTCCTCCACCGAGCCGCCCGAGGTGTCCGTCGAGCCCGGCCGGATTCGCCGGGCCTCGGTCTTCGGCAGCAGTGTCTCGAGCTTCGACCAGTCCGGCAGCACGTCCCGGCTGCGAGGGTGGGGGGTGAAGAGCACGCGCACCAGCGACGCCTGACTGCCCTCCACGAAGCGGTGTACGCCGTGCTCGGCGGAGAGCAGCAACGGGCGCGTCTCGCCGGAGATCTGCAGGGCGTACGCGAGGGGCGTGGGCTTGAGGTCCAGCAGCTCATCCACCTTGGGGTAGACCCAGTCCGGCGGAGGCGGATGGCGTGGTGGCTTCTCCCCGTCCGGTGGCTTGGGCGTCCAGAGCAGCGCGCGCTGGAAGCCCAGGGAGTAGCGGTTGCACCAGCGCTCATAGGCCTTCGCCAGGAAGCACAGTTGCGGCCATGCACCACGGCCGGGCACCAGTATCAGGGTGGAGCCCCGCGAGTACTGGTAGAGGCTGGCGTACAGCCGCTCCCGCAGGGGATGGAACGTCGAGCGCAGCGTGGAGACGTCGCGCGCGAGCGACTCCGCCTGTCCCACCGCGCGCGACAGGTGCGCCTCGAAGAGCAGGTCCTCGATGGCCTCCGTCTGCTGCGAGCACTCGCGGAAGGCCTTGTCCAGCTCGCGCGCGTCTCCGGACTTCCTCGCGGACTCCTCCGCCAGCGCGCGCTCCTCCCAGTAAGAGGCCTGTCGGGACACCTTGTCGAAGACCGCCAGCTCCCGTCGCAGCGCGAGCATGGGCGGCGAGCGGCTCCAGCGCTGCACCTCCGCGCGCAGCGTGGCGGCGTCCTCCAGCACCTGCTCGATGGCCTGCCGTCCCACGCCCTCCGCCGCGCCACCCACGGCCTCCGCGCGCAGCGTGAGCCCGTCGCCGCCGGCCTCCGCGTGCAGGCGCACCGGCCCCGTCTTCGGGTGCGCCGCGAGCCACGCCGCCACCGGCACCACCAGCTCCCGCTCCAGCGCGCGCTTCAGGGGCCGCGCGCCATAACGCGGGTCGAAGCCGCGCGCCGACAACCAGTCCAGCGCCGACTCGGAGACGACGAGGCTGGCGTCATGGCGCGACAGGCCGGAGCGCTGGCGGATGGCGTCCACCTCGCGCACCACCAGCCGGCGCAGCAGCTCCTCGGAGAGCGGCGAGAAGACGACGGTGTCGTCCAGGCGGTTGAACAGCTCCGGGCGGAAGAAGCGCTGCACCTCCGCCAGGTAGTGCGTGCGCAGCGCGGCGACGTCGGGCGCGCCGCCCAGCGAGTCGAAGCCCACGCGCGCGCGCCACGTGTCCGCGCCCAGGTTGCTGGTGAGCACGAGGACGGCGTTGCGGAAGTCGGTGAAGCGGCCCGACGCGTCGGTGAGGCGCCCCTCGCCCAGCACGCCCAGGAGCGCGTCGTGGACGGCGGGGTGGGCCTTCTCGATTTCATCCAGCAGCACCACGCAGAAGGGCTGGCGGCGCACGGCGGCGGAGAGGTAGCCCGGCGTCGCGCCGTCGCCCAGCAGGCGCAGCAGCGCGTCCGGCCCCGCGTACTCGCCCATGTCCAGGCGCACCATGCGCTCGCGCGAGCCGAAGAGCAGCTCCGCCAGGGCCTTGGACAGCTCCGTCTTGCCCACGCCGGTGGGGCCCACGAAGAGCAGCACGCCCAGGGGCCTGCGCGTGTCCGCGAGCCCCGCCTTGAGCACGGACACCACGGAGGAGACGCGCTCCACCGCCGCCTGCTGCCCCAACACTCGCGTGGTGAGGAACTCGCGGACCTGGGCGGGCTCCAGCGGCATGTCGTCGCGCAAGAGCGCCTCGGGGATGCCGGACTCGGAGGCGAACTGGCGCACGGCGTCCAGCCGGATGACCCGAGGCTGGGCCGCGTGGGCGCACGTGGCGATCAACCGGCGGAGGAAGGCCACCGCGTTGCCCACCTGCGCGCCATACGGCAGGAAGCGCCGACACAGGAAGCGACTCTCCTCCAGCGCCTCGGGCAGCACCTCCAGGGGCGTGGCGCTCGGAGTGTCCTGGGCCACGCGCGCCAGGATGTTGGCGAGTGCCTCCGGTGTCGGCTCCTCCACCCGGACGACGGAGAAGAGGCGGGCGAAGCTGGCGTTGCGCCGCTCCACCTGGGCCCAGGCCTCGGGGGTGGCCTCGGCCACCACGGACACCTCGCGGGTGACGAGCAGCGGCAACAGGAGCTGGGCCACGTTCTGGTCGCTGTGCGCGCTCTTGCCCGCGTCGAGCAGGTCGATGGCGTGTCCCAGCGAGAGGATGGCGCGGGAATCGTTCGCCTCGCGGAAGGACTTGAGCACCTGCTGCTGCCAGTCACCCCACATGCCCTCGCCCGCGATGAGGCGACTGCCGTCGACGAAGAAGAAGGGCCGGGCCTTCTCCGCGGGAGTGGCGGTGGAGGCCTGGAGCGCCTCGGCGACCGCATGGAGGACCGCGGACTTGCCCACGCCCGAGGGGCCCACCAGCACCACGGCCTCCGCGTCCTTCGCGGCCAGCCGGGCTCGCAGCAGCGTCACCAGGGCGTCCTGCTCATAGGCGGGGTCGAGCTGCCCTTCCGTCGCCAGCCGATGCCAGGGCACCGCGATGCGGTCCAGCGTGGGCGTGGGCGGCGGCTTCTCCGGCTTCGCTCCCGGCTCCCGACGACGGGAGCGCTTGCGGGGCTCCCACGTGTCCTCGTTGAGCGCGTCCTCGTCGTCCCCATCGATGCTCACCGACAGGCCCGACTCTCGCGGTTCCTCGGGCTCCGCGTCCGGTGGACGGGGCGGCGGGCGGATATCCAGGTGGAGCTGACGGGGCGTGAGGGCCGACAGGCGCGTCGGCGTGGCCTCCACCTCCACGTCCAGCAGGGCCTCTCCACCATCCGCGCGCAGGGCCAGGAGCCGCGCGTCGGGGAGTCCTTCCAACTGTTCACGCAATCGCTCGGCGGCATCCTCGGGCACCTTCTTGCCCTGGAACCACAGGTGCGTCTCCAGCCGGGGCGCGTGCAGCCCGAGATAGGACTGATGCGTGGGCGCGACAGCGGCGGCGAAGGTGAGGGGCGCGAGGGTGTTCTCCTCGTTTCCCCAGACAGGAATCGCGTCCAGCTCCAGCGTGTGCAGCGTGCCCCCGGTCGCGGCGATGAACTCCGGCACGCGGCGCGGATGGATGCGGGTGAGCTGGTCATCCAGCGCGAGCGCCAGCTCCTCGGTGGCCTTCTCCACGGTGTCCGCGTGCACCGCGAGATGAGGCAGGGACAGGGGTGTGAGCGTCACTCGACCGCTGGCGTGACGCTGCACCCAGCATTGGAAGCGAAAGTTCATGGAGTGTGCTCAGGCTAACATGGGGCGGCGCAGGGACGATGCGAGCTCTGGGGGACTGACGCGGCCGGTCGCGCATGATGGCCTCCACGCGCTGGACAGGCCGTGAGGTTCGGCGGGAGTCTGTCGTCATCGAGAGGTGCGAGTGATGGAAGACGCGTGTCCTCTGTTGGTCGAGTCCATTCGAAGCGCCGTTGTCGGTGAGGACCGGATGCTCGATGGACCCTACGGTCCCCGCCGGCTCACGTACGCGGACCATGCCGCGTCCGGGCGCTCGCTCGCCTTCATCGAGGACTTCATCCGGGAGCACGTCCTCCCGCTCTACGCCAACACGCATTCGGAGACGTCGGGGACGGGCGCTCAGACGACGCGCTATCGCGAGGATGCGCGCGACCTCATCCACCGCGCCGTGGGAGGAGGGCCCGACGACATCGTCCTCTTCTGCGGCTCCGGCGCGACGGCCGCCATCTGCAAGCTCATCGACATCCTCAACTTGCGCCTCCCCGCGGACCTGGATGCGCGCTTCGATTTGGGCTCGCGCATTCCCCGCGCGGAGCGCCCCGTCGTCTTCGTGGGCCCCTACGAGCACCACAGCAACGACCTGCCGTGGCGCGAGTCCATCGCGGAGGTCGTCACCATCGACGAAGACGCCGACGGGCGCATCGACCTGGCCCACCTGGAGCGCGAGCTGGCACGCCACCACGACCGGCCGCTGCGCATCGGCAGCTTCTCCGCGGCGAGCAACGTCACCGGCATCCTCAGCGACCAGGAGGGAATCGGCGCGCTCCTGCGCCGTCACGGAGCGCTGTGCTTCTGGGATTTCGCCGCAGCGGGGCCCTATGTCCGCGTCGAGATGAACGGGCGTGGCGATGGCACCGCCGGCCCGCGCGTGCGGAAGGACGCCGCGTTCCTGTCGCCGCACAAGTTCATCGGTGGGCCGGGGACGACGGGAGTGCTGGTCGTGAAGCGCCAGTTGCTTGGCAATCGCATCCCCACCGTGCCCGGAGGCGGCACTGTTTCGTACGTGAGCGGCAGCGAGCACGTCTATCAGCGAGACCTCGTGCACCGCGAGGAAGGGGGCACTCCCGCCATCGTCGACTCCATTCGCGCGGGGCTGGTGTTCCAGCTCCGGGAGGCGGTGGGCGTGGAGACCATCGACGCGCTCGAACAGGACTTCGTCCGGCGGGCCCTCGCGCGCTGGGGGGCGAATCCCGCCCTGCGCATCCTCGGCAACCCGGCGCTCCGGCGGCTGCCCATCGTGAGCTTCCTGGTTCGACACGGGGACGCCTATCTGCACCACAACTTCGTTGTGGCCCTGCTCAATGACTTGTTCGGCATCCAGGCGCGCGGAGGCTGCTCGTGCGCGGGGCCCTACGGACACCGGCTGCTGGCCATCGACCCCGTCACCAGCCACCGCTTCCAGGACGTCATCCTGCAAGGCACCGACGGTGTGAAGCCCGGCTGGGTGCGGCTGGGCTTCAACTACTTCCTCTCCGAGACGACGTTCGGCTTCCTGCTGGACGCCGTGGACTTCATCGCCCGAGAGGGGTGGAAACTCTTGCCGCACTACGCGCTCGAGCCTTCCACCGGACAGTGGCGCCACCGCGCGCACCAGCGGCGGCTGGGGCGACTGGGTGACGTCTCCTATGCGAGCGGCCGGTGCGTCTTCCCGCCCCCCGGGTCGACCGTGCCGGAGGCGGAGCTGGGGGACTACGTCGCGCGGGCCCAGGTCATCGTCGAGCAGGCACTCCAGGACTTCGGGAGCCGGACACAGGCGGATGCTTCGCTCGCGCCCGACGCGGAGCGCCTGCGCTGGTTCCCGCTGCCCGGGGAGGTGCTGGAGATGCTCAAGCGCGAGCGCGCCGGCACGACCTCGGAGGCCCCCTTCCGACTCCAGGGGGCCCCTTGAGTCGCCTCAGGGATTGAGCTTCCAGGGCACCGTCACGGCGGGCTGGAAGCAGTGCACGTTGGCGTAGAGGCCCGCGCCCAGCTCCTGCACCACGCCCGCGCCATAGCCCTTCGTCTGGCACCACCTGCTGACCTCCAGCTTGGAGTCGGTGGAGCTGAAGCTGCCCGCGTTGGAGGCGGGCCCGAGCTGGTCCTTCGCGACGTCCTGGATGAGCCCGGCGTTGAAGCAGCCCACCCACGGGCGCGAGGTCATCTCGAAAATCTGACCCGTGCTCCATCCCAGGTTGTTGCACCAGCGGTGCACGGCGGCCGAGCAGTCGAAGCTCTGCGCGACGCGCTCGTCCACGCAGCCGGCGTGCTTGCGCGCCAGCTCCTCGAAGGTGACGCCCAGGCTCTCGTGCTGGATGGGCGCGCACGCCACCGTCGCGTCCGTCGTCGTGGCTCCCGCCAGCGCGCCCAGCAGTGAGATGGGCGGACGGTTTCCGATGAGCTGCTGAATCGTCTCGAGGACGTTGGTGCTGGTGGCCAGGGCGTCATGGGCGCCGCGCTGAGCGCAGACCCTGTGCATGGACGAGGCACAGGCCAGCGTGCCCAGGGCCGCGTAGCTGTTGCAGGCCGGCTGCTGCTGGCTCATGCCGAACTGTCCCGCCGTGGGAGTCTCCTGGATGGCCTCGTCGCGGCAGTCCGCGCCATACGACGTCATGCAGATGGAGCGGGCCGAGCGCGCATGGGTGAAGAAGCGCACCTCATCGATGGCGCCCCGGAAGGAGCCCTCGCCATTGGCGGGACAGGTCTGCGTGTCCAGCGTGTTGCCAGCGCCGATGGACAGCGCGCCGGTGCCCAGGCGGAACGTCCCCGTGGCCACGGGCAGTGAGCGCCCCGTGGGCACGCCATTGAGGTACTCGCCAAAGGCGCCGGTGACGCCGTCCCAGGTGTAGGCCAGGTGGGTCCACGCGCCCACGGGCAGCGCGGGGCTGCGGCCCAGGCGCACGCGCGCGCCGTTGATGACGAAGGACATCTGCACCGTGTTGTCGGACTCGTAGATGAGGTCCAGTGCGCCGCCCTTCTGGAAGAGGTAGCGGTAGGGGTTCCCCGTGGTGCAGCCCTGGTGGATGTTCGCGTCCGGGCGCACGGCGAGCTGTACGGTGAAGCCCCGCACGAAGCCGCCCACGCCGGGCACGGTGGACGTCGCGTCCGTCAGGTTCATCGCGAGCGCTCCGCCACCCGGGACGACCAGCGCCTTGCCCTTGCCGTGCGGTTCCCACAGGGAGCCGGACGTCGGCTGGGTCACCGCGTTGCCGGCGGAGATGGACGCCGTGCCCACGAGAGTGCCTGTGAAGAAGCGCCCGGACAGGTCCGGCGTGCGCGTCAGGTCATACGCGCCCGCGCGCGTCACCAGCTCGTTCATGGGCAGGTAGAGCACGTGGAAGGGGTCCACCAGCTCACCGATGTCCACGTCGTTGTAGTCCGCCGTGTTGCTGCCGAAGAGGGCGAGCACGTCGTGGGTCTTGGTGACGGGCAGGTAGTGGCTCTCGTTGCTCGAGCCCGGTGGGAAGTTCTGTTCTGGCGCGCGCTCCTGTTCCAGGTTCCACATGGGCCCGGAATAGAAGAGGTGCGCGATGTCGCTGCGGTCCGTGTTGATGGCACCGTCGATGTGGTACGCCGTCCAGCCCGTGTCCGCGCCAATGAGGCTCACGGCTTCGCGGCGCGCGCCATCCGTGTAGACGACGCCCGTGTACGTGACGTTGCGCCCCTCGTGGTCCACCCAGGCGTAGGCGGCCCGGATGAGCGGGCCAGAGGTCGTCTCACCAAAGAGTTCCCCGGTGGAGGCCTTCAGCTTCTGCCATGCCAGCGGGTAGCGCTTCACGCCCGCGGTGGGGTCGCTGTACATCATCGACAGCGGGCGCGGATTGCTCCAGCCCGTGGCCGCGCAGGGCGTGGGGTTGTACGCATACATCAGGTGGTCGATGCCACCGTCGTTGGCGGGACCGCCCTGATAGATGAGCAGGCGTCCGTCGGAGGTCATCGTCGGTTCGATGCCGCGGATGCTCGCGCCGGTGACGGTGGTCAGATAGTCCAGGTTGCCGGTGGTGAAGGAGGAGATGTCCGCCTGCGGCGTGAAGGGCTGGGACACCCGGAGGTCCACCGGACGGCGACGGAAGCGGTTGGGCCCGTTGAACATCTGCGAGTCGAACAGGAGCGGCTGGTACACCGCGAGCCCTCCCGACAGGACATAGGGCTGGGCCGGGTTGGTGAAGCAGAACGCCAGCGCGTTCTCTCCGTTCCTCACCTGCGTGCTGAGTCCTGGAGAGAAGGCCGTGGAGAAGCTCGGCTTGCCCTGGGCGTCGTACGTCACCGCTTCAGGCCGGAACACTCGCGCCAGCCACGTCGTCGTCGTCGTCGCGTGGTCCTCGCGGATGTTGCCCACGAAGACTCGCCCGTCGATGGTGGATGAATGTCCGTTCGCTCCGAACGGCGTCCCGATGCGTGTGTTCACCAGGGAGGGGCGCTCCGCGGCAAGGGCTCCTGGAGCGGCCATCAGCACCGCGAGCAGTGACGCGAGTCGTGGAACCCACAGCGGACAGCGACGAGTGCGCATGAATGCCTCCAGACTTGGAGTTCAGATTATACTTGAATTGCGGGCTGAGATACTCATTGCGCCAGGTAGGCCGGATGCGTGGCGTTTCCGTGGACGGAGGACGTCGCTCACGACGCTGGAAAGGGAAGGAGTCGGTGGGTTCGTCATGAGGGGGGCGCGTTGACAAGCCCGGAGGTGCCGGGCATCGTGGTGGCACTTCATGACCCGCCTGACGACCCACGCTTGTTGCTGCTGTCACGCACCAGCGGTGGGCGCCTGTCGACCCGTGGCCTGAAAAGCCTGGGTTGAGCTGGTTCGAAGAGCCCACCATCCGCGAGGAGGTGGGCTTTCGGCTTTCTGGCTCCGGAGTCCACCGTCCATCGCGCTCCTCTCGCTTTCGAGGTCCCGCATGGCAGGTCCCACACCTCATCGGTTCTCCTTCCTCGCTGGTGCGTTGACGTGGCTGCTCACCCCGCTGGCGGCGGCGCAGACACCTGTGCCGGAAGCACCTCCCGCCGCGCCGTCGTCGCCCCCCGCAACGCCGTCACCGACGCCCGGTGGAGTCGCCGTCAAGGCGACGTCCGAGGGCATCTCCGTCTCGTCCCCCGACAAGGCGGTCATGTTGAAGCTGCGCGGCTACATCCAGCTCGATGGCCGCTTCTTCGAGAGCAAGGCGGACCGGCCGGGTTCCACCACGTTGCTCATCCGTCGCGCGCGACCGTTGCTGGAGGGGACGCTCTTCAATCTGTTCGACTTCCGGCTGCTGACGGACTTCGCGGCCAACGCGCCGCCACTCTGGGATGCCTATCTGGAGTACCGACCTCGCAAGGAGGTGCGCGTGCGGGTGGGCAAGTTCCGCCCCCCGGTGGGACTCGAGCGCAACCAGTCCGGCATCAACACCCTCTTCGTCGAGCGCGCGTTGCCCACGGACCTGGTGCCCAACCGGGACGTGGGGGTGATGGTGCACGGTGACTTGTATGACGGCACGCTGAACTACGCGGTGGGGGCCTTCAACGGCACGGCGGACGGCGCCAGCGCGGACACCAACCTGGACGACAGCTTCGACCTGGCGGCGCGCCTGTTCGCGCATCCGTTCCGGGCCACGAAGCTCAAGCAGCTCTCCGGCCTGGGACTGGGCATCGCCGCGTCGCGCGGCCTGCAGTTCGGCTCCGCCTCCACCACGGGCGAGGCACCCCTGCGCACCATGGGGCAGCAGACGTTCTTCATCTTCCGGACGGGCACGGGTGCGGGCGAGACGGTGATTGCCCATGGCGAGCACCTGCGGCTGTCGCCCCAGGGCTACCTCTACGTGGGGCCCGTGGGCGCGCTGGCCGAATACGTGTCGTCCACGCAGGAGGTCAACCTGGGACAGCAGCACGCGCGCCTGCGCTTCGAGTCGTGGCAGGCCAGCGCGTCGTACGTCGTCTTCGGCGGCAGGGCGGCCTACGACGGCGTCAAGCCCACGGACCCGGTGGGCGCGGAGGCCGGCGGCTGGGGCGCGGTGGAGCTGGGCGCGCGCTACGCGGCGCTCGACGTGGACCCCGACGCCTTCCCCATCTACGCGGACCCCACGCGTTCGGCGCGCAAGGCGCGAGGGTGGGGCGCCGTCGCGAACTGGTACCTCAACGGCAACGTCCGCGTGGCCACCTCATATGACCACACGAGCTTCGAAGGGGGCTCCGTGGACGGCGACCGCATCCCCGAAGACGTCGTCATGTCCCGCTTCCAGGTGAGCTGGTGAAAGGTCCCTCCATGCGCTTCTCTCTCCGGCTGTCCCTGCTCGTCGTGCTCGCCCTCACCGGGTGCTCGAAGTCCGGGGGCGAGTCCTCCGCTCCGAGCTCCGTCACGCTGCTCAACGTCTCGTATGACCCCACGCGGGAGCTGTACGCGGACGTCAACGCCGCCTTCGCGAAGCATTGGGAGGCGACGCACGGGCAGAAGGTCTCCATCAAGCAATCGCATGGCGGCTCCGGCAAGCAGGCGCGGGCCGTCATCGATGGGCTCGACGCGGACGTCGTCACGCTGGCGCTCGCGTACGACGTGGACATGCTCCACGACAAGGCGTCGCTCATCCCTGACGGGTGGCAGGCGCGGCTCGCGCACAACAGCGCGCCGTACACGTCCACCATCGTCTTCGTGGTGCGCAAGGGCAACCCCAAGGGCATCCGCGACTGGGACGACCTGATTCGCGAGGGGGTCTCCGTCATCACCCCTAATCCGAAGACCTCCGGGGGCGCGCGGTGGAACTACCTGGCGGCCTGGGGCCATGCCCTGCGAAAGCCTGGAGGCACGGAGGAGTCCGCGCGCGCCTTCGTGGGCGCGCTGTTCCGCAACGTGCCGGTGCTGGACTCGGGAGCCCGGGGCGCCACCACGACGTTCGCCGAGCGAGGTCTGGGTGACGTGCTCATCGCCTGGGAGAACGAGGCCTTCCTCTTGACGGACGAAGTGAGCAAGGAGCGCTTCGAAATCATCGTCCCGTCGGTGAGCATCCTCGCCGAGCCTCCCGTCGCCCTGGTGGACCGCAACGTGGACAAGCGCGGCACCCGCGTGGTGGCGGAGGCGTATCTCCAGTTCCTGTATTCGGAGGAGGGACAGCGACTGGCGGCGAAGCACCACTACCGTCCTCGCTCGGAGGCGGTGGCGCAGAAGCACGGCGCCCGGTTCCCCAAGGTGACGCTGTTCACCATCGACGAGGTGTTCGGGGGCTGGCGCAAGGCGCAGGCCGCGCACTTCGACGATGGTGGCGTCTTCGACCGCATCTATGTCCCCCAGGCGCGCTGAGCCATGGCACCGCGCTCTCGCCGCCATGTCCTGCCCGGCTTCAGGCTGTCGCTGGGGTTGACCTGGGCCTATGTCGGGTTGCTCGTCCTCATTCCGCTGTCCAGCCTCTTCCTCAAGACGTTCTCCCTGACGTGGCCGCAGTTCTGGGAGACGGTGACGGCGCCTCGGGCGCTGGCGGCGTACAAGCTCAGCTTCAGCGCGTCGCTGGCGGCGGCGCTGGCCAACGTCGTCTTCGGGCTCCTGGTGGCCTGGGTGCTCGTGCGCTATCGCTTCCCGGGCCGCTCGCTGGTGGAGTCGCTAGTGGACCTGCCCTTCGCGCTTCCCACGGCGGTGGCGGGGCTGACGCTCACCACGCTGTTCTCCTCCAAGGGCTGGTACGGCCAGTACCTGGAGGCTTGGGGCCTCAAGGTGGCCTACACCTCCGTGGGCGTGGCCGTGGCGCTGACCTTCATTGGCCTGCCCTTCGTGGTGCGCACGGTGCAGCCCGTGCTGGAGGACATCGACGTGGACGTGGAGGAGGCCGCGGCCACGCTGGGGGCCACGCCGTGGCAGACCTTCACGCGCGTGTTGTTCCCGGCCATCGTCCCCGCGCTGCTCAGCGGCTTCACCCTGGCCTTCGCGCGGGCGCTGGGGGAGTACGGCTCCGTTGTCTTCATCTCCGGCAACATGCCGCTGCGCACGGAGATTGTTCCGCTGCTCATCGTCACCAAGCTGGAGCAGTACGACTACGCGGGGGCCACGGCCATCGCCGTCGTCATGCTGCTGGCGTCGTTCCTCCTGCTGCTCGCCGTCAACCTGCTCCAGCGCTGGAGCCATCGCCGGCTGGAAGCCCGGTCCGGAGCGTGACGGACATGTTCGCTCCCTCGATACACCTGCCGCGTCGCAAGACGCGGACCCTGGAAGGGTCCCCATGGGTCCGGTGGACGCTCGTCACCGTGGCGCTGGGGTTCCTGTCCGTCTTCCTGGTCGTCCCGCTGGTCGCCGTCTTCTCCTTCGCGTTCCAGAAGGGCTGGGAGGCCTACCTCGCGGCAATCACGGAGCCGGAGGCGCGCTCCGCCATCCTCCTGACGCTGACGGCGGCGGTCATCGCGGTGCCGCTCAACCTCGTCTTCGGCCTGGCGGCGGCGTGGCTCCTGGCGCGCTTCCGCTTCCGGGGACGCGCGCTGCTGCTGACGCTCATCGACCTGCCCTTCAGCGTGTCGCCCGTCATCGCCGGACTCATCTTCGTGCTGCTCTTCGGGCGGCAGGGCTGGCTGGGGCCGTTGCTGTTCGAGCACGACATCCACGTCATCTTCGCCGTGCCGGGAATCGTCCTCGCCACGGTGTTCATCACCTTGCCCTTCGTCGTGCGGGAGGTGCTGCCGGTGATGCAGACGCAGGGCAGTGACGAGGAGGAGGCGGCGCTGACGCTGGGCGCGAGCGGCTGGCGCACCTTCCTGCGCGTCACGCTGCCGAAGGTGAAGTGGGGCGTGCTCTACGGCGTCATCCTCTGCAACGCGCGGGCGATGGGCGAGTTCGGGGCCGTCTCGGTGGTGTCCGGGCACGTGCGCGGTGTCACCACGACGCTGCCGCTGCACGCGGAGATTCTCTACAACGAATACGATTTCGCGGGGGCCTTCGCCGTGGCGTCGTTGCTCACGCTGCTCGCGCTCGTGACGCTGGTGCTGAAGAAGTACGTGGAGTGGAGGAGTGAGGCGTCATGAGCATCATCGTCAAGCAGCTCACCCGGCGTTTCTCTCCGGGCGGAAGTCCCGCCGTCTCGGACGTCTCGTTCCAGGCGCCCGCGGGCGCCATCACCTCCCTGTTGGGGCCGTCGGGCGCGGGAAAGTCCACGCTCTTGCGCCTCATCTGTGGGCTGGAGGTCCCCGACGTCGGTCGCGTCCTCATCGACGGGCAGGACTGTACGGCGCTGCCCGTGCAGAAGCGCAACGTGGGCGTCGTCTTCCAGAGCTACGCCCTGTTCCGGCACATGACGGTGCGGGAGAACATCGCCTTCGGACTCAACGTGCGGCGGCTTCCCCGAGACGAGGTGGAGGCGCGCGTGGACGAGATGCTGCGCCTGGTCCAGCTCAAGGCGCTGGGCTCGCGCCATCCGGGGCAGCTTTCCGGCGGACAGCGCCAGCGAGTGGCCTTCGCGCGAGCGCTGGCCATCCGTCCCCGGGTGTTGCTGCTGGACGAGCCCTTCGGCGCGCTCGACACGCGCGTGCGCGAGGAGCTGCGCGAGTGGCTCCATGAGTTGCACGAGCGCACGGGGCTGACGACGCTGCTGGTGACGCATGACCAGCAGGAGGCGCTGGAAATCTCGCAGCACGTGGTGGTGATGAGCGAGGGACGCGTGGCGCAGGCGGGCTCACCGGAGGACATCTACGACCGGCCCGCGTCGCCCTTCGTCGCGTCGTTCATCGGCGGGGCGAGTGTCCTCCGTGGCCACGTCCTGGAGGGCAGGGCGGCGCTGGGTTCGCTCGCGCTGTCCGTACCCGCCGCCGCGCGGGAGGGCGAGGCGGTGCACGCCTTCGTGCGGCCTCACGACATCAAGCTGGCCCGTTCCGTTTCGGTGGCGGGAGCAGGGGAGCGCACGCCCTTCATGGGCCGGGTGGAGCGCTTCAAGCCCGTGGGCGGCTTCGTCAAGGTGCTGTTGCGCATGCCCTCCGGGGACGAGGTCACCGTCCAGGTGCCTCGCTCGGAGTTCGAGGCGCTCGGCGTCGTCGAGGGGGACGCGGTGCGCGCCGATGTGCTCACCGCGTCCGTTTTCGTGGGGGACTACGCCATCTGACGGACGCGCCTTCAGTGCGCTTCGATGACCGACGGCGCATGAGGGCTGTGCGCCGCCAGCGCTTCGGGAATCACCACCGGCTCGTGGGGCGCGACCTTCCAGGGAGGCAGCGCCTCACCCCGGCGCTGGGCGCGGATGCAGCGCCACAGCTCGTTCGCGTACGGCAGCACGATGGTGGCGCCGATGCCGAGCAGGATGTTGCGCAGGTAGCCCGCGGGGAGCCGCTGCTTCTTCAGCGCGAAGCGCCACCGTCCCTTGCGACCGCCGATGCCCCAGATGGCCAGGAACTGGTCCCAGTGCAGGCAGACGATGGAGGACACGGCCATGAAGGGCAGCACCTCCAGGAAGCTGTGCGTGTGCTGCTCGCGCGGCTCCACGTCCCGCTGGTGGTTGATGGCATAGGCCACATCCGCGAAGGCCGTCGCCTCGTGCGCCAGCGAGTGTCCCAGCATGACGGAGAGGGTGAGCGGGTTGATCTCCATCAACAGCCCCATCATCACCGGTACGCCCACCTCGGTCATCATCAGGCAGTGGATGAGTGACTCGCCCGCGCCACTGGTGTGTTCGATATCCGTGCGCTTGTGCCACACCCAGTCCACCACGCCCGGCACCAGCCACGCCGGCAGCATGAAGTAGAGCAGCACCCGCCGCGTCGCTGACTCCACGTCCGTGGCTCCGGAGGGGATGCGCAGCCGGGGCCTGTGGAGGTAGCCGCGCGCGGCCCGGGCCAGCTTGAACCGCCAGCTCCGATGCCCCCAGGGCGTGGTGACTTCACGGAACATTGCCGCCGCGCTGCTCATGACTTCCCCCACTCCCGCATCTCTCGGGTGCCACTGGATGGATGTGTCAGAAGCTAGGCATTGCCCCCACTCACACCACCGAGCGTCGGCCGGACAGGAGGGCGCCAGCAGGCCACGACGAACCTGCAAGGAAGTTTGAAATGCTGTTATTTCTCGAAATGGAGGTCTAACCCATTCCGGGAGGTACGCATGGCAGGACGGACCGAGACGTGGCTGGTGGCGGCGGGGCTGGTGCTGGGCGGCTGTGGCAGTGAGGTGGCGGTGGAGCCCGAGGCGGTGCCGCTGGCGAGCCAGGCGCAGAAGGAGCAGGCGTACGACCCGGGGGCGGGTTGGAACATGGTGTGGCAGGACGACTTCGGCGGCACGGGTTTGAACGCGGCGAACTGGAACGTGCTGACGAGCAACCACGACCCCGTCACCAACAACTGCAACTTCGGCACGGGGGAGCTGGAGTTCCCGCGCGCGCAGAACGTCACGGTGAGCGGGGGCAAGCTCATCCTCACCGCCGAGCGGACGACGGATGGGCCGTATGACTCGCGCTGCGCGGGGTATGGGCCGCGCTCGTTCTATTCGGGGCGCATCCACACCAAGGGCAAGGTGGAGCGGCGCTACGGCAAGCTCGTCGCCAGCATCAAGGTGCCGTCCGGGTACGGCATGTGGCCGGCGTTCTGGACGCTGGGGGCGAACATCTCCAACGTCGGCTGGCCGGCGAGCGGCGAAATCGACATCCTGGAGTGGCACTCCAACGAGCCGTCGTGGATGAAGGTCGCCACGCACTCGTCCAACGGTGTGCAGCACTGGGGCTCGGGAGCCAACCGGGGCTACAGCCTGGCGGATGCCTTCCACATCTACGAGGTGGAGTGGGCCGCGGACCGCATGGTGTTCAAGCTGGACAACCAGGTCCGGGCGAACGCGGACTTCTTCCACAATGACCCGGCGTTCCAGCAGAGCCACTACATCCTGCTGAACCTGGCCCTGGGTGGGAACTGGTACAACAACACCTCGCCCGCCGCCGTCGACCTGCCGCTGGGGCAGCGCAAGACGATGGAGGTGGAGTGGGTGCGCTGGTACCAGGCGGGCAGCTCCAGTGGCGTCTCGTTGGCCAATCCGGGCTTCGAGGCGGACATGAGTGGCTGGTCGACCTGGAGCCCCAACGGCACCGAGGCGGCGGACTTCAGCGAGACGTACAACGGCGGCCACTCGGGCAGTTACCACCTGTCGCACTGGACCAACGCGACGCCCTTCGAGGTGTGGACCTTTCAGGCCGTGTCGGGGCTGGCGTCGGGCAACTACAAGGTCCGTGCGTGGGTTCGCAAGGGGGGCTCGTTCGAGCTGGCGCGCATCCAGGCGAAGACGTGCGGCTCCTGCGCACCGGCCTTCACGGAGCTGGGGACGTATGGCGCGTGGACGCTGGTGGAGTCTCCCGCCATCTCCGTCACCGGCGGCTACCTGGAGCTGGGGTTCCACACCCGGGCGACCACGGGCAACGGCGCCAACTTCATCCACATGGATGACGTGGAGCTGGTGCGCCTGTAGCCAATGACCGAGGGGTGGAGCGCGAGTCCGGCTCCACCCCTAAGTGCTACTGTGTGACGAAAGTATCAGACAGGTGAAGAGGTCCCCGTTGGGCTGATGCGGGGCAGGGGTGCGGCGTCCTGGGCCAGCGAGAGGACGCGGTCCCATGCCGTACCGGGTTCCGGGCACCCTCATCCAAGTACCGGGCGATGTTCCGAAAGACCCGCCTCGGTTTCCGGGATGGGTTTCCTTTTCCAGACTTATTCATGCTTAGTTTGAATAATTTGACTTCCGTGCGAGGCGCTCGCCTCACTGGAGTGTTCGCACGGTGCTGGGGAGGGAACCGATGAGACGTGAAGAGAAGATGTCGCGTGGCCCGGCGGCCTGGGCGTGTCTGTTGTTGTTGTGCGGGCCGTGGGCCCTGGGCTGTACGGAGCCTGTTTCACGGGAGCCTTCCTCGCCCGAAGTAGGGGCGGTGAAGGCCGCCGAGGGGCTTCCGAGAAATCAAACCGTCTCGGCGGGTCGGCTCCACTCGCTGGTGCTGCGGCCGGATGGAACGGCGTGGAGCTGGGGCGCGAATACGTTCGGACAACTGGGAGATGGCACCACGCGGACCCATGGAACGCCCGTGCGGGTCTGGGGGCTGTCGTCGGTGAGCATCGTCTCCGCGGGAGACCTGCACTCGCTGGCGCTGAAGGCGGACGGCACGGTGTGGGCCTGGGGGAACAACGAGCGGGGACAGCTGGGGCTTGGTGACACCGCGATGCGCCTGTCGCCTGTGCGCGTCCCCGGGCTCACGGACGTGGTGCGGATTGTCGCGGGCTTCTCGCACTCGCTGGCGCTGAAGGCGGACGGCACGGTGTGGGCCTGGGGCAACAATGCGACCGGCCAGCTCGGTGACGGCACCACCACGCAGCGGCTTCTTCCCGTAGCTGTTCCCGGCCTGCTGGGCGTGTCCGAAATCGGCGCGGGCAACTCACACTCGCTGGCGCTCAAGGCGGACGGCACGGCGTGGACGTGGGGTGCGAACGCGGATGGGCAACTCGGTGACGGTGGCGTCACGCAGCGAATCGTCCCGGGCCTGGTGCCGGGCCTGGCGACGGTGGTGGCAATCGTGGGCGGCGGCTCGCACTCGATGGCGTTGAAGGTCGATGGAACGGTGTGGGCGTGGGGGCAGAACGCCTTCGGCCAGCTCGGAGATGGGACGACGACGGGGCGCTCCGCTCCCGTGCAGGCCCTGGGGATGTCGAACGTGACGGCGGTGGCGGGTGGGGGACAGCACTCGCTGGTGCTGAAGTCGGACGGCACGGTGTGGGGCTGGGGCGGCAATGCGCGCGGTCAGCTGGGCGATGGCACGACGACGCAGCGTCCCTCTCCCGTGCCCGTGCAAGTCACCACGGGCGTGCTGGGCGTCGCGGCGGGCGGAGGACAGCACTCGGTCGCGATGAGGGCCGGGGGCGAGGTCTGGTCCTGGGGAAACAACGCGGACGGGCAGGTGGGGGATGGCACCCGGCTGCTCAGGACGGAGCCCACGCGAGCGGCCGCCATGTCCGTGCGCGTGGAGACCGCGGCTGGAACGAATCACTCGTTGGCGATGAAGCCAGACGGCTCGGTGTGGGCCTGGGGCTCCAACAACTTCGGACAACTGGGTGACGGTTCGACGACGCATCGGGCCGCTCCGGTGCAGGTGGTGGGACTTGGCGTGGACGTCCTGGCGCTCGCGGCGGGGCGCGGTTTCTCCCTGGCCTTGAAGACCGATGGCACCGTCTGGACGTGGGGCGAAAACGCCAGCGGTCAGCTTGGGAATGGGACGACCACCGCGCGAAGTGTCCCCGAGCAGGTCGCGGGGTTGAACGATGTCGTGAGCGTCTCGGCGGGCGACAACCATGCGCTCGTCGTGAAAGCGGATGGGACGGTGTGGTCCTGGGGCTCCAATCAATCAGGGCAGTTGGGAGACGGCGGCACCACTTCTCGTGGAGTGCCCGCCCAGGTCCCCGGACTCACCGCCATGGTGGAGGTGGTGGGCGGCAACTCCCACTCCCTGGCGCTGAAGCGGGACGGAACGGTGTGGGCATGGGGTAGCAACGGGTTTGGACAGTTGGGGGATGGCACGACGACCCAGCGGCTTCTTCCCGTGGCCGTACCGGGCTTGACGGGCGTGGTGTCCCTCTCCTCGAAGTACCTCCACTCCATGGCCTTGCGAATGGATGGCACCGTCTGGGCATGGGGCTACAACTACACGGGGCAGCTCGGAGACGGCTCCACCACGCAGCGACTGGTGGCCACGCGGGTCCTCGGCCTCACGGATGTCTCCGCCATCCGCGCGGGAAGCTCCTATTCCGCGGCGCTGAAGTCGGATGGCACCGTGTGGACCTGGGGTTTCAATTCTTCGGGGCAGTTGGGGGATGGCACCACGAACCAACGCCTGGCGGCGGGACGTGTCGTGGGTCTGGTGAATGTGATGTCGCTCGCCGCGGGGGATGCTCACCTCCTCGCGGCCCGGGACGACAACACCTTGTGGGCCTGGGGCTCGGGCACCTCGGGGCAGGTGGGTGACGGCGTCTCCGCCATGTCGCTGGCGCCGACGAAGACCTTGTTCTCCGGGGCGCGAGCCACCAGCGCGAGCTTGTCCTACTCGCTGGCGGTACGGGGAGACGGCACGGTGTGGAGCTGGGGGACCAATTCGTCGAACGGTGTGCTGGGGGATGGCAGCACGGTGGTGCGGCGAACCCCCGTCTCCGCCAGCGGCCTTTCGAATGTGCTGAGCCTGGATGCCGGTCCCAATCATGCATTGGCGCTCCGCGCGGGCGGCATCGTCTGGGCCTGGGGCTACAACACGTCGGGACAACTGGGGCAGGGGCAGAACAGCGCGCCGGTGTTCCTGTCGCCCGCATGGGTGCCGACGCTGACCAACGCGGTGGCCGTCGCCGCCGGTGATTGGCACTCGTTCGCGCTTCGGGCGGACGGCACCGTCTGGGCCTGGGGCGAGAACTGGCAGGGCCAGCTCGGTGACGGCACTGCCACGAACACGCGGTACTCACCAGTGATGGTGGCCAACCTCTCCGGCGTCGTGGCCATCTCCGCCCGGCGCAATCACGCCCTCGCGCTCAAGGCAGACGGAACCGTCTGGAGCTGGGGCTTCAACACCCAGGGGCAGCTCGGAGACGGGACCCTCACGAGCCGTCAAGCTCCCGTGCCTGTGGGTGGCCTGTCGAATGTGCTCGCCATCGACACCGGGGATTCCTTCTCCGTGGCGTTGAAGTCAGACGGGACGGTGTGGACGTGGGGGCAGAACAGCGCGGGGCAGTTGGGGGATGGCGGCAATCTCAACCGCCTGGTGCCCACGCAGGTGCTCGGGTTGACCCGAGTCGCCTCCGTGACGGCGGGAGCCCAACATGTACTGGCTTTGATGGCGGATGGCACGGTGCGCTCGTGGGGCGCCAACAGCGCGGGGCAGCTCGGCGATGGGAGCAATGCCGCGCGGAACCTGCCGGTGGTCGTGCCGGGCCTCACGGGCGTGCTGTCTGTCATGGCGGGCGACCAGCACTCGCTGGCCATTCGCGATGACCGGACGCTGTGGGGCTGGGGCCTCAACCTCCATGGCCAGCTGGGCAACGGCGTTCTGCCGCACCGCACCTTGCCTGTGAACGTCTGGTAACGCATACATGAGGCGTGGGTCCCGGGGGCGTCGTCCCCTCCCGGGACTCTGTCGAGAATCGTATGGTTCAATCGCCTTGCGATGCAATCAATGTCATACGAGACAATCCGTAATCGTGTTGACAGGTCGCGATATGCCCCGCATAAGGTTGGCTGCATTTGCAGCCCTACCCAGCGGAGCGGCCCATGGGTGCGACATATGCGAATCCCCTGGAGTATGACGGACGAGAGCTTCGTCCCACCCGGCTTCTCCTCACCGGGGGCACGGGGTTCCTGGGAAGCCACTTCCTCCTCTGGCGACTGAGGGCAGGGGGACGGCTCTTCGTCCTGGTGCGTGGCACGTCGCCGGAGCATGCGCGCGAGAGACTCCTGGAATCTCTCGCGGAGGCCGCGGCCTCGTATGACGTCCCCGTTCCATTGGAGGCCGTCGAAAAGAATGTCGTCTGCCTCGTCGGCGACATCACCCTCCCGCTCTGTGGCCTCTCACCCGAGGACCTGGGGCGACTGGAAGAGGCGCGGCTGGAGGAGGTGTGGCATTCCGCGGCCAGCCTCGCGTATGAGAATCGCCACCGGGACAAAATCCATGCACACAATTGCATCGGGACGAGAAACATCCTGGAGGTCGCGCGGAAGGTAGGGGCCGAGAGGTTTGTCTATGTCTCCACCGCCTACACGGCGGGCACCCGGCGCGGAGTGATTCCCGAAGCGCTGCATCCGGAACCCACGGGCGGTGCCGCGGACTTCAACAACTACTACGAGGAGAGCAAGGCGCAGGCGGAGCGCGAGGTCTCTCGTGCCTGTGAGGAGGCCGGTCGCGCCTACAGCATCGTCCGTCCCTCGGTCATCATCGGCCCCAGCGCGAGCCGACGCAGCGGGGGGACGCGGTTCGGAATCTATGGCTTCGTGCGGGAGCTGTACCGGCTGCGCCGGGAGCTGGCGCAAGTCACGGACCCGCTGCGGCTGCTGGGTCACGAGGGCGCGGGCGTCAACATGGTGCCCGTGGACCACGTGGTGCTGGACATGCTCCGGCTGAGCGCCACCCGGTTCGAGGGCGGGCCGGTGCATCACCTGGTGGGGCCCGTGGAGCTTCCGGCCACGGGGATGGTGGACCGGATGTCCCATGCGCTCCGGCTGCCCATCCTCAGCTTCACCACGCACCGTGAGACGGAAGCGTCCCCGATTGAACAGCTGTTCGATTTGCGCGGCGCCTTCTACGCAAGCTACGGCCTGAACCCGAAGCGGTTCGCCCGCGCGCTCCCTCCGCACCCGCCGCTCTCCCTCGCGGACCTGGATGTCTACCTTTCGAGCTATCTCGCGGAGCTGGCGCGCGAGCGCGAAGGGCTGGTGTTCACCCCCGTGCAGGTTCGCGCCCCGGATGGGGCGGAGGTGTGTGCCTTCACCCGGGGGGACCCCGCGCGCCCGGTGCTGGTCCTCTGCAACGCCTACGCGATGCCCGAGGAGTTCCTGGCTCCGCTCGCGCAGCGGCTGGCCCAGAACTGGCGGGTGGTGACGTGGAACACCCGCTGGCTGCCCACGCCGACGCCGGACTTCAATCCCTCTCAGTGTGACTCCAGCGTCCATGTGGCGGACCTGATCGCCGTGCTCGACCGGCTGGGAATCTCCCGGGTGGAGACGGTGGTGGGCTGGAGCAGTGGCGCGCAGGTGGCGCTGCGCGCGCTGGCCGAACACCCCGAGCGGTTCGCGAGCGGCGTGCTGCTCAACGGGACGGTGTCGCTGGCGGCGACCGCGGACCACCCGATGACGTCCTTCGAGAAGAACCTCCGCCAGCTCTTCCCCCAGATTGCCGCCAACCCCCGGGTGGCGGAGCGCTACTGCAAGCTGATTTTCGGAGGCAGCCCCGGAGCCGAGGCGTCGAACAGCGAGGACCGGAAGGTGGTGGCCAGCGTCCTCACCTCCACGGACCCCCACCTGCTCTACATGACCAGCGTGCCGTTCCGCACGCCGTCCAGTCTCTTCCGATACGCGAACATGGTCTGCGCGCTCTTCCGCGAGCGGGAGGACGCCTGGACGTCCTCCGTGAAGCAGCCCGTGCTCGTCTTCGGAGGTGGAGCGGATGCCATCTCGCACCCGGACCAGGTGGCGCTCCTGGCCTCCCGGCTCGTCGGCGCGAAGACAGTGCTCCAGCCGACCGCGGACCACTTCTCCCATTTCTATGACGAAGGGATGGCCACCATGATTGAGGACTTCGCCCAGCACGCGCCCTCCGGGGCGCTTCCCGTGGAGCCTTCCGGGGATGGTTTCGCGCGCACCCTGGAGCGGCTGATTCACCTCTCCAACGCGGACACCTCCAATCCCTTTCGGGAGCTCGTCTGGGAGAAGTCCCTCCCCGAGGACCAGCCCTGGATGAGCCCGGAGCTGCTCTCCGTCCATGGCACGCCCTGGGCCCAGAAGCTGACGCAGGAGCAGCTCCTGCGGCTCAGCAAGTGGGAGTGCATCAACTTCTTCAGCCTGAACGTGACGGGCATCCGCGAGCTGCTCACGGAGATGATCAGTCGCATCCACACCCCCGGCTACGAGGTGTCCTCCGAATACCTCCACCACCTGGTGCTCGAGGAGAATGAGCACATGTGGTACTTCTCGCGGTTCTGCCTGACGTACGGCGGAAAGATATACAAGGACCGCCGCATCCGTTACGACACCTTCCCCGAGACGGACATCAAGGAGTTCCTGGCCTTCGCCACGGTGCTGGTGTTCGAGGAGATTGTCGACGGCTACAACAGCCACATGGCGAAGGACATGCGTCTGCCGCCCTTCGTGCGTGAAATCAACCGGCTGCACCACTCGGATGAGACACGCCACATCAGCTACGGGCGGTTGAACATCGAGCGGCTCCACCAGGGGCTGCGGGCGAAGCACGGCGTAGAGCGACTGCGGGACGTGGAGCGCGCGCTCAAGCGCTTCATGCTCACGTCGATGCAGAAGCTCTACAACCCGGACATCTACAAGGACGTGGGGCTGCCCGAGCCGCTGAAGCTTCGCAACGAGCTGCTGGCCCATCCCGAGCGCGTGGCCTTCAACGAGCGCATCCTCTCGAAGACAACGAGGTTCATGGTGAAGAAGGAAATCTTCACCGACGACCGGCTGTCCTGACCTGTCTGGGAGAGACACGCATGTCGCCCCATCACCTCTGCGGTTTGCTGGAAGAAGCCGAGCGCCATCATGGGGACCGGCTGTTCTTGTCCGACGACCGGGCCTCGCTCACCTATGCCCAGCTCGCCACGGCCACCCGGCGTCTGGGGGGCTGGCTTTCACGCCAGGGTTTCCGGCGGGGAGACAGGGCCGTCATCCTCACCCGCAACCGCGCGGAGGCGGCCCTGGCCGCGTTCGCGACGGCGCGGCTGGGCGGCATCTTCGCGGTGCTGCATGGCGCGATTCGCGAGCCGGGCCTGCGGAGGATTCTGGAGCAGGTGACGCCCACCGTGGCCTTCCTGGACGAGTCCACCGCGCACCTCGCGCCTGCCTTCGCCGACGTGCCCATCGTCTGGGTGGGGGAGGGCGCGGAGCCGGCCTCGGGAATGCGGCTGTCGCGCATCCTGGACAGCGAGCCCGCGGAGTGTCCGCCCTTCTCGGGTGTGGACGTGGATCCGGTCTGTCTCATCTACACGTCCGGCTCCACGGGAGCGCCGCGCGGCGTGACGCTCAGCCACGACAACATCCTCTTCGTGGTGGCCGCCATCCAGGAGCGGCTCCAGTACCGCGCCGAGGACGTGGTGGGCGTCTTCCTGCCGCTCTCGTTCGACTACGGCCTGTATCAGGTGTTCCTCGCCGCGCAGGTGGGGGCGGGCGTGTTCGTCGGGAGCGCGGAGCTGGCCGGGCCGGCGCTGGTCACCACGCTGGAGCGACAGCGGGTCACCGTGCTTCCCGGCGTGCCCACGCTGTTCGCCGCGTTGCTCAAGCTGCTCGGCCGGAGTGGGGCGGGCGCGCTCCGCTTGAGGGCGCTCACCAACACGGGCGCGCATCTGCCGGCCAGCCACGTGGAGCAGCTGCGGCGCCAGTTGCCGGGTGTCTCCGTGTTCCCCATGTATGGACTGACCGAGTGCAAGCGCGTCTCCATCCTCCTGCCCGAGGAGTTGGAGGCACACCCGGGCTCGGTGGGGCGCGCGCTGCCCGGCACGGAGGCGATGATTCTGGACGAGCAGGGCCATGTGCTTCCGCCAGGCGAAGTGGGGGAGCTGGTCATCCAGGGGCGCCACGTCGCGCTCGGGTACTGGCGGGCGCCGGAGGAGACCGCGCTGCGCTATCGCGTGCACCCGCGCGGGCTGGGCCGCGTGCTGTTCTCCGGTGACCTGTTCCGGATGGACGCGGAGGGCTTCCTCCAGTTCGTCGGGCGCCGGGACTTCCTCCTCAAGCGCCGGGGCTTCCGGATGCACCCGCTCGAAATCGAAGAGGTGGCCTGCGGGCTGCCCGGTGTCGCGGAGGCGGGCGTGGTGCAAGAGGCGCAGGTCGACCGGTTGCACCTCTTCGTCACCTCCCTCCCAGGCGCGCCGCCGCCGCGCGAGGCCGGGCTGCTCGATGCGCTCGCCAGTCGCCTGGAGCCCTACAAGGTTCCGGACCAGGTGCACTGGGTGCCAGAGCTGCCGAGGACGGCCAACGGCAAGCTGGACCGGGCGGCCCTCGCGAGTCTGCTGACGGCGGGAGGACAGCCATGAGCGCGCCGATGAGTCCGCACCTGGCGGCTCGGGCCGCGGCATGGTTGGAGATGTACGGCTCGCCCCTCTACGTCTACGACCTGGGGGACGTGGAGCGGCGCACGCGCGAGCTCATGTCCGTCCTGCCAGAGGGCAGCCGGGTGTTGTTCTCGCTCAAGGCCAACCCGCTTCCGGCGATGGCGGAGGCGCTCTGCCGGCTCGGCTGCGATGCGGAGGTGTCGTCGCCTGGAGAGCTGGCGGTGGCGGTGGCCGCGGGCTTCGCTCCGGAGCGGGTGCTCTACTCCGGCCCGGGCAAGAGCGCCGACGAGGTGCGTGGGGCGCTCGGCGCTGGCGTGACGCGCTTCTCCGCCGAGTCGTGGACGGACCTGGAGCGCATCGACCGGGCCGCGCGAGCCGCTCGGCTTCGGGCGCGAGTCCTCCTGCGCGTCAACCCGGATGCGCCTCCCGTGGCCCGGCTGGCGATGAGTGGCGTGAGCAGCCAGTTCGGTCTCGACGAGGCGGAGTGGCGCGAGGGCCGCGCACGCGTGGCCGCGCTCGGTGCCGTCGAGCTGATGGGGTTGCACATCTACCAGGGCACCCAGCTCGCGGATATTCCCGCGCTGCTCTCCGCGCTGCGGGTGGCGCTGGAGGTGGGGGAGTCGCTCTCCAGTGCGTTCGAGCTCCCCTTCCAGGTGATGGACCTGGGAGGCGGATTCCCCTGGCCCTTCGCCACGCCCGGTGTCGGACCGGAACTGGCGCCCCTGCGCGAGCCGCTCGCGCAACTGGCCGCGGAGCGACGGAGGACCGCGTCCGCTTCGCTGTGGTTCGAGTCGGGGCGTCGCCTCTGCGGCTCCTCGGGCACGCTCTGGTCGACGGTGATGGACGTGAAGCGCTCGAAGGGTAAGCAGTACGTCGTCCTCGACAGTGGCATCCACCACCTGGGCGGCATGTCGGGTCTGGGGCGGGTGCCGCTGGTCGGCATCGGCGTCGCGCGGGCGGGCGGGGAGGTGGAGCCCGGAGTGCTGGAGGAGGTCAACGTGGTGGGGCCGCTGTGCACGCCGCTGGATTGCTTCGCACGCAATCTCAAGCTGCCGCCGCTCCGGGTGGGAGACAGGGTGTTCATCCCCAACGTTGGAGCCTATGGGGCGACCGCGAGCCTCACGGGGTTCCTGAGCCGGCCGCCGCCGTTGGAGCTGGCCCACCGGGACGGGGAGGTCATCGCGGTGCACCGGCTGCGCTGGGGACACGAGCCCCACACGCGCTTGCCCATCCAAGGGTCGCTTTCGTCGGAGGAGACACGATGAATACGGACGAGGTGAGGACCAGGCTCATCGAGGTGCTTCGCGAGTTCCTTCCCCGCGTGGCGCCCGACGAGCCGGTGGAGATGGCGCGCCCCTGCAACGAGATGGGGCTGGACTCGATGAACGCCATCAATCTGATGCTCGCGCTCGAGGGAGCGTTCGAGATTTCCTTCCCGGACGCGCTCCTCACCGCGGAGACCTTCCACTCCCCGGCGAGCCTGGAGACCATCGTCCATCAACTGCGCGGCGCCGCCCAGTGAGCTCGCTCCGCGCCGTCCCAGAGAAGGTGGAGCCGGCGCGGCCGGTGAAGGAGGCGGCCCCCTCCTCACCGGCGCGCACCCCCGTGGCGCGCGAGCAGCGGGTGTCCTCGGCGGTCGACCGCTGGCGCAAGCGCGAGGCGCAGGACTCGAGAATCGAGGCGGCCAAGGCGTTGGGGCAGCAGCTCCGGGCGCGGTCCTGGGAGGCCCCGCCCACGCCCCACCAGCGCGAGGCGGAGCAGTACCGCGCCAGCATTGGCAAGACACTGCTCCAATTGGGCGTCTGGATTTTCGGGGCCCTGTGGTTGCTGGTGAGAATCGGCGCGGACGTGCTCCGGCGGCGAGACTCCATCCAGTCGCGAGGCCAGCACCTGCGGCGCCTGATTGAGCGAGCGGGGGGGACGTGGATCAAGCTGGGCCAGCAGATGGCCATCCGCGTGGACCTGCTCCCGTATCCGGTGGCGCAGGAGCTGGAGAAGATGCTCGACGCCGCGCCGCCCATTCCCTTCTCCCAGGTGCGCGAAATCGTCGAGCGGTCCCTCCAGCGGCCGATAGCAGAGGTGTTCTCCGAGTTGAGCGCGGCGCCCGTGGGCTCCGGCTCCGTCGCCTGTGTCTACCGCGCGGTGTTGCATGGCGGGGAGGAGGTGGCGGTGAAGGTCCGCCGGCCCGGGGTCGGCTCGCTCTTCGCCGCGGACATGCGCGCGCTGGGGTGGATTCTCGGGCTCGCGGAGCTGTGGTTCGTTCCTCCCGGCTACTCGCGCCAGTTGCTCCACGAGCTGAGCACCATGCTCTACGAGGAGCTCGATTTCGTCCGGGAGGCCCGCTACACGGAGCTCTTCCAGGACCGGATGGACAAGCTGGGCCAGCGCTTCGTGCGCTCGCCGCGCGTGTATGGCGAGCTGTCCAACCACGAGGTGCTGGTCACCGAGTTCGTCTCCGGCATCTGGCTCAAGGACCTCATCTCCGCGGCCGAGCGCAAGGATGAGCCGGGGCTGTCGTCGCTCGCCACGCTGGGCATCGTGCCCCGCAAGGTGGCCCGCAGGCTGCTCAAGATTGCCCGCCTCTGCGCCCAGGAAGGGCTCTTCTTCCACGCGGACCTGCACCCGGCGAACGTGATGGTTCAACCGGACAGCCGGCTGGTGCTCATCGACTTTGGGTCCTGCGGTGCCTTCACGGCGAGGGAGCGCCGGGTGTGGCGCGAAATCGCGGACGCGCAGGCGAACGAGGACGTGGGGCGGATGGTGTCCGCGGTGCTCGCGCTGCTTGAACCCCTGCCCGCGGTGGACGTGGAGGAGTTCTCCCGCAAGCTGGAGGGCATCTTCTGGCAGGACCTCTATGCGAACAAGAGTCGCACCTCGCGCTGGTGGGAGCGCACCTCCGCCAACCTCTGGATAGGGTTCTTCAAGCTGGCCCAGGAGTACAGGGTCCCGATGAACCTCAACACCTTGCGGATGATTCGCTCCACCATGCTCTCCGACAGCCTGGCGGCCCGGTTGGAACCCCGCATAGACCATTATCGGGAGTACCGCCGGTACGAGGTGCAGCTCGGCCGACGGATGCGAGAGCGATTGAACCGGAAACTGGACAGTCTGTCCGAGGACCGCTCGTTCATTCGCTACGAACAGTTCTACGAAGCGGCTGTGGCCGGCTTCTATCGAGTCCAGCGCTTCCTCGACTCCTCAACCTATCGGTTCGCGGTGACGGAGCGGACCGTCTCTTTCGCCCTGTCGCAGGCGCTGCGGGCGGGGAGCTGGCTGTTGCTGGGGGCGCTGACGGTTCGCGTGGGGGCGGCGGTGGTGGGAATCACCCGGCGAGGGCAGGGTGCGGGCGAGGCGTTCGCCACGGAGGTGTTGTCTGGCCAGGCCTGGAGCCAGACGCTGCTCAGTCCCCTGTTCCTGGGCGCGGTGCTGCTTGCCTTGGCGGTGACGCTGCGAGGCATCAGCTTCAGGCTCTCGGATAAGGACCGAGAAGCGGGCTCACGCACCGCGCTCTGACTGGCCCGCACGTGGGCGGCAGGGCCCGGACAACATGAAGGGAGAATACTGATATGACAATTGAATCCCCGAACGGCATCAGCTCCATTCCCGTCGTCATCGACATGGGCAAGCAGCGGAACAAGAAGCTCAAGGACCTCAAGCGAGGCCGAGGCGCGCTGATGCTCGAAGTGGGCGAGGCCCTGAACGAAGTCCGGGACAGGCTGGGCGAAGAGGCCTTTGGCAAGCAGTTGGTCCCCGTCGTCCTCATCTACCGGAAGCAGGCCAAGAAGAAGAAGCGGGGTGGGCTGTCGCTGCCGTTCATGCCCCCCTTCATGCCCTGAACCCACGCAGTGGACTCGAGGAGCGAAAGTCATGAGCATTCCAGGCAAGGAAGTGACCACCGAGACGGCCGTCAGGGTGGATGGCAACGGTGGACAGATGGTCGCGACCGAGGTGGTGATTGAACGCACCCGTTCGCAGGGCAAGAAGAAGAAGCGCAAGACGAGCAAGGGGTTGAAGAACCTGGACAAGGCGCACGACAACGCGAGTCGTGCGATGGAGCACCTGTCCGCGTCCGTCTCCGACGGGCTGAAGACCTATCGTCGGGAGCAGAAGGCCTCGGCCGAGAAGAAGAAGGACGGCGCCCTGCGAGACTTGATGAAGAACTCCGGCAAGGCGGCGAGCGATTCCTTGAAGACCTTGAGCAAGGTGCCTCTCGACCTCACCCGGACCATCGACAACAAGCGCAACCGCAAGCAGGTGCGGGCCGTCGCGCGGTTCATCGCCGGCCCGCTGGGTCGCTAGCGCGCTTACGGCCCTAGCCCTGCTGTGCGGGCTGGAGCCGTGTCGCGGGCTCGTGGGCCAGCCGGGGCGACGTCTGCTGGAGGAAGTCCCGGACGACGGCCACCGTCTGGATGGGGTCTTCCTCCATGGGCACATGCCCCAGTCCTTCCATCATCACCAGACGGGACTGGGGGATGCGCGACTGGAACTGCCGCGCGTACTTGGGGAGGATCCACTCGTCGCGGCTGCCCCAGAGGATGAGCGTGGGGACCTTTATCTCCGACAGCCGCGCCTCGAGTGACGGGTCCCCGTCCTTCTGGGCGAAGCGCTGCCGGGTGGCCTCGCGATTGCCCTCGCGCAGGAGCATGTCCACGTAGAGGTCCACGGTCTCCGGTGTCACCCGCCGGGGGTCGCCATACGTGCCCTTCACGGTGCGCTTCACCATGAAGCGCGGGGTCGTCCAGCGGACCACGCGGCTGAGCACGGGCGTCTCGTAGAGCCGCAGGGAGAACGGTATCGGCTCGTCGCGCCGCAGGCCGAAGGCGTCCACCAGGATGAGCCGCTCCACCTTCTCCGGATGGACCACGGTGTAGCGCCAGGCGAGGCCGCCCCCCATGGAGTTTCCGCCCAGCGTGAAGCGCTTGAGCCCCAGGGCCGACACGAAGGCGTCCAGCCAGGCGACCTCCTCCAGCGGACTGTAGCGATTCTGGGGGTCCGGCCCGGTGAGGCCCTGCCCCGGCAGGTCCATGGTGATGACCCGGTACTCGCGCGTCAGCGCGTCCATCCAGCCTTCCCAGGTGTGCAGCGATGCGTTGGAACCGTGGAGCAGCACGAGGACCGGGCCGGTGCCCTGGTCCCGGTAGTGCGTCCGCAGGCCGTCGACGTCGATGAACTTCGACGGCTTGCGTGCGCGTCGTGCCTCGATTTCGCCCGCGGGGCGGTCCCGTCGAACCGCCAACGCGAGGGCCGCGCCCCCCGCAAGACCCAGACCGATCGCCCACTTCGCCGCGCGATTCATGAAGCCTCCGAGCGCGCCCGGTCCTCGTCACGAGTCCCGTTCATGCGCGCGCGGAAGCTAGGTCCGTAGACTCAGCCGCAGAAGTACGTCACCGGCCTGTCTGTCCATCTGCTCAAGTATCTGCGCCGCGGTGGGAATGTCTCGAATCAAGCCCGCGGCCTGTCCGACGGGGGTGTGTGCGATGCTGTAATCGCCCGCGGCCAGCGCGGCCTGGAACTTCGCGCGCTCCTCGTCAACGACGGCCAGCAGCTCCTCCTCGCGACCGGACCAGCGCTCCGTCATCGTGTTCTGGAGGGCACGGAAAGTGTAATCCGGTGGCCAGTGCAACCCGCGTAGGATATCGAACACGATGGAGCGGTCCGTCTGGTCTCCTGTCAAACGAACGGCCATCTCCTTGGAGGCGCTGTTCCCCAGCGACTCGCGGCTGGCCCACAGCCGGGAGCCCACCAGCGCGCCGTCCGCGCCCAGCGCGAGCGCCGCCGCCAGCCCCCGCCCATCGGCGATGCCTCCGGCCGCGAGCAGGAGCGTGTCCGGTGAGCGCGCGGCGAGGATGTCGGCGACCTCGGGGACCAGGGTGATGGTGGCCCGGTTGGTCATGCCATGGCCGCCCGCCTCGCTGCTCTGCGCGACGATGATGTCCGCACCCGCCTCCAGGGCGAGGTCCAACTGGGCGAGTCGCTGAATCTGGCAAATCAGCGCCGCACCCGACGCCTTGATTTTCGCGGCGTAGGGACGGGGATCTCCAAAAGACAGCATGAAGGCGCGCGGCTTGTGGGAGAGCGCCGCATCGAGGACCTGGGGATTCTTGTCGAGCGACCAGGTGATGAGGCCGCCGCCCACGACAGCGTCACCGGCGAGGGCATGTTCCCTGGCAATCCAATCGGCGTCGCCGTAGCCCCCGCCAATCAGGCCCATCGCACCGGCACGACTGACGGCTCCCGCCAGGAGCCCGCCGGCCACCAGGGCCATGGGCGCGCAGACGATGGGATACTTCAGCTCGAAGCGTTCGGTGAAACGAGTCTTCATGACGAGGCACCGGGGGTCGGGGACACTGGCGCTCATAGGCCAATGTTGACGAGGCCGACAAAGGCCCCACGGTGCCGGTTGTTTATTGGCTGATACGTCGATGCCTCACGCGAAATGTCTCGCCGGGCTCGACAGGGCTACAGCATCCACCGCCAGGACAGCCCCGCCAGGGTGGTGTAGCCCACCACGGAGCGCTCGATGCGCCCTTCGGGCGAGAGGAAGAACACCGTGGGGAACATGTTCACCCGCCATGCCTGCTGAAGCGAGTCGTCGCCGAGCAGTACCGGGTAGTCCACCGCGTGCTCTCGGGTGAAGCGTCGCACGGCCTCTTCGTCTTCGTACGCCAGCGCCACGGACACCACGTGCGCCGAGTCTCCCGCGAGCCGCCGCAGTTGCGAGAGGTTGGAGGACTCCGCGCCGCACACGCCGCACCAGGGCGCCCAGAAGGCGAGCACCACGGGTTTGCCGCGCAGCGACTGAAGCGACACCGTCTCGCCTTCGAGCGTGCGCAGCGTGAAGTCCGGCGCTGGAGCGCCCGAGCCTGGAAGGTGTCGCGTCTGCCAGGCGGCCACCGCCACGAAGACGAGCGCGAGCAACACCAGGTCCACGCCCCACCGCACCCACCAGCGCTGACGCGCTCGCGCCCAGGCGGCACGCACGTTGGCCAGTGCTCCGGACCTGCTTTGCATCCAAGACCTCCACACACACCGTGCCGCGCGAGCGCCAGGGCTCACGCGGCACCGAATCATCCTGCCACCGTCAGGGCCCCTCCGGGTGGAAGGACCCTGACGCGGCTCAGCTCACGTCAGGAGGGACTTGGCAGCTCCTCGGGTTCCCAGGGCGCGGTCCTCACGCTCTCCCCATCGCTCCGGTGGGTGCGTCCCAGGGACTTGCCCACCGCGTGGCCCGCGCGCTCCAGGGCCCGGTCCACCGCCCCGGCGAAGCTCGCGTCCACGGCCTCCGCCGCGAGCTGCCCGCCCTGTTCGAGCTGGACCGTCACCTTGGCCACCTTGTCCACGCCGCCGCGTGGGCCGTTGATGTCCTCCAAGCGCACCATGACCTCACGGACCCTGTCGGACAGTCTCCCCATCGCGAAGCGCGCGCGGCGCTCCACGTGGTGACGCAGGGTGTCGGTGAGGGTGAAGTGTCGGGCTCGGATTTCGATTCGCATCCTCGGCTCCTTCTGGCCCACCATGGGCCTATCTCCTATCTGCAGGCCCGGGAGTTTCGGCGCCAATAGGAAAAGCCCCGGAGGACCCTCGAAAAAACGAAGGGTTCCGGGGCGGAATGAGGACGCGCGACGCGCTGTTCGCTCTTTACGGGCCGCCGCTCTTCGCCGCGGCCGGAGGCGTCTTCGCGGGCGGAGCCACGGGCTTGCTCGCGTCCCCGGGGGGCGTCGTCGCGGGCGCGGCTTCCGCCGTCGCCGGCTTGTTCTTCGGCGGCATGGGCACCAGCGGCTTCTCCGGCTCGATCTTCGCGCCGATGCGCACCTGCTGCTCCACCATGCGAGACCACAGCGACGCCTTGGTGCTCACCAGCGCGTTGTCCGCGAGCACCAGCGTCCGGGTGTCCTGGGCCCGGCGGTAGATGCGCGGCCCCACGTCCGGCTGCGCCGGGTCCGAGTCGCTCACCTGCACCTGCTCCTGCACGCCGATGCCCGCCTCGCTGAAGGACAGCGATGACGTCAGCTCGAACTTGCGGGTGAGGTTGTTGGGCAGCTTGAAGGTCAGCTCGCGCGACAGCGGGAACCACGCCGCGCCCAGACATGTGCGCTCCGGGTTGGACACCGACTCCGTGAAGAAGCGGTTGCGCCGCAGCGGCATGATGCGCGCGTGCCGGCGGCACACGTCCGTGCCGTCCGTGGTGCAGGCGTCGCCCTCCGCGACGAGGACATCCGTGCCACCCACGCGCTCCAGCCGCAGCTTCGCGTTCTTCGGCATGGAGCGCAGCGAGCCCAGCGCCTCCACGCGGAAGCCCAGCTCCGTCGTCTCCACCAGCGCCACCGGCCCGAGGGCCTCGCCGTTGGTGAAGCGCCGCGTAATCACCCACGCCAGCCGCTGGCCGGCCTGGAGCGTCTCCAGCACCAGGTCCTCCTCGGTGAGCTTCTGCGACGGCGGAAGGGGCAGGGCGTCGGGGCCGGCCTCCACGCACTCGTCGGCGGTCGGGTCCTGCCACCACACGGGCGCGCCCGCGCAGTCCACCGCGGGGTGCGGAGCCGTGCCGGCGTCCTTGTCATAGCCGTGCAGGAGCAGGGCGAACCAGGTGTCCGGCGTGGGGAACGAGCGTGCGTTGGGGCCCGCCTCGGCGAAGCACATCGCCGGCTTGGGCACGCTGGCGCAGCCGGCCAGGAGGGACAGCGCGACACCGCAGACCTGAAGCGTTCGTTTCATGGGTTCTCAGGCCTCGGCGAACCGGAGGTCCCAGTCGCCTTCCGCGGTGAGGGCCACGTGCAGCTTGGGGGGCACCGCGCCGCCCACCAGGTGCTGCAACAATTCGCGGGAGAGCACGGGCATCAGCGAGCCCTGGAGGATCTGCTCCATGTTGCGCGCTCCCATCTCCGACTCCGTGCACCGGCGCGCCAGCTCGTCCAGCAGCTCCGGCGCCAGCGTCGTCTCCACGTCGTGGGCCTCGCGCAGCCGGCCCACCAGCTTGTTCAGCTTCATCTCGGCGATCTGCCGCATGACGTCGCGCTGCACCGGACCGAAGGGCACCACCGTCATGCGCGCCAGCAGCGCGGGCTTGAAGTGCTGGCTCAGCGTGGGGCGGATGGCCGTGAGCACCTGCTCCGACGAGGGCTCCAGCCCGTCCTCGAACATCTTCATCACCCGGTCCGAGCCCAGGTTGCTGGTGAGGATGATGACGGTGTTCTTGAAGTCCACCGCGCGGCCCTCTCCGTCCGTCAGCATCCCCTTGTCGAACACCTGGTAGAAGAGGTTCATCACCTCCAGGTCGGCCTTCTCGCACTCGTCCAGCAGCACGACGGAGTAGGGCCGCTGCCGCACCGCTTCCGTGAGCAGGCCGCCCTCGCCGTAGCCCACGTAGCCCGGCGGCGAGCCGATGAGCCGGCTCACCGTGTGCTTCTCCTGGAACTCGCTCATGTTGAGCGTCGTCATGAAGCGCTCGCCGCCGTAGAGCGACTCGGCCAGCGCCAGCGCCGTCTCCGTCTTGCCCACGCCGCTGGGCCCCACGAAGAGCATCACGCCAATCGGCGCGTCCGGGTTGCGGATGCCCGCCTGGGAGATGCGGATGATTTCGCCCACCTTCTTGAGCGCCGCTTCTTGTCCACGCACGCGGGTGCGCAGCCGGTCCTCCAGGTTCAGCACGGCCTCCAACATGTCACCGCGCATCTTCCCCACCGGCACGCCCGTCCAACCCGCGACGACGCGCGCGACGATGTCCGCGTCCACGTCCGAGTGCACCAGCGGAAACTCGCCGCGCGCCGCCGCGAGCGACTTCGCCGCCGCGTCCACCGCTTCCTTGAGCGCCGCGGGCTCGGCACCCGGGGCAGGCTCTCGCAGCGCCTTGCGAGCGTCCATCAGCGCGACGACGGCCGCGCGCTCTGTCTCCCAACGCGCGTGCAGCGAGGCCCGCGAGTCCTGCGTGGCGCGCAGCTTCGCCTCCGCTTCGGCCAGTGCCTCCTGCGCGTCCTCCCCACCTTCACCGTCGGCCAAGTCCCGCTTGAGCGCGTCGCGCTCGCGCTCCAGGCCGGAGATCTCCTGCTCCAGCGCCACCAGCTCCTCGGGCCGCGTGGACAGCTCGATCTTCACGCGGGCAGCCGACGTGTCGAGCAGGTCCACCGCCTTGTCCGGGAGCTGCCGGCCGGAGATGTACCGGCTGGACAGTCGCACGGCCGCGGTGACGGCCTCGTCGCGGATGGTGACGCCGTGGGACGCCTCATACGTGGGGCGCAGGCCGCGCAGCATCAGCTCCGCGTCCGCCTCGCTGGGCTCGTCCACCTTCACCGGCTGGAAGCGCCGCTCCAGCGCCGCGTCCTTCTCGAAGTACTTCTTGTACTCGGCCCACGTCGTCGCGGCGATGGTGCGCAACTCGCCTCGCGCCAGCGCGGGCTTGAGCAGGTTGGCCGCGTCGCTGCCGCCCTGCGAGCCACCCGCGCCGATGATGGTGTGCGCCTCGTCGATGAAGAGGATGATGGGCGTGGGGGATGCCTTCACCTCGGCGATGACGGCCTTGAGCCGGTTCTCGAACTCGCCGCGCACACCCGCGCCCGCTTGCAGCAGGCCCAGGTCCAGGCCGAGCAGGTCCACGTTGCGCAGCGCCTCCGGCACCTCGCCCCGCACAATCGCCCAGGCCATGCCCTCCACGAGCGCCGTCTTGCCCACGCCCGGCTCGCCCACCAGGATGGGGTTGTTCTTCCGGCGGCGGGAGAGGATGTCGACCATCTGCCGGATTTCGCGGTGACGGCCGAAGATGGGGTCGATCTTCCCCTCGCGCACCCGCCCGGTGAAGGACGTCGCGAAGCGCTTGAGCGCCTCGTCACCCCGGCCTCCTGGCGCACTCGCAGCGCCGCCACCCGAGCCGCTCGCCGCGCCGTCGGCCGTGGTGACCTCCACGTTCTCCGGCGAGGGCTCCAGCAGCACGTCCAGCGAGCCCAGCAGCTCGTCGCGGGAGATGGCGTCCAGCTCGGGGAAGATTTCCGCGGTGTAGCGCGAGCGGCGGGTGATGAACTGGACGAACAGGTGCCCCGAGCGCAGCCGCGTCGCGCCGTGCTCCACCGAGGCCAGGAGCCACGCCTCCTCGAACCACTGGAAGAGCGTCTCGGAGAAGACGGGCCGCCCCGCGTTGCCGGCGCGCAGGCCCTGCAGGGCGCGCTCCATGCTGGTGGCCAGGTGCCGCTTGTCCACCCCGAAGTGGTGGAGCAGGCGCGCCACGTCCGAGTCCTCGGGCTCCAGCATCTGCGCCAGCATGTGCTCGGGGACGATTTCGTAGAACCGTCCCGCGCTCGCGCGAGCAACCGCCGCTTCCAACAGGCGGGTGGAGGTGGGCGTCAGGCGACGGACAAGCGCTTTCGGATCGACGCGAATGGGAGCCCCCAAGCTGTGACAACGGTGGTCGACGGTATACCGGGCGGCTGTTACGCCGTAAATCCCCGCACCCCGGGGCCGCCCATCCCGGAGCGTCTCATCTCACGACGGGAACACTCAGGTGTGTCTGCTGGCTGGAGCCCAGCCAGGTGTCGCGGCCGAGCTGGCTCGGCTCCTTGCGAGACAGCCGGAACTGCTGACGCACCCCTTCGGTGAGACCCAGCTCCAGATCATACTCCAGCGGGTCCCGGACGAAGAGCGACACCACCTCCCGCACCAGCGGTAGCAGGTCCCCATCCGGCATCAGCCGCTTGTAGGCGCGCGGCGGCAGCGGGCTGATGTGCAGCTGAATCTTCCCCGTCCGGTCGAACGCCTTGCCCCCCAGCAACATGTTGCGGCCGAGCTGATGGTTGGCCCGCCCCAACTGCACCCGCGCGTCGATGTCCACCCAGCGGCCCACGAACTGCCGCACCGACACCTTCGCGCCCTCCAGGTCCTCGTTCAGCACGTCCTGGAGCGCGACCTCCAACTGCTCCGCCGTGCGGGAGCGGCTGGCGAGCAGCGGGGCGATGCGCAGGAGGCGCCAGGTCGGCAGGCCTCCCTTGCGGGGCTGCTCGTACGTGTCGAAGCCGCCCAGGGCGAGCAGCCGCCGGGACCACTGGTCCGTGAAGGACGTGTCCGTCTCGCTGGTGATGCGGTACTTCGACTCGATTCGATACAGCAGGGACAGGAGCCGGTGGTGGAACAGGTCCAGGAACTCGCGCCGCACGGGCGCGTCCGGGTCCTCCTGCGCGACTTCCTCGGCGATGTAGTGGGGCAGGGGGCTCACCGCGCCCGTCAGTCCCAGAAAGCGCGTCACCACCTCGAACAAGGGGCGGCGTGAGGACGGGTCCTCCGGCCGCACCGGCACGTAGCGCAGCGTCACCTCGCTGACGTCGCCGGAAGGGAACCCGAGCGACGGGTCATGTCGGAAGCGGATCATCTCCTCGTTGACGGGCCCGGGCCCGCCCACGCGCACCGCGTCCTTGGTGAGCCGCTCCAGGTAGGCCACCAGCGGGAAGAAGCCCACCCGGGGTGCCGCCTCGGCCAGCTTCCGGGCCTCTTCTACAAGAGCGTCTGAGAGCCGTTCCTCGGAAGCCACATGTACTCCGTCTGCGAGGGGTGGAGGCGGATGCTCAGCTCGTTGAAGGAGTTGATGGTGACGTGGGACGCGAGCAGTTCCTCCAGCACGCAGCCGAAGAGGAACGAGTCCCCCACGCCCATGAAGTTCTCCTCGTCCAGGTCCACCCGGGTGCGGTGGCCTCGCAGCGGCGCGCCCTCCAGGAAGCGCGTGACGGGTTTGGTCTCCACCGCGCGGATGGCGTTGATGCGCAGGCGGCTGGCGCGCGCGGCCAGGTTGTCGGTGAGCGAGTGGAAGTTGTACAGGTCCATCAGCCGCCGCAGCGCCGCCGCGTCCGCGAGCGAGTGCTGGTTGATGGCCAGATGGGACAACAGCCGCCAGTGCAGCTCCGCGCCCAGCGGCGCGCGCGCGGGCCGGCTCACCGGGGAGATGTTCTTGAACTTCGCCTGGGTGGGGCTGGCGGACGTGGACTCCGTCAAGTCACCCACTTGGAGGCGCGACGGCAACGTGCGGTTGGTGCACGTCAGGTCGATGGAGAGCGCCTCCTCGGCCCCGAGCACCGGCGCCACGTCGCGCGGGGTCTCCAGGGTGATGTACATGTCGATGCCTTCATCCAACGGCGAGTGCATGCGCCGCAGCCGGTAGAAGGACTGCTCCGCGTCGCCGCCCGCCGTATGGCTGAACTCGAAGAAGGGCCGGTAGCCGCGCCGCTCGTTGCGGCCCGACTGGAGGCCCGTCACCGAATCCACGGAGTACACCTCCGCGTGGTTGGGTGGCAGGTCCGCGGCGCGCAGCAGGTGTTCGCGGTCCAGCGCGTGGTGGAGGACGGGGTTGGCCGGGGCGCTGAAGAGATTGACCACCGGAGCGCAGTGCAGCCGGAACATCTCCCGGTGGATGCGCGCGTCCAGGGGCGGTGGCCGCTCCAGGTGGAAGGCGATTTCGAACCGGTCCTCACGGACGCTCATCGCCGCCGCGTCCAGGTTCTTCACGTCGAAGAACAGGAACTTCTCCGGCAGCGTCAGGTACTCCTGCAACAGCCGGTAGCCCTCGCTCGCTCGCGGCCACGGCAGCAGGCGGAAGTCGCGCTGGAAGCCCACCGCTTGGAGGGAGCCCGCGGGCAGCTTGATTCCGTCGCCCTGTGAGGACGCGCCGCGCACCCGCACCTGTCCGCAGTAGCGCAAGAGACACAGCAGCACCACGGCGGAGGCGGACAGCTCTCCGTGGATGAACAGGCGCAGGCCCTGCTGGCGGAAGACCTCGGCGCGGCCCTGCTCCGTCGTCTGGAACGACAGCCGCAGCACGGGGGAGGTAATCGACGAGCGGTCCAGCATCGCGTCGGTGAGCTGCACCGGCAGCAGGTCCACGTCCGTCGTGGTGCGGAAGACGCAGCGGGTGCCGTCGATGGGCTGCGAGGCGACCTCCGCCCCGGCGGCCAGCTTCGAGCGGCCGCGCAGCGCGCGCAGGTGCGGGGAGAACTCGACGATGGACGCGGCGGGCAGGGGGCGCAGGTAGTGCGGCAGCAAGAGCTCCGTCAGCCCATGCACCAGCTCCGGCACGTCGTCGTCCACGCGCTCGCGGATGCGCGCCGTCAGGAAGGCGAAGCCCTCCAGCAGCCGCTCCACGTCCGGGTCCGCGCCGCGCTCCACCAGCAGGCCCGCCAGCGACGGGTTGGCCAGCCCGAAGGCCCGCCCCATCTCCCGCAGGTACGTCAGCTCGCTCAGGTAGTACTTGCTGAACATCCTCGCCCTCCGCCCAACACCCCGCGGTTCACCACAGGTCCACGCGCCCGCCCGGGTTCATCTGCGTGTGGAAGCGCACCGTGCCTTTTCGCGTGCGCGTCGCCAGCTGCGCGGTGATGTCGAACCGCAGCGCCGTCGGATCATCCGGGTCCGGCGAGTGGTTCACCACCACGCTCTTCAGTCTCGGCTCGAAGTCCTGGATGGCCGTGCGGATGGACTGCGCCATTCGCGGCACCGCCGATGGGTACGTGTGGACGATGTCGTTCAAGTCCAGGATGCCGAAGGCCGGTGAGGCCACGGACTCACCCTTGCGCGTGTTGAGCAACGCGCGAAGGTGCTCCGCGATGGACTCCACCACGTCGCCGGGTGGGGCGAGCGCGCCATTGCCTTCGGCGATACGTGACAACAAACCTCGGGAGCCCATGCGTGTCTTTTATTGAGGCCACCCCCGGCCGCCCGTGTCGATTGCGCCACGGACGACCGGTGGAGGAGCACGCATCAGCGCTGGGTGTCCCAGGTGTCCTCGTGCGTCTGGCCGCCGTTGCTGTACGTCCAGTTGATGGTGTGGAAGACGATGTTCAGCTCCTCGAGCGGAGGGCTGTTGGAGCTGGTCGGCACGAACGCATCCGGCACGAACTGCTTGATGCTGTTGATGCGCGCCTTCTTGATGGACGTCGTGTAGAACTGCTCGGTCGTCCCGTCGCCAGAGGGGTTCGGGCGGAAGAACTTGAACGTCGCCTCGATGACGGTGTTCTCGCACAGCGCCTTCATCAGCAGCGGCGAGGCCTTGTCGATGCGCTTGCGGATGGTGATGCCCTCGTACTGACGGCGACCCACGGCCAGACCCGAGCCCGCCTCACGAGCGGTGAACACCTTCTGCTCGTAATAGATGGCCTCGATGGCGCCCTCGCGGCCGAGGCTCGTCTGGGTGCTCTCACCCGCGATATCCTGCCCGTTTGCCTTCAGGTACACGAAAACTGATTCAGCCATGGAACCAACCTCTTTGCTGTGCGCGCGAAGGCGCGCGGGTGGCCCAGGCTCATTTCGAGCCTGGGAGTGGAGCCCACAGAATAGCTGATCTCAACGACACACGGTGAAGCGGGTCCATCACTCCTTGTCCAACTTACCCACCAAGGACAGGGTGAACGACGCACCCATGTACTTGAAGTGGGGGCGCACCTGCAGGCTGCAGCGGTACCAGCCGGGCTGACCTTCCACGTCCTCGACGACGACGCGCGCGGCCTTCAGCGGGCGGCGCGAGCGCACGGCGGGCGCCGGGTCGTCCATGTCGGAGATGTACTGGCTGAGCCAGTGATTCAGCTCACGCTCCAGGTCGGCCTTCTCCTTCCAGCTGCCAATCTGTTCGCGCTGCAGCACTTTGATGTAGTGCGCGAGGCGCGTCATGATGAACATGTATGGCAGCTGCGTACCCAGACGGTAGTTCGTCTCCGCGGCCTTGCCCTCCGGGGTGTTGCCGAAGAACTTGGGCTTCTGGGTGGAGTTGGCGCTGAAGAACGCCGCGTTGTCGGAGTCCTTGCGGAACACCAGGCCGATGAAGCCTTCCTCGGACAGCTCGTACTCGCGCCGCTCGGTGAGCATGACCTCGGTGGGAATCTTGGTCTGGATTTCCCCCATGGCCTCGTACTGGTGCAGGGGCAGGTTCTCCACCGCGCCGCCGGACTGGGGACCGATGATGTTCGGGCTCCAGCGGAACTTGGCGAAGGAGTCCGCCACGCGCGACGTCAGCGCGACGGAGGCATGGCCCCACAGGTACTTCTCGTGGCTGCCGACGACGTCCTCGGTGAAGTTGAAAGCCTTCACCGGCACCGTCTTCTCGCCATAAGGCAGACGCAGCAGGAAGCGCGGCAGGGCCAGGCCCACATAGCGCGCGTCCTCGCTCTCGCGGAACGAGTGCCAGCGCGCGTACTGCGGACCCTCGAACAGGGACTTGAGGTCCTTGAGGTCCGGCAGCTTCAGGAAGGTAGGCTCACCGAAGGTCTCCGGCGCGGTGTTGGCGATGAACGGCGCGTGGGCCATGGCGGCCACCGACGCGCACTTGCGCAGAAGCTCCATGTCCTGCGGGCCCACGCCGAAGTCGTAGTTGGCGGAGATGATGCCGTAGGGCTTGCCACCGAAGACGCCGTACTCGTTGGAGTACACGAGCTTGTACAGGCCGCTCTTCACGACCTCGGGCGCGTCCTCGAAGTCCTTCTGCAAGTCTTCCTTGGAGACGTTGAGCATCTCCACGCGGGTGTTCTCGCGGAAGTCCACGCGGTCCACCAGGAACTTCAGCGAACGCCAGGACGACTCCAGCTTCTGGAACTCGGAGGCGTGGAGGATTTCATTCACCTGCGACGACAGGCGCTTGTCGATTTCGGCGATCATCGCGTCGACGAGCGCCTTGTCCACACGCTCCTCGGAGCGGTTGGGCGCGAGCATCTCCGTGATGAAGGCTTGCACGCCGCGCTTGGCGACGTCGTAACCCTCGTCCTTGGGCTTGAGCTTCGCCTCGGAGAGGATTTCGTCGAGCAGGGACAGCGAGGCATCGGCGCCGGCAACCGGCGACTTCTGGGTCAGGGTCTCGGTAGGCATGGTGTCTCTGTTCCCCGTAAACGGTTACTTGGACTTTTCCTCGAGCCCCAGTTCCTTGATGAGCGCCTTGCGGCCCTCTTCGTCGGCCAGGAGTGCCTGAAGCTTCTTGCGGAACGCGGGAAGGTTGCCCAGGGGCCCCTTGAGCGCGTTGAGCGCGCTGCGCAGCTCCAGGAGCTTCTTGAGCTCGGGCACCTGATTGACGACGCTCTCGGGCGTGAAGTCCGACAGGTTCTTGAATTGGAGCGAGACATTCATGGTCGCGCCCGCGTCGCTGGACAGCTTGTCCGCGGCGGTGAGGGTGACCTTGAGGTTCTGCTGGGCCATCACCTCGTTGAAGTTGCCCTTGTCCACGTTGATGGGCGCGCGCTGCTCCAGAGGCCGGTCATCCGCCTGGCCCGTGAAGTCCCCCATCATCAGGACCTTCAGGGGCAGCTCCACCTGCTCCTGCGCATTGCCGGTGGCGGGCTTGTAGACGATGTTGACGCGCTCGGTAGGGGCGACGGAACTCTCTTTGCTCATCTGCGGCTCTCTCCTTGAGACCTACGTAGAAATGCGCGGGCGTCGCATGGGGGAGGCTTCGCCGCGGAACAACCTGGGAACGTCAGGGGCCGACGACGCGGAGCGCGGCGGAAGAATCCAGCCGTGCGAGACGACGATAGCGGTTTCGAACTTTTGCTGCCAACCGTCCCCCCTCCTTTTCCTCGACGGTGCGGGTGGCGAGCCATCCCTCGAGACAGGCCGCCGCCAGCGTGGGCTCCCACTGGTCCAACGCATGAGAGGAAACCTCCTCGTCGAGCGCGTCGAAAAGCGCGCGCGCCAGCGGAAGTTGTCCTGCCTGGGCACACAGGCGCGCCAGGGTCAGGCGGGCGACGAAGCGCGCGCGGCCCGTGCCCGCGGCGGCGACATCCGCCTGGAGCCCCGCGACGAGCTCCTGCACGCGGCCCTCGGCCAGCAGCGCCTGGGTTTCCTCCTCGCCCAGGGGCTGCGCGCCGGCGGACTCCGCGTCGAGTGACGGCGGCGGCAGGCGGATGGCTGTCGTCGGGGCGCGGACCGGGGACGCGGTGGTGCGGGGGGCCGCCTGGAGGACCTCGGCGCGCAGCCAGGCGCGCGTGGCCTCGTCGGTGAGGGGAGAGCCGTCGGCGGCGAGCAGGTCCTCCACGCCCGGCATGCGGCGCAGTTGCACACGCAACTCCCGCACCAGCGCGGCGTGGGCCGTGGTGTGTGTTTCACCCAGCCCCTTGAGCGCGGCCGCGCTGAAGCGGTGCGGGCTCAGGGCGAAGCGGTGTTGGGCGACGGCGGACTCGGCCTCGTCGAGCAGCTCGCTCCAGCGCTGGTTGGCTTCCAGGGTCTCCAGCTTGGAGCGCAGCGAGTCCGGTGGCGGCTGAAGCGTCGTGCGGCCGTTGGCACCGGTGCCAGGCGGCCGCGCCAGGTGCAGCCACACGCCGTTGCGCAGCAGACGGTAGGAGACGGGGTCCGCGCTGCTCGCGTGACGCAGCGCGCTCGCGGCGCCCAGGAGCGCGGCGCCGACGTTGCGCAGGAAGTCGGTGACGGCCTCGGTGCTGGAGAGGTCCGGCTGCGCGGGCAGCGTGGGGAGCGGAGGCACGACGACGGTGCTGGGCGCGGCGACTTTCGGGGGCGCGGGGCGCGGGGGCGCGGAAGGCTGGGCGCCGACCTGAGGGGGCGCGGGGCGCGACGGTGCCGACGGCTGCGCGGCCTTCGGGGACGCGGGCGGCTCGGTCCTCGGGGCCGTGTGAGTGTTCACGGCCGACGCGGCGTCGGCGTGCGCGGGGCTCGAGGACGACTCCGGGCCCGTCACGGGAGCTGCTGTCGGCGCGCTGTCCACGGGCTCGGCCAAAGCGGCGTCCTGCTGTTGGGGCGCCTCGGGCAGGGGCTCGGGCAGGCCGGCGCGCAGCCGGGCGATGGCGTCCTGAATCGGACCGAAGGCGGGGGTCTGGTCGGCGAAGCGCTCACGCGACAGGGTGGACAGTCGCTTGATGGCGAAGGCCAGCGCATCGAGGGACTCGGCGCTCACGCTGGCCTGGTCGATGGTGGGCAGCAGCCTGCCCAGGCGTTCCACGAACCAGCCCACGGCGTTGGCGCGCGCGCGCAGCCGCTTCACCTCCGGAAAGAGGTCGGGCCAGAAGCGCTCCGTCACCTCCGCGAGCAGGGCCGCGCCGGTGGCGGCGCCGTCCATGCCCCGGGTGACGTAGAGGCCGTAGGCCAGATACGAGGCGAGCCAGAGGTCCTTGGTGGTGCCCTTGAGCAGCTCGTCGGCGCCGCGAACGACTTCGTCCCAGCGCACGGCGTTGCTGGCGGGGGACTCCAGCTTCGCCACCTCGGCGGTGATGGCCTCGTAGGCGGGGTCGTGCTTCGCCTGCGTTCCGGCGGGCGCGGTGCCGGGCACGGGCTCGACCCAGGGACGGGCGCGCTCACGGAGCTCTTCGAGGGTGGGAGGCATGGTGTGAGGCATCGTGTGCCCTCAGCGCGACAAGGCGCGCAGGAGCTGGTCGAGGGTGGTGGTGGGGGAGTCGATGACCTGGCGCGCGGAGGCCGTCAGGCCCTTGCGCGCGTTGTCGATGGCGGCGGGACGTTCGGTGCGCAGCGGCCACACCTGGGCGCCGGGGCGGCCGGGCTGGGCGAGCGCGAGGAAGACGGAGGGCGACGCGGAGCCCAGGCTCAAGAGCAGCCGGGGCTTGTCTCCCTCGGACCAGAAGAAGGACGGCGGCTGGTGGGGCCAGCGCAACAGGCGCGAGGACAGCTCCAACCACGCCACCGGGCCCACGCGCGCCGTCAAAGGGCAGTCCAGCACCACGCCCGCGGCGGACTGCTCGCGTCCGCGCTCACCGATGCACGCGGTGAGGAAGGTGTGCAGCGCGTAGTACTGCCCTCCGGCGGGCGAGCCCTCTGTCACGGGTCCCAGCAGGTCGGCGAGGTGGTGCTCCGAAAGGACGCTGTCGCGCAGGCGCTCCGCCACGCTGAAGTCACCCGGGCCCGGCACGGGCAGCGCAGTGGCGCGCTCGGTGAGTCGCGGCACGTCCAGCTCCGCCGCCGCGTGGGCCAGGGCCCCGGCCGCGCGAAGGAAGGGCTGGTAGGCCTCTGGTGTCAGCGCGAAGCGGAGCGCGGTGCTGGCCGAGGGCACCTCGGTGAACACGGCCAGCGGAAAGGCGCGGCCCACGCTGTCCACGCTGGGCGCCATCAGCCCCACCAGCGCCTGCTTCTGGCCTGGGGCGGTGAAGACGAAGTGCGCGGGATCCGAGGGCAGGTCCATCCGCGCCTTGCGCGCACGCTCCACGCCCGCCTCCATCCACCCGTAGAGGTGGAGGGCGAGCGGCGTGGAGGCGTTGAACCGGATGAACTCCGCCTGGCGCGGCGTCTTTCCCAGCAGGCCGATGCGAGGAGGTTGCTGCACCGCCATCAGGGGGCTCCACCCGCGGCCACGGCCTCCGGCTCGCAGCCCTTGCCGCTGAGCGCAATGCCCATCGGGACCTTCATGCCGGAGTCCCGGAAGATGCCCATCAGCTTGGACGTGTTGCCCGCCAGCCCGAAGAAGGGGTTGGTCGTGCGCTCCGGCCGGAAGTCGATGGAGACCTGGGCGCCGTCGATTTCATCGATGTCCCACGTCGCCGTGAAGTAGCGCCCGTCCGGGCTGGGCTCAATCTTCTTCACGCGCTCGAGAAGCCGGAACAGGCCCCAGTCACCCTCCTCGTCCTGCACGGACTCGGTGTTGCCCTCCACGCTCTGCACGACGAGGCGCGCGCCGAGCTTGCCGGCCTGACCGGGCCAGATCATCGGCTTCCACAGCGTGTCGGGGCCGTTGCGGTACACCTCGTCGGTGCCGTCGAGCGTGAAGATGATGGACGCGATCTTCGAAGCAGCGCCGTCCACGGAGACGCCGGGACGGATGCGCACCTGGAAGCGCACTAGTGGGTCCACCATGCCCGCCGACTCGCCGCCCGGGAACAGGGTGGCCGCGAGGGCCTGCGTCTTCTCCAGGAAGGAGAGCAGCTCGGGCCGGTAGTGCGTGCTAGCGGAGGAGGTGAAGTCCCACTTGCGGCCAGTGGCGACGAGCTGCTCGCTGAGCTGCTCCTTGATGAACTTGCGGAGCACCCCGGTGTCGGGCCGCAGGAACTCCGCGACCTCGAGCAGCGGCGCGTCCTTCTGTGAGCCGGGGGTGAACGGGTACATGTTCTTGAATGCCCGGTTGAAGGGGACGGCCACTTGCTCGCACCACAGCTTGCTCTTCTGCTGGGCCTGACCCTGCGCGATGACGACGATGGTGTCCTTGAAGGGAGGCAAGAGCAGGCGCTCGAAGATGGCGATGTTGTCCGTCTGCTTGCGGATGAGCATCTCCACATAGCTGCGCGCGGCGTTGCTCTTCTTGGTCAGCTCCGCGCCTTCCCCGACCTTGTCCTTCGACGCCAGCATCGCCGTGTGCACTGTGACGAGCTGCTCCTCGTACTCGACGAGCGCCGTCAGCGTCTCCTCGCCGTCGTCCGTCTTGTAGCGCTCCGTGGCGAACCGGATGATGGAGGCGAACTCGCGTGCCACGTCCCGGGGGAGGATCTCCTCTTCTCCGGAAGGCGCGAGCGGATTGAGCTGCTGCCGGTTCTTCTCGGTGACGGCGTCGTCACCGGAGCCAAAGATCTTCTGCACGGACGCCGTCAGCTTGTTCGTGCTCGTGGCTTCAACCTTGGGGGGACGTCGCTCAATCTGGACGTTGTTGACGATGGAGGTGAACAGTCGGCTGTAGGGCTTGGGCGTGCCGCGCGTCAGGTTGGTGAGCAGGTCCTCCAACTGGAGGTTGTCCCTGGGCTCGGCCACCTGGATGGCGTTGAGGAAGTCCTTCCACTCCTGGATGTAGCTGGAGAAGTAAAGTGAGCGCAGCGTGCGCCGCGACGCCTCCACGTCCATGTTGACGTCCCGGTCCAGCACCCACGCGTCCTGGTCTGAGAACGCAGAGTCAAGCTGCTGCTTCACCTCGGTATCGTAGGCGTTGCGGGTGAAGGCGCCGCGCACCATCCTGCTGGCGCTGAATTGCGGCACCGCGCCCATCAACTGCTCCAGCGTGACGTCTCCGTACTGTGAGCGCGTGGTCTCCACGATGCGCGCCAGCTCCAGCTTCTCCAGGGGCACTCGGATGAGCGCGCGGCGGGCGCCCACGATGATCGAGCGCTCCCGGGGGAACGCGATGCGCTCCTCGCGCGCGGGCTTCTGCTCGTCGGGCAGGGCCTGCTCGGCGCCCAGCATCTTGATGAAGGTGGTCGCGTGGGTTGTCACCATCTCCTCGTCGAGCGCGACGCCGCGCAAACTCGCCCAGTGCTCGACAATCTGGCGCACGAGCCACCGGCGCTGCGTCTCGTCCAGCTCCGGCTCCTTGGGGTCCCGCGGCGTCGTCACCAGCAGGTACATCTTCAGGTCATCCACGTACTGCTTGAACTTCGCCGAGTGCTCCGCGTGCTCCTTGGGGTCCCGGAGCGTGAGCATGTCCGGGCTGCGGGCGAAGCCCTCCAGGCGTTGCTCGATGAGCTCGAACTGCTTGCCCAGCAGCACCCGCCGTAGGGCGGTGTTGTAGAACTGGCGCGCCTGCGGCAGCAGCTTGTGGCCCTGGTAGAGGCCGAAGCGCATCCACACCGGGGCGCCCTCTTCCTCGTGCCGAGTCAGCTCCTCCAGGCGTTTGCTGAGAGGCAGCAGGTCCTCGACCCGGCGCACGTCATCGCGCGGGTCCAGGTTCACGTCGGTGATGGCCTTGGTCACCGCCTCCGCCAGGAAGCGGTTCTGGAAATAGGAGAGGGTGGGCATGGACAACAGCAGCGCCGTGGCCGCCATCGCCGCGCCCGCCAGCACCATGCTCTGCCGGCGCACCCTCGCTTCCTCCAGCGAGCTGCGCACCGCCACCTGCTGGTCCTGGAACATCACCTTCGTGAAGACGTCCCAGAGGAAGTAGCTGCGGCCCTCGGCGGATGCGCCATCCGTCTGCGGCCGCCCGTTGGTCGTGCCGAACATCTCGCCCGCGGACGGGGACACCTTGTCCACCGCGCGCACGTCCTGCGTGCCGCTGTTGAAGTACAGGCCGCGGAAGACGGGCGTGTCCTGGAACACGTTCTCCAGGAAGAGCGGCTGGAGGAACTCGGCCAGGTTCTTGCGGAGCGCGTCGAAGCGCTGCGGAAAACCGTAGATGTTCTCGCGCGTCTCCAGCCGGCGCTCCTGGCCCAGCCGGCGCAGCGAACGCTGCTCCAGCACGGAGAGCATCTCGTCGAAGCGCTCGCGGAACAGGTCCGTGCTGGCGTCCTTCTGGTGCTCCAGCGGCACGGTGAAGCCCCAGACCTGTCCGCGCTCCACGCGGGACAAGTCGGAGAACATCTCCACGAAGCCCGGCAGCAAATCGCACTTGGTGACCATCACGTAGACGGGCACCAGCATCTTCAGCCGGCCGGTGATTTCGTCCAGGCGCTCGCGGATGGTCTGCCCCATCTCGCCCACGGCCTGCGGGTCCGCCGTCATCAGCTCGCTGACGCTGATGGCGACGATGAGGCCGTTGATGGGGCGGCTGGGGCGGTGCTTCACCACCGTGTCCAGGAAGGCCATCCACTCCGGACGGTCCTCCTCGGCGCTGGTGTAGCGGCCCGCCGTGTCGAGGATGACGGCCTCGTTGGTGAGCCACCAGTCGCAGTTTCGAGTGCCACCCACGCCGCGCACGCCACCGCGCGCGGACAGGTAGGGGAACTTCAGGCCGGAGTTGCGCAGCGCGGTGCTCTTGCCCGCGCCCGGAGGGCCGACGATGAGGTACCAGGGCAGCACCGCCAGCGCGTCCTTGCCGCCGCGCGCCAGCTTGGACGCCTTGAGCGCGCCCACCGCCTTGGTGAACTCGTCCTGCATCGCCTTGATTTCGGGCTGCAGGTCCGGCCGCACCGTGGCGGCCTGCTCCTCACCTTGGGCCGCGAGCGCGCCCTCCAGCTTCTTGGCGGCGCGGCGCGCGCGGATGCGTTTGACCACCCACACCACGCCCATGGCCAAGAGGCCCGCGAGCGCGGCGACGATGGCGGCCTGGGGCGGGCTGAGCTCCAGGTAGGTCATCAGCGCGAACATGGGCGCGCCGATACCCAGCAGCGGTAGCAGGTAGGCCATCATTGCGTGCCTCCCGGGTTGGCGCCCGCTTGCGGCGGAGCCAGGGTGCCGGCGACGTTCTTGGCGGCGTGCAGCTCGATGCGGCCCTTGAGCTCGTCCACCTTGTCCTTCAGGAAGAACTGCAGCACGCCGTAGAAGAGCACCGCCACCGCCAGCGAGCCCGCGGACAGGGCCAGCATGGGGGTCTTGCGACGCTTGGAGAGCAGCGAGTCGGTGGGACGGTCACCGTGGGGTGACAGCACGTCGAAGTCGAACGGACGCGCGCGCTCCAGGTCCTTCTTCACCGTGTCGATGAGCGTCATCAGCTCCAGCTCGCCGCCGCGGATGCGGTAGCGCCCCTGGAAGCCGAAGAGCATGCACAGGTAGTAGACCTGGAGGACCTCGGCGCGGTGCGGATCCTTTCGCACCAGGTCCAGCCTGGCGAAGAAGCCGTCGCCCGCGATGTTCTCGTTGAAGTAGTGCAGCTGCAGCGGGTTGGTCATCCAGAACTGCCGGTACTCCTCCGGCCGGCTGAGGACGACCTCGTCGATGAGCGCCACCATGGCGTAGGCCATGTCCTGGGCATCCTGGTGGCTGAAGCCGAGCACGGCGGCGCGCCGCAAGAGCTCGTCCACCACTCCGCGCAGGCGGTGATAGAGCGTCTCGGGCGGAGGAATGGCCGCCGCCTCCGAGCCGCGCAGGTGGATGGCGGCGTCGAAACAGTCCTTCGTGGCTTCCGTCACTCGGTCCATGGGAATCCCTGCGCGTCAGCGATTGGCGGTGGGGACCGCGAGCAGCTCGACGGTCGTTCGGGCCGCGTCGAACGGCTGTGGCAGATAGAGCGCGAGGTTGTGATCCCTCATCACGTTCTTCCAGTAGCCGTCATTCATCGAGAGGCTGAAGTACACGGTGCCTGGCTGCACCGGGACTTCCGGCGGCGGGCGGTACGTGACGGCCAGCGGCACCCCGGGCGCGGCGGCGCGGACGAGGCCCGGGATGTCATCCCAGCAGGCCACCTTGGTGAGCTTGGGGAACTGCTCGGCGACGACGCGCTCGGGCAAATCGCTCCTCACCGCCAGCAGGAAGGCGCCGCAGCGCTCCAGCCGCTCGTCCTCCAGCTTCCCCCGGAACATGCCGTCCGAGCCCGCGGAGAGGTCCACCGTCAGGCACTGCTCCAGCGCCACCGAGCGCATCAGCTCCGACAGGCGGCGGAACAGCTCCTCGAACGTCGCCCTCAGGTTCGTGAACTGGAAGGACGGCAGCGTCGTGGGGTCCGCGCTGGAGGAGAAGGTGCACAGCTGGCCGGCGCACTGCACCAGCGTGAGGTACAAATCCCGGGGCCGCAGGTTGCCCGCGTCCAGCGCGTGCTGGAGGAAGGGGATGGTGCCGTTGAGGGCGTTGAGCTCCAGGAAGAGCGTCACGTCGCCCGCGGTGAACTCCAGCGCGGACGCATCCCGGTGCCGGCGGCGCGAGGCGAGCTGGCGCTGCTTGGAGACCATCAGCCGCAAGAGCGTGCGCAGCTCGCCCATGATGTAGGGCGCCGCGTCGATGCGAAGGCAGGGCGGGACATAGGCGTCCACCACGGCCAGGCTGCCGGACTTGTCCCGCGTCAGCTCGAACAGCTTGATGGCCTCGAAGTCGTCGCGCGGCTCGGTGCCGAACAAGAGCCGCACGTTGCGCTGGCCGAAGCCCACCTGGGAGATGGACGTGGACGCCGTCAGGTCGCTGATGGGCCGCGTGACGGGCGTGTAACGCGGGCTGCCACCGATGCGCTCCCCGCTGCCGTAGCTCTCCACGCCGCTGCGCTCGCGCGGCACGCCCAGGTACACGTCCAGGGTGCGCTGCGCGGGAGGGAAGTAGCCCTCGGCGGGGCGCGCGGAGGGGGCCTCGGCGTCTCCGGACTCGAAGGACACCGTCAACCCGTCTGGCAGCACGCCGACGAAGTTCGACAACTGCACCTGGCCGGCGCGCAGCGCCTCCTGGTCCAGCTCCATGGCCACCACGCCCCACGGATAGGGTTCCAAGGCCCCCAGCCGGTTCTCCAAGAGCTGCTCGTGATAGAGGTCTTGTTGCTGGAGGTGGTGGGGGCTCATGAACATGCCCTCGGACCACACGACGCGCTGCGCGGACTTCATGCGCCTCTCCGGGGCGACTCTCGGTCGCCGGATTCGGGGTTGTTGTGTCGCTCCGGCGCCACGCTGAGGGGCCGGAACATCAAGTCGATCTGATAGCCCTGGAGCCGGTAGCGGAAGACCTCATCGTCCTCCTGCGGTGGCCCCTGGTCTCCGGCGGGACGCTCCACGCAGCGCGACTCCTGCACCACGGGCAAGGTCGCCACCGCGCGCCAGGAGTAACCCAGGGGCTGTCGGAACAGGCCCATGGCGAGCACGAAGCGCGCCTTCGGGTCCCGCTGTATCCAGCGCTTCTCCTGCGTACCGGGTGCCACCACCACCTCGGCCACCTGCAGCAGGTCATCCTTCAGCAGCACCTCGGGCTTGCCCCACAAGTCTCGGAAGCCCGCGCGCTCCAGCTTCACGCTGTCCTTGAGCTGGACAATCTGGACCACGGTGGGCAACGAGCGGCCCTTGGAGTCCGGGTTGAGCTGCTCGGCCGCGTCCACCACCACCTGGAACGGTGGCGGTGTCTCACAGGAGAAGGGCACGCGCTTCGCGCAGCCCGCTCCCACGCTCATGCCCAGCGCCTGCGCGGCGACCACACCCCACCGAAGGCACCGGCCGGCCACCCCCGCCGCACCGGCGCCAGTGTGTCCTAGCGCCAAATTCACATTCCTTTTTGAGGGCCCGGCCCCGTCGTCGGTTCCGTGCGAAGCGTAAAGTGCCAGACACAGTGGACCTGTTTCAAGCCACCCCCCCCCGGGGTCTGCCTGGACCGGCCTAGTTTTCGGAGATCTTGGAGCCCTTGATGATGACGTCGCCGCTGCCGGTGACTTCAATCTTCGCGCCCTTGATGACGACGTCCCCGTTCTTCTTCACCTGCAACGTGGCGGAGCCGACCTTGAGGGTGAACTGCTCCTCGGCGACCAGGGCGATTTCCTTGGCGGACAGGACGTAGGCGTCCTTGGTGACGTGATTGGATTTGCCACCGACGCTGACCATGAGGTCCTTGTCCACCTTCAGCGTCCGGGACTTGCCAATCTCTTCCGACAGGTCCCCGCCCACCTGCGTGGAGCGGGCGCCCTTGACGGACTCGGACTTCTTCGCGCCAACGACTTCCACCTTGGCGCCGCCCACCTGCTCGGATTTGACGCCGCCCACCAGCTCGTTGAAGGCGGCGCCCACGCTGATGGCGAGCGCTCCGCCCACGGTGAGCATCTTCCCCAGGCCCACCGTCTCCGCCGACGCCAGGCTGACCGACAGGCTCTGGCTGCTGCTGACGCCAATGGACTGGTCACCCTTGACGGACTCGGTGTGATTGCCCGCCACCGTGGTGGAGCGGTTTCCGGTGACGGCCAGGGACTGGTTGCCGCTGATGGTGCTGTCGTCGTCCTTCTTCACCTCGAGGGACTGGTTGCCCTCGATGACGCGGGCGCGGTCCTTCTTCACCAGCAACGTCTCGTTGCCGCGGACCTCCTGCGTCTTGTCGTTCTCCACGACGACGTTGAAGTCCTTCTGCGCGTGCAGATACACGAGCTCCGAGCCCGCCGCGTCCTCGAAGCGCAGCTCGTTGGAGCCGTCACCGCCAGGGCTGGAGCTGGAGCGCAGGGTGCTCTGCGTCTTGCTGCCGGGCAGGTCGATGGGCGGCGGATTCTGCCCGTTGTAGACGCTGCCGGTGACGAGCGGGCGGTCCGGGTCTCCTTCCAGGAACTCCACCACCACTTCGTGGCCGATGCGCGGCAGGTACAGCGCGCCCCAGCCCGGACCCGCCCAGGCCTGGCTGACGCGAATCCAGCAGGAGCTCTTGTCGTTGGCCTTGCCCTCGCGGTCCCAGTGGAACTGGACCTTGATGCGGCCATGCTCGTCGGTGTGGATCTCCTCGCCCGCGGGGCCCACGACGCGCGCGGTCTGCGCGCCGGGGATGACGGGGCGGGGCGTCACGCGAGACGGCCGGAAGGGCACGTCCGCGGGCTGGCAGAGGAACTCGTTGCGGTAGCCCTCGCGCGAGCGCAGCGTGGACTGGTCGATGCTCACCGCCTCCGACTGGTGGCCGGTGTGTCGCACGGAGATGGGCAGGTACTTGCGGTTGACGGCGGTGTCGGGGTGCTCGGCCAGTTCGAAGACGTGGCCGGGACAGATTCGGCGGCTGTAGCTGGCGCCCGTTACCGTCTGGGTGCGCGCGCGCAATTCCTCCAGGCGCACCTGGGCAAGGTTTCGGCCGGGGCCCGGCTCCTCGTAGCGGCCGGGATAGTCGTAGATCTCCAGCGCCGTCTCGCCGTCGTCCGCCTCCGCCTCCGCGCCCAGCATCTGGGCCGGCCGCAGGAAGTTGTAGTCGCGCAGCGCGACGACGCCGGGCTGGACCTCGGTGCGCGCCACCAGCTCGTGCACGTACTCCTGCGAGGCGATCATGTGCGAGCGCTCGCGGAAGACGAGCTTGGACTCACCCTGCATGGAGGGATTGGCCGACGAGCCGTCTCCCAGGACCATCATGTGTGAGCTCTCGGCGTGCTCGAAGAAGTAGAAGATGCCTTCCTCCTCGAGGAGCCGCGAGACGAAGTCCAGGTCTGACTCGCGGTACTGCACGCAGTAGTCGCGCACCGGGTAGGTTCCGGTGAGGGCCAGGCGGTGTTCGACCTTGGCCTCGTCCAGGACCTTGTGGACGATCTGCGGAACGGTCAGCTCCTGGAAGATGCGGCTCTTGCGGCGGTGGCGCAGCGTCCACAGGCGCGGCACGACGGTGACGCGGTAGCGACGGCGCTCGGGGCCGCTGCCTTCGTCCCAGCGGGTCATCCGCGCGACGACGCCCTGGAAGAAGCGGGCGGTGCCGTCTCCGAGCATCACCGTCAGCCGCGCGTCCTTGCCCAGCAGCAGCTTCTCCTCCACCTCGAGGTCGGGCCGGACGGCGAGGGCGACTTCGACGGTGTAGGGCTGGGAGAGCGTCTCCTCGGCCTCGAAGCCGAGCACCGCCAGCTCCGCGGCCGTGAACGAACCTGCCTCGAATTCGAACTCGGCCTGGTTCGCGAGCAACGCGGCGTTCGCGATCATCAGAGTGCCCCCGGCGCCAGACCCCGCGCGAGCCGCGGGGAGGTGAGTGATGCGCCAGCATGCCACGAATTGACCGGGCGGGAATCCCTGGTCTGAGATTTCAGTGACAGCGTTGTCTCGGCCCTCGCGCGCCGGGCGACCCGATGGGTGCGGGCTGGCCAGAGGAGGGGGGCATCTGGTGTAGAGTGAACGCGGGGGGCCGGCTTGAAACGTGGGACGGCTCCGGGTTACCCACACGCCATTCATCCGGGAGAATCATGAGACGAAGCAGGCTGCTGCGAGGCGTGCTCGCGTTTGCGTTCGCGCTGGCGTCCGCGAGCGCCGGGGCCCAGGACGACGTGCCCCCCGTCCCCAATGCGTCGCCCCTGAGGGGGTTCGACCTGGAGCGGCTGGAGCTGAATCCTGGCGCGGAAGGCGCGCTGCTCGTGGGCCTGGGTGAGCTGCTTCCAGCGGGTGACTTCCGAGCCACGGTCGCGATGCAGTACGCCCACGAGCCGCTGGTGTACATGAACACCGGGAAGAAGCTCGCCGTCGTGGGCAGCCGCGCGACGGCGCACCTGGCCGCGGCCTATGCGCCCTTGAGTTGGTTGCAGGTGGGGTTGCAGGTGCCGCTGGTGGCGTTTCAGGGTGGCAACAGCACCGGGTTGGCGGGTGCGGGCATCCCGGAGCCGCGCGCGCAGACGCTCTCCACGCCATCGCTGAGTGGTCGGGTGGGGCTCCTGACGCAGGAGTCGTCGGGCGTGCTGGACCTCGCGGCGGAGCTGGGGGTGGGTGTTCCCCTGGGCAGCGCGGAGGGGTTTTCGCGGGATGATGGCTCGGTGCGGCTGTCGCCCCGGCTGATGCTGGGGCGGCACTTCGGGCGCATCCGCGCGGGCTTGGAGGTCGGCTACGTCCAGCGGGAGAAGATGCTGCTGACCGAGCGCGTGGGCGACCTGGAGGACGAGGTGGGGCACGAGGTGCGCGTGGGCGCGGCGCTCTCCACGACGGGCAAGCGGCTGCGCTGGGAGCTGAACGTGCGCGCGATGCTGCCCCTGACGGACCAGCCCGGCGCGGTGGAGCTCTTGCCGGGGGCGCGCTACCTGGCGAGTCCGTCGCTGGAGCTCTTCGCCCTGGCGGGCATGGGTGTGGGCTCGGCCCCGGGGACGCCGCTGTTCCGGCTGATGGTGGGCGGCGCGTTCGGCAAGGTGGTGCCGACGCGCGGGCCCGGTGAGTCGTCGGTGCGCTGCGAGCCGGGGTTGGTGAAGACGCTGACGGACCCCATCCAGGAGTGCCCCGGCTCCGACGAGGATGGGGATGGAATCATCAACAGCGTGGACCGCTGTCCGCTGGTGGCCGGAGACGCGGCGCGCGGAGGCTGCTCGGCGAAGGACTCGGATGGAGACGGCATCGAGGACACGCTCGACGAGTGCCCGGACCTGAACGGCCCTCCCGCGCGCAATGGCTGCCCCATGGATGACAAGGACAAGGACGAGGTCGAGGACAGCAAGGACCGATGCCCGGAGCATGCGGGGCCGGCGGACAACGAGGGCTGCCCGGTGGTCGACTTCGACAAGGACGGCATCGTGAACGACAACGACGAGTGTCCCAACGAGCCGGGGCCGCCGGAGCGCAAGGGCTGCCCGGAGATGGACTCGGACAAGGACGGCGTGCCCAACCGGTTGGACAGCTGCGTGAAGGACGTGGGCGCGGCGAACAACCTGGGCTGCCCCGCGAACGTGCCGCCGCTGGTGGAGATCAAACCGGGCCACCTGGAGCTGTTCGAGCGGATCTACTTCGAGGCCTCGGGCGTGGTCATCCAGAGCCGCTCGCTCGAGCAGCTCAACTGGGTGGCGCGCATCGTGAGGGAGCACCCGGAGCTGCCCATGGTGGTGGTGGGTGGGCACACGGACCTGCGCTCGCCCCTGGATGCCAGCCGGCGACTGTCGCAGGCCCGCGCGGATGCGGTGCGCCAGTACCTCATCAGCAAAGGGGCTCCGGCGGACCGGTTGATGGCCGTGGGCTTCGGGAAGACCAAGCCGAAGGTGTTCCCCGAAAACACGTATCAGGACCGCGAAGAGAACCGTCGCATCGAGTTCAAGTTCATCGACCCACAGGAGTCGCGAGGAGCGCTCCCCGCCGATGGGGCCGCGAAGCCAGGAGACGTGCGCCAATGAGGACGCTGCTGATGCGAGCGCTGTTGTGGGGCGTGCTGTTGCTGTGCGGCACCGCGAGCGCGGAACGGGACCGGTTCGGGCTGGGCGGTGGAGGCACGGCGAGGGTCTTCTCCACGGCGGGCTCTTCGCACAAGATCAACAGTCATACGAAGCTCAACGCCAATGCCAACGCGGGGACGGACACGCTGGTGCTGCTCGGGGCGCTCCCGGAGCTCGCCAACACCAACCTGGTGATGGTCATCCAGACCACCGGGTTGAGCCCCGCGCCCGCGCCGGGCACGAGCACGCCAGTGGACTTGGCGGTCGGTACGACGCCCACGGTGGGACATTGGGAGTTCGCGCAGGTCAAGACAGGGGGCCCCACGTCGACCTCGCTGACGCTCACCGCGCCCCTGCTGCACAGCTACAAGAGCGCGGGCGCGCAGGTGGTCACCGTGCCTCGCTACGGAGCGGTCACCGTCAACGCGAACGTCACCGTCACCGCGGACAAGTGGAACGGGAGCTCGGGCGGCGTGCTGGCGTTCCTGGCCAATGGCCCGCTCATCAACAACGGAACGATTCAGGCAACGGGGCTCGGGCTCCGGGGCGCGGCCTTCGTCGGTGACGCGAACGGCGGTTGCTCGGGCTCGGACCCGGGCAATACGGGACGCCGGGGAGAGGACGTGGTTCCCGACCAGGAGGACTCGGCCGACAACTCCACGAATGGTGGAGGCGGAGGCTCCTGTCGCGGTGGTGGCGGCGGTGGCGGTGGCAATGGTGGGCCCGGTGGCGTGGGAGGGCAGAACGAGGGGGACAACTCGGGGGGCGATGGCGGCGCGGCGCTCAGTGGTTCGTCCTTGAGCTTCCTCACGTTTGGTGGTGGCGGAGGCAGTGGGCATGCCCAGAGCGCCCTGACGACGGGGGCAGGTGGCCAAGGCGGCGGCATCATCTTCATCCGCGCCACTTCGCTCTCGGGGACTGGAAGCATCCTGGCCCATGGGGAGAGCGCCCTGGCGACCACGGGAACGAATGTCGGCCATGGTGGTGGAGCCGGTGGCACCCTGCACCTGCGCTTCACGGGCAGCGGGACGTGTGACCCGAACAAGGTCAGCGCGGCGGGTGGCAATGGCGCTGTCGGCGTGGCCGGGCCCGGAGGCGGAGGTGGCGGAGGGCGTGTGTTCTTCCAGGCTTCAGGAGGGGCCTCCTGTATCCCCACCACTCCCTCGGGCATGGCGGGAACCCAGGGCACGGCCCCTGGGGCCACCACCGATGGCGCGATGCCCAATGACGCGGCCACCGCGCTGAATCACGCGGGCACCGTCACCCTCGTGGACACGGCCTTCACCACGCCCGGCGTTCCGGATCTCACGCCAGTGGGACCGCCTGCTCGGACGAACAATCCCTTGCTGAGGGGAACAACGCAGCAGGGCCTGTCGGAGGTCATCCTCTACGAAGTCACCGGCACGACCCCGAACCTCACGTACACGTATTGGGGGAGGACGGCATCGGACAGCCTCAAGGCCTTCGTCTACTCGTTCGTGCCTCCGAGCAGCACGCCTGGCACGGCCTATCGCGTCGCGGCGCAAGCCGGGTTCCTCGGTGCCTACAGCGCCATCGGCACGGAGTTCAACTTCACCTTCGACAACGTTCCTCCGACGACGACGCTCACGCCCAATGGGGTTCCGCCGATCTCCAGCGCCACGGTCGCGAACTTCACCTTCACCTCGACGGAGACGTCCAGCTATCGCTGTGCGCTGGACAGTACGCCGCCGCTGGGAGATGCGGCCTTCGGTCCATGCCCGGCCTCGTATTCGTCCGGCGCGCTCGGCAACGGGGACCACCGGCTGACGGTCTACGCCATCGATGATGCGGGCAATCAGGACCCGAACCCGAAGAGCTACACCTGGAAGGTGGACACCTCCGTCCCCAACACCGCCATCACGGGGGGGCCCGTTGCCAGTCCCCCAGGCGCGCCGACGAGCTCGAAGACCGCGGTCTTCACCTTCACGGGTGGGGTCACGTATCAGTGCTCGCTGGACGTTGGCCCGGCCACGGCCTGCGGTCCGACCCAGACCTATACGAACCTGGACGAAGGTGCCCACACGCTGGAGGTGACGGCCTACAGCGCGGCGGGGACGCCGGACCCGAGCCCCGCGTCGCGCGCGTGGCGCGTGGACACCCTCGCTCCCGACACATCCTTCACCGCGGTGCCCGCGACCGACAGCAACTCGTCGAGCGCGCTCTTCGACTATCAGAGCCCGGATGACTCCACGGCGACGTTCCAGTGCTCCGTCGACGGCGTCACCTTCACCTCGACGCCATGTCCTGGGACGGGGTCAGGCAGTCGCACGTTCACCGGGCTGACGTCCGGCCCCCAGCAGTTCCACGTGCGCGCGATCGATGCCGCGGGCAACGTGGACCCGTCGCCCATCAGTCACGCATGGCGGGTGGACCTCGCGGCCCCCGCGTCCATCCAGGTGACGTCCCCGAGCGCGGGTGCGGTGCGCGAACTCACGCCGACAATCGCCGGGACGACGGAGGCGGGAGCACGCGTGGTGGTCACCGTGCGGTTGACGAGTTCGGGCACCACACTGCAGACCTTGAGCACGGTGGCCAGCAGTCCCTCGGGAAATTGGAGTGTCGTGCCCGCCGCGCTGGACCAGGAGCGCTACATCCTTCGCGCTCGGGCGACCGATGCGGCGGGGAACTTCGTGGAGTCCTCGGACGTGGGCATCACCGTGGACACGGTGGCGCCCGCGCGCCCCGTGCTCAATCCAGATATCCTGGGCGAGCACTACACCGCTGTGCCCATCACTCTGGACGGTGTGCTCGAGTCCACGGTGGGGCTCAATCCCAACACCGAGGTGACGGTGTATGTGGATGACTTGGTGGTGTTGCCGCCGGCCACGGTGAATGCGTCAGGGGCCTGGTCGGTGACGTATTCACCGTCGCCCGCGGATGATGGCTTCCACTGGGTTCGCGCCATGTCGAAGGACCCGGCGGGCAACGTCAGCGCGTTCTCCGGCACGCTCACGTTCCATGTGGACCGGAAGGACCCGGCGAAGCCCATCGTGGCGCCGCTCGGCACGTATGTGAACACCCAGTATCCCGTGTTGACTGGTACCGCGGAGTTGGGAACCTCGGTGCAGGTCTATTTCGGACCGCTGCCGGAGCCCGTCACGGTGAGCGTGGGACCTGGCGGCCAGTGGACCTACCTGCGCACCACGCCGCTGAATGAGGGGCCCAACACGGTGTTCGTCCGCTCGACGGATGGTGCGGGGCGCTTCATGGACTCGGACCCGGTGTCGTTCATCGTGGACGTGACGAAGCCGGAGACGACCATCCTCGAAGCTCCGGACCTTCGTGTCGGTGACACCACGGCCGAGTTCCGACTCGCGTGGCCTGAAGCGCTGACCTACGAGTGCCGGCACATCTACAAAACGGAAGAAGAGGAACCGGGGCAGCCGGAGGACGATGAGCAGGTATTCACCCCGTGCGAGCGGCCTCCTCCGGGGCCGGAGGTGGATGAGAGCTTCATCCAGAAGTCCAACCTGCGTGACGGTTCTCAGACGCTGCTGATTCGCGCCGTGGATGCGGCGGGCAACCGTGACGACTCGCCGGCGTCCCACACGTGGAGCATCAGCACCGGCGCGGTGGATACCGAGATCCTCGAGGGCCCCGTTGCTGACGGAGGACTCACCAACAAGGCGGAGGCCATCTTCTCGCTGTGGTCGAACAAGGGCGTGGTGGACTTCGAGTGCAAGCTCGAGAAGTCCATCAACCCGGACAACCCTCCCCCGGACTTCGCTCCGTGTCCCAAGGGGCCTGGTGACGACTACGATGTCGCCCGTTACGAAGGCCTGCCGGACAATATCTACACGCTCTCGGTTCGCGCTGTCTTCGCGGGGGAGCGGGATGGCATTCCAGCCTCTCTCAGCTGGAAAGTGGATCGCACGGCTCCGACGGCTCCCTCGGTGACGGCTCCCCGGGCCAACCACCCCACCAACCAGGAGAAGCCTGGCATCCAGGGCGAGACCCCGGAGGAGGGGACCATCACGCTCTACAAGGATGGGGTGTTCTGGGGGACTGCTAGAGCCACGGGCGCGACATGGAGCTTCACGCCCCCGTTCGACTTGCTCAGCGGTCAGTACATCATCACCGCCACGCTCACCGACCTGGCGACGAATCTGGGACCGGTCTCCGCGCCCTACACCCTGATCGTGGATGTCGATGAACCCGTGGTGTCGATTCTCTCGGGACCTCCCACGTTGACGAACGTGCCGGGCTACACCTTCCAGTTCGAGACGTCGGAGGTGCTGGAGACGTATGAATGCGCGCTCGACACGCCGCTCTTCACGCCCTGTTCGAGCCCGCTGACCCGGCCCAATATCGGCGATGGGGCCCACACACTGACGATCAGGGGAAAGGACATCGCGGGGAACCTCACGCTCGAGAGTTTGTATGTGACGCATTCGTGGACCAGCGATACGAAAACGCCGGACACCAGCATCGAGACGAAGCCGAAGGAGCTCTCCAACTCAGTGGAAGCGGTCTTCTCGTTTGGGTCGTTCCAGGACAGAGACGAGCTGGAGATGCAGTACTTCTGCAGCCTGGATGGGGCGGACTTCGTGAGCTGCAACCCCTCGGAGTACCGGCTGACGGGACTGGGCCGGGAGGATGCGGAAGAGACTGAGTATGTCCTGCGGGTGAAGACGCGGGATCCGGCGAGCAACGAGGACCCCACTCCCGCCGAGTTCCGCTGGAAGGTGGACCTGAGGGCCCCTGGGGCGCCCTCGCTGTCCGTTCCTCGGGTGAACGACATCCTGTCGGTGCGGACGCCCACGTTCCAGGGCGACGCGGATGCCGGGACGATGGTCTCCGTCCTGGTGGATGGCGTGAAGACCGGTGAGGTCCGGGCGGACGCGAGCGGTGATTGGCGCTTCGTTCCTCGCAACGAGCTGGACTACGGCAGCCATACGGTGACGCTGGTGGCGACGGATGACGCGGGGAACGTTTCGGTGCAGTCCTCCGTGGTCAACTTCGTGCTGGATCCGTCGCTGGAGATTGATGCCCGAGGCGGTGGCTTGAGCTGTGCCTCGGCGGGCGAGGGAGGGGGCTCATCGCTCGTCCTCCTGGGCCTGGGGGCGCTGGTCCTGCTGGTGGGCCGGCGTCGCAGGGCGAGCTGAGGCTCCTGGGCGGGCGGGGGACCCCTGCGGTGGGGTGTTCTCCCGTCAGCCCTGGGCGGAATGCGGGCTTGCGTCGGCCGGGGAGTTCGGCTACTTGTGCCCTCGCTGTAGCGGTTCTGCGCGATTAGCTCAGCTGGATAGAGCGTTGGCCTCCGGAGCCAAAGGCCACAGGTTCGAATCCTGTATCGCGCGCAGAGGGAAGCGCCCGGGATGCTTGGGGATTTTTCCCGAGCATCTCGGGCCCTGACCCCCGCTCCGGTACCCCGCCCACCTGTTGCCCACTTGAGACGCTCTCTGACCGCCAATCTGGTCAAGGGGAGAGCGGTGACGCATGTTCCATGTGCGGTGGAGGGTGTGCGATGAGCCGCCCTTCTTCCGGGCCTGGCTCGGCTAACGCGCATCCTGAGCGCCAAGACTCCTCTGCTGGCGGCGTTCTCCGGCTGGCTGCGGGTCCTGCTGATGTCGCCGGTGGCGCATCGCTTCGTGCCCGAGTGCGGTGGCTCGAGAAGCACCTCTCCGCCATTTCGACTGTTGCCGTCGCCCATTTCGATTCCGTGGGTGACATGCCCTGCGGTTTTCGGACCATTTGAGGCTCGAAGGGATGCCGTCTCCGGCCACCACGGAGGCGGGCAGTGCAGAAGAGTCGGTTCCGCGAAGAGCAGATGGTCGCCATGGCCATCGACGTCGGGGGTGTTAGCGGCTCCGGCCAGGGCGGGCGAGGTGCTGTCGAAGCTGGTGCGCTAGCGAGGGGCTCCGAGGCCACATGCGCGGTGACAACGGGCCGGAGGTCGTGGCCTCGGCCATCCTGCGGTGGGCTGCGGAAGCTTGCATTGAGCTGGCGCACATCGCACCGGGCAAGCCCTGGCAGAACGGCACCGCCGAGAACTTCAACTCTCGTAATCAGCGGTCCGAAGGATCCAGGCAGTTCACTCGGTCGACGCGAAGACAGGGCCATGCACTCTCGTGCTCCTGTCTTCGCGGAGCTGGCGCCCCTCTTCACCGTCCCCACGCAAGAACGGGGCGCCCGATGATCATCTCCGAGGACATCCAGAAGCTGGAGCCATGCGCCCTGGCTGCGCTCTTCATCCTAGACTCCACCGGCATCGAGGATGGCCACCTCGTCGTCGAGCGCGAGGATAAGTTCAAGGGGCCCGCGTGCAGCACGACATGGAGGGGCGAGTGCTGCGCGCATCCCGGGAGCGCCAGCACGGTGCCAAGCGTGGCGACACGCCCGAATCGGTTTCCCTGACCCCTGCGACGTCGCCAGCTACGGTTCCCCGCCAGGGAGGTACCCGCTCGTGGCCACCTCACCAGTGAGAAGGTTGGCTGCCCAAACAAAATGAAGCCTGACTCCGTTCACCATGGTTTGGCCCGCTGCGACTATCTCAGTGAAACCACGTTCTTTCGCTTGTGTCTGCAACCATCGGTCATGGAGAAGGTAGTACGCCATCTCCCGAGTCCACGTTTCAGACTGAGCCGCCAACTCGGTGTCACGTGGAGGGTCATATGCTTTGAAGGTGATGGTCGGAAATGAGGCGTGTTTCAACTCTGCTGCCCATGCAGTGCGTTGCGCTGCTGTGTAGTTCGACGATGGGCCTGGGGTCTGGCTGCACGACCAGCTCTCCTCTTCCCAGTCGCCACAGGTGCTGTCGCGGCAGAGCGTATAGAGGCACGAACTGCTGCTGTAGGAGCAGCAGGCAATCTCGTCCTTGGGCTGGCCCGAGCATCCCGTGAGCACCGCCCCTTTATGTGTTTGCGGGACCTCGTTGTCGCAGAGGCTGCATCCGGGAATGGCTCCGACGAGAGCGAGGAGGGGGACTATCCATACTTGTCGCATGCCCTCACGCGACCATAGAGGGCCGGCACCGTGCCACTGATCGCGCGTGCAGGAGGACGCGTGACCCGCCCCGAGTCTGGTTGACCCAGGCGTCTGGTGTCAGTCCATTGTGCGACATGAGAGAAGGTACCAGCGGCATCGCCTACCGCTGGAGGGACATGGGCCAAGCTGAATCCGAGTCTCAAGGAGTGGCTGTTGATCTCTTCCGGGCTGGATTCGGCCGGTGGATCGCACCAGCGCAGGTTGCTCTTGAGAGTCACAATCGTGCCCGCGTGGGCTTGCCGGTGTGACGCGCCAACAGCACGCCCGTGGCCTTCATCGCCCGGTGGACGCGCTTGTGGTTCACCCCGGGTGTGCCCTCGGTGGCCACCTGCCGATTCGCCGGCGCCGTGACGTGCGGGTACCCGTAAGCCCCCTGTGTCAGGGAAGAAGTCGCCTCGGCTGAGGTGCCGAGCTGACCACCCGATGGGGGCGAGTGCAGGCTGCGTGTACCGGAGCATGGTGAGCACCGATTCCGGTCCATGCTGAGCACCGATTCCGGCCCGAGGTGAGCACCCGTTCCGGGCATGGTGAGCACCCGTTCCGGGCATGGTGAGCACCCGTTCCGGGC
>NZ_JABUMU010000036.1:0-97608 GCF_013336625.1 Myxococcus sp. CA033 | reverse complement strand
GCGGTGTGCGCAGCCAGTACGCGCTGACTTTCAGCGACTTCGCGTACAGCGTCTCCACCTCCACCGCCGCCGGGGGCCCGCTCGCGCTCCCGTACGCCACCAGGTGCCCGAAGGCCGCCAGCGACTCCAGGCTGCTTGCCCACGTGCTGGCACCCACGGAGTCCAGCACCACCTCCACTCCAGCTCCTTGCGTGACGGTGCGCACCCACTCAGCGACTGAGGCGGTCCCTCCGTAGACAAAAACATCATCGGCTCCGGACTCGCGCGCGAGCTTTGCCTTCTCCTCGCTCGAGACCGTTCCGAGCACTGTCGCACCTGCTTGTTTCGCGAGCTGGATGGCCAGGAGTCCAACTCCTCCCGCCGCCGCGTGAATCAACACTCGCTGGCCCTGCTGAAGCTGCGCCGACGTGTGTATCAGGTGCCAGGCCGTGAGCCCCTGGACCAGCAGCCCGGCGGCCTCCTCGAACGAAACGTGCTCAGGAAGCTCGAGCAGTTCCTCTTCGGCGGTCGTCGCGAACTCCGCGTAGCAGCGCGGCGCGAGGGCCACCACCCGGCGACCGACCCACTTCGCATCGACCCCTGGCCCCACCCCGTCCACGATGCCGGCGGCTTCGCTTCCAAGGATTCTGGGCAACGGCGAGGTCGCGTCATACAGGCCGCGACGCCGCTCCGTGTCCGCGAAGTTCACCCCCGCGGCCTTCACCCGGATGCGGACCTCGCCCGGACCTGGAGTCGGCTCCGGTACTTCGTCCAGGCGTAGCACTTCCGGCCCCCCTACCTCGTGATAGCGAATGGCTTTCATGCGAAGCCTCTAACGGCGCGCCTTGTTTCATGCCGCTGCTCTCACCGCCGGCTCGAACTCGCCGCTCCCAAGTCCCTCCTCGAGCGAGACGAGGCTCGTGCTTCGTCTCCCCGGGCCCGTCTCGGGCAGCGGAGACGAGGCTCGTGCTTCCTCTCCCCAGGCTCGCCTCGGGCGGCAAGACGAGGCTCGTGTTTCCCCCTCCCCATGCTCGCCTCGGGCAGCGAGACGAGGCTCGTGCTCGCCTCGGGCGGCAAGACGAGGCTCGTGCTTCCCCCTCCCCAGTCCCTCATTGCGCGAAACGAGCCCGTGCTTCCTGCGAGGACCGGCTCAGGTCCGTTGAGGCTGTCGGTGTTCCGCTGTCGTTGGTGCACGCGGCGGAAAAAGAGACGGAACAGAGGAGGGAACGCCTCGTGTGGCTGGCCTCGCCCCACGTGGCTTGCTTGAGTGGTGGCCCCCTTCACGCAGAGGAGCCTCCCGCATGAAGCTGCTTCGTCCCTCGCTCGGTGTTCTGCTCGCGGCCGGATTCTTCGTCACGCCCATGAGCTCGGAAGCCGCCACGGTTCGCCTTGGGCTCGGAGCCGACTATTGGATTGATCAGAGCGCGGCCTTCAGCTTCCTGCTCGGCGTGGAAGGCCGTATCACCGGGCCAATCTCCGTCGGAGCCCGCTTCGGCGCGGCGCTCATCACGGATGGCAATGACGTGGGCATCCCCCTGGACCTCGTCATTCGCGCCAACATCACCAGCGCCAAGGTCTACGTAGAGGGGCTCGTGGGCCCTTGGATCGTCATGGGCCGAGGAGACGCGCTCCGAGCCCATGCGGCCTTCGGCTTCGGCCTCCAGGGCAAGGCGGCCAGCATCGGCGTCGAGGTGGGCTACCTGGAACCCGACCCCGTCATCGGTCTGCGCCTGGGCTACAAGTTCTGACCCCTCAGTAGTGGGGCGGACGCTCGTGCTGCCGGGCATCCACCAGCCCGGGCTCCGCCTCCAGCTTCTTCTTCAGCATGTCCAGCTCCACTCGCAGCGCTTCGATGACTCGCTGCTGCTGATAGAGCACGTCGCTCAGTTCCTGCAGCGTCTCCTGCTGCTGCATGTAGCGAATCTCCAGCTCGGCGATGCGCTTCTCGTCCATGGGGCCTACCCTTACCCCGGAGAAGCCCTCGTCGTCCCCCCTCGTCCCACGCTCCCGTCTCGCCATGAACGTCCAGGAACACCTGCAGAGGGCTCGCGAGCTCCTCGCTCGAGGACAACCCGAGCTGGCCGAGTCCGCGCTCAGCGATGCCATCGATGCCTCCGTCGCCGCGGACGACCTCATCCTGCTGACACAGGCCCGCTTCGCGCTCGGAGAGTTCCTCTTCCAGCAACAGCGCGACGACGAGGCGCTCGCCTACCTCCAGGCCGTTGTGCGCACCGAACGCGTCGATGGCGCCGTGGACCCGGAGGTCAAGGCCTCCGCCCGGATGCTTCGCCAGATTCGAGGAATCGAGCCTCGGTGAACACGGCCGGAGTCTCGGCTCAGGGAATGCTGCACGACTGTCGAATCAGCTCCATCCGCCCCGAGAAGCGTCGCTCCAGGTCCATTCGCGTCAGTCGCGCGTCCTCAATGAGCCTCGCCTGGAGCTGAAGCGCGCAGAGTGCCGCGAGTGACTTGGGGCTTCCCAGGTCCAGTCGGTCCGCCTGCCTCAACGCGTCCTGCGCGGCATCCAGCTCCCCCACGCGAAACAACGCCAGCCCCAGCTCGAACTGCGCGAGCGAGAGCCGGGGGTCCTCCTGCGTCGCCTTCCGGAACACCGCCACCGCCTCCGCGTCCTTCCCGTCCGCGCTCAGCACCAGCCCTTGCTCCACCAGCAACCGCGCCCGGGGCACCTTCCCTTGAAGCGCCGCGAGCACGGACAGGGCCTCCGAAGGCTGCTCGGCCGCGCGCAGCAGGCGCACATACCGCAAGCCGATGAGCGGATCCGCGGGCGCCTTGCCAAACGCGGCCCTCATTGCCTCGCTGGCTCCCACCACGTCTCCACTCTTCTCCTTCAGCTCCGCTCGAAGGATGTCCGGTCGCGCATCACCAGGTGCCACCTGGACCGCTCGCTCCAGTGAGGCGCGCACACAGCGCTCCATCCGCTCCATGTCGCAGATGCGCGCGAGGAGCAGCTGTGTCTCCACGGCCGCCGGCTCCCGCCGCTCCGCCTCCTGGGCCAGCTCACGGGCCTCGGCGGGCGCGCCTTCGAGCAGCAACTCCGCGGCCTCCCGCAGCTCGGCGGCGGTCGCCTTCGGATGCGCTCGCAGCGGAAGCAGCAGCTTCACCCGCGCCTCCACGCCCTGCGTCACCCGGGCGATGGCCAGCTCCTGCTCGGGCATGTTCCTCGGCAACAGGAGCGGGATGAGGTGAAGCAGCACCGCCACTCCACACACAATCACCATGCCGCGCAGGCCTCGTCGGCGCCCCGGGTGGGTGACAGCCGCGTCGGCGCGCGATGAAGGCGCGTCCAGCGGCTCCTGTTGCCCTGCTTCCGTCCTTCGCACTTCCCGTCTCCCCGAGCAGGCGTCGCCGCTCACACCGCGCGAAGTCGGGTCCGCAGCCCTCGGGGCAGCTCCACCCCGCAGCTCCAGCACAACTCGAAGTTGCCGGGGTTCTCCTCCCGACAGCCCGGGCACTCCACCGTGCGCGACGCTTCCTCTTCGTCCTTCTTCAACTCCGCCACCACTTCCCGCGCTTGCTCCACGTCGCCGGGCAGGAGCCAGAGCTCCACCCACGTCTCCCCGCTAGGAATCTCCCCGCTCAGCGGAACGAGGGCTTCGCCGCGCACCTCCACGGACATTCCCTCGGCTTCCAGCGTTCCCGCCAGCAACCGCGCCTCTCCCACCGTGCGGTGCACGGAGAACTGCACACGCGTCATGTCTCTCTCTTCACAGAACGCGGGGCGCTCGGCAACCACACCCTCCCCCCTGCTCGTGCCTTCACTCACCGCTGCCCGCTCGTCTGCTTATTGTTCATGCTTTGTCACATGTCACCTGGACCGCGCGCCCCTCCTTCTCCCGTGTTTGCCTTTCACCGCGAGTCCAGGTGAAGATCCGCGCCGACGGGCTGTCGCCTCGAGAGTCTCCCTGCGCTCCTGTCATCCGGTGTGTGAAGCCTTTGTCCAGGAAGCGAGACGCCGTCCGATGCGTGCGCACGCTCTCCATTTCAGATTGGCCGCCCTCGCGCGCCCCGTGTGGGCTCGGCACGGGGTGGCCGTGCTCTGCGCGGGTTCCGTCTGGGTGCTGCCGTGGGTGCTGGGGCCTCTTCCCGCGTCCCTGGGTGTCCTCTGCTCCATCGCAGCGGTCCTCGTCGCGGCGCTCGTCGGTGGCGCGGGCCCCGCCTGGCTGGCGACGCTGTTGGGCTCGTTCGCCGTGGCCTCCAGCGCCTCCCCGAGCCCTGTCGCCACCGTCGCCTTGGAGATCGCCCTGTTCCTCGCCGTGGGGGGACTCGTTGGCCTCCTGGCGGGCCGGCGCTCCATGGGGCCTGGCGCCATCGGGTCTTCCTCGCTTGAACGCGCGCCCGCTCCGTCGCACGAGGTGCTGGAGGCTCGCCTGCTGCGGAGCCTTGGCGACGCGGTCCTGGCCACGGATGCGAATGGCATCGTGCGCTACCTCAATCCTGCCGCCGCGCAGCTGCTCCAGTGTCCAGAAGAAGAAGCTGTCGGAGCCCCCCTGACGAAGGTGCTGCGCTCCCGACCTGAATCCGGCTCGTTCCCCATACGCCACCCGACGACGCCCGCGTCGTGGTCCCAGTGGCCGCGCGCCTTGAAGCGACGTGATGGCGGAGAACTCCCCATCGAGGAGTGCATCGCACCGCTCAAGGGGCGCGACGGTGAGGACCTCGGCGCGGTGTGGATGTTCCGCGATGCGACCTCGCGTCGGCAGCTCGAACTCGAACGCTCGCAGTTGCTCGCGCGCGAGCATGCCGCGTTGGGCGAAGCCCAGGCTCAACGCGAGCGCATGGAGTCGCTCTTCCTCCAGGCCCCCACCGCCATCGCCGTCTTCCATGGCCCCGACCATGTCTGCGCGCTGCTGAATCCCCAGGCTCGCGCCCTGCTGGATGTCGATGGCGCCGCCATCGGCAAGCCGCTGCGTGACGTCCAGCCCTCGCTGGACCCGGGCATGCTGCGCCTCCTCGATGAGGTCTATCGCGAAGGGAGGCCCTTCTCCGGTCGCGAAGTGCCCCTGGCGTCCGCCTCGCCCTACGTCACCCCCTCGCTCTCCCGACAGCAGCGGTTCCATGACTTCACCTGGCAACCGTGGCGCGATGCTCGCGGCGTCATTCAGGGCGTCATGGCCGTGGCCGTGGAAGTCACGGGGCTGGTGGTGGCTCGGCGCGCGGCGGAGGACCTGGCTCGGGACCTGCGCGAGGCCGTCCAGGCCCGTGACGAGTTCCTCTCCATCGCCAGTCACGAGCTGCGCACACCCATCACCTCCGTCCAGCTCCAGCTCCAGTTCCTCCTTCGCGCGGCACCCGCCGTGGATGCCGAGGGCACCGTCTCGCTCGTGCACCGTCGGGTCGACGCCACGCTGCGCTCCGTGGCTCAACTGCATCAGCTCGTCGCGACGTTGCTCGATGTGTCCCGCATCCGCGCGGGACGGCTCGACCTGCATCGCGAGCCGGTGGACCTGGCCTCGCTCACGCAGGACCTGGTCTCCCGCGTCCAGGAGGATGCGGCGGGCGCGCGGTGCTCGGTGCGACTCGTCGTGGCCGAGCCCCTGGTCGGCTCCTGGGACCGGGTGCGCGTGGAGCAGGTCATCACCAACCTGCTCTCCAATGCCTTCAAGTACGGCGCGCAACGGCCCGTGGAAGTCCACGTCACCCGGGAAGGAGACTTCGCGCGGCTGAGCGTGAAGGACCAGGGCATCGGCATCGCGCTTGAGGACCAGTCGCGCATCTTCCACCGCTTCGAGCGCGCCGTGTCCCAACGCCACTACAGCGGCTTCGGCCTGGGCCTCTGGATTGTCCGGCAGATTGTCGAGGCCCTCCACGGCGACATTCGCGTGGAGAGCCGACCCAACGCCGGCTCGACCTTCATCGTCCGGCTGCCCCTGGAGAGCGCCGTCACCGTCGACGCCTCCGCGTGAGAAGTGGCGGTGCTCGGGCCTCGGCTACTCTTCCTGACGAAGCTGGTGCGGTAGCACCGCGTGCGCGTGTCGCGGCGCCCTGGCGTGCAGCTCCCGCGTCAGCAGCGCATCCAGCTCCCCGAGCAGGGCGTCGTAGTGCGGCCCCGCTCCGTGCGCGGGCAGTCGCTCCGTGGCCAGGCGGACCCGGGGTGACTCTTCGTCCTCGAAGGCGAGCGTCACCGCGAGGCCATCCGGCCCTCCCGCTTGGGGAACGAGCACCGCGGGCGCCGGCTGCCGAGTCGCCTCCTCCAGAAGAGGTGCCAGGCTTCGCGCCTCGTGCGGAGTGAGGTCTCGCTCCGATATCACCTCTCCCTGCTCCAGGACCCACAGGTGCTTGAGTCCTTCCACCCTCAGTGCCTGGGCCGCCGTGTTCGTCCGGCCGCTGCGCTCATAGGTCATCGTTCTCACGCCCATCACCTCCGTGGGAGGGAGGTAGGCACTCAGGCGCGCATCGCCATCCCCGCACGTACGAACGGAGGCCCGCAACGCCGGGGACCCACCGCGCGGACGTACGCTTCATGACAGCGTGGCGAGCCCGCCGTTCGAGTGTCCCTTCGCGAGCCCCTCTCTACGGTGCGGCCCTCTCGAGCAACTGTCTGCTCGGGACTCCGGAGGACTCGTCCATGGGCAACAAGGGAAGTGGCAAGACGCCGAGCGCGAATGACCAGCGCTCCGATACGAAGAATCCCAACAACCCGTCGCAGAAGTCCGCGCAGGACAACCGCTCCAACCAGATGAACCCGAACCACGGGGGCAGCAAGAGCCCCCCGTCCACGACTCCGGGCGGCACGCCTGGCGGCAATGGACGCCCCGACCCGTCGAAGAACAATCACTGATTGCATCAGTCGTCCCATCTCCGGCCGGACCAGCGAACCGGAGATGGAACGACGGGGGCCACTGTGTCCCGGTGGCCTTGCTTCAGCGTGCCTTGGGCGAGCACTCGCCCTCGCCACGGAAGTGGCCCGCGGTGCGCACCAACGCCGTGACGAAGTCGCGCAGGTTGCGCACGTTGCCCGCGCCACCCGTGCCGTACTGCTCCGCCGGCAGCTCCGTGAGGTCCACCGTCGCCAGCTCCTCCAGCGTCACCACACCGTCCGGACCCGCGATGCCCAGCCTGTCCGCCGCCGCCATCGCGTCGAAGCGCATCTTCGCGTCCGGCGACTGGAGGTCATCGAAGAAGAGGTGGTCGCCGTGGATGGTGAGCTGCACCGTCTCCTCGCCATCCTTGGGCACCGTCACGCCCGCGCCCAGCTCCGGGCTCTCGCAGCGCTCGTAGAGCGTGTTCGTCTTGAAGCCCCAGTCGAACTGCTTCGTCACGCCGCCCTTCGTCGCGGTGCCCACCACGAGCAGGCTGAGGCCCTCCGTCTTCATCCGCTCCACGTCCTGCGCGTCCGCGTTGCCCGCCACGGCGCTCGCCACCGGGGCAATCGCGTAGCTGATGTCGTCCCACTCTCGCGCGTCCAGGTCCTTGAAGGACTCCACCACCACCGGTCCCGGCTTGTGCACGTCGAACACGCGGGCCTGCGTCTGCTGCGCGGCCACGTCGTCCTGCGTCTTCACCTTCACCTCGCTCAGCACCACGACGAACTTCGAGAAGCGCACCGTCCAGCCGTCGACGAAGCCCGCCTCCTCGCCCACCGCGGCGGGAATCTCCTTCTCGATGTAGTCCTCGCCATAGGTGGTGAACGTCACGTTGCCCGTGCCATCGCTGCACGCGACGAGTCCCAGGCACGACAACCCCAGCATCCAGTTCTTCATTGCACGGCTCCTTCTTCCCACGTCACCACGTAGGCGGTTGTGTCTTCCACGCCCCGCAGCAGCGCGTTGCGCGCCTGACTGTCGGCGGGGAAGGTGTAGACGCCATCCGCGTCCGGGTCGGTCGCGGTGGCGAAGTCGATGCGGTCCATCCACTTCCTCAGGTCCACGGAGATGCGCACCCGGCCCATCTCCGTCCCGAGGGACTTCTCGAAGCGCACTCCGGCCACCGGCTTGGGCAGGTCCGCGTCCACATCGAAACGCACCTGGCCTCCATCCGGGTTCGTCGCCGTGCCGACCACTCGCATCGCGTGGCCCTTCAGGACTCCCTGCGCGTCCGTGGGCGTCGCGAGCGTCAGCTCCAACGAGCCGTACTCGCCCGTCACCGCGCTCGCCGTGCCCATGACGCTGACACCCCCGAGCAGGTCCACCGTGTGCGTCTCCAGCAGTTCGCCCAGCGCGTCGCCCGGCACGTAGTGGCCCGGATGCGCGTGCGCCGTCCCGCCGATGAGCGAGTACCAGTCGAAGCGCGGCGTGGCGCGGCTCGACAGCAACACGCGGCCCTCGAAGAAGCGCACCGGACCCACGGAGACGTGCGCGGAGTCGAGGACGATTCGCCACCCTCGCTCGTTGGGCTCCTGTGACAGCGTCGCGGCCGTCACCTCCACGGGAAACGCGCGGCGCTCCGCCTCGCTGCCACAGCCGAACGACAGGGATGACGCGGCGGCCATGGCCACCGCGCTCTTCAGCATGCGTCCGCGATTCATAGATGGACCTCCAAGGTGAGCGAGGCCATCCGAGGCGACCCCGCGGTGAAATGTCTGGCCGGCACGAGGCTGGCCGGTGCGCTCGGGTTGAAGCGCGAGCTGTAGACGAACTCGCCATCCCTCCAGCGCGAGTCGAGGAGGTTCCTCACCTCCAGCCGCAGGCCCAGCTCTCCCCGGCGCAGCCCCATCTCCGCGTCCGCGAGGAACACCGCCTGGCTGCGCTCGTCGAAGGGCAGGGGACGCGGACCGAGGAACGTCAGGCCCGTGCCGATGGAGAACAGGGTGCCCTCTCCACCGAGCCACTCCACCGGGCGCTCCCAGCCGATATCCGCCCTGGCGACGAGCGGCGCGAAGTAGGGCAGCAGCGTGTCCGTCGCCGTCACGTAGGCGTGCGCCACGGTGCCACTGAGCGCCGCGACGATGCCGGGCAAAGGACGCGCCTGGAGCGACGCCGTCACTCCCGAGCGCAGCGTCTCGCCCGTGTACACGGTGGTGCCCACCGTGTGGTCGAAGAAGAAGTCGTTCTCCACCTGCGAGCCGAAGACGCTGAGCTGCGCGGCCCAGCGCTCGCCGTCCTTCCTCGCTCCCACTTCCGCGCCGTGCACGGAGACGAAGGGGGCCCGCTCACCTTCGGACAGGCTGCGCGCCTGCGGAGAACGGAAGCCATCGCCATAGCTGGCGAACAACCTCCACGCATCCGCGCCGTCTGACAGCGCGTACTCCACGCCCGCCTTCGCGCCCAGGTGCACTCCGAAGGCACTGCGCGAATAGCCCTGCCCGTCATAGAAACGCGGGTCCCGGAACGCGAGCGCGTCGAAGACCTCCACGCCCAGCGCGTCCGCGCGACCGCCCAGGCGCAGCGCCCAGCGACCGAGCGCCATCCTTCCCTCCGCCCAGCCCCAGACGTTCGTCTGCGTGAAGCGCGCGTCCACTTCGTCGGAGAAGAACGTGCCGTCCGACTCGCGATAACGACGCTGCGACTGCTCCACGCCGTCTCGCCGCGCGCCCAGGCCCAGCTCCAGTGTCACGGGGCGGCCGAACGCCGTCACGCTTCGACGGTGCTCCGCTCGTGCTCCGAGCACCGTGGCGTCGTTCGTCTGCTCCAGTCCGTCACCCCGGTCGTCCACCCGGTAGCCGGTGAAGTTGTTGCGCAGGCGCAGGTCCGAGATGATTCCGAAGAGCTCCAGCTTCGTGCGGCCCTTGCCTGCTCGGGGCAGGTCCACGCCGAGCAGCAACTGGTGGCGGGACACCGTGCCTCCCTGGCGCGGCGTGGACGCGGAGAAGAAGTCGCTGTTGCCCGTGAGCAGGTCGTCCTCGCGCACCACTCCGGGCGAGTCGAAGCGCGTGACATAGCTGCCGCCGAGCGCTCGTACCGTGAGCCCGTCTCCGAGTCGCGCCGTCGCCTGCGCGAGCAGGGATGCCCGGCCGTAGCCTCGCTGTGTGCCGTAGCCCTTGCCCTCACCGAGCTCCACCGCGGCGAAGGTTCCCGGGTCATCTCCGGGGCGCACCGTGGCCACGAGGCGACGCTGGCGGTACTGACCCAACGTGCCCGCGAAGTGGACGCCCTGCTCCTTCACGCCCAGGTCCATCCTCACCGAGCCGGCGACCGCGAAGTCACCCTGTGACGCGCGATAGGAGCCCTCGGTGACTTCGATGGATTGGACGACCTCGGGGATGACGAAGTTGAGGTCCGCGTAGCCCAGCGCGTGGATGTGGCTCACCTCGTTCACCGGCAGGCCCGCGACGTCCAGCTCCACGTCCTGTCCGTGCAGCGCATCGAAGCCGCGCAGGAAGAGCTGGTGGGCCTTGCCCTCGCCACTGTGTTGCGAGGCCACGAGCCCCGGGATGGCGCGCAGCAGGTCGACGGCGCTGCTGCGGGGTGCCGCGTCGAGGATGTCCCGGCCCAGGGTGACTTCCGACGCGCTTCGCGCCGTCCTGGTGCCTCGGACCACGGTGCCTGGTGCTGACGGTGATTCGGGTGTGCCCGCGGTGGCGGTGTCCTGGCTCGCGGGGGGAGTGCTGGCTTCGTCTTGCGAGGCCGTGAGGGGGTTAGGGGCCGCCTCACGCTCATCCGCGGGGAAGGTTGGCGCGGACGTGGCGTTGCCCGACGCCTCGGACTCCTGCTTGCCGTCGGCCGTACCCCCATCTCGGGAGGCTTCGTGCTCACGCGTGGCTTCCGTGTTCGTCACACGGAGGGGCTCGGTGGTGGACGCAGCCTCCGTGCGCACGGAGGACTCCTGCGCCATGGCGACGCAGGGCAGGCACAACGCCAGGAGTGGGGTCGACAATACGGCCAGGACACGCACGGACATGGAGACACCCACGGCTGGACGGCCACGCTCCGCGCCCTCGTGCACGCGGACCTCGCGTGACACCGCTGGCTCATCGTCGTGACAGCCCGCCGTCGTGGAGACGGGAAGCAATGTGCGAGAACACGTGAACCACCCCGTGCTCACCTCGCGCACGACGTGCACGAGAGCACCGGGCTCACGCTCGAAGGATTCGGGGGATGATTCGCCGACCCCGGACTACGGGCCTTGTGGCATCGCCGTCGGTCGCGGCGACGCTCCGGGCGCGACAGCTGGCCCACGCGCGACTTCGGTCACCCACGAGACCCAGCGCACAGCGGGTACATGGACCATGGCCCACGTCGTCGCCACCGCGCTCAGGTGCTCCACCGAGCCTGTCAGGTGCTTGTGTCCATCCTGACCGTGACCCTCACGCCGATGACCGTCGGTCTCCCGTGGCCTCTCCGGCGACAGGGGCGACGCTTCGGCTCGGGCTCCGTGCGAGTGGGCCTTGTCGCCATGGGCGTGGACATGCGCTGCCCCTCCCAGTCCTCCCGCATGACCCACCACCGCATGCAACACCGGCGCGACGGCAAGCCCGTACACCAGGACCATCAGGCCCAGGCTCGCGAGGTCTCGTCGGTCGTGGGGATTCAGCAAGGCTCGGTCAGCGGGTGGAGAGGACGGTGGCCGCCTCCTACCCGGCTTCCTCCATGCACGCAAGGCAGCTACCGACGTGATGCCCGCCATTCAGCACAATGAATGACATGCAGGATTGCTCGCGTGAACGAGCACTCCACGCGCTGGCATCGACAGGTCGCTTCCGTGGTTGTCGCGATGCCGATGACGACGCTGGCGCCATCAGCGATGCCGTGGAACGTGTCTCTGTCTCCCGCGCCGACGGACCGACGTCGATGACCCGCGCTGGACGACGCTGTTTCACTGTCCTCGTCCGGGTGCGGCGTTCCCGGTGTGTGACGCGCGGTGAGATACCCATGTCGGCGTGCTATACGGACAGGGCCCGTCGTCCGGATGTCTGGCGTGTCGTCATGCGCTCACAACACCCGTGGGTGAGGGCAGGGGCCTCCGGTCCCAGGTGCGCCCGCGCGGGGTCGGCGCCACGGTCCGTGGGCTCCCTCGGCCCCGCCCCCCTCCAGGACGAGCCTTCCGCCTCCACCGCGTCACTCCACCCAGGAGGTTGTCCACCATTCCTCCCTCGCGGATGTGGGTGCTGTGGCCCGCTTGACGCGCCGCATTGATTCCCGTGTCACCGGGGGCGGACCGTTATTACAATCCGCGTGTGCGTTCTGAATCCGCGGCGCTTCGCCAGCAGTCCACCGAAGGGGTCATCCCACCGACGAAGCCTCGCTCCGAGCGGCTGAAGTCCCTGGCCACCGAGGAGTTCGATGTCCTCGTCATCGGAGGTGGCGTCACCGGTGCCGGCACCGCGCGCGATGCCGTCCTGCGCGGCCTCAAGGTGGCGCTCGTCGAGCGCGAGGACTTCGCCAGCGGCACCTCGAGTCGCTCGTCCCGACTCATCCACGGAGGCCTGCGCTACCTCGAGCACGGCCACCTGGGCCTCGTCTTCGAGTCCAGCATCGAGCGCCAGCGCCTGCTCAAGCTCGCACCGCACCTGGTCCGCCCGCTCGCCTTCGTCTGGCCCGTCTATGCCGGTGCTCGCGTGCCTCGCTGGAAGCTCAACGCGGGCCTCATGCTCTACGACGCCCTCTCCCTCTTCCGGAACGTGAAGGGCTACAAGCGACTCAACCGCGAGCAGCTCCACGCGGCCGAGCCCGCCCTGCGCACCGACGAACTCAAGGGCGGCGCCCGCTACTACGACGCCGCCACCGACGACGCTCGTCTCACCCTGGCCAACGCCCTGGGCGCCTCCGAGTCCGGCGCCGTCGTCCTCAATCACGCCTCCGTGCAGCGCCTCACCGTCGTGGACGGCCACGCCCGAGGCGCCGTGGTGGTGGACCACCTCACGGGCCAGGAACTCACGGTGCGCGCTCGCGCCATCGTCAACGCCACCGGCCCGTGGAGCGATGAGATTCGCAAGCTCGATGCCTCCGGCGGCAACGTGCACGCGGTGCGCGGCAGCAAGGGTGTCCACATCTCCGTCCCTCGCGAGCGGCTGGGCAACCATGATGCCCTCACGCTGCTGTCCCCCAAGGACGGCCGCGTCATGTTCGTGCTGCCCGCCGACGGCTTCACCATCATCGGCACCACGGAGACGTCCACGCGCGCCCACCCGGCCGAGGTGCGCGCCAGTGAGACCGATGTCGCGTACCTCCTCGAGTCCGCGAACGCCTTCTTCCCCGAAGCCCACCTCACCCGCGCCGATGTCGTCAGCGCCTGGGCCGGCATTCGTCCCCTCTCCGCCACCGGCTACCATGGAACCCAGGCCGACCCGGGCAGCGCCAGCCGCGAGCACCACATCGACGTGAGCCCCACCGGCGTGCTCGCCATCAGCGGCGGAAAGCTCACCACCTACCGCGTCATGGCTCGCGATGTCGTGGACGCCGTGGAGCGTCAGCTCGGGCAGCCTCGTCGCAAGTCGCCCACCGAGACGCTGCCGCTGCCCGGCGGAGACATCCCCCGCATGGACGCGGAGCTCGCCGCCGCGCGGGAGACCATCGGCGACGCCGCCACCGCCACCCACCTGGTGCGCGCCTATGGCAGTCGCTGGCGCCGGGTGTGGGACCTCACCCGCGAAGACGCCGCGCTGGCCCGGCCGCTCGCCGAGGGCCTGCCGTACCGCGCCGCCGAGGCCGTCTGGGGTGTCACCCACGAGTTCGTCCACTCGCTCTCCGACCTGCTGATCCGCCGACTCAAGGTCGGCTTCGAGACGCGGGACCTGGGCCGTGGTGCCGCCCAGGTGGCGGCCGAGGTCATCGCACCTCGCCTGGGGTGGGATGCCGCGGAGACCCAGCGGCAACTCGACACGTATGCCTCCGACGCGCTGCGTATCTTCGGTGTCGACAGCGCCGAGTCCTGAGTCGGTCGAAGTCGCTCGCCCAGCGTTCGCCGGTTCACGCCTGCGTGTCTCACTCCGTGAGAGAGACGTCTATCGCCTGACAGGCCCGCGAGCGGCCGGACGGCCAGCGTGCTTAACTTGCGCCCGGGGACTGGGACGCGATGTGCTCCCGTTCACCCCGGCCGATGCATCCACGCCGGCGCTGATGACGTACCTGTCCGCTGGCCGGGATGCGCAAGGAGAACGACGATGAAGCGTTGGGTCTGGCTCGGGTTGCTCGGTGGGGCGGTGGCGTGCACCAAGGTGCCAGAGCGTCCTCCCGTGGAGACCGAGGACGTTTGTCCCGGCACCGAGGAGATGTCGCTTCCCACGCGCTCACAGTCGTCGCTCGACGCGGAGGACGGCTCGGAGTCGGTGCTCATCACCTTCCGCCCCCGGGTGTCCGCCAGCGCCATGGCGAGCACCGACGCCTTCGCCGAGGACGCGCGACGCGTGGGGGCCCACGTCAGCCACCGCTTCCCCCGCATCAACACCATCGCCGCGAACGTGACGCCCGAGGCGCGCGCGGCGCTCGCCAACAATCCGGACGTGCTGAGGGTGGAGCTCAACCGCCCGGTGCACGCGTTTGGAATGCCGAGCCTCTCTCCCTCGCTGTGGCAGGGCGCGCTGCCCCCCAACACGCGCGGCTCCACCGGTGAATACACCGACGGCTTGAAGGCCGTGCAGGCGCCCCAGGTCTGGGATGCCAACGGCGACGGTGAGCTGGACGTCGGCGCTCCGTCGGGCACGAATATCAAGGTCTGCATCATCGACAGCGGCTGGGACAGCCGGCACCCGGAGCTCGCGGCCGCGTACATCGGCGGCAAGGACTTCCTCGACGGAGACGATGAGCCGCTGGACCAGGGCAAGGTGGACGGCGTGCTGCAGTGGGGCGGCGGTCACGGCATGCACACGGCGGCCACCATCGCCGCGCAGCTCGGCGCGGGCGCGCACGTGCGCCCCGGTGAGGAGCCCAACGGCGTGGCGGGCGTGGCGCCCACCGTGTCGCTGCTCGTCGCCCGTGTGCTGAACGTCAACGGTGACGGCAACACGGCGAACGTCATCGCCGCGATAGACTGGTGCGTGTCGCAGGGCGCGAACATCGCCTCGCTGTCGCTCGGGTCGGTTGCCGACTCGGACGCGGAGAAGCTCGCCTTCGAGAAGGCGCAGGAAGCGGGCGTGCTGGCCATCGCGGCCACGGGCAACCGAGGCACCAACGAGACGTCCTATCCGGCTGGCTACGATACGGTGATTGCCGTGGGCGCGGTGGACTCCAACAGCGCCTGGGCGCCCTTCTCGCAGTACGGCGACTTCGTGTCGCTGGTGGGGCCGGGCGTGGGCGTGCTGAGCGCGACCATTGTCGGCGGCGCGCCGTACGGTGATGTCCAGGCCGCGGGGACGCGCTACGCCTCCGAGCCGCTGGAGTACACCGCCGTCGGCGTCTACACGGGGAAGATGGTGTACTGCGGCCTGGGCGAGCGCGTGTCCTCGTGCGGTCAGGGCGCCACCTGCGACGGGTTCGTGGCGCTGGTGGACCGGGGCGGCGGCATCCTGTTCCAGGAGAAGGCGCGCAACGCCATCCGCGCGGGCGCCAAGGCCATCATCATCGGCAACAACACCACCGAGGGTGGTGGGGGCTTCACGCTCACCGACCCCGCCGAGTACTGGGTGCCGACGACGGCCGTCACGCTCGCCTCCACCAACACCCTCAAGGGACTCGCGGGTCAGGACGTGACGGTGGACGTGTCCGGCCTGGACTACCTGCGGCAGTCGGGCACGTCCATGGCCACCCCGCACGTGGCCGGCGTCGCGGCGCTGGCGTGGAGCGCGTGCCCCGCGCTCACCAACGTGCAACTGCGCGCGGTGCTTCAGGAGAGCGCGCACGATTTGGGCGACACCGGCAAGGACCAGAAGTTCGGCTACGGACTGGTGCAGGCCAAGGCCGCGGTGGACCTCGCGAAGCTGCGCTGCCCGTCGCCCGCGCCGTGAGTCGCGGGGGCTAGTCCCCGCGCAGGGCCACCATGGGTGAGGCGATGAGGCACGCGCCCACCCGAGCCTCCAGCGCGGCGGCGGCGTCCTCGCACGCCTCCACGCCGGTGGCGACGATGAGCTCGCGGCTCCACGGCTCCTCCGTCGTGCCGCCGACGCCGGTTCCGCCCCGAGGAAGGCTGAGGCCCACGAAGGCCACGGCCGCCGCGGCGGCCATCGCCATCTTCCCCCAGTGTCGCCACTGTCCCTCGCGCCGCGCGTGACGCACGGGCGCCTGGGGCTCGTGGGCGAGTCGGGCCTCCAGCGCGGCGAAGCTCAGCGCGGGCCGGGCGGGCTCGCGGCGCGCGCGCTGGGCCATCCACCCTCGCTCCAGTCGCTGCCACGCCAGCGCGTGTTTGCAGGCCGCGCAGCCTTCCGCGTGCGCGCGCACCCTCGCGGCATCCTCCGGTGCCAGCTCTCCTGCCAGCAGCGCGTCCAGCTCGCTCTCGCGGCACGTGCTCATGGGCGTCCTCCTCCGACGTGCGCCGCCAGTTGCTCGCGCAGGCGCAGGCGCGCGCGGTGGATTTCGTTCTTCACCTTCGGCAGCGACCAGCCCATCACCGAGGCAATCTCCTCATAGGCAAGCCCGTGGTCGATGCGCAGCAGCAGCGCCGCCCGCCGCTCCGCGTGCAACATCCCCAGGGCCTCCGTCAAAAGCCCCGCCAGCTCCTGGTCCAACAAGAGGTCCTCCGGCGACGGCGTGGGCAGCACCGCCTCCACCTGGTGGGCGTGCTCCTCGTCCGCCACGTCCACGTGGACCCCCCGGGTGCGACGGGACTCCAGATAGACATGCCGGGCGATGCCCAGAAGCCACGAGCCCACCCGGTCCTCGTCGCGCAGCGCGCTCAGCCGCGAATGGGCGCGCACGAAGGTCTCCTGGGTGGCCTCGTCCGCGGCGGACTCGTCGCGCAGGAGGTCTCTCAAGAAACGCCAGACGCCCGGGGAGTGCCGCTCGAAAATCGTGCGGAAGGCAGCAGGGTCTCCCGTGCGCGCCCGGCGCAGCAGGCCCCGCTCCCCATCCGTGTCGGATGGAGGCGCACCCACCAGGACCATCTTCACCGCGGAGAGAAGAGCCACGGCTCCACCGTGTCACGAGTCGCCCGGGAGTTTCAGCGGCCCTGTCGAATCTGGATTCGACAGGGTGTCACGCGTGCCCGCCTGGTCTTCTCCCGAGGGCCGGGAGCCAACCTTGTTGGGGAACTGGCGTTGTTGGTATGAGAATCCCATGTCTTCCGATTACGCCCGCCCGGACGCGGCTCCGGCGGCGCACGCTCCGCGTCTGCATGGGCATCTGCCCGTGCTCGACGGTGTGCGGGGCCTCGCGGTCCTGCTGGTCGTCTTCTTCCACACCACGCACTTGAGCGACCAGAGCGTCGCGGGGCGTGCCATCTGGTGGCTGGCCGGTGCGGGCTGGACGGGCGTGGACCTGTTCTTCGTCCTCTCCGGCTTCCTCATCACCGGCATCCTGTGGGAGGCGAAGGGGCAGACGTATTACTTCCGCAACTTCTATGCGCGCCGCGTGCTGCGCATCTTCCCGCTGTACTACGCGGCGCTGGCCGTCTCGTTCCTCGTCCTGCCGTCGCTGACGGGGCGGCTGAACCTGGACGAGCGCATCACCACGGACGGCGCCGTCTGGTACCTGCTCTACTTCTCCAACTTCTATCAACTCTTCATCGACACCACGCACCCCATCCTGGGCGTGGTGTGGTCGCTGGCGATTGAAGAGCAGTTCTACATCGTCTGGCCCTTCCTCATCGCCGCCGTCTCCTACAAGGGCGCCATCCGCCTGTGTCTTGGCACCATCGCCATGGCGGTGGCGGTGCGAGTGGGCCTCACGCTGTACGGTGCCAGCGAGGAGAGCACCTACGTGGTGACGTTCTGCCGCGTGGATTCGCTCGCGCTGGGGGCGCTGTTGTCGCTGGCGCTGCGACAGCCGGAGGGCAAGGGGCTGTCCGCCTTCCCGTGGATGCGCTGGGCGCCATGGCTGGCATTGCCCATTGTCGCGGCGGTGATTGTGCTGCCGGTGGGCCCGGCCTTCAAGACGGTGCTGCGCACCGGCGGCTACACGGCGGTGGGCATCCTCTACACGGTGCTGGTGTACCGCGTGGTGGCCGCGAAGCCGGGCACGCTCCTGCACCGCTTCTTCTCCAACCGCGTGCTCCTGATGTACGGCAAGTACAGCTATGCCATCTATCTGGTGCACTCGCCGCTGGATGCCATCCTCCGGCGCACCGTGTTGAAGACGCCGCTGAAGGAAGTGGGAGGCTCCGACTTCCCCATGCAGCTGCTCTTCTACGTCGTGGCCGCGTCGCTCTCGTTGGGCATCGCCCTGGTGAGCTGGAACCTCTTCGAGAAGCACTTCCTCAAGCTCAAGGACTACTTCCCGTACAGCGAGCGTCCGGCTCCGGCCCCGACTCCTGCCCCGAGCAGCACTCCGGGCGCCGCGAGCTGACGCGGAAGTCGCGCGCGGGAGTCATTGCGTCCCGCGCGCCGTCGTGCGCGCCGTCAGTCCGGCTGGATGAGCGCCTTGGCGACGAGCAGGGCCCACGCCTCGGCGGAGTCCAGTTCCGCGCGGGCGCCGCAATAGCGGTCCATGCTCTCGTCGGAGCCGTCTCGCAGGAAGATGGCGTCATGCAGCTCGCGCTGCGCACGGCTGAGCCAGAGGCTCGCCTGGAGTCGCAGCTTGGCCGCCGCGTGGGGGTCCTTCAGCGACTGACCAGGCGTCAGCAGCTCATGCTCTTCGGGATACAGCACCGTCATCTTGTTGTAACCGGCATGCTCAAGTGTCGTAGTCATGGTTTGAGAATGTGAACCGAGCGCCGAGCAGGCACCTGTCCGCTCGGGCAGGTGTCTGTCTTGTAGCGAGCACACGGCGCCCAGAAGCCATCCAGAGCGGAAACTTCCGGACGGTGCGAATTCTGTGCGCCGCGTCAGGCTTTACTTCAGGCTCTTCATGTCGATGACAAACCGGTATTTCACGTCACCCTTGAGAAGCCGGGTGTAGGCGTCATTCACCTGCTGGATGGGAATCACCTCCACGTCGGAGACGACGCCGTGCTCACCGCAGAAGTCGAGCATGTCCTGGGTTTCCTGGATGCCGCCGATGCTGGAGCCGGAGAAGTTGCGGCGCTGGCCGATGAGGGCGAAGGGCTGGACGGGCAGCGGCTTCTCCGGGACGCCGACGAGGACGAGGCTGCCGTCGATGCGCAAGAGGCGCAGGTACGCGTTGATGTCGTGGGGCGCGGAGACGGTGTCGAGCACGAAGTCGAGCGTGCCCTCGCGCGCCTTCATCTCCGCCTCGTTGGAGGAGACGACGACTTCATGGGCGCCCAGGCGCAGCGCGTCCTGCTTCTTCTTGTCGGTGTGGCTGAAGACGATGACGTGCGCGCCGAAGGCCCGAGCGAACTTCACGCCCATGTGTCCCAGTCCGCCCAGGCCGACGACGCCCACGCGCTGACCGGCCTTCACGTTCCAGTGCTTCAACGGAGACCAGGTGGTGATGCCCGCGCACAGGAGCGGCGCGGCGGCGGCCGGGTCCAGGTTCTCCGGGACGCGCAGGACATAGGCCTGGTCGACGACGAGCGCGCTGGAGTAGCCGCCCTGGGTGGGCTGCTGGCTTTCGCGCTCCCGCGAGTTGTACGTGTAGGTCGGCCCGCGCTCGCAGTACTGCTGGAGGCCCTGCTTGCAGGCATGGCAGGTGCGGCAGGTGTCGACCATGCAGCCGACGCCGACGGAGTCGCCGACCTTGAACTTCTTCACGTTGGCGCCGACGCGCGTGACGCGGCCGATGATTTCGTGGCCGGGGACCATGGGGAAGATGGAGCCGCCCCACTCGTCGCGGGCCTGGTGGAGGTCGGAGTGGCAGATGCCGCAGTACTGGACGTCGAACTGGACGTCGTCGGGGCCGGGCTCGCGGCGCTCGAAGTTGAAGGGGGCCAGCGGGGACTTGGCGTCCTGGGCGGCGTATCCGAGAACGGGAATCATGGGAGGTCCTTGATGGGGGTGAGCGAACGCATGGAATATGCGCGGGGCCCCCCATTCGCGAAACCAGTGGAATCAGGACACGTCATGTAGAAAAACTTCGCAATGGCCTTCACCCCGCTGAACGCGCTGAACGCATTCCTCGCCGTGGCCCGCAGGCGCAGCTTCGCGGCGGCGGCGGCGGACCTGGGCGTTTCCTCCTCCTCGTTGAGCCAGTCCGTCCGCCAGCTCGAGGCGCGACTGGGCGTGGCGTTGCTGACTCGCACCACCCGCAGCGTGGCGCTCACCGAGTCGGGGCGTCGGCTGATGGAGAGCGCGGGTCCGTCGGTGGACCAGGCGCTGGCGGCGCTGAAGGTGGCGGCGGCCCAGCCCGGCGAGGTGACGGGGCTGGTGAAGCTCACCGTGCCGACCGTGTCCGTGAGCCACGTCGTCGCGCCGGTGCTGACGCGCTTCCTGGCCCGCCATCCCCGCGTGGAGGTGGAGCTGCGCGTCGAGGACTCCATGGTGGACATCGTCTCCGAGGGGCTGGATGGCGGCATCCGCTTCTCCGAGTCCCTGGAGCGGGACATGGTGCAGGTGCGCCTGTCGGAGGGCTTCCGCTTCGTGGTGGTGGGCTCGCCCGCATACTTCAAGCGCCGCGGTGTCCCAGAGAAGCCGCGCGACCTGCTGACGCATGACTGTCTTTGCATCCGCTCCGGCACCACCGGGGCGCTCTATCAATGGGAGCTGGAGCGCGGCGCGCGGAGCTGGCGCGTCCCCGTGCGGGGGCCGCTGGTCACCTCGAACCACCACGCGTTGATGGAGCTGGCCGAGTCGGGGGTGGGCTTGATGTATGCCTTCGAGCCGGAAATTGCGGACCGGGTGAAGCGGGGCGTGCTGCGCATCGCGCTGGAGTCCTATGCGGCCCACGTGGATGGCTTCTTCCTCTACTTCCCCAGCCGCTCCCACGTGTCCCCCGCGTTCCGCGCCTTCGTGGACGTGGCGCGCGAGGTGACCTCGGAGCCGCGGGCTTCCGAGTCGCGTCCCTCGCGCACCCGCTAGCCCGGCGGGGGAGCTCAGGCGCTGGGGATGCCCCGGGCGCGGGCCCTGACACGGGCGGCTTCCTCGAAGGCGCCGGCTTCCTCCAGCGCGGTGGCGGCGCGGAAGTACAGCAGCGCGGCCTCCATGTGTCGGAAGGCGGAGGCCTCCGCGTTGGCGGCGGCGACGAGGTAGGGCGCGGCGCGCTCCGGCTCCTTGCCCTCCAGCCAGTGCTGCGCGACGACGACGGGGGCGGCCTTGCGCTGCTCCAGCGCGCTGGCCAGCCTGCGATGGAGCAGGGGAATCAGCGACGGGGGAATCGTCTCCCGCACCACCTCGAAGAGCAGGTCATGGGTGAAGCGCTCTCCGCGCAGGATGTGCGCCGCCTCCAGCTCGGAGACGTGCGCGGCGAGCGTCAGCGGCGTCATCTCCAGGACTTCGACGGCCAGCTCCAGCTCGAAGGACGTCTTCGCGAGCGCCGCCAGCCGGGCGACTTGAAGCGCCTGGGGGGACAGCCGCTCCAATCGCTGTTGAATCAAGTCCCGGCCCCGGCCGGAGGGGTGGATGTGTTCGGGCCAGCCCCGCTCCAGCCCGCCCGACTCCAGCAGGTGGCGCAGTGCCTCCATGATGAACAGGGGATTGCCGCCCGTGTAGCGCATCACGTTGTCCGTCAGGCTCTCCGCGCCCGCCAGCTCCAGGCTCCCCAGCAGCGAGCCCACCGCGTCCGTCTGCAGTGGCTCCAGCTCGATGACGATGGCGAGCCCCGCCTCCACCAGTTGCTGGATGCAGGCGACGGCCACCGGGGACAGCTCGCCCTTGCGGAAGGTGTCCACGAAGTGGGGGAAGGAGCCCCCCGGCTGCGTGTCGTGGCGACGCGACAGCATGAGCAGGGCGAACTCCGCGGTGGCCGCGTCCATGTACTGCAAGTCATCCGCGACGATGGCGTCCAGCCCGGCGCACAATTGGTAGACAACCTGACAGTTGGCTTCCAGGAAGCGGCTGCGGTCCGCCTCGTCCACCATGGGCGAAGGCAGTCCCTCCGGGCCGGCCAGGTCTGGCATCAGCCGCGCCAGCTCGCGGCGCACCCACGGCTCCAGCTTGGGGTCCGGACGCCGGGCCAGAATCTGTCGCAACAGCCGCACGTGCGTGGAGTAGGCCACGTGCATCTCTCCGGGGCGCGACTCCAGGATGAGGTGGTTGCCTCGCGAGGCGGCGAAGTCATGCGCCAGCCGCGTCTTTCCCACCCCGGGCTCGCCGCTGAGGAAGATGGTCAGCCCCGCCGCCCAGGCCTCCTCCATCCGCGCCCACTCCCGCTCGCGCCCCACCAGCACGGGCGGACGCAGCACGGACAGGGGCAGCTTCGCCGCCAGCGCGCGCGGGGCGTGGGACGCGGTGGGGCCTCGTTCGATTTCCCGCGCCAGCGCCACCGTCTGCGGCAGGGGCTGCGTGTCCAGCTCCTCGCGCAGCAAGCGACGACAGCGCTCGAAGGCGTTGAGCGCGGCCATCCGGTCTCCGGACACGTAGTGCAGCCGCATCAGCCTGCGCCACGCCTCCTCCGAATACGGGTCCATGCCCAGCAGCTTCTCCGCCAGCACGAGCGCGCCGGACAGGTCCCCCGCGCGCTCGCGGGCCTCCGACTCCGCGGACGCGGCCCGCCGGCGCAGCTTGTCCAGCCGCTCCCGCGCGCTCTCCAGCCACGCCTGGAACTCCGGGCAGTCGTCGAACTCCAGCGCGGCCAGCAGCACGCCCTCCTGCTCCAGCACACGCGCGTGGCGCCCGGCCAGGGCATGGGCCTGGAGTTGAGAGGCGTCAATGGTGATGCCTTCCACCAGCGACAGGACATCCCCGCCCTGCACCAGCTCCGCGCCCGTGGACAGACGCAGCCGGCGCAAGAGCTGTCGCATGTTGTTTCGGGCGGTGACTTCGCTGGACTCGGCCCACAGCAGGCCCGCGAGACGGTACTTCGGGTGCGGGCCTTCCAATGCCAACCACGCCAGCACCGCGGCGGTGCGGCGCTCCAGGGGCAGGTGTGCGCCGTCGTGCCGCAGGCGTGCTTCGCCGAGCAGCTCCAGATGAAAGACTTGCGTCTTCACCGCGTCGTCGCCTGCCATGGCCTCCGGAGTTCCAAGAATGAGAGAGCGCGTTTCGCGTAACGTAACACGTCGCACCCGATGCTCCCTCACGGGTAGGGATGACCCCAGGCAGGGTCCGAGGTACCGCCTGCTTTCCCTCTCGAATTTCCAGGACACGGCAGCTCGCCGTCACGAACGGACGACGTTGCGAAACCTTTCGTGCGGTCACACCCTGGTCACACCTCATTCGTTATTGATTGCTCCAGACTGAATGGACCGGGGGCTCTCATGGTTTGTGACAAGCAGCAGGCCGACATGGAGGTTGATGTCATCATCAGCGGCTGCGGTCCCGTGGGAGCCCTGACATGCAATCTGCTGGGCTCCCTGGGCGTGCGGACGCTGGTGCTGGAGCAGGACCTGGCGCCGCATGGACAGCCGCGCGCCTTCTCCTGCGATGACGAGGCGTTGCGCATCTACCAGTCCACGGGCCTGGGCGCCGAGCTGCAGAAGGACATGCGGGAGAACCGGTTCGCCGAATACGTGGGTGAGACGGGCAAGCGCTTCGCGGAGGTGCACACCGGCTCGGCGGATTTCGGCTTCGGCTACTCGCCGCTGTGGTTCTTCCACCAGCCGAAGGTGGAGGGGGTGCTGCGCGAGGGCATGGGGCGCTTCCCCCACGTGAAGCTCCAGGTGGGCGCGAGCGTGGAGAGTCTGGAGCAGGACGCGGCGGGCGTGACGGTGCGCTACCAGCTCTTGCAGACGGGCGAGACGCGCACGGTGCGCGGGCGTTACTTGCTGGCATGCGACGGCGCGCGCAGCGGCGTGCGCAAGGCGCTGGGCATCAAGATGTCGGGGCGGGCCTACGGGGAGCCCTGGCTGGCGGTGTCCGGCTCGGTGGAGGGTGACGCGCCGGAGCTGTGCCGCTTCGTGTGCGACCCCAAGCGCCCCGCCTTCGTCGCGACGGGCGCGGTGGGCCAGTTCCGGTGGGAGTTCATGCTGATGCCGGGCGAGACGCGCGAGGAGATGGAGCGGCCGGAGACCATCAAGAAGCTCCTGGCGCCCTACATCGACCCCGAGCGTGTCCACGTGGAGCGCGCGCAGGTCTACACGTTCCACTGCCTCAACGCGGCGCGCTGGCGGGACGGCAACGTCTTCCTGCTGGGTGACGCGGCGCACACCATGCCGCCCTTCATGGGTCAGGGGCTGGTGTCCGGCATGCGCGACGCGTCCAACCTCGCGTGGAAGATTCAGCGCGTCGTCCGGGGCCTGGCGCCGGCGTCGCTCCTGGACACCTACGAGGAGGAGCGTCGCCCGCACGTGGAGGCGGTGCAGAAGCTGTGCGTGCGAGTGGGCCATCTCTTCCTCGCTCGCAACCGCTGGGTGGCGGGTGCGCGCGACATGGTGATGCGCGCGCTGCAGCGCATCCCCCGGGTGCGCCGCTTCATCCAGGGCTTCGAGTTCAAGCAGCCGCCGATGCACGAGCGCGGCTACTACCTGGGCGGCGGGCACGCCCCGGAGTCGGCGGAGGGCACGTACTTCATCCAGCCCAAGGTGCGGTTGCAGTCCGGCAAGGAGGTGCTGCTGGACGACGCCATCGGCAACGACTTCGCGGTGTTGTGCCGGGCCAACGCTCCCTCCGCGCAGGTGGCGGCGGCGCGCGGGCTGGCGGAGGCCCTGGGTGCGCGGCTGCTCGCCGTCCAGTCGTCGGGCGCGGACGGGAGCGAGGTCCCCGCGGTGGAGGACATCACCGGGAAGCTGGGCGACTGGTTCTCGCGCCATGACTCGGACGTGGTGGTGCTGCGGCCGGACCGCTTCGTCTTCGGCGCGGTGAAGGCGGAGCGCCTGCCGGAGCTGCGCGACGCGCTGGGGGTGTGACGGACCCTCGCCCGCGCGCCTCGTGGATATCCGAGGGGTGCGCGGGCCCCCCGTCCCACGGGGGCGCGGTGTGGCGCGACGCGCGTCGCAGGCAGGGCGTGGGAGCGCGGGAAGACAGTCGGTGCCCGAGTGCTCGACGCGACGCCGAGGTCCCTACCTTCAGGGCTGAGACGCTCATGAGGGGGGACCTCGATGACGACGCGCGGCACGCGGCACATTCATTCCATTCATTGCATCCTGCCTCCGTATCTCCTGCGCTCCATCGCGGAGAACGGCACGCCGCAGCAGCGCGTGAAGGCCCTGCACACCGTGGCCACGGACAGCACCTTCCGGGCGCTGCGCTTCGCGGGAGGTCGGGTGGCCGCTTCCACGTCATCGGTCCGCCGGATGCCGGCGATGATGGTGGAGTCCCAGCGACAGCGGAGCATCTACGACTTGAAGGGCGAGGAGGCCTTCCCCGGGACGCTGGTGCGCTCGGAGGGGCAGGGGCCGTGTGGAGACACCGCGGCCGATGAAGCCTTCGAGGGCCTGGGCGCCACGTATGACTTCTTCTGGGAAATCCTCGGGCGCAACTCCATCGACGGGGATGGAATGCCCTTGCAGGCGTATGTCCATTACGGGCGGGACTACGACAACGCCTTCTGGGACGGGCGTCGCATGGTGTTCGGCGACGGGGATGGTGAGTTGTTCAATCGCTTCACCATCGCCCTGGATGTCATCGCGCACGAGCTCGCCCACGGCGTGACGGAGGATGAAGGGCCGCTGTGGTACTTCCGACAGGCGGGCGCGCTGAACGAGTCGATGTCGGATGTCTTCGGCTCCCTGGTGAAGCAGCGGCTGCTCGGTCAGACGGTGGACCAGGCGGACTGGCTCATCGGAGCGGGGCTGCTGGCGGAGGAGGTGGAGGGCACGGCCCTGCGGTCCATGAAGGAGCCCGGGACGGCCTTCGACGACGACGTGTTGGGCAAGGACCCACAGCCCGGACACATGCGCGACTACGTGAACACGTGGGAGGACAACGGCGGGGTGCACATCAACTCCGGCATCCCCAATCGGGCGTTCTGCCTGACGGCCATGAGCCTGGGAGGCAGCGCGTGGGAGCGCGCGGGACGCATCTGGTACGAGGCCATGAGGGACCCGCGCATCATGCCGGACACGAACTTCTCCGACTTCGCGCGCATCACCGTCATGGCCGCCACCCGGCTGTATGGCGCGGGCAACGAAGAGGCGGCCGTGAAGGAGGCCTGGGAAGAGGTGGGCATCCGCGTCTCGCGCGACAGGGTGTCCATCCCTCAGTGGGGGCCGGGTGGTGGTGGCGTCCAGCCGGGAGCCTGAGCCGTGTCGCGTGACAGCGTTCGCATCGAGCTCTCACAGGAGGGAGGGCTCGCCGCCTTCCCGGGGCTCGCTCGCCCGAGGAGCGTGGAGCTGGGCGAGCTTCCCGCCGAGCAGGCGGAGGCGATTGAACAGGGGCTGCGCGACGCGCGCTTCCATGAGCTGCCGTCCGTGGTGGAGGGCTCCCGCTCGAGAGGCGCCGACCAGCGCCAGTACACCCTCACCGTGGAGGAGGGGACGCGGCGACACTCCGTGAGGCTGGTGGAGCCCGTGGAGGACCCCCACCTGCGCGAGCTGCTGTCCCTGGTGAAGCGCGCCACGCGCCGCCGCGGTGGATACTAGAACTAAGGGCTTAGTTGACGAAGAACTAAGGTCTTAGTAGTAATGCTGGCCACGGAGGACACCCATGGCCAGACAACCCGAGCCCGAGGCGCCCCGGCCGTTGACGCCGGTGGAGCTCGAGCTGATGCACATCGTGTGGAAGCAGGGCGAGGTGAGCGTGGCGGACGTGCTGGCCGCGCTGCCGGCGGAGCGCGCGCTGGCGTACACGTCCGTCTCCACCGTGCTGCGCATCCTGGAGCAGAAGGGCGTGGTGATGAGCCGCAAGCAGGGGCGGGGACACCTGTACTCGGCCACGCTGCCGCGCGAGACGTATGAGGCGCAGAGCCTGCGCCACCTGGTGGACACCGTCTTCGATGGAACCCCGTCCGCGCTCGTGGCGCGACTGGTGGAAGCAGTGCCGCTGGCGCCCGACGAGGTGGAGCAGATCCGCAAGCTGTTGAAGGGCAAGGCGGGCAAGTCGTGAGCGGGCTCGTGTCCTTCTATCTCGCGGTGGCGCTGCTGCTGCCGGTGGCGTTGCTGCTCGCGTGGGGGGCGCTGGCGCTGCTGGCGCGGCTGGGATGGCCGCTGTCCGCGCGGCAGGCGCTGCGGGTGGGACGCGGGGCACTGGCCCTGGTGCTCCTGCTGCCGCTGCTCGCGATGGGGGCGCGGGCGCTGACTCCCGCGGGGCCACTGTTCACTTTCGAGCGCTCGGTGGCGCGACAGGCGGAGCGGCTTCCCTCCACGGTGTGGACGGGGGGCGCGAATGTCTCCGTGCCCGTGGCTCGTGGAACTGCCTCCATGCCCGCGTCCATTTGGATGCTGTTGTCACTGGGTTGGTTGTCTGGAGCGGGGCTCTTCATCGGGCGGGCGCTCGTGCGTCATGGGCGACTGTTGCGTCGACTGGAAGCGCTGCCCCGGGTCCGCTCGGTGGGGCGCGTGGTGGTGGTGCTCGGTGAGGAAGGGACTCCGGCGTTCTCCGCGTGGTTCCCTCGTTGGGGACGGCGTCCGTGCGCGTGGGTGGTGGTGCCTCCCGCGCTGCTGGAGGACGCGGAGTCGTTCCGGCTCACCGTGCTGCATGAGCTTCAGCACCACCGTCAGCGCGACACGCACCTGGCCCTGGGGCGACTGGTGCTCACGGGGGCCTTCTTCTGGCATCCGGCGGCGCATGGGTTGTCGGCGTGGCTCGCGTCGCTCCAGGAGCTCGCCTGTGACGAGGCGTTGGTCGCGAGCGGCCGTGCCCAGGCCCAGGCCTATGCGCGCTGTCTGCTCCAGGCGGCGCTGCGTCTCCCGGGCGCTCCGCCCGTTCCCGCCGGTGCCACCGGCATGTCTCATCCCACGCAGAGGAGAATCCACATGCTGTTCCAGCCGCGTCCCCGCCGCACCCATGCCGTCCCCGCGCTGCTCGCCGCGCTGTCCCTGCTGTTGCTTCCCGTGGCCGTCCTGGCGCAAGGCGCGGCGCGTGGCCGCGCGGTGACGCAGGCCGATGCGGAGGCGCTCGCCCGGACGAGTCAGCCTCGGGGGGATTTGCCCATCGTGGTGGATGCGAAGGTGGTGGAGCACCTCAACCGCCTGGTCGGCACCGACAAGGGCCGCGCGTTCATGAAGCGGGCGCTGGAGAACCTGGGGACGCACCGGGCCGCGCTGACGGCGACGCTGCGCTCGAAGGGGCTGCCCGAGGGGCTGCTGGCGGTGGCGGTGGTGGAGTCGGCGGTGACGAACATGCCGGAGACGGATGGTCGGCCGTCACTCGCGCCCGGAATGCGTGGGGCGGGCGTGTGGATGTTCATCCCGGAGACCGCGCGTCGCTATGGGTTGGAAGTGAGCGCGGCGCGTGACGAGCGACTGGACGTGGCGCGTGAGACGCAGGCCGCGTCGGCCCTGCTGTCTGACTTGCATGCGCGCTATGGCGACTGGCGATTGGCGCTCGCGGCGTACAACCAGGGTGAGAAGAAGGTGGACCAGGCACTGACCGAGGGTGGCAGCCGCGATGTGACGGCGCTCATCGCGGGCGGCCACCTCAATGACTACGTGGCCACCGTGCAGGCCGGACTGCTCATTGTCCGCAATCCGCACCTGTTGGATTGAGGCGTCGGGCCCGCGTGTCGCGGGACCTCATGGGATTCGATATGGCGCGCTATAAGGTGCGCCCTCTCGCTGGTCCCGGGGTCCACATGCGAAGCCGCATCGTGTCTGGAGTCTGTCTCGCCACCTGGTCGTTCTGTGTATTGTCCGCCTGTGCTTCCACGTCATCTGGAGGCGCGGCTCCCAGCAGCGTGAAGCCTGAATGTGGCGAGGCGCCACGGGGGCTCGAGGCGCTGCTCAAGCCCGGTGGGCTGGTCCTCTTCGGAGAGATGCACGGCACCGAGGAGGTGCCTCGCTTCGTGGGTGACGTCGCGTGCCACGCGTCCGTCCAGGGGCTGGCGGTTCGCGTGGGGCTTGAGATTCCCTCGGAGGAGCAGGGCCCGCTTGACGCCTTCCTGGCGGCGGATGACGCCCAGAAGAGTCAGACGGACCTGTTGCTGCGTCCGTTCTGGATGCGAGATGTCCAGGATGGGCGCAGCAGCAAGGCGATGCTCCAGTTGTTGAGCCGGCTGCGAGAGCTGCGTCGCTCCGGCGCGAAGCTCACCGTCGTCGCCTACGACGTCGAGAAGAGCGCGGACCGGGATGGTGACATGGCGAAGAACCTCATCGTCGCCCTCTCGAAGGGCGCGGAGGACCTCACGCTGGTGCTCTCGGGCAACCTCCATGTGAGGCTCGAGAAGGGCACGCCGTGGGATGCGAACTACACCCCCATGGGCTGGCACCTCGCCCAGGCGAAGCTCCCGGTGACGTCGCTGAACAACAGCTACACCGGTGGCAGTGCCTGGGTCTGCATGGGCCAGAACGCCGTGTGCTCGGCGTACCCGATGAAGGGGAAGGACAAGGGCGAGCGTCCGTTCGTCGAACACGCGGCCTCCGTCGAGAATGGCTATCACGGCGTCTTCCACGTGGGCGCCATCACCGCCTCCCTGCCCGCGGTGGAGTCGAAGCAGGGCGCGGGCATCAACGTCCAGGCGGTGTCGCTGCGCGCCCAGGGCGACGCGGCCTATGACGCGAAGCAGTTCGCGCAGTGCGCGAAGCACTTCGCCGAGGCGGCCCGAGTGGACTCCTCGAAAACCTCGTCCGACGCCTACAACGAGGCCTGCTGCCACTCCCTGGCCAAGGACTCGGACGCGGCCATCACCGCGCTCCAGCGCGCGGCGAAGCATGGGTATTCGAACTGGCAGCATGTCCGGCGCGACGAGGACCTCGCCCCGCTGCGTGCGGACGCGCGCTGGGCCCCGCTGATGGCCCAGGTGAGGGCGAACCTGATGGCCGCGGCGCCTCCTGGTACCAACGCGGAGCTGTATGGCCTCTACCTGGATGACCAGGACGACCGACAGGATGAGTCAAAGATAGACTGGGCGGTGGTCGGTCCCCGGGACGTGAAGCGCCTGGCCCGCGCTCGCCAGCTCCTGGAGGAGGGCAAGGTCCAGAGCGCGAAGGACTCCTTCCACGCCGCGCTGCTCTTCCACCACGGCAAGGATGTGGCGGACTTCAAGCGCGCGCACACGCTCTTGCTCAAGGCCGTGGAACTCGACCCGAAGGACGGACTGGCTCGCTGGCTCACCGCCGCCGCCGAGGACCGGCTGTTGACCCAGCAGGGCAAGCCGCAACGCTACGGAACCCAGCGTGAGCAGGTGAACGGGAAGTGGCGACTCGTCCCGGTCGACCCCTCGGTCTCGGACGAGGAGCGCGCGAAGTGGGGCGTGCCGCCGCTGAAGAAGTTGCAGACGGAAGTGGAGGCCGCGAACGCGACCCCTCCGTGAGTCCCCTCACCGCGCCGCGCCATCTCCCAGCATGCGCAGCGCCAGCTCCGCGTGGAGCTCCGAGAGGGTCTCCACGTCGAGCGCGCCGCCTTGCTCGTACCAGTAGGGCAGGCGCACGCCCATCGCGGAGATGGCGGCGGCGGTGACGCGGGGATGGGGCGGCGAGAAGCTCTTCTGCGCCACCCCGCGCTCGATGACCTCCGCCAAAAGCGCGGCGGACTTGTCCCGCAGCGCCACCGCCGGCGCGGCCAGCTCCGGCGTCAACGCGTACAGCTCCTCGTTCACCACCACCGCGAGCTGGGGATGCAGCGCATGCGTTCGCGTGTGCGCGCGGACCAGCGCTCGCACCTGCTGCCTCGGCTCGGGTGCTGATTCCTTCAGCGCCGTCTGGAGCGCCTCGTGGTGCGCCTCATGACCAATGCGCACCAGCTCCGCGAGCACGTGCTCCTTCGAGGCGAAGTGCGCGTACAGCGCGCTCGGCTGCAACTCCAGCACCTTGGCCAAATCGCGGATGGACGTGTCGTGGTAGCCGCGGCTCGCGAAGAGCTGGAGCGCCGTCTCCAGGATTCGACGTCGGGTGCCGTCCGACGGAGCTGACGGCGGGAGGCTCGCCGGCTGGGCGCGGAGCCGAGAGCGAGTGGGTGTGCTCATGTGGGTTCTTGTTAAACGAACGTTCGTTCAGATAGGGTGGGCCAACGTTACTTCCGCGCCTGGAGTTCGAGGATGTCCACGTTGCAGCTCGAAGGCTTCACTCTCCACTACGAAGAGTCGGGTCAGGGCATTCCTGTGTTGCTGCTTCACGGGCTCGGCTCCTCCGGAGTCGACTGGGAGCTGGTAACGCCACGGCTGGTAAACGGTTACCGACTCGTCGTCCCGGATGCGCGGGGCCACGGTCGCAGCGGTCGCCCGGCTGGTGCCTACGGGGTGCCGCTCTTCGCCCGGGATGTGGCCGCGCTCTGCGACGCGCTCGGCTTGAAGCAGGTGCACGTCATCGGCCTGTCGATGGGCGGGATGATGGGCTTCCAGCTCGCGGTGGATCGGCCGGACCTGGTGCGCAGCCTGGTCATCGTCAACAGCGGCCCGGAGCTTGTCGCCCGCACGGTGCGCCGCAAGTTCGACTTCGCGCTGCGGCTGACGCTCCTGCGCTTCCTGGGTCCCAAGGCCCTGGCCAAGGTGCTGGCGCCGAAGCTGTTCCCCAAGCCGGAGCAGGAGGTGCTCCGTCAGCGCGCCATCGCCACGTTCTCCGCCAATGACCCGGATGCCTATCTGCGCGCGACGCGTGGGTTGTTGGGCTGGAGCGTCATGGCGCGGCTGAAGGACGTCACCTGTCCGGTGCTCGTGCTCCACTCCGAACGCGACTACACGCCGCTGTCCGCGAAGCAGGCCTATGTGGACCTGCTGCCCCAGGCGCGGCTCCACGTGCTGGCGGACTCCGGCCATGCCGCTCCGCTGGACCAGCCCGGTCCGCTCACCGACGCCGTGGAGGACTTCCTCCGCGCCGTCGACAGCGATGCACCCGGCACCTCGCTCGGCGCCTGAGCCGAGCAGCGAACCCGAGCTCCACAACCCAGGAGGCATGACGATGTCGATGCATCGACGTGGTGTCGCACTCTCGCGGTCGCTGTTTGTACTCACGGTGTTGCTGGTGCTCTCCACGGGAGCACCCGCGTACGCCGGCTCGTGGGTCCATGGCAACTATGTGGGCGCATGGGGAGCCCGGGGCTACCAACTCTGGGTCCCCACGGGCTACCAACCGGGGACACCGCGCCCCCTGCTGGTAGCGCTACACGGCTGTCTCCAGAACCCGGACCAGTTCGCGGGCCTGTCGCGCCTGAACGAGAAGGCGGATGCGGAGGGCTTCCTCGTCCTCTATCCGAACCAGGCGACGTTCGTGAACGCGACGCAGTGCTGGAACTTCATGCTCGGCAACAACCAGGAGCGCGGCACGGGCGAGCCGTCGCTCATCGTCGGCATGGTGGAGTTGATGAAGCAGCGCTACTCGGTGGATGCGCGCCGCATCTACGTGGGCGGCGTGTCCGCGGGCGGCGTGCTCACGACGACGCTGATGTCCTGCTACTCGGATGTGTTCGCCGCGGGCATGGTGGGCGCGGGCGCCATGTACAAGGCGGCCACCACGGTGTCCGGCACGGCCTTCGCCATGCTCTTCGGCAGCATCTACTCGCCGGATGACAAGGGGAAGGACGCGTGGGTCTGCTCGGGCCGGCCGCGTCGCACGGTGCCGGTGCTCGTGGTGCACGGCACCGAGGACAGCGTCGTCAATCCCCTCAACGGCGAGCAGGCCGTGAAGCAGTTCCTCCAGACGAGCGACTACGGCGATGACGGCGTGGCCAACGACAGCGTCAAGGGCACGCCGACGAGCACGCGGACCTTGAGCGTCCCCGGTGGCCGTACCTACGTCGTGAAGGACTACGTCTACGGCGGTGAGCTGGTGGCCCAGAAGTACGAGATTCGCGGCATGGACCACGCGTGGCCGGGAGGCAATGCGAGCTACCCCTTCGCCGACCCGGCCGGCCCCGACGCCACCACGTTCATGTGGGACTTCTTCAAGCAGCACGCGCTCGACCTGCCGTAGCCGCGCTGGACTTCCACCCGCGCTCCTCACTGTTCGAGGAGGAGCGCGGGCCTTTTCCGAGTCAGTGCTTGTGGCCGAAGCGCACCGCGACGTTCGGGTGCGCGGCGGCGAAGGCGCGCAGCTTCTTGAAGCTCTCGGTGCCGCGCGTCGCGTCGGCGGTGAAGGTGCCCGGCTCCACGTCGTGCTCCCAGCCCCAGCGGGTGTGGCTGGCGTCGCCCAGGAGCAGCACGGGGCCCTTCGTCGAACGCACCAGGTACGCGGTGCTGCCCGGCGTGTGGCCCGGCACCCAGAGCGCCCACACGGAGCCGTCCCCGAAGATGTCCACCGCGCCCTCGAAGAGGCCGCCCGTCTCGGCGGCGTAGGTCCACTCGGACAGCGCGGCCTTGCCCGCGAGCGCGCGGTCCGTGTTGGGCTTGATCAGCACGTTGAGGAAGGCGCGGGTCTCCGCCTCGCCCGGGCCGGAGTAGACGGGGGTGCCCGCGGGCACGTCGGCCATGCCGGTGAGGTGGTCCAGGTGCAGGTGCGTGAGGAACACGCCGGCCAGGGGCTGGGGCTGCTTCGACAGCCACTCGCCCAGCGGCTGGTGCACCTTGAGCTTCTCCAGATTCATGGCGCTGGCGACGATGCCTTGCATGGCCGCCTTCTCCGGCGCGTCCCGCAGGGCCGTCTCGATGCCGGTGTCGACGATGAAGAGCCCCTTCGTCGGGTGGCGCAGCGCATGGAAGAAGACCTGGATGGGCTCATCCCCGTCCTCCAGCTTCGCCGCCTTCGCGGTGGGGTGATTCAGGTTGATGAGGCCGCTGCGCGCCACGGCCCAGTCGGAGGACGTCACGGACTCCAGCTCCACGGGGCCGGGCTCGTCGAGCACCGCGAGCAGGTCATTCGCGGGCCGAGCCGCGCCGAGCGACGAGCGCTGGTGGGGGTGCGAGGTGGCCGCCACGCCGACGACTCCGAGGATGACCGCACCGAGGACGAGGACGGCGAGGACGGAGAGGGTGATGCGCTTGACGTTCTTCATGAGCGCCAAGGTATCGATGCGCTGATGCATGGAAAATGGCCATTTTGGTATGAAGCCATCCAAATATGGATATTCCGTGGGATGACGCGCGGCTGTTCCTGGCCATCGCGGAGACGGGCAGCTTCAGCGCGGCGGCGAAGCGGCTGCGCATCGGCCAGCCGACGGTGAGTCGCAGGCTGGCGGCGCTCGAGTACGAGGTGGGGGCGAAGCTGTTCCGGCGGAGCGTGGACGGCGCGGCGCTGACGTCGGCGGGGGAGCGGCTGCTGCAGCCCGCGAGGAAGATGGCGGAGTGGGCCGGAGAGCTCCAGCGCGCCGCCGAGTCGGCCGACTCCTCGCCCCAGGGGCTGGTGCGCGTGACGGCGAGCCCCTTCGTGAGCTTCGACTTCCTGGCGCCCTTCGCGGGCCACGTGGCGCGCAAGCACCCGGGGCTGCGGCTGGAGGTGCAGTCGTCGGTGAACTACGCGGACCTGGGGCGCGGGGAGGCGGACCTCGCGCTGCGCACGCGGTCCACGAGGAACGCGGACCTCACCCGCGTGTACACGTTGGAAGTGGAGACCGCCGTCCTCGTCTCCAAGTCGCTCAAGGCGACGCTGCCGAAGCGGCCGACGCTCCAGGAATTGCCCTGGGTGGCGTGGGCTCCGCCATTCGAGGCGATGTCGCCCAATCCCCAGTTGGAGTCGCTCATCCCGAACTTCGCCCCCGTCTTCACCGCGGACAACTTCCTGGTGCTGCTGGCGGCGGCGGAGGCGGGCGTGGGCGCGATTGCGCTGGGCCATGTCACGCACCGCTTCAGCCAGCAGCGGGAGCGCAACCTGGTGCCGCTCGACATCGACCTGGGGCCCTACAAGAAGAGCCAGCTCCACCTCATCTGCGCGAAGTCGGCCCTGGAGATTCCTCGCGTGCGCAAGGTGTCGGAGCTGCTGGTGGAGGAGCTGGAGCGCGCGAAGTCGCGCTGACTTCGCGCGCTCGGAGACGCGGGCTACGGCATGGGAGGCATGCCGCCGTCCCAACCCGGCGGAGGGCCACCGGGGCCTCCGTCGCCTCCCGGCGGAGGCCCGCCCGGACCACCACCGCCTCCGCCGCCTCCTGGAATCTGGCACTGCGCGGTGTCCAGCGAGGAGCGGATGATGAGCGTCTTCCACGCGAGCATGGCGCCGTCCGCCTGGCGTGAGGTCTGGAAGAGGTAGTTGCCCACGGACTCGGCGGACACGACGTTGTCGTTGGCGTTCGTCGTGTCTCGCGGTCCGCGCGTGTTGTAGAGCGGCTGGTGGTTGATGACGTCGTCGTTGAGCGCGTCGTCGAAGAAGAGCTGCGACGTCACGTACTCCGCCTCGCCCACGCGAATGGTGAAGTGGATGTGGACGGTGCGGCTGCTGTACCAGCCGGGGAAGCAGGTATCGAAGTCGGCGCGGCCGTCGGCGTCCGTCACCTGCACGCCTCGGAACCACCGGGCGGACGTGGCCGTCGGGTCGTCCGAGGTGCAGAAGGTGCTGGCGTCCTCGCCCGAGTAGAGGCCCTCCGGCGCGGCGTGCCAGATGTCGACGGAGGCGCCCTGGATGGGCTCGCACGCCTCGTTCAGCACGCGGAAGGCCAGCCGCACGGGCAGGCCGTCGTGGCCCTCGCTGATGTCCTTGCGGACCAGCGTCTGCGCATAGCAGGGGCCCAGGGTGGCCGCGCAGGTGAGGGCGCAGGGGGTGCCCGCTTCGTCGGTGAAGGGGTTGGCGTAGGTGCCCGCCATCACCGCGGTGCCGCCGGTGGCCCAGTCGGTGGCGGTGGTGCCCGCGTCGGTGTTAGTTCCGGAGTCGGTGTCTCCCCCGGTTCCCGGGGTGCCCGAGTCATCCGCGCCACAGGCGAGCACCTGCACCAGCGGTATCGCCGCCAGCGTCAGGCCCATGCCGCGCAGCACCCTTCGGCGGGATATCACCGAGGTGAGGGTGTCCTTCCTGTCCTGGTCGCTCATCGCGAGTCCTCTCCTGGGCCGGTGCGAGTGGGGAGGTCCGGTCCATGTCGCCCGTGTTCTCGGGCCCGAGAATCGCTATACCCAGGGAGTTCTTAAGCAGACCTTACGTGCCACCCACGGAGACCGGCCGCATGACGACACTCAAGGGGAAGACGCTTTTCATCACCGGGGCCAGCCGAGGAATCGGCAAGGCGATGGCCCTCCGGGCGGCGCGCGACGGCGCCAACATCATCATCGCCGCGAAGACGACGGAGCCGCACCCCAAGCTGCCGGGCACCATCTACACGGCCGCGGAGGAAATCGAGAAGGCGGGCGGCCGGGCGCTCCCCTTCGCGGTGGACATCCGCGACGAGAAGCAGATTGCCGCGGCGGTGGCGAAGGCGGTGGAGACGTTCGGCGGCATCGACATCCTCATCAACAACGCGAGCGCCATCAGCCTCACCGGCACGGAGGACACGCCGATGAAGCGCTATGACCTGATGCATGGCATCAATACGCGCGGGACGTTCGCCTGCTCGCAGGCGTGTATTCCGCACCTCAAGCGCTCCAGCAATCCGCACATCCTCAACAACTCGCCGCCGCTGAACATGGAGGCGCGCTGGTTCTCGCCGCACGTCGCGTACACGATGGCGAAGTACGGCATGAGCATGTGTGTGCTGGGCATGGCGGACGAGCTGCGCCCGGATGGAATCGCGGTGAATGCGCTGTGGCCGCGCACGGTCATCGCGACGGCGGCGGTGCAGAACCTGCTGGGCGGTGAGGAGACGATTCGCGGCAGCCGCTCGCCGGACATCATGGCCGACGCCGCGTACGCCATCCTCACCAAGCCGAGTAAGAGCTTCACCGGCAACTTCTGCATCGACGAGGACGTCCTGCGCGCCGACGGCGTGACGAACTTCGACACGTATCAATCCGTGCCCGGCGCGGAGTTGTTCCCCGATTACTTCCTCTGAGGGGTGGATTGGTACGGCCCATGCTTCCGGTTCGGGAGCGTGGGCCGTGCGTTGAGTATTCCGGCAAGGGCCCAAGGCGAGGAGGGTGGCGAGATGGCGTGGGAGTCCGAGCAGGGTGTGACGTCGAGTGTCGCGAGGAGCCGCCAGGATGAGCGGTGACGCCAAACAGGGAGGGCCCGGTCCGGGAGAGTTCCTGGTCTACGTGGGTGAGGATGGTGTCTCGAAGGTCCACGTGCGGCTCGTCGAGGGCACCGTCTGGCTGACCCAGAAGCAACTGGCCGAGCTTTTCGGCAAGGACGTGCGAACCGTCAACGAGCACCTCCAGAACATCTACGAGGAGGGAGAGCTCGACCCGGCGGCAACCCTCCGGAAATTCCGGATAGTTCAAATGGAGGGTACCCGGGAAGTCGCGAGGCTGGTGGAGCACTACTGCCTGCCCGCGATTCTCGCGGTCGGCTACCGGGTCCGCTCCACTCAGGGGACGCGGTTCCGGAAGTGGGCCACGGCCCTGCTGGACGAGTACCTGGTGAAGGGCTTCGTGCTCGACGATGCCCGCCTCCAGTCCGCCGCCTCGTTGGGAGAGGACTACTTCGACGAACTCCTGGAGCGAATCCGGGAGATTCGAGCGTCGGAGCGTCGGTTCTATCAAAAGCTGACCGACATCTACGCCCAGTGCAGCGTCGACTATGACGCCCAATCGGATATCACCCAGACGTTCTATGAGACGGTGCAGAACAAGCTGCACTGGGCCATTCATGGGCACACCGCCGCGGAGCTGATTCGCGAGCGCGCCGACGCGAGTCAGCCCCACATGGGACTCGCGACCTGGAAGCACGCTCCCGAAGGACCCATCCGGAAAGCGGATGTCACGGTGGCGAAGAACTACCTCACGGAGCCCGAGCTGCGAGAACTCAGCCGTGTCGTCACGATGTATCTGGACTACGCGGAGGACCAGGCCCGCCGCCGGCGCCCCATGACGATGGAGAGCTGGGTGGCGAAGCTGGATGGCTTCCTCCAGTTCAACGAGCGGGACGTCCTGTCCCACGCGGGGCAAGTCAGTCACGAGCTGGCGACGGCCCACGCGGAATCCGAGTTCGACCGGTATCGCGAGAACCAACGGAAGCTGGAGTCGAACCTGCCGACTTCCGACTTCGACCGGGCCGTGGAGAAGACGAAGCAGCTCGAATCCAGGACAGGGGGCCGAGGCAAGAAGCCATGAGTCGGCTGCTCCCGGGCGGCGAGCCCGCCTGCCCCGGGGGTGGGCGGACCACCGGTAAAATGTTCGGGAGAAGAGGCTCCATGCGGCAGTGATTGCGTGCTTGTGGACGCGACACTAGAAGCCCAGGTCACTTCCATTCTTCCGAACGAGCACTGATGTCCGCGCCGGACTTCCCCACGCAACGAGCCACGGCATTCCAGGAAGGGCACCTCGGCGGAGCCGGCGAGATGGCGGAGTTGGTCCGCTCCAAGGACTGGTCCGCGACACCGCTGGGCCCCCTCTCCGGCTGGCCCACGAGCCTGAAGACGATGGTGGGCGTCGTCCTGGGCAACCGCTTCCCCATGCTGCTGTGGTGGGGACCCCAGATGCTTCAAATCTACAACGACGGCTACCGGCCCGTGCTCGGCCTGAAGCACCCGGGCTCGCTGGGCGCTCCCGCCTCCGTTGTCTGGGCTGAAATCTGGGACGTCGTCGGCCCCATGGCCCAAGGCGTGCTGAACGGTGGACCCGCGACGTGGAGCGAACACCTCCAGCTCTTCATCAACAGCCGCGGCTTCATCGAGGAGACGTTCCACACCTTCTCGTACAGCCCCGTGTATGACGAAGCCGGCCAGGTCGGCGGCGTCCTCGTCACGGTGCAGGAAACCACCGAGCAGGTGCAGGACAACCGCCAGCTCAAGATGCTGGGCGAGCTGGCCACCAGCTCCGCCGCCGCGAAGACGGCCGAGGAGGCCTGTCAGACCGCCGCGTCCATCTTCTCCGGCTACGACCAGGACCTGCCCTTCACGCTGCTCTACCTGCTCGACGACGCCGGCACCGAGGTCCGGTGCGTGGGCTCCAGCGGCATGGAGGGCTATTCGGGCTCCGCGAAGCCCGAGCACTGCGCCTTCAACGGCGTGACGGACCCCGATGGCTGCTGGCCCTTCGTGGAAGCGGCGCGCACCGGACGGGAGGTCCTCGTCGACGACCTGGCCTCGCGCTTCGGGGACCTCCCCACGGGCCGCTGGGGAACGGCGCCGACGCGCGCGGTGGTGCTGCCGCTGGCGCGCTCCGGGCAGCCGCATCCGTATGGCTTCCTGGTGGCCGGCGTCAGCCCGCGCCGCGTCCTGGATGACCGCTACCTGGGCCTCTTCCGCCTCACCGCGGACCCGGTGGTGACGGCCATCGCCAATGCCCGCGCCTACGACGAGGAGCGTCAGCGCGCCGAGGCCCTCGCGGCCATCGACCGCTCCAAGACGGCCTTCTTCAACAACGTCAGCCACGAGTTCCGCACGCCGCTGACGCTGATGCTCGGCCCCACCGAGGACGCGCTGGCCTCGCCGTCACGCGCCCTCTCCGGCGAGCCGCTGGAGACGGTTCACCGCAACTCGCTGCGGCTCTTGAAGCTGGTCAACTCCCTGCTCGACTTCTCCCGTCTGGAGGCGGGGCGCATCCAGGCCCACTACGAGCCGGTGGACCTGCCCGCCCTCACCGCGGGACTCGCGAGCGCGTTCCGCTCCGCGATTGAGCGCGCGGGCCTGCGCTTCGACGTCGACTGCGCGCCGCTGCCCGAGGACGTCTACGTCGACCAGGATATGTGGGAGAAGGTTGTCCTCAACCTCCTCTCCAACGCGCTGAAGTTCACCTTCGAGGGGACCATCCGCATCTCCCAGCGGTGGACGAATGGTCAGGTCGAGCTCCAGGTCTCCGACACGGGCATCGGCATTTCGGAGCAGGAGCTGCCCCGCGTCTTCGAGCGCTTCCACCGCGTCCAGGGCGCACGCGCCCGCACGCACGAGGGCTCCGGCATCGGCCTGGCGCTCGTACACGAGCTGGTCCGCCTCCATGGCGGCACGCTCGGCGTGGCGAGCACGGAAGGCAAGGGCACCACGTTCACCCTGCGCATCCCCTCCGGCGCGGACCATCTGCCGAAGGCGCACGTCGGTGCTCGTGACTCGCGGGCCTTCACGGCGCTGGGCGCCGCGCCCTATGTGAACGAGGCCCTGCGCTGGCTGCCAGGCGGGCTGGAGGTGGAGTCGCTGGAGCTGGGGGCCGAGGTCCCCTCGGCGCAGAACGTCGCCAAGGGCGCGCGCATCCTGCTGGCGGACGACAACGCCGACATGCGCGAGTACCTGACGTCGCTGCTCTCGCGGACCTGGGAAGTGGAAGCGGTGGCGGACGGCCTCGCGGCGCTGGAGTCCGCGCGAGCCCGACCTCCGGACCTGGTGCTGACGGACGTGATGATGCCGGGGCTGGATGGCTTCGGCCTGCTGCGCGAGCTGCGCGCCGACGAGCGGACGCGCGGAGTGCCCGTCACCGTCCTCTCCGCGCGAGCGGGTGAGGAGGCTCGCATCGAGGGCCTGCGCGCCGGCGCCGACGACTACCTGGTGAAGCCCTTCTCCGCGCGCGAGTTGATGGCGCGGGTGGAGACGCAGCTCACCAAGGCGCGGTTGCGGTCCATCCAGGAGGCCCATGCCCGGCTCCTGACGCGCGTCTTCACGTACGCGCCGGTGGGCATCTGCATCCTGAAGGGGCCCGAGCACATCTTCGAGTTCGCCAACGCGGGTTACCTGCGGCTCGTCGCCAACCGCCCCGTCGTCGGCCAGCCCATCGCGAAGGCGCTGCCGGAGCTGGCGGGCCAGGGCATCTTCGAGCTGCTGGACAGGGTCATCGCCACGGGCGAGCCATACATCGGCCGTTCGCTGCGACTGATGATGGTCTCCGGTGAGGGGGGCCCTCCGCGCGAGGTGTTCTTCGACTTCGTCTACCAGCCGATGCTGGACGACGAGGGCCGGGTGGACTCCATCGTCGTGGTGGCCTTCGACGTGACGGACCTGTCCAACGCGCGCCGCGAGGCGGAGGCGGGCAGCCGCGCCAAGGACGAGTTCCTGGCGATGCTCGGCCATGAGCTGCGCAATCCGCTGGCGCCCATCCTCACCGCGCTCCAGCTGATGCGGCTGCGCGGCGGTGACGGCGCGGAGCGCGAGCGCACCGTCATCGAGCGACAGGTGCATCACCTGGTGCGACTGGTGGACGACCTGCTCGACGTGTCCCGCGTGACGCGGGGCAAGCTGGTCCTTCGCCGTGAGCGCGTGGAGCTGGCGGAGGTGGTGGCGAAGGCCATCGAGCAGTCCAGTCCGCTCCTGGAGGAGCGCGGCCACCACCTGGTGGTGGAGCTGCCTCGCCATGGCCTGTTGCTGGACGCCGACGCGACGCGACTGGGGCAGGTGTTCTCCAACCTCCTGACGAACGCGGCGAAGTACACGGAGCCCGGTGGGCGCATCACCATCACCGGGACGCGAGAGGGCTCGGAGGTGGTGGCCTCCGTCCAGGACAACGGCAGCGGCATCACTCCGGAGATGCTGCCGCGCATCTTCGACCTCTTCTTCCAGGAGCGGCAGGAGCTGGACCGCTCGCAGGGCGGACTGGGACTGGGGCTCGCGATTGCCCGGAGCCTGGCGGCCCAGCACGACGGCACCATTCAGGCGAGCAGTGATGGCCGGGGACAGGGCAGTACCTTCACCGTGAGACTGCCCGCGCTGGAGGCGCTGCCCGCCGAGGCGAGCGTGGCCTCCGCGGTCGCGGCGCAGGAGGTCGCGCCGATGCCGCACCGCGTGCTGATTGTCGACGACAACCGCGACGCGGCGGACGTACTCGCCGAGGCCCTGGACATGCTGGGCTGCGAGACGCGCGTCACCTACGACGGCCCGAGCGCGCTCCAGGTGGCGCCGTCCTTCTGCCCGGAGCTGGCGCTGCTGGATATCGGCCTGCCCGTCATGGACGGCTACGAGCTGGCGCGCAACCTGCGCACCCAGCGCCCGGACGGGGGCCTCCAGCTCATCGCGGTGACGGGGTATGGCCAGGAGTCGGACCGGCAGCGCTCGAAGGAGGCGGGCTTCGACGCGCACCTGGTGAAGCCCATCGACTTCGCCACCCTGGGCTCGTTGCTCAAGCGCCTGAACTCGGCCCGCTCCAATTGACTCACCCCGCCGAGCGCGCGTCCTCGCTCGGCGGCGGTGCCCAGGTGGCATTGAGCGAGTGGATGGTGCTCACCGGGATGTCGAGCAGGAACATGTAATAGAGGGCGCGGTGCTGGTCGTTGACCTCGTCCTCGAAGGCGCCGAAGCCGCTCACCGAGTAGACGGTTCCGAGCAGCTCCGTGCCGGTCGTGGGCTGCTGGTACGTCAGCGCGTTGTCCCGGAGGGTCCTCAGCGCGGCGTCGACGGCCGCCTTGCACAGCAGGCCACACGCGGGGCCGCCGGGGTACAGGGACATGATGGACGTCAGCCCTTCCTCGGTCCACGCGCGCGGCACCACGTCGAGCGCGTTGTAGTAGCGCTGGGCCTCCGGGAAGGCGGCGTCGAAGGCCTCGGCGAAGGCGGGATTGCCCGCGGTGGGCGCGGCGAAGGTGACGGGGAGCACGGACACGTTCGTCAGCGCGCCCTGGAGCCACGCGGCCAGCACGGTGGCCACCTGTCCCCCCAGGCTGTGCCCGGTGACGAGCAGCGACGTTCCCTGGGGCAGCCCCTGGAGGAACGTCAGCAGCGCGCCGCCGCCGGGGCCCACGGACGAGGACATGGCCACGACGTTCTTCCACACCTCCACGGCGCCCTTGGAGATGGCCGCATCGGCGGGAAACGACGGCGCGGTGAAGGGCAGGGGCTCCTGGGGGTTGATGTTCTTGTCCTGGAGCAGGTCCTCGATGCGGTCGAACAGGGTGCCGCGCACCACCACCGCGCAGTCGCCGCTCGTGTTGGCGGCGACGTAGACCAGGTCCTCGCCGTGTGTCGCCGGGCCCCACGTCACCTGCCAGCCCTCCGTGAGCGTGGCGGACAGGGCCTCGTTCATCAGGGTGTAGCGCTTGGAGTTCGAGTCGAACTGGCCCAGGTAGGAGACGGCGCAGAGGGTGATGCCGAGCTGGGAGGGATTGTTCGCGGAGGCCATGGTTCTTCCTTCAGGACAGGGAGCCGGAGACGCTTGCCCCCATTGTGCACCGGCCGGGGCTTCGTCGCCGTCCTCGCGCGCGGGGACTCGGCTATGCTGGGGCCCTCCGCATGGCCCTGGAAGGGCACGGCGCGCGTCGCCCCCCTTCCACGCGGTCCGGGGAGAAGAGACGAGGCGTTCGGGATGAGCAGCGATGTGGCGGGAGCGAAGGACGGAGTGGTGGTTCTCGATTACGCGAAGCTGGTGGACGGCGCGGACCTGTCCGCCGACATCGAGCGCGCGTATGGGTATGACGGCATTGGCCTGCTCATCGTCCGGGGCATCCCCGGGCTGGTGGAGCTGCGGCAGGGGTTGTTGCCGCTGGGCTTCCGGTTCGCCGCGCTGCCCAATGACGTGAAGGACCGCTACGTCCACGAGCGCAGCAGCTATTCCTTCGGCTGGAGCCACGGCAAGGAAGTGCTCAAGCCCGGCCAGTTCGACGAGTTCAAGGGCTCCTATTACAACAATCCCCAGTACGACTCGCCCCAGGTGGATGCGTCGCTGGTGGAGAAGTACCCGGAGAACTACCTCCCCAACGTGTGGCCGGACCCGGACTTCCCCGCGCTGCGCCCGGCCTTCCAGGCCCTGGGGCGGAAGATGGTGGACGTGGGGTTGCTCGTGGCGGCGCAGTGCGACCGGTACGTGACGGCGCGGCTGGGCGAGAGGCTCTCGCCGGATGCGCAGCTGGCGCGGACCATCCGCGAGTCCCGTGCGTGCAAGGCGCGGCTGCTCTACTACTTCGCCATCAACGAGGACTCGACGCCGCGCACGCGCGACTCCTGGTGCGGCTGGCACAGTGACCACGGTTCGCTGACGGGGCTGTGTCCCGCCATGTACTTCGACGCGGAGCCCGGGGCCTCGGAGCCGACGCGGCAGGACATCGCGGTGCCGGACCCGGAGGCGGGGCTCTACGTGCGCACGCGCGGTGGCGAGGAGCGCAAGGTCGTCATCCCCAAGGACTGCCTCGCGTTCCAGATTGGCGAGAGCGCGCAAATCGTCACGGGCGGACTGCTGCGCGCGACACCGCACGCGGTGCAGGCGCTGGCGCACCCGGCGAGCCGCAACATCTCCCGCTCGACGTTCGCCGTCTTCATGCAGCCCGACAACGAGGAGCGCCTGCGTCCGCCCGAGGGCACGGACCCGGCGGAGCTGCGCGTGGGCGCCTTCCAGCCGGGCATGACGTTCGGCGACTTCGCCCGCGCCACATTCGCGAAGTTCTACAACCCCTACGCGTGACGCGCGGCGCGCGCGGGGTGTCTCCTCAAAAGACAGACACCTCGCGCAGTTGGTGGAAGTAGCCGCGCATCGGTGGGTTGCTGGACGGTTTCGCGGTGTAGATGCGCACCCGGTCCACGAGCGGCGTGTCTTCCCGGAGGGGCGCGTCGACGTCGCGCTCGAAGGCCACCTGCGTGTTCCTGTCGTCCGTGTGGGGTGGGGTGTCGAGCGCCACAATGAGTGTGTCCTGGCCCAGCGGCTGCCATGCGCCGCCCTCCAGCGAGCCCTCGACGTGAAGGACCTCTTCCATGAACGTGCTGTTGTGGCCTCGCACCAGCACGCGGCGGGGATGGACGGGCTCCCGCAGCCGGATGATGAGCACCTGCTCCAGCGCGCCGTACATCGGCGTTGGCACCTTGACCGACTCGAGCTTGCCGTCGGTGAAGGGACACGGGTCCACGACGCCGTCATCCGTCTCGCAGGGCTGTCCCCGGCTGAAGGGGATGCGTCCCGTGAAGGGCAGCGGCACCGGGGGCGCCTCATGCACATCCACGTATTCCAAGACGCTCAGGAACCAGTCGCGCCAGCCCTCGGCTCGGGCCTGCACGAAGGCGAGCGGTGGCGCGAAGTCCTCCAGCATCTCCGGCCCCAGCCACGCCTCGCCGGAGCGCTTCTCCTGGCTCCACACCACGCCGGACTCGCCACGCGCCTGCACGAAGTAGCCGTGCTCGGGGATGTCCGCGAGCGGCGGCACGTCCACCCACGTCAGGCGAACGCCGCCCGAGTCCTCGCTCGCACGCAACTGGCTGTCCCAGCGGCGAAGCGGCGGCAGGTCCACGTCCCTCATGAAGTTGAAGGCCAGGAAGTCCCTCGCGCCGTCCAGGGACGGCAGGTGGAGCTGGAAGGCGCTGAGTCTCGCCCAGGGGGATGGGCGATCCAGTTGGTCCGCGCCGGTGTCGCGCGCGGTCAGCTCGTGGAGGAACAGTCCTTGCGCGTCCGGAGTCACCAGGGCCCAGGGCTCGTACGCGAGTGTGAGGCGTCCACTCGGAGCTTGTCCTGGGATCGGCTGGGGTCCATCCAGCCGGCGCGGACGCATCAGCGTGAGCGGAGCGCCGCGCCAGGGTGAGCCGTCGGACTCCAGCACGGTGCCGGAGAGGAAGACGGGAGACTCGGGCTCCAGCGCGCAGCCCGCCGAGGTGATGACGCAGGCGAGCCCCATGAGCAGGTGGCGCATGTCAGAAGGTCCCCTTGACGCCGAGCGTGGGCAGAATCACCGGGATGCCGAGGCTCTTGCGCTTCAGGCCCACGGGCTCGCCTGCATCTTCCTCGTAGCCATAGTCGCGGGTCAGCACCTCGCTGCGCGCGCTGACGTTGAAGACATCCAGGTACACATCGAGCATGAAGTTGTCGAAGACGAGGCTGCGTGAGGCGCGGAAGTCGACGCGGAAGAAAGACGGCAGTCGGTCCACCGCGTCGCGGCTCACGGGTTTCCACTCGGGCTCGCCGTCCTCGCCCAGGCCCTCGCGCATGGTGCGGTAGCCGAACTGGCCCGTCTCGGGGCGGCCGGTGTTGAAGTGCGCCACCGCGCCCACGGTGACGAAGTCGAAGCGGTAGCTGAGCGCGGCGTTGACGGAGTGCGCCTGCTCGAAGGCATAGGGCAGGTAGCCCTCCGCCATGCCGAGCTCCTCGCCATCCGGGCCCACCTTCGCGTAGCGCGTGAAGCGCCGGCTCTGGTTGAATCCATACGTGAGCCAGCCGAACCAGCGTCGCCCCAGTGGCCTTCGCACCATCAGCTCCACGCCGTAGCTGTGGCCCCGGCTCTCCACGTCCTCGGCTTCGAGTCCCCGACGCCGCAGGTTGCTCACCACGTCTTCGAAGTTGAACTCCAGCGTGCGCAGGAGCGGGTTGAAGTACGCCTCCGCGGAGATTTCCCACTCCGAAGATGGTCGCCACTCCGAGCCGAGCGAGAACTGCGCCGCGCGCTGGAGTCCCCGCTCCAGCGCGAGCATCTCTCCGGCGGGCACGGGGAGCAGCACCGTCGCGGGCTGGTGGTACAGGCCCGCGCCTGCCTTCAGCGTGAGCGTGTCCGTGAAGGCATGCCGCACCGCGAGCCGAGGCTCCACCGCCAGCCGCGTCGTGTCCCCGAAGCCGTGGTAGCTGTCCAGCCGCAGGCCCGGCACCAGCGTCCACCGCGGGGAAGGCCGCCAGGTGAGCTGCGTGCCCACGCCCGCGAAGGTGCCCAGGATGCCAGGGCGCGAGTACGCGTCCTTCCCGTCGACCGGGCCCACGGGGCGGAACAGGCCGGTGGCCACCATGCTCGCGTCGCGTCGCTCCAGGTGTCCGAAGACCTCCAGGTTCAGCTCGGAGGACAGCTCGCGTGTGTAGCCCGTGCGCAGGGCGACGCTGCCCTGGGTCAGCTCGTAGCGGCCGGGCGCGCTGCCGCCCTTGTTGTAGGCGAGGCTCAGCCGGTCATACCCGAGCGTCAGGCCCACCTCCGCCTCGCCTCTCGCGAAGGGGTGGCGACCGCGCAAGTCGAGCCGGTGGAACAGCAGGCCCACGCCGCCCGAGCTCTGCGTGGGGATGCGCGCCGTGAGTCCCACCGCGTCCGATGTGCCGAGTGCGAGGACTCGGAGGTTGCCCTGGCCCACGCGCTGCTCCACGCGCGTCTGGTAGTCCCAATAGTCCGCGTACAGCTTGGGCTCGCCGGGCTCCGAGTACACGTTGCCGCCTATCGTGGTCGACGACGGCCCGGTGAGGCTGTTGGCGATGCGGGTGATGAGGAGGCCCGTGTAGCTGATGCGCGCGGCGGCGGTGACGGTGGTGCTCGTCTCCGGGATGGGGACCTCGAGGAACGCGCCTGCGTGGATGAGGTCCAGGTAGGCGCTGCCGTGCAGGCCCTCTTCGCGCGGCCGGCTCACGTGCGCGTCCACCGCGCCGCCCAGCAGGCTGCCGTAGCGCGCGGAGGGCACACCGACCTGGAAGTCGAGCGACTCGACGAGGTCCGGGTACACCACCGCGTTGCCGACGAGCAGGTGATAAAGGAAGGGCACGCGCACGCCGTCCACGTAGAAGGCACTGGCGGCGGGCTGCACTCCGCGCACCACGGGATAGGAGAGCCCCGAGGCCAGCGCCGTCACACCCGGCATGAGCATCACCACGCGGAACGGGTCGCCCATGGTGCCGGGGACCTCGCGCAGCTCCTGCTCGTGCAGCGTGACGCGGGAGACCTCGGTGCGCGGCCGGTCCGCGCGCACCACCGTCTCGTAGGGGTTCACCGCGAGCGGCTCCAGCGAGTACAGCACCTCCAACTGCTGGCTCGCGTCGAGCGTCTCGGTGAGCATCAGCAGCCGATGTCCGGGCGCGGTGATTTTCAGCGCATGCGCGCCGGGGGGCAGCTCCAGTCGGAAGAGTCCCTGGGCGTCTGTCTCCGTCGTCGCCGCGTCGGCGCGCACGGTGGCTCCGGCGATGGGCTTGCGTGTGCCCTTGGCGCGCACCCGGCCGGTGAGCACCGCGCGGAGGGTGGCCACGGGGGGCGGCTCGAAGCGATAGGTGAAGGGCAGTCGCACCGCGACGGGTTGCCCTTGTGAGGTGGCTGGGTGGAAGCGCAAGCGGGGCGCGGCATGCAGCGCGGCCTGGGCGAGCGCGGAGGGAGGCTCGCCCACGATGCGGGCCTCGACGACGTCACCGGCCTCGTCGACGGTCAGCTCCAGCTCGACGGTGACGGGCGCGTCCAGGTGGAGGCCTTGAGGCAGCCGCGCGGGAGCGTCCTCGGCCAGGGTGGGGGGACGGAGCGCGGGGGCCGAGAGCGCAGAGGGCGGCGAGGACTCGGTGCCAGGCCGCGGAGTCGTCTGGGCACGAAAGGGGACGGCGACCAGGGCCAGGGCGAGAAGAGACGGTCCGAGTCGCGTCATCGTGGTGTGGGGGCGGGGGTGTGGGCGCTGAAAACCTCCTATACGTGACCACAACGGAAGTCAGGTTGTCGCGGGCCGTGTGGCAATGACGTTCATCTGGCAATGAGTTCATCTCAGGTGGACGGTTTGCCCGAGGCTCCTTGCGCAATACCCATCCACGGCCACGGCGATGGTCCCCTTGCGAGGGCTCTGTTGGAGCGCGGGCCCCAGGCTCGCGAAGGGCCGGTGCTTGCCTTCGCAGTCCGGCAGGGCGAGCGTGGGGCTTCCCTGTCGTTCAGGAGCGGCGCGATGACCCTGGGTTCCTGGCGTTCGTTGTGGTGGAGCATGGGTGTCCTGCTGTCCTGGGGGCTGGCTGCTCCGGCGAGGGCGCAGGCGACCGGGCCCGAGCGGGTCGCGGTGCGCGCGGCGAGGCTGTTCGACGGCAGGAGCGCGAAGCTCGTGACGAAGGCCGTGGTGCTCATCGAGGGCAATCGCATCCAGGCGGTGGGCTCCGGCCTGGCCATTCCCGAGGGCACGCGGGTGCTCGAGTTAGGGGACGTCACCCTCCTGCCGGGACTCATCGATACACATTCGCACCTGCTCACGAACCTCGAGTTGGGAGGGGATGGGTCGAGCATGGAGCTGCAGGTGGCACGGATGAGCACGGCCGAGCGTGCCTTGATGGGTGCGAAGCTGGGGCGCGAGTTGCTGGAGGCGGGCATCACCACGGTGCGGGACGTGGGCAACTCCGGTGTGAATGGGGATGTGGCGCTGCGCAATGCCATCCAGCGAGGCTGGGTGGAGGGGCCGCGCATCTCCGCGTGTACCCGCGCGCTCGCGCCGCAGGGTGGACAGTTCGGGCAGCTCCAGCAGCCCGTGCAGGGACTCATCGACCAGGAATACGTCACCGTGACAGGCGTGGACGAGGCGCGCCGTGCCGTGCGGCAGGCGGTGTATGACGGCGCGGACTGCATCAAGGTCATCGTCGACAATGGCCACAACATCCTCTCGGTGGAGGAGCTGAAGGTCATCGTCGAGGAAGCGCATCGGGTGAAGCGCCCGGTCGCGGCGCACACGACCAAGGACGACAGCATCCGCGCGGCGGTGGAGGCGGGGGTGGACTCCATCGAGCATGGGTATGCGTTGCCGGATGACGTGCTGGCTCCGATGGTGCGCAAGCGCATCTTCCTCGTGCCCACCGAGGGACCGCTGGAGATTTGTGAAGAGTTTCCTTCGGACGCGGGTGACGCGGAGGCGCGGCGCGCCATGAAGGAGCGCTGCCAGAAGCTCGTGGCCAAGGGGTATGAGCGCACGCGTCGAGCCGTGGCGGCGGGCGTGCGGTTGGCGGCGGGCTCGGACATGTACCTCGCGGTGCCAGGGCAGACGCGTGGCGCGTCCACGATGCGCTCGCTCACCGCCCATGGTGAGGCGGGCCTTCCGCCGGTGGAGGTCCTGCGCGCGGCGACAGCGAACGCGGCGGAGCTGCTGCGCATGCAGGACCGGGTGGGCACGCTCGAAGCGGGAAGGCTCGCGGACCTGATTGCCGTGAACGGCGACCCGTTGAAGGGCCTCAAGGCGCTGCGTCAGGTGCGCTTCGTGATGAAGGACGGCAAGGTGGTGGTGGACGCCCAGGGAGCGCTGTCCCCGGTGGCGACGCCCGCGCGCTGAGAGCTGGCGGAGCGCTCCTCGGAGCCAGGCGGGGTGGCGCGTCGATGGCGCCGCGCTCATGCGTTTCGCGAGGCCGCGGCCCTCTGGCACGCTCCTCGGAAGTGTCGCGAGGGCTCCGGCTGGAGTAGTTACCAGGGGCCATGCTCTCCCGGTCCGCTCGACGCGTCTCGCTCACGGTGCTCCTCCTCGTCTGCGCCTCCTGTGCGCGCGTGCCGCGTCCAGCGGTCACCCGTCCCCAGGAAGCACTGGTGGAGTTCTCCGACACAGTGAAGCTCGTGGACGACGGCGAGTCGGCGTCCCTGCGCATCGCGCTGGACCAGAGCCTCATCTGGCTGCGCACGCGGCCGGTGGACCAGCGCTTTGTCTACGGCCCGCGCGAAGTCACGGCCGGAGAATTGGTATCCGCCCTGGAGCGGCTGCGCGCGCGCCTCACCGACGGCATGTCCTCGCTGGAGGTGTCGAAGGCGGTGATGGAGGACTTCGACCTGCTCGAGTCCTCTGGAGGCGAGGACGGCACCGTGCTCTTCACGGGCTATTACGAGCCCGTGCTCGAAGCGAGCCTGTCGCGAACCGACGAGTACCGCGTCCCCGTGCTGTCCGCGCCCGATGACCTCATCGAGGTGCCGCTGGAGCCCTTCGCGGAGCGCTTCGCGTCAGAGCGCGTCTTCGGGCGACTGGAGGGCAAGCGACTGGTGCCCTACTGGAACCGCGCCGAGATTCGCGGCGGCAGGCTGAGCCCGCGCAAGCTGGAGCTGGCCTGGGTGAAGGACCCGGTGTCGCTCTTCTTCATGGAGGTGCAGGGCAGCGGCACCCTGCGGCTGAATGACGGCGGCGAGCGTCGCGTGGGCTACGCCGCGTCGAATGGCCGTCCGTACCGGAGCATCGGCGCCCTGCTCATCCAGGAGGGAGTGATTCCCCGAGAGCAGATGTCCATGCAGGCGCTGCGAGCGTGGCTGGCGGCGAACCCCACCGAGCGCGACCGCGTGCTGGACTACAACGAGTCCTATGTCTTCTTCCGCTTCCTGCCCGGCGCGGCGGTGGGCTCCTTGGGCAGGGAGGTGACACCGGGCCGCTCCATCGCCACGGACGCGCGGCTGTTCCCCAAGGGCGGCCTGGCCTTCATCCTCACGGACCACCCGGTGAAGATGGCGGATGGTTCGGTGCAGTGGAGGCCGCTGTCGCGCTTCGTGTTCAACCAGGACACGGGCGGAGCCATCCGGGGCGCGGGTCGCGTGGATGTCTTCTGGGGCCGAGGCCCCGAGGCGGAGCTGGCCGCGGGCATGATGAAGCAGAAGGGGCGGCTGCTCTTCCTGGTGCCCAGGCCCCGCGTCCCGGTGGTGGAAGCCCGGTGACGCGAGGCCCGGAGGTGGCTCAGCGCTGGGCCACGCCGGCCTTCTTCAGCTCCTCGTCGATGATGCGACGGAAGTGGTCGATGGGCATCGCGCCGACGATGGGGCGGCCGTTGACGAAGAACGTGGGCGTCCCCCCGGCGCCCACCCTCGTGCCCTCGGCCGAGTCCAGGTCGATGCGCGCGTCGAACTTCCTGGCGTCGAGCGCGTTCTTGAAGCGCGTCACATCCAGCCCGACCTGCTTCGCGTAGCCCTCCATCGACGACCGGTCGAGCTGCCGCTGGTTGGCGAAGAGGAGGTCGTGAAACTCCCAGAACTTCCCCTGCTCATGCGCCGCCATGGACGCGGCCGCGGCGAGCTTCGCGTTCGGATGGTTGGGCAGCGGCTGGTGCTTGAAGGCCACGCGCAGCTTGCCCTCGTACTCCTTCTCCAGCGCCTTCAGCGTGGGCACCGCGCGAGAGCAGAAGGGGCACTCGAAGTCGGACCACGCCACCAGCGTGACGGGCGCGTTGGCGGGGCCGCGCGAGGGCGCCTCACCCACCTCCACCTGCTGCCGGGGCAGCTCCGCCGGAGCGGGAGGCGCGGGTGGGCGCTCCACGCCGCGCTCGATGATGCGCGCGTAGACGTCCGCCTTGGGCACGCCACCCTTCACCAGCGCCTCCGCCTTGTTCAGCTCCTCGTCCACCACGCCGGTGAAGACCGTCAGCGGCTGGGCGCCGTTGATGAAGCGGCCGTTGACGAAGAAGCCCGGCGTCCCGGTGGCGCCGAGCTGAATCGCCATCGCCTCATCCCGGCGGATGCGCTCGGCCAGCTTCGGCTCCGCCAGGTCCTGCTTCCAGCGCGCGACGTCCAGCCCCAGCTCCTTCGCGTAGCGCTCCAGGTCCGCGTCGGACTGCGCTCTCGGGTTGGCGAAGAGGACGTCATGGTACTGCCAGAACTTCCCTTGCTCTCCGGCGGCCAGGGCCGCGACCGCCGCGGGCCGGGCGCGAGGGTGCATGTCCAGCGGGTGGTGCTTCATCACCACGCGCAGCTTGTCGCCATAACGCTGCTGCAACTGCTTCACCGTGGCGTGGCCGCGAGCACAGAAGGGGCACTCGTAGTCGGAGAACTCCACGAGCGTGACGAGCGCGCTCTCCTCGCCGTGGATGAGCGAGCCATCCACCGGCACCTTGTAGACGACGGGAGAGATGGGAGGGCGCTGGCGGTCAGAGGGTTGGGCCACGGCGGCTGGCGTGGGAGTGATGCCCTTGGGGGCCGCTGCGGGCGCCGACGTGCGGCCTCCCACGAATCCCAACACGAGCCCCACCACGAGGCTCACCCATACGGATGGCTTGCTCACGACACGACTCCTGGAAAAGTGACGCCACGGAGTGCGCCGAGCGCGCCGAAAGTTTCAGCGCTCTTTTTCGAGGACCTGGGTGCGAGTCAGGCCGACCTGTCGGCCGGAGGACCTGACTCCAGGGGAGAGGGCCATCCAGCGCTGCCCTGGTGGCCTGCTCTTGGGGCGCTTGCCCGCCATTTCGGCGGTTGTCCATGAGCGGGCAGGCCCCACCTTTGTGGAGGAAGGGAGGCCGTGACTCATGCGAGGGAAGGTTGCCTGGATGGCGGTCGTGGTCGCGAGCCTGTCGCTCATGCTGTGCGCGGGGGGCTGTACGGCGGAGGCGCAGTCCGCGTCCGAGGAGGCACGGCAGCCGGCCGCCGCCTCGGAAGTGAAGCCGGTGCCTCCATCAGGACAGACGCCGACACCCGCCGAGGTGTCCGAGCTGTGGAACAGCATGTCGGGGCTGCGCGCGGAGGTCCGCCAGCTCCGCCAGGAAGTCTCGAAGCTGCGCACGCAGGTCGGCGCCCAGGCGCAGGGCACGGGCGGCTCGGGCACACAGGCGCGGGCGGGTTCCGCGCCGGATACCCAGGCGCGCGGCACGGGGGGCGCTGGCACCGCGCCACGACAGGTGGAAACCGACGTGCCGCCCGCTGGCTCCAACGTGCCGGCACCGACGGGGACGGCGGTGGTGATGGCCACCTTCACGGGGGCGGTGCGCTCGGTGGCTCCGCCCGATGTCGTCATCGCGCAGGACAGTGGAGAGCCGCTGACGCTGGAGGTGACTCCGCGGACGCGGGTGCTGCGCAACGGAAAGAGCGTGGGCTTGCGGGACCTGGACCCGGGAGATCGCGTCAGCGCGGTGGTGGACATGGTGGGTGAACACGAGACGGTGGAAATCTCGGTGCTCCGGAAGGAGGACCCGGACAATTGAGACGCGGGAGCGACCCGTCAGTCGCTCGCGTTCAGGTTCGTCGTCGCTCGCAGGGAGGTTCCCGTCATGACGGCCTTTGACCGATACCGCGCACTGCTGCGCAAGTTCGAGAGTGTGCGTGCGCGAAATCCACAGGGTGGCTCACCCGAGGAGGATGCCTTGTTGGACGACCTGGACGATGTCTGGTCGGAGATGAGTGAAGGCGAGCGCGCCGCCGCATCCCCCGAGCGCGACCGGGCCCTGGGGCTCTCGGATTCGCAAGACTCCGCGTCTCCACCTCCGGGCTGAGGCGCTTCTATTTACGGGCCGTGGGGAGAGGCGTTCCCCGCGGCCCGTGTTCGTCGGAGCGCGGGACAGGTGAAGCCCCCCGAGCCCTCATCCGGGAGCGCAGCACCGCGCGCGTGTAGTCCACCACCGAGGCGAGCGACAGCACGGCGATGAGCGCGACGAGCGGGCGCACGGCGGGGGGAAACAGCAGCACGCACAAGAGCGTCACCAGTTGCAGCGAGGTGACCACCTTGCCGAGCATCCGCGCCTTGAGCTCCACCCGCCGCAGCTTCGGCACCAGCCGGGTGACGATGAAGCCCACCGCGGTGCCGATGTCCCGTACGAGCAACAACAGGACCTCCGGCAGGGCGATGAGGCCGTCGAGGTAGCAGACGAGGATGGCCGTCACCATGAAGGCGCGGTCGGCCACCGGGTCGATGAGCGCGCCCAGTCGCGTGGCCAGGCCCTTGTGTCGCGCAATCCAGCCGTCGAGGAAGTCGGAGAAGGCCGCCAACACGACGAGCGCCGCGCGCACCTTCGCGTCGGACTCGACGATGAAGGCCACCGCCATGGGGAGGCGGGACAGGGACAGGATGTTGAGCAGCACGAGGCTCGCCTGGCGGCGCATCTTCGTTCAAAGGTAGTGCACGAGCGTCATCACGCACCTGCCGGGGAGGAGGAGGTGTCGTCGAGTCGTCGGTCATCGCCCCGGCGGAGAGCAGGCGACCTCACGCGCGTGCGCATTCCACGAAACGCGAGGCTGCGAGGGAACCTTCGAGCGGCGAGAATCCTCCCATCCGGAGCGCCGCTCCCCACCTGCCTGGAGTCTCCCGTCGTGACCGCATCCGAGTGTCCGCCCCTCTCCCCGTCCTCTCCACTTCGCACCGGGGCGGCGTGGCTCGCCCGGGCCTGTCTGGTGGCGCTGTTGTGGCCAGGAGCCTCGGGGGCCAGCCCGCTGGCGCCGCGCCTGCGGGGCACGGTGCTCGCGACGGCGGCTTCACGGGCCCCCGAGCAGTCCACCGCCGCCTCCGAGCCCCGCGTCCCCACGCGAGAGGAGCTGGCGCGCTACGGCTGGCTGGCGAAGGACGCCCAGGTCCGTCCACTGGAGCTCGCCATCCCCGCGCCGGAGGGCTACACGCGCGTGACGCTGGAGGCGGGCTCGTTCGGCGCGTGGCTGCGCGGCCTGCCCCTGCGCGCGCAAGGCACGCCCGTGCTGCACTTCCGGGGCGGAGAGGTGTTGCCCGGCGACGATGCGCGACTGGCGGCGGTGGCGGAGCTGGACATCGGCTCGGCCAATCTCCAGCAGTGCGCGGACTCCATCATCCGGCTGCATGCGGAGTGGCAGTGGTCCAGTCAGCAACGGGAGCGTATCGCCTATCGCTTCACCAGCGGACACCTGGCCTCGTGGCCGAAGTACGCGGCGGGAGACCGGGCGCGCATCGCGGGCTCCAAGGTGACGTGGGCGAGGAGCGCGGCGGCGGACAGCTCTCGCGCGGCGTTCCGTTCCTACCTGGACCTGGTCTTCACCTACGCGGGCACGCTGTCACTGGAGAGCGCCAAGGGGCGTCCCGCGCGAGACGAGCTGCGTGGCGGGGACTTCTTCGTGCTGGGCGGCAGCCCGGGGCACACGGTGCTGGTGCTGGACGTGGCGGCCGACGCGGGGGGCCGCCGCGTGGCGCTCCTGGGGCAAGGCTTCATGCCCGCCCAGGACTTCCATGTCCTCTCCTCGGGGAGTGACTCCGTGCGGCCCTGGTTCCCGCTCGATGCCGACGCGGTGAGCACGCCCTTCTGGAAGCCCTTCCCGTGGACGTCGCTGCGTCGCTTCCCGTGAGGCGTGTCGTCGACCTGTCGTTCTCCGCGGGGCCCCCACCCCGACGGTGACTGACAGCGGCCAACGCCTCGCTCGCCAGGGCGATGCGTGCGTCGTCACGAGGCTACGAGTGCAGCGGCATCCTCACGCCCGAAGCCGGCGTCGGCGTCGGCGTGGCGGCGGGCAGGGCCTCCGCGACGGTGGCGGGCTTGCGCGTCAGGTACTTCACCAGGCTGTTGTGCTTGCCCAGGTACGTGTCGAAGCGGTTCACCCCGTCCTCGAGCATGCCCGCCTTGTCCAGCTCCTCGTGCATGACGGGCAGGTTGTAGAAGGGCACGGACGGGAAGGCGTGGTGCGTGAGGTGGTAGTTGCAGTTGAGCGGCGCCACGAAGAAGTTCTCCAGCAGCGTGCCCTTCACGTCGCGCGTCTCGCGCGTCTCGTCGCCCTTGATTTCGGCGTCCAGCGGGTGCTCGCCCAGCGCGCGCATCCGGAAGAAGGCCATCATCACCGTCGTCGTCGGCAGCACCCACAACAGCAGCCAGTGCAGCCACGCGCCCGTCATCACCAGCGTGGTGAGCAACGCGGCGACGTAGATGACGTAGCGCACGTGCTCGGCGGCGGAGACCTTGGGCTTCGCGCCGCCCAGGAGCCGGCCCCAGTACGTCCACGGCAACACCACCTTGAGGTGGTTGGGCGCGTACAGGCCCAGCGCGTCGCCCATGAACACCGCCGCGGCGCGCATCGGCGTGCGCGGGAAGTGCCAGGACGGGTCCTGCTGCATGGAGGCCCAGTACGGGTCCTTCGCCGTGTTGACGTGGCGGTGGTGCTCCATGTGCTGGTGCCGGTAGCCCGCCGTCGTCATGTTCAGCGGGAAGGCGCACAGGAAGTCGGCCACCACGTCACCCACCTTCCGGTTCGACAGGAAGTGGTAGTGCGCCGCCTCGTGCATCAGCGCGAGCATCGCGTGCTGACGCGTGGCGATGACCAGGGCCGCGATGGGCCAGGCCCACCACCGGTCCACCCACACAACCGCGGCAAACGCCGCGACAATGACGAGCCATTGCGTGCCGAGCGCCCACAGCGCCCTCACGTTGCTCACACGGGACATCTCCCGGGTCATTTTCGCCAGCGCCTGCCGGTCGACGCGCCGCGCGAACTGCACATCCGCTTCGTCTATGACCTCGGCGTACATGGGGGGCTCCTTCGTCTTTACGAGCAAGCAGGGTATTCCAGGACTCTTTCTCGCAAGAACGGCCAGTATGGCAAGAAATTTCTCTCTGTAACGTACGCACGCCCGTTTCAAACAGCCAAGTGAAGTCCGCCGAAACCCCATGAGGGTCGACAGTGACTCCGACTCTGGCCGGAAGCCGGGTGCGAGTGGACCGCTTGTGGGAGGCACGGGTCCACTGAAGTCAGAGCCCAGACATGCGCCGGGCCCTGGAGACCGATGAAGGTCCGCAGGGCCCGGCTCATGACATGGATGGGGAGGCGCGGGAAGCGCCGATTTCCCGGGGGCGGTGGCTACGGGACAGCCGCGGACGGCGTCCACTCCACCTTCAGGTGCCGCATCTGGCGCAGGACGATGCTCTGCCAGGTGCCGTGGTCCTGGTTGGGGACCATGCGCGGGTCTTCCAGTGCGTCCAGGAGGACGTTGGTGGTGATTTGCGCCTGGAGCCGGGCCAGGGGCGCGCCCAGGCAGAAGTGCGTGCCACGGCCGTAGGTGAGGTGCTGGGGCGGCTTCTCGCGGTCCACGTCGAGCTTGTTCGAGTGGGGGCAGAGCGATTCGTCCCGGCTGGCGGCGGCGTACAGCATGAGGAGCCGTGAGCCCTTGGGCAGTTGGACGCCGCCGACCTCCACGTCCTCCAGGGCGGTGCGAATCATCGCGTGCTGGACGGAGTCGTAGCGGCAGCCCTCCTCGATGAACTTCGGGACGAGCTCGCGGTTGTCCCGCAGGCGCTTCCAGAGGCCGTGCTCCAGGGCGAGCTTCCAGGTGTTGGACATCATCGCCGTGGTGGACTCGTGGCCGGCGGACAGCATGGACGCGCCAATGGCCATCACCAGCTCGTGCAGCGTGAGCGCCTCGCCGTCGGCCTCGATTTCCACCAGGTAGCTGATGAGGTCTTCCTGGGGCGCCTTGCGCCGCTCCTCGATGAGCTGGATGCAGTAGCGCTGGAACTCAATCACGCCGCGAGCCATCTCCGGCTGCTTCTCCGGCGGGACGTGCTCGAAGGTGAGCTGCTGCCAGTCCGCGCTCCAGCGTTTTATCTTCCAGACATCCTCCTGCGGCACGCCCATGACGCCGAGGATGACGTGGGCGGGCAGCGGATAGGCCAGCTGCTCCACCAGGTCCGCGTGACCTTCCTGCGCGAAGCGGCCCACCAGTTGGCGCGCCATCTTCTCGATGAAGGGCGCCATGCCGGAGATGCGCTGCGCGGTGAAGCCCCGGTTCATCAGCCGTCGCAGGCGGGTGTGCTCCGGCGGGTCCATGCCCAGCAGCACGTGGGCGATGGGAAAGCCCTGCGCGAGGATGCCCTTCGCCTCCTCCGTGAGGTGGGTGCCGCTCACCAGCATGTCCCGGTTGGAGAAGCGCGACGTGTCCTTGAGTACCTGGAGGACGTCGTCGTTCCGACTCACCAGCCACATGCCCAGCATCGGGCTGAAGCTGACCGGCTCTTCCTTGCGCAGCTTCTCGAAGAAGGGGTGGGGGTTGTCGACGTGCGGCCCCGCGAAGGGGTTGTACTGCGCCCCCAGGTGAGGGCATCGCGAGGCGGGGGCGTGGGCCGGAACACCGGTCTCTTCCTGCTTCTGAACCGTTACGGGCATGGCGTCACTCGTCAGTTCGAGCGCGGGCCCCCCCAGCTCACCGCTCGGACAAAGGATGGTTGAGGCATGGGGCACAGCCGGCTTCCGGAGCCCTGACTTGGAATACCGGGCGCGATGGGGGCTCCAGAATGACCGCCTATACCTCAATTTCCCGGGTTTATGCCAGTATGGTGCGATTTTTTTAGTGAAACTGGTCTCTTGTGACACCACGAAGGTTTAGTATTTATAGAATCCGCCTGATTCCGGAGGGTTGGCCGGACGCACGGACGTCGCATCGGCTTGGATTGTGAGAAATCCAGCAGGCACCAGGGGTACGGGGAGCGCGTCCTCGGAGAGGAAACGGCACTCAACCCGGTTACAGGCGCGAGCTGGGCCCGGGGGGGGCGGCGGGGCCCCGGACAGGGGCCACCGCGAAGGTTGAAGCAGACGACGGAAAAGGCGGACCGGGTGCGCTCAGCCGCTCTTGCGGAGGTTGGCGCGGCGCTGCTGTTCCACCCAGGCGTGGGCCTCGGCCATCGTCCTGACGAACTCCGTCTTGAACTCCGACTTGCCCGTCAGGAACATGCCCAGCGAGATGACCTTGCCAAAGGTCTGCTGGACCATGTCCGCGCCGACGTAGACGCAGCCCTTGAACCACTCCGCCTTGCTGTTGTCGGACAGGTACCGGCGGGCTTCCGCCTGGAGCTGCGAGTTGCCGATATCGGCAATCATGTAATAGCCGCCGCTCTTGGCGACCTGGCCGTAGATTTCAACGGCCCGCTTCATGTCCTCCAGATTCAGCATGCCGCTGAACACGGCCACCACCAGGTCCGGGGCCTCGTGGCGAATCTGGTGGGCACCGAACTTCCATTCCTGTTGCTGCATGGGCGCTCCCTTGGGCTGACGACACAAGCATACCGCCCGTGGCAACAGGGAGCGAGAATCCAGTCTTCCCTCCCAAACCAGGACTTTCGGAGGGGGCCTGGGTCTGGAAGGAGACAGCGGGGGTGTCAGACTTCACACAGCCCGTGAAGCGAGACTCAGCCGGCCTTTCGCTGGGAGCGAGCGCGGTTCTGCTGGACCCAGGCGCGGGCGTCGTCGAGCGTCTTGACGAAGGTGGTCTCGAAGCTGGACTTGCCGGTGAAGAGCATGGCGAGGGAGATGGCCTTGCCGAAGGTCTGCTGGACGATGTCGGCGCCGACGTAGACGCAGCCCTTGAACCACTCGGAGCGGTTGTTCTCGGACAGGTAGCGGCGGCCGGCGGCCTCAATCTGGGAGCGGCCGATTTCCGCGAGGATGTAGTAGGGGCCGAGGACGGTGAAGACCTCCTTGTAGATTTCGGAGGTGCGCTTCACGTCGTCCATCGTGATGGGGCCCTCGAAGGTCGCCACCGCGATGTCTGGCGGCTCGATGCGAACCCGATGCGCGCCGTACTTCCACTCCCGAGCCTTCTCCACCATGTCATCCCCCACCCAGAGGTCCAGTCTGTCGGAAGGATAACGCCCGTTCCCGGGGTGAAGGCAAACGGACGCCCTGGGTTTGGTCCCTGGAGTTCCAGAGGGGCGTTTTTCTCCAAATGGGCACGAATTACCCGACGTGGGGCCTCCGACGTGCCGGTGGGGGTGTTGGGGTGAGAACCGTGGGTCGTCCGAGTGGGTTGACGGTGGGGTGGAGGGTTGGAGACATGCCGGGCACCCATGGTCCGCTCGTTCTTCGTCGTGTTCGTGTTGGGTGTCGCGGTGCTGTCGGCGGGGTGCCGGCGGGGCGGCTCGGGCTCGGACGAAGGGCGTGATGGGGCGGGGGCCACGCGGCTGGTGCTGAAGTACCAGCCGCTGTGGGGGCCGCCGGAGCCCTTCCGGGAGCTGCTGGCGGGCTTCGAGCGGGACAACCCCGGGGTGACGCTCGTCACGGAGGCGCTGCCGAACTCCTCGGATTTAGCGCACCAGTTCTTCCTCACGTCGTTGGAGGGTGGGGCGAAGGACTTCGACGTGCTGGTGGCGGACGTGGTGTGGGTGCCGGAGTTCGCGCGCGCGGGGTGGATAGCGGACCTGTCCGTGGAGTTCCCGCCGGAGCGGCTGCGCGCGGAGTTCCTGCCGGGGCCGGTGGAGGCGGTGGTGGTGGAGGGGCGGACGTACGCGGTGCCCTGGTACCTGGACGTGGGCGTTCTGTACTACCGGACGGATTTGGTGCCCCGGGCGCCGCGCACGTACGCGGAGCTGGAGCGCTTCGCGCTGGACGCGAAGGCGAAGGTGCCGGGCATCCAGGGCTTCGTGTGGCAGGGCCGGCAGTACGAGGGGTTGAGTTGTAATGTCTTTGAGGCGCTGTGGGGGCACGGCGGGGACGCGATGGGGGAGCACGGGCGTGTGTTGTTGGAGACGGAGGCGGCGCGCGAGGCGCTCGCGTATCTGCGCGGGTTGCTGGTGAGCGGGGTGTCGCCGGAGACGGTGATGGGGTTTGGGGAGGAGGAGGCGCGGCGCATCTTCCAGGAGGGGCGCGCGGTGTTCATGCGCAACTGGCCGTATGCGTGGAGCGAGGCGCAGAAGGAGGGCTCGCCCATTCGCGGCAAGGTGGGGATGGCGCCGCTGCCGACGGTGAGTGGCGAGCCGGGATTCGGGACGCTCGGTGGGTATCAGCTCGCGGTGAACGCGCATGTGTCGCCGGAGCGGCGGAAGCTGGCGGCGAAGCTCATCTCACACCTGACGTCGCCGGAGGCGAACCTGGTGCTGGCGGTGCATTACGCGCGCAATCCGCCCCGGGCGTCTGTGTATGACGATGCGAGGTTGAAGGAGAGCTCGCCATTCATCGCGGGCCTGCGGGAGATGGCGGAGCGCGCGAGGCCCAGGCCGGTGACGCCGTACTACAACCTGATTTCAGATGTGTTGCAGAGCGAGTTCTCCGCGGCGGTGGCGGGACTGCGCTCGCCCGAGGCGTCGCTGAAGCGCGCGCAGAAGCAGGTGGACCATTTGATGGGGGAGGGGCGATGAGCGCGGGGGCATCGGGCGGACGGGTACGGGGCTTCGAGGAGGCGGCGCGATGACCTCCGAGGGGCGAGGGGCGCGTGCGAGGGGCTCGCTGGAGCGGGAGCGGAGGCAGGCGTACTGGTTGGTGGCGCCGGCGGTGCTGGTGCTCGCGGCGGTGGCGCTGTATCCGATTCTCGCTGCGGTGTGGCTGAGCCTGCACCGCTTCATCCTCGTCTTCGGTGAGCGGCGTTTCGTGGGGTTGGGGAACTACGCGTACCTGCTCGGGGACGCGAGGTTCTGGGCGGCGCTGGGGAACACGGCGTACTTCACGGGGGTGGCCGTGGGGGTGGAGCTGTTGCTCGCGGTGCCGCTGGCGCTGTTGCTGCAACGCGCGTTTCCGGGGCGAGGGTTGCTGCGCGCGGCGGTGCTGGTGCCGTGGGCGATTCCCACGGTGGTGAGCGCGAGGCTGTGGGCGTGGATGTTCAATCCGGACTACGGGCTCATCAACCGCCTGCTCCTGGGGAGTGACATCAACTGGCTGGGCGCGCCCGGGTATGCGCTGCACGCGGCCATCCTCGTGGACGTTTGGAAGACCACGCCCTTCGTGGCGCTGCTGGTGCTGGCGGGGCTGCAAGGCATTCCGGAGGACCTCTACAAGGCGGCGCGGGTGGACGGTGCGTCGTCGTGGCGGACGTTCCGCTCCATCACCTTGCCGCTGTTGAAGCCGGCGTTGCTGCTGGCGTTGCTGTTCCGCTCGTTGGATGCGTTCCGGGTATTCGACGCCATCTACGTGCTGACGGAGGGAGGGCCGGCGAACACGACGGAGACGCTGAGCATCTATGCGTACAAGACGCTGATGCGCTCGGGAGACTTCGGGTACGGGAGCACGCTGTCGGTGGCGACGTTCCTGTGCGTCGTCGTGCTGGCGGCGGTGTGGCTGCGATTGCTGGGGCGGCAGGAGGAGGCGCGATGAGACAACGCGCGGGCCTGGGGACGGCGCTGGCGGTGGTGGCGTTCCTCACGTTCTTCCTGGGGCCGTTCTTCTGGCAGGTGCTGACGAGCCTGTGGCCGGATGGCGAGCTGACAAGGCCGTGGCCCTCGCACCTGACGCTGGAGAGCTACGTGAGCGTGCTGTGGGGGAGGCCATTCTTGCGAGTGGTGTTGAACTCGCTGGTGGTGGCTGCGCTGACGACGGTGTTCTGTCTGGTGATTGGCTCGGCGGCGGCGTTCGCCCTGGCGAAGCTGGAGTTCCGAGGCAAGGGGTTGCTGTTGAGCGCGGCGCTGGCGGTGAGCATGTTTCCGCCGATTGCCACGGTGAGCCCGTTGTATCTCATCCTGCGGGCCGTGGGCCTGAGGGACAGCCTGGTGGGACTGGCGTTGCCCTATGCGACGTTCGCGATGCCGCTGACGCTGTGGGTGCTGACGTCGTTCTTCCGGCAGCTCCCGGACGAGCTGTATCGAGCGGCGCGGGTGGATGGCTGCACGCCGTTCCAGGCGTTCCGCCGCGTGTTGTTGCCCCTGGCGGCGCCGGGGCTGGCGACCACGGCGATTCTCGTCTTCATCTTCGCGTGGAACGAGTTCCTGTTCGCGCTGACGTTCCTGACGACACCGGAGAAGAGAACGGTGCCCGTGGCCATCAGCCTGTTCGCCAGCGAGTACCGCGAGCCATGGGGCGAGATTGCCGCGGCGTCCGTGGTGGCCACGCTGCCCCTGGTGGTGCTCACCGTGCTGTTCCAGCGAAGAATTGTGTCGGGACTCACTGCGGGAGCGGTGAAGGAGTAGGTGGGAAGAGACCCCGCCCGGGCTGGGCTTTCTCCGAGGAATGCGACGGAGTAAGTCCTTTCTCCATCCCATGATGACAGCTTCGTCTCCCCAGGTTGGCCCGTTCCGGTTGCTGAAGCTTCGCGGCAGCGGTGGCATGGGGCAGGTGTTCGAGGCCGTCAATGACCACACGGGACAGCGGGTGGCGTTGAAGCTGCTGTCACCCGCCATGTCTCGGGAGCCACAGGTCGTCGCCCGCTTCCTTCAGGAGGGGCGTGCCCTGGTGGGGCTCGACCTGCCGGACGTGGTGCGCGTCTTTCACTGTGAACGACAGGCGGACCAGGTGTTCCTGGTCATGGAGTTGCTGGAGGGAATGTCGTTGCGCGAGTGGATGGCGCGGCACACGGGCCCTGTTCCTCGCGAGGCGGCGCTCGCGCTTTGCGCGCAAGTGGCACGGGCCATGGCGAGGGTCCACACCGAGGGCATCGTCCACCGGGACTTGAAGCCGGAGAATGTCTTCCTCTGTCCCGATGCGAGTGTCGCTCCGGGCTTTCGCATCAAGCTGCTGGACTTCGGCATCGCCAAGTTGCCGCCCGTGGTGGATGGAGCGCTTGCCGCCACGCAGGTTCACACCCATGAGGCCGCGCTCATCGGCACGTACTTCTACACGGCGCCCGAGCAGCTCCGGAGCGCCTCCACGGTGAATGGTGCCGCGGATGTCTACTCGCTGGGGGTGATGCTCTTCGAGTTGCTCGCGGGGCAACGTCCCTTCGTCTCGGACGACGTGGTCGACGTCATCACCGCGCACATGAGTGTCGAGGCGCCGCTGTTGGGGCAGTGTGTGCCGTCCATCCCTGGCGCTCTCTCCACATTCGTCGCATCCATGCTCGCGAAGTCGCCGACGGAGCGGCCATCCATGGCGCGCTGCCGGGACATGCTGGGACGTCCGTGGGAGCAGGAGCAGGACACCTGTCCGGTGCCAGGGCTGGCGCCGTTCAGCGAGGCTCAGGCGGAGCTGTTCTTCGGTCGCAAGGAGGAGACCGGCGTGGTGCTGCGGCTCCTCGATGAAGCGCGCTCCGGAGGTCGTCGCTGGATTCAACTGGAGGGGCCGAGTGGGGTGGGAAAGTCCTCGCTGCTCCAGGCGGGAGTGCTGCCCAGGCTCGTGGAGCCACCGCCGCCAGAGCTGCCTCGCTGGAGTGTCGCCACCGTGCGGCCTTCCTACGAGCCGGTGAGGAGTCTCGCGAAGGCGCTGGTGGTGGTGTTCCCGGCCCTGGACGTGGAGGGGTTGGAACGACGGTTGCGCGAAGGACCCGCGGCGCTGGGGATGCTCGTCCAGGAGCAGGTGCCCGAGGGGACCTTGCTCCTGCTGGTGGTGGAGCCGCTGGAGGAACTCTTCACCTCGGGCGCCGCCGAGCGCTTCGTCCTGGACGCGCTGCTTGCGCATGCACTCGGCGCGGAGGACGGGCGGCTGCGGTTGCTGACGGGGCTGCGCAGTGACTTCCTGCATCGGCTCGAACAGCTTCCGAAGCTGTCGCGGCTGCTTCATGGTGCCGCGCGCTATCCGTTGCTGCCGATGGAAGAGGCGGCCCTGGAGGAGGTCATCCAGGGGATGGCTCGGCACGCGGGGTTGCGGCTCAGTGAGGGGCTGTCGACGCGGATGGTGCGCGATGCCAGGGGGGAGGGAGGCGGGTTGCCGTTGCTCGGGCATGCGCTGCGGTCACTGTGGGCCATGAGTGGCGGCGCACCGCTGACGCACGAGCACTATGTCCGGATGGGTGGCGTGGGAGGTGCGTTGTCGCAGCAGGCCGAGCAGCTTCTGGCGGAGCTGGGGGAGGACGGGCGCGAGCGTGCGAAGGGGTTGCTCCTGGCGTTGGTGCAAGTGGGACGTGGCGCGCAGGACACGCGTCGGCCTCGTTCACGGCGTGAAGTGCTGTCGGAGGCTGGAGGCGACAAGCTGGCCGAGGACGTGCTGCTGCGCCTGAGCGGACTTTCGGGAGAAGCAGAACAGGGCCCGAGGCTGGTGCTCCTGTCGGGAGGTCCGGAGGTCGAAGCGCAGCGCGTGGACCTGGTGCACGAGACGCTGTTGCAGCGGGTGCCCTCGCTCGTCACGTGGCTGGACGAAGAGCGACGGCACCTGGAGATTCGAGCGGACCTGGAGGTCGCTGCGCGGACGTGGGACGAGGCGAAGCGTCCCTCGGATGGACTGCCGCTGGGGACGCTGCTCACGCACTATCGGGAGGGGCTGGCGGCGCCGGGGCGTGGGGTGAGCGCGCGCGCGGAGACCTTCCTCCAGGCCGCTTCTCGACTGGAACAGAGGCAAGGGTGGACACGGCGCGCGCTGGTGTTCGCGGCATCACTGGCCATGTGCGTGATTCTCTTCGCCGCAGTGCGCGCGGACCAGGAACGGAGGCGCGCCGATGAGCACCGCCGGGTGCTCATCAACGCGGTGGATAACTTCGTGAGGAGCGTGGACTGGGAACTGAGCTGGCTGCCGAATACGTTGGCGATAAGGCGGCCTCTGCTGGATGAGTTCGACCAACTCTTGCGCCAACTTCCCGATGAAGAGCAGCAGCGCCACGAAGTGCTCATGGCCAACGTCGGGATGGCCCACCGCTTGGGGGATGTGGAGTTCCTGAATGGGACCCTCCGAGAGGCAGGGGCGCGGCTCGAACGGGCGAGAGAGTTGCTTCGCCTGGGGAAAGAACTCGGCATCGCGGACGACGAACTGCGGATGCAGTGGGCGTTCAATCACTCGAAGCAGGGCAAGGTCGCCATGGCGGCGGGCCGATTGCCGGAGGCGCGGGCTCGGCTCTTGCAATCCATCGAGTTCTTCGAAGCCCAGCGAGCGGTGACGAAGGAGTCCATCTCGGGGAATAGAGCCTCGGCCGTGAGCCAGGCCGAACTGGCGGAGCTGGAACTGGAGGAGGGTCGAATGGATGAGGCCATCCGTCTATTTGACCGAGCCCTGCCTCTATTCTCCAAGGAGGACCCTGACTATCGGGCAACCCTCCATGCACATGCGCTGGCGCAGCAGGCGGAGGCCATGCGTCGAGCAGGTCGCCAGGAGGAAGCCAGGCCTCGGTTGGACGAGGCGGTGCGGCTGGCGCAGCTCGAGGTGGATGGCAAGTCCGGCGACCAGCACCGCAAGTGGGCGCTGGGCTGGGTACGGCTTTGGAATGCGAGGCTCGCGGTCGACCAGGGACGGCAGGTCGATGCGGAAGCGAACTACACGCAGGCTCGGACGCTGGGGCAGGAGCTGCTGGGTGGAGAGCCTTCCAGCAAGCGCTTCGCACGGGTCCTCGCGGAAGCACTTCTTGGACTCGAACAACGGGTGAGGCGAAGAGGTGAGGCGCTCAATGCAGAGGCGCTGCGCGGGGAGCGTTGTGCGCTGGTTCAAGAGTTCCTGAAGAACGACGCTGAAGACGTGCGCTTCAAGGCCCTGGCGTGCGAGGGTTCTGGACCGTGATGGGGGATGGGCATGGATGAGTCCTCGCTGTCGAAGCTGTCGTTCGAGGAGCTGCTGGTCCGGGTTCGCGTGGGTGAGAACGCAGCGCGTGAAGAGCTGTTGCGCCGCTGTCTGGACAGGGTGGGGGAGTGGACGGAAGAGCACAGGGAGCAGGCCGCGAAGGTGGGAGCGCGCCCCTCGGACATCACTCAGGACTCCCTGCTGAAGGCCTTCCAGAACCTCGACGGCTTCAAGGGGACAAGCGAGGGCGCGTGGTGGGCGTGGCTTCGCAAACTCGTCAAGAACCAGGCCTTCCAGACGTACCGGCACGGCACGCGGCAGCGGCGTGATGCTTCCGACACGGTGCCGTTGGATTCGGAGGAGGCGCTGGGTGCGAGGGCGACGGAGCGCAGCCCGAGTCAGATGACCGCCCACCAGGAGGAGTGGCGACGACTGCTCTCGGGCTTCGGACTGCTTCCGGAAAGCCAGCGGGAGGCCTTGAGCCTGTTCTACCTGGAGGAACTCCCCGCGAGCACCATCGCGGAGCGTATGGACAAGACACCCAAGGCGGTGGAGTCGCTCATGGGGCGCGGGGTCCGGGCGCTGCGCGACTACATGGCCGAGGAGCCCGACGCCGAAGGTCTCCTGTCTCCCGAGGTCGCCGCCATCCGGAACGCCGCGGATGCCGCCTTCTGCAAATACCTTCGCCGCCGTGAGGCCGGCGAGGAGGTGGACCCGGAGGCTTTCGTGACGGAGCACCCCGACTGCGCGGAGGAGCTGCGGGGGATGCTCCATTGGATGCTGAGGTTGCGCGCGCTGGACCCATCCAGGGCCAGCTGATGCTGTCGCCCGGCACGCGGGTGGGGGACTACGTCATCATCCGCCGGGTCGCGGTGGGTGGGTCGAGCGACGTCTATCAGGCACGTCATCCCGAGGATGGCACGTGGGTGGCGGTGAAGATGCTGAGCGCGTCGGCGAGCCTCCACGGGGAAGTGGTGGCTCGCTTCCTCAATGAGGCCCAGACGCTTCAGCAACTCGAGCATCCGCATCTGGTGAAAGCGTTGGCGCTGGGGGCTCTTCCTGATGATGGGCCACCGTTTCTTGTTTTGGAGTGGCTCCCGAACAGCCTGCACGAGGTCCTCCAGGCATGCGGTGGGCGCCTGCCCCTGGGCGACTGCATCCAGGTGCTCCGACAACTCGCCCAGGTGCTCCGCTACTTGCATGAGCGAGGCGTCATCCACCGCGACGTGAAGCCCGCGAACGTGCTGGTGGCTCAGGATGCAGCAGGGGCCCTGGACCTCCGGCTCACGGACCTGGGGTTGGCCCGGCTCGTTCCCGAAGACGGCGCGCCGCTTCCACCGCTTCATGTGTCCACCGCGAGGGAGGCCCTGTTGGGGACCGGTGAGTATATGGCCCCCGAGCAGTGGACCAGCCCCAAGGGCGTGGATGCGAGGGTGGATGTGTATGCGCTCGGGGCGCTCGCGTTCCATCTCCTGGTGGGCGAGCCGCCGTTCGGCTCGGGGGTCAACAGCGCGCTGAACTTCCTGCATGTGACGAAGCCGCCTCCGCTGTCCCGGCTCCAGGGACTGGCGCCCGAGTCCATGAGTGCGCTGCTCGGGAGCATGCTGGCGAAACGGGCGGGAGGTCGGCCTTCGCTGGAGGAAATCCAGCGGACGCTGGACGCCATCGAAAATGAAGTCGCGAGGGGTTCGGGGTGATTTGGCATCTCCCCTGGTGAACGTCTCGAACGCGAGGGGTGAGCCATGTGGACCGTCGAGCAGGGCGTGCAGGATTTGCTGGAGGGCATGGAGCTGACGCAACCCCAACGTGAGGCCGTCACGCGCCAGCATGAAGTGGTGTGCAAGGTGCTGCGCGAGCGGCTGAAGTTGGAGGAGCAATTCCTGTCCGGCTCATACGGTCGAGGCACCGCCATCCGGCCGCTGCACGACGTGGACCTCTTCGTGGTCATGGACCCCACCCGGTTTCCCCGCGATGACAGCTCACCCGATGCGTTGCTCCAGCAGGTACGAGGGGCGTTCATGCAGGAGTGGTCTGAGCGCAAGCCCCCCACCCCTCAACGGCATTCCCTGGGGCTGGATTTCACGACGTCAGGCATCCACATCGACGTCGTGCCGGCCTACAAGGGCTCGCGCGGGGGCTACGTCATTCCCCAGCGAGACACGGGGATGTGGATTCCCACGGACCCAAAGGTCCACGAAGTCGCGGGTATGCGCGCGGACGAGAAGGCGGGGCATCGGCTCAACCATCTCATCAAGCTGGTGAAGCAGTGGAATCGGAATCAGGCGTCCAGCCCGCTGCGCTCATTCCACCTGGAGGTAATGAGCCATGAGGCGTTCACGAGCATGCCGAGGGGCTCCTACCTCGAGGTGCTGGAGGTCCTCTTCCAGTTCCTCTCCGAGCGGGTGATGCGCCCCTGTGTGGACCCGGCGGGACTCGGGAACGCGGTGGACGCGCGGATGGACGAGGGGCGGCGCCGGGAGTTCGCTCGGGACCTGCTGCGGGGCGCCGCCCAGACGGTCCAGCTCGCCTTCGCGGAGCGACTGGTGAACCCCGAGAGTGCGCATGCGCGGCTCGCGGAGTTCTTTGGTCCCATGTACCGGAAGCGAGCGCCCTGAGAGGCGCGGGGGAGTTCGACGAAAAAAGACAGGGTCCGCGAGGGGTCAGCCTGTGGTTGGCGTCTTCGACTCCGGACGCCATCCACCGAGGTGCGGACATGCGGAACGCGGAGCTTTCCATCACCCCCAGGACCCAGGCGCTCATCCTTCGCTATGAGCACGATAGGCCCGTCATAGAGGACGCCGCGAGGCAAGCCTTGGTCGGTGCCGGGCTGGTGGGGTACCGGGATGTTGCTTCCGCGGTGCTCCATCCGCATGACGCGGACTGGAGCGTGCGCTCGCTGCGAGGGCGGGATTGGGCTGGGGCGTTCCTCGAGAACGAGCGCTTCGCGAGCTCCCTCCTCCGGAAGGAGAAGGAGCTGGGGTTGGACCATCTCCCGGTGCATCTCTTTGGTTGTGCACCGTTGACCCTGATGCTGCACCTCGCCTCCTGCCTGCCTCGGCGCCCACTGTGCGTCTACCAGCAGTCGGGCGAGGGGGGGTGGTCACTCGGTTACGACAGGTCTCTGGCCCCTGCGTCGGAGGACTTCCTGCGGGTGGAGGGACTCCCCACCGCGAAGCAAGGTGGACGGGGATATGTGGCGCTCATCGTCGAGGTGACGCGCTCGATTCGTGACAAGGCGCTGGCGGAGTTCCAGAAGCGACATGGCTCGGAGTTGATGGCCACGGTCTGCGTGACGCCCATGCGCGGGCCGTCTCCTGTATCCATTCAGCACCCGTCCGAGGTCTCGCGTGCGGCGGAGCAGCTTCGAGGGGTGCTCGATGGGCTGCACAAGCATGTGGAGGGTGCACATTCGGTGCTGTTGGCGATGGACTGCCCAGGCAGCTTCGCTGCGGCGCTGGGCACGGCCGTGAACGCGAACACGCAGCATCCACTGTGGCTTCAGCAGTACGACGGTGACCGGAAGCAGTACATGCCCGTGTATGAGCTGAGAGCCCAGCGTGAGGGGCCGACGGTGGCCGAGCCCACGGAGGCACAGCTCGTCGAGGCGAAGGCGATGCTCGTCGAGGTCCGTCAGGTGCATCAGGAGTTGGTGACCTGGCTGAGGGAGCCCGCGCGGCAATCGTTGCTGGATTCGATGGGTGGGGAGAAGTTCCTGGACAGTCAGGTCGAAGACGAACCGGTGCTGACGAGCACGCCCCTGTATCGCCACGTGGGAGGGATATGGTCCTTCGAGGTGGGGCTGCTGCTCGGGCTGAAGGCGCTGCGTGAGCGCGTGGGCTCGTTCGAGGACTGGCATGAGTGTGTCCGCCTGTTCATGGTCCACGAGGTCTTCCACGTTCACCAGCGCGGGCTCACATCGTACAACTTCAGCGGTAGTGGGCGCATGGGCTTCGTGTTGGAGGCGGCGGACTTCGATGCGGATGCGGAGGCCGCCGAGGCCGCGCTGGCGTGGCGAGAGGCGAAGCGGCCCGATGAGGTGAAGAGGGATGGGCGGATGCGGATGATGGAGTCCATCATCTGGAACGCGCTGGAGAGCCTGCGCATCTTCGAGCCCGAGCGTCCCGTCAAGACGCTGGCCGAGCGTCGGTTGCGGCGCTACCTCATCTGGCTCTTCCATGCCTGCCGGCTGTATGCGCTGAGGAATGACCCGAGCGCCACGCCCGTGTTGGAGCGGGTGACCGCCGAAATCGTGGGCCTGTCGACGTTCCCGGACCCTTTTGAGACGTACTCGCAGCAGCGGGTGCGGCTCCTGGAGATGGATCCGAGTGAGTCCCCGGCCATGGGCATCTACTTCCAGCGGAAGCTGGTGCGTGACGAGGACCAGGGTTGGGTCGCACGGGTCCTCGCGGCACTGAGTCGCTGGGACTCGCTCCCGCGAAAGGAGGCGCAGGAAGAGATGCGGCGCCTCTTCGAGGAGCTCTTCAATCGCCACCGCGAGCTGATTCAGGCTCGGTAGGGAGAGGCGACCGATCATGGGCGAACAGAGCGCGTCCCGACTCGAAGGGGACCGGTATCAGCACCTGTATGGCTGGTACGAGCTGCTCCACCTTCTCGATGAGGACTGCCCCTTCGAGTGTGGCTACATCGAGCACCCCGACGCGGGCGCCGCGGACGATGTCACGTTGCACGTGCGAGAAGGCTCAGGGGTGGCGAGTCGCTACGTGCAGGTGAAGTGGCACGTCGACCACCGGAGCCAGTACTCGTTGGACTTGCTCTGTGAGGTGCCTGGCGGGAAAGGGCGCTCGCTGCTGCACAAGCTCTTCGCGAGCTGGCGGAAGCTGCGCGAGCGGGGGCCCGTGGAAGTGTGGCTGGTGAGCAACTGGGGTGTGGAGGAGCGGCTTGGGCGCTATCTGCGAGGCCGGGACCATGCGCTCACGCCGGAGTTCTTCACCGAGTCGCGGCCGGGCTCGTTCAACGAGGGATGCACGCGATGGGGGGCGCGGTGTGAGGCGACGTCGGAGGAGCTGAGAGGGTTCTTCGGGGATCTGCGCTTACGGCTCGGGTACGTGAGCATTCGCGATTTGGAGACGCAGGTGGACGTGCGCATGGACCAGCTCGGGCTACGGCAGGGTGTCAACCCGAGGGCCAGTGTGCTGGATGGGTTGCGCGAATGGGTGGAGGTGTCGGGTGAGGCCAAGCGGGTGACGCGGGAGTCGTTGAGGGCGTTCCTGCGGGCGCGGGAGTTGTTCGCGCCGCATGACGGAGGGCCCGCGGTGAGCCTGTGGATTCACGGGTGGGCGCGTCGGAAGTGGGAGCGCGCGCCGACGGAGGAACTGGACTGGACGCCGTACTTTGACCGGGAGACTCGCGGGTTTCCGGACGAGACGGTGTGGCGCGAGAAGTTGTTGCCGGAGCTGCGTGCGGCGAAGCAGCGATTGGCGGACCGGCCGGAAGGTGAGCTGGTGGACTTCCGGGGCAAGCTGCCGCTGAGCCTGGCGCTGGCGGTGGGCTTCCACTTCTCGGAGGCCGCGGGTTTCCACTTCCGTGCCGAGCAGCTCACTCGAGGAGAGACGTTCTTGTGGCGCTCGGACGAGGGGGCCTCGGAGCGCCGGTTGAGTGCGGTCGAGCGTGAGGCGAGCCCGGAGGGGAAGGTGTTGCTGGTGATGTTCCAGCTCACGAATGTCGCCCGGATGGACTTGGAACGCTTCGAGGTGGAACACCCGGGAGTGTATCGCGCCGTGCTCATCCTGGAGCCGGAGGGAGGCCCGGGAGATGGGGCGGTCACCTCGGCGGGGGATGCGGTGGCATTCGCTGTTCAGGCGCGGGAGTTGATTCGGAGGGCGAGGAACCGATACCGCGTCACGGGTACGCATCTGCTGCTCTATGCGCCGTCGGCGTGTTGCCTGTTCCTGGGGCAGCGGCTCAATGCGGTGGGGCCGGTGGTGGTGCATGAGCGCACCGCGGATGAACGCTACGTGCCCGTGTTCACGCTTCAGACGGGGTGAGGCCGCGTAACATTCGTGGGCTCGTCCGTGTCACGGGAGTGGTCCATCCGTGTGCTGGTGTCCGTCTGTGTTTAGGGCAGTTTCTGATTTGCGTGCGGGATGCTTGGGAGTGCGCGGCACTCTGGGTAGGGCCGTGGATAGGTTGTGAGTGATGCGACTGGGGGGCGGGCTTGCTTTGGAGTTCCGAAAGGGCCGAGGTGTCCTGCGTTGGACAATCAAGCATCTGTGAGTGGCGTGGCTTGCTGAGTGGCAAAGGGAAGAAAAGCTGAGTCCTGACGCGGGGTTGAATGCTCTTTGATAGGTGAATAGGTGCTTGAATGGTGAAAACCCCAGGAGTTTTGATGGGTTGGATGATGTGGGTGTGTCGGCGGGAAGTGGCGGTCCATCATGGCGTGGGGGTGCTTGAAAACCGGGGTGGTAAGTCGCTGGAATTCTTGAAGTATTCAGATGGGCACCGTCGCTCGCCGTGATGCCGGAAGGCGTTGAGCACAAGATACGGCGGGGCTTCGTCCGCTTCGCCCAGACTCCGACCCGTTGCTCGCCGTGATGCCGGAAGGCGCTGAGCACCTCCGATTCGCGCGCGAGATCGTAGAGACCCGACTGTTCCGTCGCTCGCCGTGATGCCGGAAGGCGTTGAGCACTCTTTGAAATTCGCCCAGAAGAGCGCGCCACCAGGACCGTCGCTCGCCGTGATGCCGGAAGGCGTTGAGCACTCGCCCATCAGCTTGCGCCACGCCGCGATGACCTCCGTCGCTCGCCGTGATGCCGGAAGGCGTTGAGCACAAGCTGGTGTCCGCCAGAGACGGCTGACTCCAGTCCCCGTCGCTCGCCGTGATGCCGGAAGGCGTTGAGCACCGGAAGGACGGCGCGGCATGGTTCTGCGCACTCTCCACAACCGTCGCTCGCCGTGATGCCGGAAGGCGTTGAGCACCACGGTGAAGGACACGCGCCATTCCTCTCGGCCGCGGCCTCACGGGGGCTTGCTCCAATCCTGATCACGCAGCTCTTCTCACCTGAGCGTGCACGGGCGCGAGCCATGGCGGCGTCCCAGCGGTCGGAGTGCATCAGCGAGCGCAGGTCGAGGTGTGCTGGCCAGCCTCGTCCTTCCCTCGGTTGCCAGGACGCTTCATGCGCGGAGTTACGAGAGACTCGCAGGTGGCCTCGACGTCGCCGCTACCAATGGACAGGCCCGCGGCACGAGCAGCGGCCGCCTCCTCGCGCGGTTTCGCCTCCATGGCCCTGAGCAACCGCGCCACTTCCTCTGGCACCACCAGCGTCACCTTGGGCATGGCCAAAGTCTTGCCTCGGTCCACCAGCCAGCGCGAATCGTACCGTTCAACTCCCCCTCTGCTCAGGATTGGATTCGCACCCGCTCAGGGACAATTTTCTTCCGCTCATCGTCGACGAAGACTGCAAGGATGCCCTGGATGCAAACGGCATCTATGGCGGGCGGTTCGACGAGGTTTGAGCGGCCTTGGGCGTGCGTGACTCTGGAGCGGTGAGCGGGCCCTGGCTTCGAGCGGAGACCTCATGAGTGAGCATCAAGTCTACGAGTTCGTGGCGTTGGACCAGCCGTTGACGGCGAAGCAGATGGCGGACCTGCGGGCCATCTCGACGCGGGCGGAGATCACCCCTTCTCGCTTCTGGAACGAGTACCACTGGGGTGACCTCAAGGCCGACCCCGCGAAGCTCCTCGCGCGCTACTTCGACGCCCATCTCTACTCCTCGAACTGGGGTGCGCGTCGGTTGATGCTTCGCCTGCCCAGACAGCACGTGGACCTGAAGGCCCTCAAGGGGTACTTCCCGGGCCGGTCGGGCAGCTCCCTCAAGCTCGTGGGAGAGCACGTCGTGCTCGACCTTCCTGGCGGTGACGAAGACCTCGCGGACGAAGAGATGGCGCCAGGCTCGCTGGCGGAGCTGCTGCCGCTGCGTGCCGAACTCCTCCAGGGGACCTGCGTAGCGCCTACCTCGCCTGGCTGCGCTTCATCCAGGACACCGAAGACGCCGAGGGCGCCGAGGAGCCACCCGTGCCCCCGGGGCTGGCGAGCCTCACCGCCGCCCAGCATGCCCTCGTGGAGCTGCTGGGGCTCGATGTCGACCTGCTCGCGGCCGCCGCGAGCGGAAGTGCGGAGGTTGGCGGCCAGCTCACGGGGCTGCGGGCCTGGGTTCGTCTCCTTTCTCCGAAGCAGAAGGAGCAGTGGCTCCTTCGCGCGGTGGAGGAGCCGGATCTGGCGCTGGGTGCCGAGCTGGGACGAGCCTTCCTCGCGAGCGCGACGCCAGGGCCTCGTGTCGCGCGGCGGACCCGTGGCGAGCTGCGGGCCCTCGCTCAAGTGCGTCGGTTGGTGAGGGCACGCGAGGACGAGGCCCGCGCGCAGCGAGCCCGTAACGCCGCCGTGAGGAAGCATCGGGAGCACCTGGACACATTGGCTCGTGACGTGGAAGGCGCCTGGGCGCGGCTCGAGCGCCTGGTGTCCGAGCGCGAGTACGACGAGGCCGTGAGGCTCGCGGGGAACCTGGAGGAGCTGGCCAACCGCGAGAAGCGCCCAGAGGAATTCACGACCCGTTTCGAGGCCCTGCGCAAGCGCCAGTCTCGGCGTCGAGGCTTCCTCGACCGCTGGAATTCACGGGGGCAATCCTAACTCGGGATTCTGTGGCCAAAGAAGTAGCGGACCCCGGGCAGGTATCGGTCGGCGTCCCCCCGTTCGAGAAACTCCTCGATGGTGGCCGCCGCCGTGAGGTTCTGCAGCCGGCCGGAGTCGTCGAAGAACGCGCGACAATCCAAACCGGTGGCAGATTCAAGGACCATTCTTCCCATGTCGATGCGGTCCGGGTACGCGCTTGTACATACCCGCGCCAACAGGCGTTGGGCAACTTCCCGAATATTCAGCCGTCCCGCTTCAACGAGTGCTTCCTGTTCGTAGAGCTTCTGACTGGAGACCCGTTGCTGAAAGGTCTTTTCGAGCAGTGCGAGATACTCCTCATCCATGAACTTCTGCGTGGACTCCTCGAAGGGAGGCGGCAGTTCGTTGGATTCCCACTGTACCTGGGGCCCTCGCCAGATAGGCCCTGGTTCGGCCTCCAGCACCTGTGAGAGGTAGGTTTCAACCTCGGCCTTGACGTCCCGGTCCTCCATTTCCCGGTAGTGCCGAATCAAATGTGGCACCCCCCATACGCCCGCTGAGCTTGCGAGTACCTCGCAGAAGTAGCGTCGGGTATTCGGGCTGCGTCTCGGTTCAAGCAATCTTTCGGACGAGGCCTCAAGTTCACGAATGACGGAGTAGGGGGCTGCGTAGGAGATCAGGAGTGTGCAGGAGTTCCAGACCTCTGCGTCCCGCGTCTCGTGCATGAGCCCGACAAGTCTCCGCGAAACGTCAAACCTGCCTTGCTGGAGGTTGGCCAGGGCGCAAGAGAGCACTCGCCAGGGATCATTACTGGCAAGGTGGCTCATTGCGGCCACGTCCTGGGGAGGTGGCATGGAGAAATGCAGACCATCACCCATCAAAAGGAACGTGCGGCGAAGATAGGAAGGGCGCATGGACTCACCGATACATCATTCCGCGTTCGTTGTTCTTGGGTGGGATCATGTTCTGAATCCGGGTCTGGAGGTCCTCAATCTCCAGGCAGTCGCCTTCAAGAACCTCGGTGGGAACAAGATTCTGCATGGACAGAGGGCAGCCTCCAGCATCCAGCGGGGTCTTGTGATTCACCTTGTCCTCGTCATCAATAATGTACCCTCTGTTCTTCCATTCTTTGATGGAGTCATAGCGGATTCGTCGGGAAAACGCTTTGCGGGCTTCACCCGCCAATCCAGCGTACATGACCTTGAAATGGACACCGCATCCCTGGTCCGGCGGGTCGTGCACGTTGGGGCAGTTCGAGTGCTTCTGCCGGAGCTCCTGGAGCTTCTTGAGGTCGCGCTCGCACTCGTCGCCCATCCGGATGATGTTGTCCTGGACGGGGAGCCCCGACTTGGCATCGAGCTTGGTGGCCCAGGGCGGCAGTTGCATCAGCCCCTCGGCCACCTGCCGAAGGATATCCATCATCTCCGCGCGCCGGCTCAACCGGTAGTGCGCGATGCGCCCATAGAATTCCATCTCAGGGAGCCTCTCGAGGGGCTCGCCAGTGATGGGGTCCTTCTGATTCTCATGAAGGGGGCCATTGCAACAGGGGCACGTCTCCAGCGTTGCCTGTCCCGCGTTGCCCGTGGCGCTTTGTGCGAGGTTGGGGGTGGGCACCGCGTTGTTCGCGTTGCTGCCGTGGTTGGAGGTCGTGAGGTCGATATGTCTGGGGACATTCTCGCCCTCGCACTGGACATCCATGGACCAGGAGATGAAGTGCGTCTTGCCCGCAATCTGGTGAGAGACGACACCCGCGCCAAAGTTGCGCGTGGCGGCTTCGTTGCCCAGGGGCGACGTCGCGTAGAAGGACTGGTCTCGCAGCATGACGGGCTTGCCATTGACGGACACCCGCTTGGAGCCCTGCTTCATGTCCCGGGAGAAGGATGTATTCGGGTAGGGCACCGGCACCGGGCCGACGGGCGGTGGGGGAGGACTCATGCAGACATCGGGAAACGCCGCCACCACCTTGCCGTCTCCATCCTCGCAGGCGACCTCGTGGCCATTGGCATAGAGCTTCATCAGGGCATCCCTCGTCGAGTGTAGGAGGTTGGGCCGCGCAGCAAGGCCGCCGCCCTGTCCCCAGCCACGTCGGAGGCGGAGATGAGGGCCCGAGGGCCTGGAGCATAGCCGTGGCGCATGGCCACCGCTGCCCACGCCAGGGCCACCATACTGGAAGCCGCTCCTGTCTCGCCCAGGGACTCGGCTGGGAGCCACAGGGGCACGGACTCTCTTCGCGTGTGCAGCAGGCGAGAGAGGGCCAGGGAGAGTTCCTTGAAGCCATAGCCTTCTCCCGACGCGTCAGCCACGCGGAAGTCCACTTCCTCCACGGGCATGGCGCCCTCGGCCAGGGCCTCGCGCCAGGCCTGTGCGAGGCCCACGCCGCGCAGTGGCTCTTCCGCATGGAGGGTGGCCTTCTCCTGTGCGAAGCCAAGGCCCGTCAGCCACAACGGACAGGCCTCGTTGGGGCGGGCCCTGCGCGTCAGCAGGACGCAGGCCGCTGCTTCTCCAGGAATGACTCCATCCGAGTTGTCCGGGCGCAGCAGTCTTCCCTGCCGCACCAGCCCTTCGAGACTCGGCCCATTGGTGAGGGTGTCCACTCCGGCCACGAGACACCCGGGAAGCCGTGGGTTGCGGGCCAGCAGGAGCCGGGCGTCGGCCAGGGCGCGCAGGCCGGCAGTGTTCCCCAGCGCCAGGCTTCGCGAAAGCGTGGTCTCCAGCCTGATGCCATGGGTCCGGTGCAGGTGCTCAAGGGCTCGGGGAAACACCTCCGGGACGCTCCCGGCACGGTCCGCGGGTGCCGTGCCCACCAGCAACGGCATGTGGGCCACTTCGGCTTCGTCCATCCCCCGTACGGCGCTCGCCACCGCCATGCCCAACAGCCCCAGGGCACGCTCCGCGCGCCCCACCTCGGGTGCGAGCGTCGACAACTCGGAGAGGACAATCGGCTCGCCGTCGTTGTCCCGGTAGCGGCTCCTCTGGAAGCGATTCATTCGCGCTCGCAGGGCGGCCCCGGCCGAATCAGCGTTCAGTCCCAGCGGGCAGGCGATGCCCGCGGACGCCACGCATAAAGGAGTGGTGCTCATGGCTGTCCGCCCGGTCGCCGCGCGTTACGCCGCAAGGCGACAAGGGCACCCAGCCCTCGGAAGTAGGGCTTGCCGCGGACGTACTTCACCGGCCCATCCTTGCGACTGGGGGGAGGTGGGCCTACTCGTACCTCACGGAGATGGGAGAGCTTCTTGCCCAGGAGCACGGAGGCCCGCCACGTCACCACCACCTCGTGGGCGTCCACGTCGAGCAGGATGGTGTCCATTCGCGCCTCCACTCGGGCCTCCGCGTCCCGGAATCGGAAGGCCACCGGCACCTGCAGGCGCGGCAGCGTGACCGTCCAGGCGCCCGACTCGGCCATCCCCAGGCACCTCAACACCTCACCGCCTCGAAGGCCCGCCACCTGCTGGTCCTCGGGGGCGCACTGGAAGTAGCGCGGGTCGAAGTCGCGAGGGAGAAAGGGATAGTCCTCCGCGAGCCAGCGCTCGTCGTACGTGCCGGCATGGGCGAGGCGGGGCTGCCATCCTCGGCCCACCGGGCCGAATCCCACCGGTAGTGCTTTCCCATCCCATCTTTCGAGGAACTGCCGGGGGTGCTCCATGTTGGGCAACGGTGTCCCCACTGCATCCGTGGCGCGGGGGCTTCGCCGGAAGCCCACGCCCACCGGGTTGCGCAGTTCCGCACCGTGGTACTTCGGCTCCGGATGGGCGGTATCCACCCCGCCAAAGGCAAGCTCGTAGCGCAGCGGCATGCGGACGAAGGGCTTGGGCGGTGTGGGCTTCAGGCCCATCATCCCCCTATCCCATGAGCGGTCTCCCGTGATGCGCAGGTCCTTCCGCAGGCCGGGCAGCTCCACGCGCACCAGCATCGCTTCTGTCGCGCGACCGCGTGGTGCGACCGCATGGCCCCGCACGAGAATGTCCACGCGGGGTTTTGTCAGCGCGAAGTCATTCTCCTGACGGAGGCTTGTCGTCTCCGGAGCGCCATGGTGCTCGTCCGTGTATGTCAATGGGCGCTGCGCCTCGGCCCGTCGAGGCTCCCCTCGGTCGTCCATGCAGAAGGTGCCCTTGAGGGCGACGACGCAGTGCTCCCGCGCCTGGACGTCGGTCGTCACGGTGAGGCCCGCGGACATGCCAGTGGTGTTCTCGGTGAGTTGCATGGCGGCTCCTCGCTTCAGCGAAGGGTGCGCTCCAGGGGCAGCAGCCGCAGGTGCGCGCAGGCCGCACGGGCCTGGGCCAATGCCGCCCACTGCCGCTGGGTGAAGGCGCGAGTGGGAATGCGGTGCTGGCCCTGGGTGCGAATGGCCAGCTCCCGCGCCAGCACATGCCGGCGCCGCATGGGGCCGTGTGTGAGGGCATCCAGCAGCCCCAGCCCATTGAGAGGCTGACCATTCAGGTAGCGCCCCTCGGACTGGAAGCGAGGACGGGCCTCATTCCACCAGGACTCCACCGCGTCCCTACACGGCCAGGGCAGCCCGTCTTCGGGCTTGAGCGTCAGGTCCGCATCCGGGTCCTCCTGCTGTTCGAGAGGTTCCGGATGCTCCCCAGGCGGCAGGGCATGGAGGCCCTCCAGCCGCAATCCGGTCATGGCCGAGAAAGCCTCCCCCGCAAGCCGCGCCACGGAGGGCTCCTCCAGAAGTGTCAGGCAGGCTTCCATGGCCACGCGGCGGCCACTGAAGCCCAATGCCCAGAGGACATGGGGGCGCATTTCCCGAGACCCCAGCAGGTCCACCAGCAAGGCCGTGTCCGCGTCGGTACCAAAGAGGGCGAGCAGCACCATGGCCTGGGGCGTGTGGGCATCGCGCGCGCGTACCGTCTGGCGGCAGGCCTCCCATGTGATGCGCGCACCCGAGGAGAGCCCGGCCTCCATGGCCGCGGCGCGAATCCCAGCGTTCTCGGACTCCAGGAGCTGTGGGAGGTGCCGGCGGAGGGGTTCCTCCGGCAGTGCTGGGCTTGCACACAACGCCGCCATCCGAGGCCGCGGCTCATCGTGGAGGATGTAGCGGAGGAGAAGCTCAGGAGGTGCTTCGTGCCGGAAGGCCAGTGCTTCCACCAGCAAGGACTGGAGGGAGGGGGCATCCCTCTTCAGGAGCGGGAGCAGCCGCGCCCCCAATCCGGGAGCGCCGCTCAACTCCACCGCACGTCGGAGGGCCTCTCGCGTCTCGGGTACGTCACCCTGCATCAAGTTCAGGATGGCTTCCACGTGTCCCTGGGCCAGCAGGACATAGGCGGCGGCGGTGATTTGCTCCACGTCCCCAGCGTCGAGAGCGGGCCAGAGGACGGCGTCGGCGGCCTCCGCGCCTCCCAGTACCAATCCATGCAGGTGCGCCGCCAGTCGCTCCTCCCGGGCCGCCGTGTCTGGGAGGTTGAAGTCCGGAGCCTCCAGCGCTTGTTCCCATTGCACCCACCGGAAGGCAGCCTCGTCCAGGTGCGTCTCCAGTACATCCACCAACACCATGGTGTACTCCCCCTCAAGAGTCTTCCAAGCGTAGCGCCACGGGCTGACATGAATTGGCGAAGGCGCTGTTGCCTCTTTCGGGGCGGACTTGCCCCTGTGAGTCATTGCCGCTCAGGGGACGCGTTCTGAAGTGGATTGTTGGCTGTGGCAACAGACTTCTTGGGCCGCCAGGGATTGAGGGAGATGAGGGGCACCTCGCGAGGCATGGCTCTGTCCACTTCCAGGCAAATCTCGTCGCCGGCTGTTCCGGTTGATGAAGGACGACCGCCAACTTGAAACGGAAGCGAGCCGAGTGGCCTGCCTTGCCCCGGCACAAGGGGGCTGGGGTGCGCACTTGTTGCCCGTCAGCGCCGGCCTGGCGTCAGCTGTGAACTGATAGATTCCAACTCCATGCCCCGTCGCCCGAAGTCCGCTCCCAAGAGCAGCATCTTCCAGTTGAAGGTCACCCTGGCTGAGGTGTCGCCACCGGTCTGGCGCCGCCTGCTCGTGCCCTCTGGCATCCCCCTTTCCAAGCTCCATGCCGCCCTGCAAGTGTCGATGGGGTGGACGAACTCGCACCTCCACCAGTTCATCCTCGGGCGCCGTTGCTTTGGCCCTCCGAGCCTGGACGGCATGGATGAACTCAAGCTGGAGGACGAGAAGAAGGTCGCGCTCGATTCGCTGGTGGGCGCGAAGCAGGCGCTGCTGTACGAGTACGACTTCGGCGATGGGTGGACTCACGAGGCGCTCGTCGAGAAGGTCCTGGAGGCGGACCCTCGCTTCCGCTATCCGCTGTGCGTGGGCGGAGCCCGCGCCTGTCCCCCCGAGGACTGTGGAGGCGCCTCGGGGTATGAGGACCTCCTCGACGCGCTGAAGGACCCGAAGCACGAGGAGCATGACTCGCTCGTCGAGTGGGTGGGCGGCGTGTTCGATGCCGAGGGTTTCGACCTGAATCGGGTGAACGCGGAGCTCCGCGCCCTCCGGTAGTCCGGCCCCGTCCTGCTCGTGGGCTCGGGCACTGCGGCCCTGGTGTTGGCGGTCCTCCTTGCGTTTCGGTGAGGACCGAGGCCGCGTCGGACCAACAGGCCGCTCTACGTGTGGCCCCGAGAAAAATCACGGGGCCCCGAGGGGTACGCGCGCGGTTGGCGTCTTCCTCGTTGGACATGTGGAACGCTGACCTCTTCATCACCTCCAAGCCGCAGTGCTCATGGGCGCCTCGCCGCCACGGCGCTCCCGCGTGCGCTGTCGCGCAAGGCCTGTCCGCGCCGAAGGCACCGTCACCCATCGTCGGTGATGCATCGGCCTCCCGTAACTTCCACGACCTCCTTCGTCTCCCCTGCGAGGTCTCCACGCGTCGCCATCACCGCTCCGCCTCGGCGGGCGCGAGAGGAGTCGAGGTGCGTCCATGCCACCACTGAATCTGCCCACGCCATCGAAGGACCCGTCACCCGGGCGACGACTCCCTGGCGGCCCACGGCTCGAGTCCTTCACCCTGGAGTTGAAGACCGTCACGCCCATCCTCGGCGGCGGGCCCGTCACGCGGCAGTTGTCCGACGTGGACATCATCCGCGTTCCCACCCTGCGCGGACACCTGCGGTTCTGGTGGCGGGCGCTGTATGGATATTCCTACGCCGACGAGGGTGACGACGCGCGGCTCGCCTTTGCTCGCAAGGAGCGCGAGCTGTGGGGCGGGATGGGGCTGGGCGAGGAGGAGCCTCGGCGCTCCCAGGTGGAGCTGTCGGTGCGCGATGTCCATGACGCGGTCATGGACTCCTCGGACATCAGTCTGGGGGAAGCCCAGTCCTATGCGCTGTGGCCCGCGAGGAAGACGCGCGAGGAAGACCCCGCGCCGCGGTGGAAGCCAGGGCTCCGGTTCATCCTGGAGGTGAGGGCGCCCGAAGGCGAAGCCATGCTCCAGGTCCGCAATGCTTTCCGTGCGTGGCTCCTCTTCGACGGCTACGGCTCGCGGACCCGTCGAGGCTGTGGCGCAGTGACCCTGGTCTCCAGCGAGGCTCGGCAAGGCTGGCTTCCCAAGAACGCGTCACGTGCCGAACTCAGGCGCCTCTTCGGAGACCTCCCGCTCTTTCAGCCGGAGCTCTCGAGAGAGAGGCGCGACCTTCCCCTGCTCCGAGGCGCGCGGCTCTATCGCAACCTGAAGGGTGAGGCTTCTCCGGACGCGAACAATGCCTGGCTGGAAGCCCTGGGATGGCTGCGCGAGTTTCGCCAGGGCACCCATGGCGCGCAGGGAGAACGCCCCAGGAATCCGAGCCCGGTCGGTGACAACCGCGCGGGCCGCTCCAACTGGCCGGAGGCGGACAAGATTCGCCACCACGCGAGACCGTCCAAGCCGGGCCCGGACCCACGGGCCTATCCCGAGGAGCACGCGCCACGCTCGGCGTATCCGCGGACGCCTGTCTGGCCGCGCGCCGGCTTTGGGTTGCCCATTGTCTTTCATTTCCAGCAGAAGCAGCGGGGCACGAAGGAGTCCTACTCTCGCCTCGAACCCGAGAAGGTCCAGCTCCAGTGGATGACCAACAGGGGGGATGTCCGGGACCGACTCGGGTCGCCACTCATCGTCAAGGCGATGCCGCTCGCCAACGGACGCTTCGAGCCCATCGCGCTGTGGATGGAGCGGGGTTACCCCACTGGGGGACAGGTTGTCCTGATGCAGGGCGGAAACCCGCTCGATGCGACGCGCGCGGACTTCGACAAGCTCGCCGCCGAGCACGACCAACCCCTCTTCAATCCCTTGCGCCGCTCGAAGTCGCTGCGCGAGGCGTTCTTCACCTGGCTGGGCGACACGCGAAAAGCGCGGGAGGCGTAGGTGATGACGGCTCAAACACATGTGCTCGTGCTCAAGGTCGGCCCGGTGCAGGGGTTCATCATCCAGTCTCGTCGCACACGCGACCTCTGGTTCGGCAGCGACCTGCTCTCCAGGTTGAGTCGCGCCATGGCGCTCGCGCTCCTGAGCGCCGGGGCCGAGCTCATCTTCCCCCACCCTGAGCAACTCACGGCCTCGGAGGACGCGGCGCCGAACCTGGGCTCGTCCAGGAAGGTGACGTCGGAGGGGGCGGAGCCTGTCCGGGGCTTTCCGAACAAGGTCCTCGCCCTGGTGCGGGGAGGAGACCCGGAGGCCGTGGCCCGAAGCGCACGCGAGGCCGCGCTGAAGTTCTTGCGAGACACCTGGGTGCTCGTTCGTGAGAAGTGCGCACCGCTGCTTCTCCCTGGCGCGAACGAGTGGGCCCAGGAGCAGCTCGACACCTTCCTGGAGTTTCATGCCGCGTGGGTGCCCCAGCATGGCGATGCCTACGAGCAGGCCCTGGAGGAGGTCGAGGCCGCACTCGAGGCGCGCCGCGCGCTGCGCGAGTTCAAGGCGTGGACGAAGCTGCCTCCCGCGGGCACGCACAAGTCGAGCCTCGATGGTGGGCGCCCCTCGGTCCTGCGTCGGGAGCGGCCGAAGGGCGGCGAGTGGAAGGGCTTGCGCATCGGCGAGCGCGAGGAGCTGGATGCCCTCGGTCTGCTCAAGCGCGCCGGAGGGGACCCGGACCAGTTCGTCCCCGTGCCGGGAATCGGGCTCGCCGCGTGGCTGGACAAGGCGCGCCAGGCACATCCCCGCGAGCTCGCTGACCTCACTCGCGCCTGCGCAGAGCTCAAGTTCACGAGGGGCCGCCGAGCCGAGCTCCCCTGGGTGAAAGCCTTCCCCTTCGACGGACAGTTACTGCTGCCCGAGCGGTGGCAGCCCTACTTCGAGGAAGTCAGTGAGCCCGAAACCGCCAGGCACGATGCCGCGAGCTTTGGGGCCCGGTACGTCCTGCCGCTGCGCAAGGTCATGGACGTGGAGCCCTATCCCTACGTGGCCTGCCTCGTCGCGGACGGAGACCGGATGGGCGAGACGTTGCGGAGGCTCGCGGCGAAGGGAGGGTGGGAGGCCCACCGCAAGGTCTCCCACGCGCTCGCCAGCTTCACCGCCGAGGCGCGTGAACTCGTGCAGGTGAAGCACCGAGGCATGCTCGTCTACGCGGGTGGAGACGACGTGCTCGCCTTCGTCTGTCCTCCGGACGCCCCGGCATGTGCCAGGGCGCTGGCGACGGCCTTCCAGCGGAACCTGGAGCCCGTGCTCGCTGGGACAGGGGTGGACCTGCCCACGCTCTCCGTGGGGCTGGGTATCGGCCATGTGCTGGAGAGCCTGGGCCAACTCCTGAACCTCGGACGCAGGGCGGAGAAGGCGGCCAAGGACGCGGGCCGCGACGCGCTCGCCATCCTCGTGGCGAAACATGCCGGACGTGAGCGCCTGTGGACCTCCGGCTGGAAATCGAATCCCGAGCCGCTGACCCGGTTGAAGACAGACATGGCGCTGCTGTCCTCCGGTCGACTGCCGCTGAGCAAGGTGCACGAGGTGGAGGCGATGGCGCGCCGATTCCCAGCGGAGGTCTCGGAGGGTGACTCGGAAGCGCAGTCGAAGGTGCTCGTGTTCGAAGTGGAGCGAATCCTGGCTCGCGCGGAAGCGGGGCGAAACGCCAAGGACTTGTCATTGGACGAGGTGGGCCTGGCCGGACTTGCGGGCCAGAGCGGGAGGGCGGTGCATGCGTGCCTTCACGCGTGGGTGTCTCGGCTGCTCGTGGCGGAGACGCTGGAGCGCGCGGGTCGAAAGCTGGAGCTCGAGAACAAGGACGGTGCCGCATGAGTCAGGAGTGCTTCGCGCTGTTGCCGCGCGACGGGCTGTCCGTGAAGGACGGGCGCGGCTGGTACACCAGCGAGGTGGGGCGTGGGCATTCGCATCCCTGGCCGCTGCCCACGACGGTGAGGGGCGCCCTGCGAGCCGCGTGGGGACAGGACCTCATGGCGACCCAGGCCGGCTTGCGGCTGTCGCCCCAGGATTGGGAGCGGAACTCCGAGGGCCTGAAGCTGAAGCGCTTCCTCGCCCTGCGTCGACCGCTGGGCGTGGACTTCGAGCGGAAACATCGGATGTGGCCCTTCCCCGCGGACGCCGTACTGGTCGGCGATGGTGAGCACAAGCGCCTCGACCGTCTCTTGCCCCGTCGCCCCGAGCCCGGAACGAACGCGGCCACGCTGGGCCCCGATGATGACGCCGCACGCGAGGCGCTGTGGCACCCGCGGCGAACGTCAAAGGGTAAGCCCGCCACCGCGCCGCGCTTCTGGTCCGAGGCGGAGATGATGGCCTGGCTGCGCGGAGACAGTGTCACCGTCTCGGGGACTTGCAGTCCCGAGTTCCGCACCGACCTGCACGTGGCCATCAACGCACAGAGCCAGGCCGCGGAGCCGTCCATGCTGCACTCGCGCGAGGTCGTGGAGTTGCTTCGGTTGGAGCGCCCGCGCGGTCATGCGCCTCACGCGGTGGAGTGGGCGCTGGGGCTGGCCTGTGAGCAACCGGAGAAGTCAGTGCAGGGCTTTCCCCGGGGCGTGCTGGGCCTCGGAGGCCGCAGGCGGCTGACGGACGTGGAGCCGCTGAAAGCGGACCTGTTCGAGTGCCCCCAAGACCTGGCACGGGCGACGCAAGGGCTCCGCCTGATTCTGGCCACGCCCGCGTGCTTCGAGCGGGGCTGGCTGCCGGATGGCTTCGAGCGCGACGCGGGGCCGACGCCCCGCTACGTGGGCACGCTGCCCCTGCTGTCCACGGAGCCCGTGGTGCTGAGGGCCGCGTTGGTGCCGCGCGCGCAGGACGTGTCCGCGTGGGACATGGTGCGGCGGTGTCCTCGGCAGACGCGGCGGTGGGTGCCTGCGGGGGCTGTCTATTTCTTCGAGAAGCGGAGCGGTGGCGACTTCACCGCCGACGAGCTGCGCGCGCTGTGGCTGGCCTCGTGGGGCGGCGGCCACGAGGAGGCGCTCGGGCAGGTGCTGCCCGGTGTCTGGCAACCGTCCCCGGAACCTGGAGCCTGAGCCATGGAAAGCCGAGCCTATCTGCTGCAAGCCCTCTCGCCCCTGCACGTGGGCACGGGGCAGAGTGTGGGAGTCATCGACCTGCCGTTGATGCGGATGCGCGCCACCGGCATTCCCATCATCCCCGGCTCATCGCTCAAGGGCGTGCTGCGCGATGCGCGCAAGCATGAGTCGGACACGGGACGCAGTGACGCCATCTTCGGGCCTCGGCGCAAGAAGCCCGGTGTCGAGGGAGACGAGCCCCTGGATTTCGCGGGTGCGCTGGTGGTGGGCGATGCGCGGCTGCTCGCTCTTCCCGTGCGTGGCTTCGTGGGCACGTTCTCGCTCGTCACGTCGCCACTGCTGCTGGCCCTGGCGCGTCGCGACTGGGGAGGGCGGACCGGTGGCACGAGGGCGCCGCCCATGGTGCAGAAGTTGGAGAAGCACACGGCGCGCGTGGCGTCGCGGAGCGAGAGCGTCTGTGTGTCTCGTCGCCCGGGTCAGTCGCCGCGCATCTACCTGGAGGACCTGGACCTGAAGCTGGAGGAGAAGGACGACGCCGAACTCGCCCTCTGGGCGCGCGAGCTGGGGAACGCCCTGCCTCCGGAGGAGCGGGACATGCTCCTGCGCAGGTTGGTGCTCGTCGACGACGAGACGATGTGCTTCCTCTGGGAGACGGCGACACAGGTGGACACGCGCGTGAGCATCGACCCGGACACAGGCACCGCCGCGCAGGGACAGCTCTGGACGGAAGAGAGCCTGCCGGCGGAGACGCTGCTCATGGGCGTGATGGCCGCCACGCGGGCCTGGGACCCGGCGAGCAAGCTGGAGGCGAGCGAGGTGCTCTCGGACGCCCTGGGCGCGCAGGGGACGATGCTGCAACTGGGCGGCAAGGCCACCGTGGGGCGAGGGTGGTGCCGGCTGCTGTCCTGGCAGGGCGGTGGCGCGGAGGGGAAGCGATGAGCGAGCGGACGCGAGAGCAGCAGCGGGCGATTCGGGCGTATGAGTTCGTGACGGCGGTCCCGACGGACCTGCGCGCCGACTACAAGCCGCGCGTGCATGGCCTGGGGGCCTCGGTGCTCCGTGACGGGCTGGCTGCGGCGCTCACCTTCCTGGAGCGCGAGCGAGACCCGAAGGAGAACAGGCCGCTCGAGACGAACGCCGCGATGCGGCTGCTGGACGACCTCGCGAAGTCGCTCGGTGATGCGGGGCTGCCAGGGCTGGAGAAGAACCTTCGCTGGGACGCGCTCCCTGGGAAGGTGCGGGAGTTGAAGCTGGAGGACTACATGCTGGCCACGCGCGAGACGCTTCGGCTGGTGGTGTGGTTCCGCCGCGCGGTGCAGGCCACCTTCAAGGACGAGGGGAAGGGGAAGTCGCATGCGCAATGAGCTGCAGCGGCTCCAGGACGAGCAGCCATCGGGGCCACACCATGCGGGCCTGGCGCATGAACGCTACGCGCCCGAGAAGGATGACAAGGACGCGAAGATTTCACCGTGGCGCAAGTGGTTGTCGTGGATGGAGCTGGCGCGCCAGCCCGAGGACTACGGGGTGGCCTATCGCCGCTGGCTCGAGTCGTTGAAGCAGTGGCATACCGCCACTGTCACCGTGCGGGCCGTGGGCCGGTTGCTGGTGGGGCACGGCATGGCCTCACCTACGGGCGTGGGGCTGACGTTGCACCACACGTGGGGGGTGCCGATGATTCCGGGCTCCTCGCTGAAGGGCGTGCTGGCGTCCTATCTGCGGGCGAAATTCGAGCCTGTGGATGTGGCGGAGGCATGTCGTCGGCTGTTCGGTGTCCCGGGCGACGAGGCCACCGGGACGGCGGCGAGCGCGGGCCAGGTCGTGTTCCATGATGCGCTGTGGGTCCACACGCCTGCGGAGGTCGGGATGTTGTCGAGGGACGTGCTGACGGTGCATCAGCGGTCCTGGTACGAGGGGCGCGACTGGCCGAACGACTACGACTCGCCCAATCCGGTGGCCTTCCTGTCGGTGCGACCTGGAGGACGCTTCCTGGTGGCGCTGAGTCTGGCTCCTGGCGCGGATGAGGACTCCGTCCGCCTCCTGACCTGGGCCGCTGAGCGTTTGCGCGAGGCGCTCAGTGAGTGGGGTGTGGGAGGCAAGACGGCCGCGGGCTATGGGAGGCTGACCTCCGAGGAGAAGACGGTCATCGGTCCTCCTCGCGCGGTGTCTCGTCCTTCTCCGTTGAGGGATGAGTTCCGGGCGTGGGTGGAGGCGAGGCGCGAGGACGAGACTGTGCAGCGCAAGGTGCTCGATGAGTTCGAGGCGAGCTGGCTGGAGAGGTTGTCAGCCCTGCCGCTCGCGGCCCGCGAGGAATGCGCTCAGGCCGTGCGCTCGTTGGTGAAGAAGAATCCCAAACTCCAGGAGCGCCGAGATGCGCTGCTGGCGAGACTGGCGCTCCGCTCGGGAACACCGGCGGGTTCTCAGTGACGATGTGTCGACAGGCCAATGGCCTCACGAAGTGCTCGGAGGGCCGCGTCTGGAGAGGTGAATGCAAGGGTGATGAGCCGCGCCAGTTCTGATTCGTCCATGGCCGCGAGGCGCTGTTCCTCCTCCGGGGACACGGTGAGTTCTCGGGTTCGCGCGAAGGTGACACGGGTCCGAGCGCGCTCCCGGGTCCGTTCGAGGGCTCGTTCCTGTGCGCGCAGTTCATCCCAGAAAGGTGAGTCGATCATGATGCTCCTCAAGGACTGGCTGGGTCGGTGGCTGCCGAAGCGGCGTGACGTAAGGGTACCCAGGACGACGAGCAAATCCAGCCTCTCTTGCGACGAGAGGTCCGTGGCCTGTCGCAACCGGGCCTCGGCCCAGGTCGCGCGCTCGGGCCCCGCTCGTGCATCCAGGACCGAGAGGGGCACGAGTCCGGTGGCCGACTGGAGGGTAGGCTGGGAGAAATCCACCTCCCAAAGTCGTACAACCAAGAAATCAAAGGCAAGCACCTGCCGGCCGCGACAGTGGACGAGGTAGGGCGGAAGGACACCTTCTGCCTCCGGGACGACCAGGAGGACCACGGGCAACACCGGCAGCCCCTCCCGCAGGTGGATGCGCACCGTGTAGTCCAGGAACCTTCGGGCGAAGTCGGGGTCGGCTTGCGCCTGAATCTCCAGCTCCACGGCGAAGCGCTCCGTGGGGGCCTCCACGACCAGGATGGCATCCGCGCGACGCTCGGACTGCGGAAGGCTGGTGTCGGCGGCGTGCACGAAGGTCGGTGCGTCGGAGCCGAAGAGGAGCAGGAGCAGGTGTTCCGGATGGTTCTGCACCAGGCGACGAAGAACGAGGTCGAAGAAGGGTCCCATGCTGGACGTGAAAGGTAGTGCGTGGGTCTGACATCCGTGAGGTAGGGGCCATGGGCTCCAGGCAACCCAGCAATCGCGGCATCCGTCGCGACGATTTCGAGGATGAACATGTCTGTGATTGACCTTGTCTTCCCCGCGCGTGGCGGCGGGGTTCCGCTGGACCATGGCTATGCGTTGTTTTCCGCGCTTTCTCACCGGCTCCCGGGATTGCATGCGCGCAAGGACGTCGGAATCTTCAACCTGCGTGGCACACAGGCGCGGGGGACGTCGCTCCTCGTGGGCCATGGCTCGCTGCGCATCCGCTGTCCGCCGGAGGCCCTGGCGCTTCTCCTCCCGCTCAACGGCGCGACGCTCCCCGTCGGGGATGGGGAAGTCACCTTGGGCGTGCCTCGGGTCTTCTCGCTGGATGCTCCGGTGTCACTGTCCGCGCGGCTCATCACCTTCAAGCACGCGATTGACGACGCGTCGTTCCGCGCCTCGGTCCAGAAGTTCCTCGCGGAGCTGGAGTGCGAAGGGACGGTGCACGTGGGCCGCAGGCGGGTGGTGGCCATCGCCGGGAAGAAGGTGATTGGTTATGCGCTCACGCTGAGCAACCTGTCCGCGCGCTCGTCCGTGCGCCTCCAGGAACAGGGACTCGGTGGGCGGCGCCATATGGGCTGTGGCCTCTTCCTGCCCACTCGGCTGCGGGTGGGAGCGGGGCCTCGGATGGAGGAAGACCGGCCCGGGAGCTTCGCGTGAGTTCGCCGGCCCGACTCCTCGCGAAGAGCGTGCGAGCGGGAGCCGTGCCTGTGCCTCGCGGTTGAGTTGTTAGGCCGTTGGTTTCTGCGGTTTTGTCGCGCGGATGTGAGCCATCATCCTAGTGAAGGCTGTTGATGGAACCGTCGACGTTTCGACGATGCCGGAGTTTAGCGGAAGGTGCGGATGGCTGAAGTTGGAGAATCCAGGGCTAGACGCACGGATAAGTGTTTTTTGATATTTGAATAGATGGTGTCGGGTGAGTGGAACTTGATGTCGGAAGGTGTTGAGGACGCCTGGGTATTGTGAGGCACTCACAGTGGTGTAAGGCGTTGAGCACAGGTCCATCGCGTAGACCTCCGTCAGAATCAGCCGCTTAACCGAGGCTCGCCGTGATACCGGAAGACGTTGAGCACATTTCGGTGGGCGTCGTCGTCACCCACGTCGCCGTGCCCCATTGCTCACCATGGCGCCGAAAGGCGTTGAGCACCGTTTGTCTCGGTCCGTCCCCAGCCAGGTGAGGATCCCCGTGGCTCACTGTGATGCCGGAAGGCGTTGAGAACCTCGCGAAGCGCGAGCGTGAAAACCCGCAGAGGAACGTCTGCCGAGGTTCGCCGTGATGCCGGAAGGCGTTGAGCACTGTCACCTGTCCTGGGGCTGGTTGGTGGTGGGGCCGAGGCTCGCCGTGATGCCGGAAGGCGTTGAGGACGTCTCTTGGAATTTCTTGTCCTCTTGGTCCGCGCCCCGAGGCTCGCCGTGATGCCGGAAGGCGTTGAGCACGTAGCGTCGGTATTGCCGCAAGCGGCGTGGACCGCGACCCGAGGCTCGCCGTGATGTCGGAAGGCGTTGAGCACTACTTGCGGATCTTCGCGCCAGCGTTCTTGATGCCGAGGCTCGCCGTGATACCGGAAGACGTTGAGCACCGCACCGCTGGGCGCCTCACTCGGGCCTCTCTGTTCCCGTGGCTTGCCGTGATGCCGGAGGGCGTTGAGCATTACTGTTTGCGCAGCTCCGCCTCCTCGTTTCCAGCGCCCCGAGGCTCGCCGTGATGCCGGAAGGCGTTGAGCACAAGTATAGCCCGGCACGACGACGTCGCCGTTGGGCGCCGAGGCTCGCCGTGATGCCGGAAGGCGTTGAGCATGCTCGGTGGCACTGGATGGCGCGCATGTTCCTCAGGGGCTCAAGCTCGTCATGATGCCGGAAGGCGTTGAGCACGTCATGCCGCAATTCGGGAGCAGTTCGTCATTCACTTTCCGAGACTCGCCGTGATGCCGGAAGGCGTTGAGCACCAGATTCCCGGCGTATGACTGTGCCCGCTGATGACCCCGAGGCTCGCCGTGATGCCGGAAGGCGTTGAGCACCGGCAGCCGCCGTAGCCACTGAGGAGGACGAGGCCCACCCGAGACTCGCCGTGATGCCGGAAGGCGTTGAGCACGCATCTCGCACCGCTATCAGCAAGAACATACGTGCCGTGGTGCGCCGTGATGCCGGAAGGCGTTGAGCACTACTTGAAGGGGATGTTGAACACGTTCGCCTGATCCGACGCTCGCCGTGACGGCGGAAGGCGTTGAGCACGAACGGTCAAATGACCACAGCTTCTCCGGATGGCGATTCCCGAGGCTCGCCGTGATGCCGGAAGGCGTTGAGCACTGCAGACCGCACGAGCACTCTGCCATGCGGGACGGCCGTGGCTCGCCGTGATGCCGGAAGGCGTTGAGCACTAATTCTTTTTGCGAGGAGCCATCACCCACCCAGCCGTGGCTCGCCGTGATGCCGGAAGGCGTTGAGCACCACGGGTCTCCGTCACGCGGCAGTGGCTCAACCGGAACCGTGGCTCGCCGTGATGCCGGAAGGCGTTGAGCACGTACCGATCTCCCCCGTGATGACCGTGCCGGCGTCCGCCCGTGGCTCGCCGTGATGCTGGAAGGCGCTGAGCACGCTGGGTTGCCCATCTCTTTCGCGCGCTCCAAGACCATGGCGCGCCGTGATGCCGGAAGGCGTTGAGTACTTTGCCTGATAGTCCTGACTGGACTTCAGGGCGTTGATCCGAGGCGCGCCGTGATGCCGGGAGGCGTTGAGCACTCGTACTTCCGGGCCATCATGTTGTCCGGAGTGAACCCCGTGGCTCGCCGTGATGCCGGACGCCGTTGAGCACCCGTCGAACGCGATCTGCACGGTGGTTTCGAGCACGAGTCGAGGCTCGCCATGATGTCGGAAGGCGTTGAGCACCTGGAGGTGATCGACTGCGCCGCCTGCCCGATTGTGGCCGCCGAGGCTCGCCGTGATGCCGGATGGCGTTGAGCACACCGCCTGGATGCCTGCCTCTCCCAGCCGGAGTTGCCATGGCTCGCCGTGATGCCGGAAGGCGTTGAGCACACCGCCTCGGCCAGGTAATGCACGAGGTATGGGCCGTGGCTCGCCGTGATGCCGGAAGGCGTTGAGCACAACTTGTCCCCGTAGATTTCCTTGAAGTTGGCGAACCGTGGCTCGCCGTGATGCCGGAAGGCGTTGAGCACGACTTCACCCCGTGGAACTCGCGGCCGGTGTGGTCCTTCCGTGGCTCGCCGTGATGCCGGAAGGCGCTGAGCACCTGCACCAGAGTTGGCACGGCTCCAATCCGCGAGGTCCGTGGCTCGCCGTGATGCCGGAAGGCGTTGAGCACCCCTCGTCCTCGGCCTGCCGCGCCAGGTCCGTCACCAGCCGTGGCTCGCCGTGATGCCGGAAGGCGTTGAGCACGAGAGGACGTCATAGAGGCAACCGTCCACCTCGTAGCCCGTGGCTCGCCGCGATGCCGGAAGGCGTTGAGCACAGGCAGGAAACCGTGACGACGCCCGCGCAATCCGAGGCTCGCCGTGATGTCGGAAGGCGTTGAGCACTCCTTGCAGGCGCTGCACCTCACCTCGCCGTAGGCCGCCCGTGGCTCGCCGTGATGCCGGAAGGTGTTGAGCACTCGTCGTAGGCTGTGTCACCCGGGTCGAGGTTCAACCGTGCCTCGCCGTGATGCCGGAAGGCGTTGAGCACGCAGCGGTGTTGCTCGGCACCGGCTTGGCCGGCGGAGCCGTGGCTCGCCGTGATGCCGAAAGGCGTTGAGCACCGTCCCACGGTGCAACCCCTGCAACACCGAGCAGCACTTGCACGGACCTCCTCGTGAAACAGTGCAAGACCTGCATCATCCCTACGTCACGGTGCCCCCAATCCCTTGGCACCTGAGTTGCTCTGCGTATCCCCGCTCCGCGATGACACAGGTCCGCACCCCGCGGCCCGCGTCACGGGGACACCGTCGGCGTGCCCTGCGCATATCACCGCGCTCCAGCACGTCGCAGCGACTCACTCACAAGGAATGGGCCCACTCATGCACTCGATGTGTTCACGACAGGCCGTGCGCAACCTGCTGTTCGCACTGCCACTCACCGCCCTCACTGTCGGCTGCGGCGGCGAGCCCCTGGAGCAGCCCACGGACACCGCACCCGTCGCCGGTGACGAGTCCCCGGCGCAGGTCGAGCAGGGCGTCGCCCTCGGCGGCACGTACTGGTGGGGCACCTCCACCAACGGCTTCACCTCCACCGCCATCGGCACCGCCACCAACCGCACCTGCTTCCTCTCTGGCGTCCAGGGCAACCTCGTGCCGCGCGTCACCGGAAGCTGGAGCGGCACCGGCACGTTCATCAGCGGCGGCAACTGGACCGTCTACGTCAGCCAGAACAACAGCAAGGCGCTCTCCACTGGCATCCAGTGCCTCGCCACCGCCGCCAACCGGACGGCCGAGGTGTCCTGGTACCAGGGCTTCGCCGCGAAGCTCCTCGGCGCCGCCACCGCGCAGCGTCGCTGCTTCCTCACCTCCATCGAGGCCTCTGGGGGCTTCAACTCCAACTCGGACTATGTCCGCGTCTGGAGTGACGGCCTCAACTGGTACCTCGGCGGAAACCTCGCGGGCGATGGCGGCGGCAGCGCCGTGTGTGTCGACGTGCCCGAGAACCACGGTGGCTGGCTCTGGGTCGCCGGAGATCCAGGCGGCTTCACCGAGAACCTCGCCTACAACCCCGACAGCGTCGCCTGCCTCCTCTCCGGCATCGGCGGCCACTTCAACACCAGCAGCTACACGGACGGCGTGAGCATCGACTACAACGCCGGTACCCGCTTCTGGGAGATGACCGTCGTCAATGGCAAGCGCGGCTGGGGCAACTGCGTCAAGCAACCCCTGCCCACGACTCCAACCCACGCAACGCCCGGCATCCGGAGCTCACCGCCGATGCCGGGCGTCCTGCCCGCGACTACTTCGCGTCCAGCGCCTCTGCCCAGATGTCCTTCACTCCGCCGATATCGTCGAACACGCAGTGCCCCGCTCCCGCGATGACTTTCTCCGCCAGCGGCACCTCGAACCTGCGGTACTCCGTCATGCTGGCCCGGATGTCCGGGAGATACTCATCCTGGTCGCTGTACAAATAGAACAGCTTCGTCGGTCCGCGCAGCTCGGGCCGGGTGCTGTCCCAGTCCAGCGCGCCACTCCACGGCGCCTCGCCGCCACACCCCAGCGCGTAGATGCCGCGATAGCGACTGCCGTACTTCGGCAGGAAGCTCGCCGTGAGGAACACCGAGCCCCCCGAAGACCCTCCAAACAGGATGGGCTCGTTGTTGAGGTCCCAGCGCTTGCGCAAGGTGTCGATGACCTCCGTCAGCGCCCGCGCATTGTCTCCCGCGACATCCCGGTCCGCGGCTGTCGCGGTGTCCGTACACGTCGTCAACGAGGGCTTCGTCCACCACGCGCACTTGTTCGGCGCGAGCGCTGACACATAGAGCGTGTCGTGGTCGAACGCCCACGGCGCCTGCAGGCGCGGCGCCGTGTTTCCCGTGTGCGCCCGAGCCCCGTCGCCATGCAGGTAGATGGCCAGGTTCAGCGGCACGGGGACGATGCCCGCGCGAGGCTCGACAATCTTCAGCTCGACGCCCGCCACCTGCGCGACACAGAACGTATACGTCTGGTTGGTGTCGTCCACCACCGTGCCCGTCCTGTCACACGGCAGCTTCCCCGTGCCGTGCGAACTGCCCGCATCCGTCCAAGGCCCAGGCCCCGCATCCGAGCCCGCATCCGTCCCGGCATCCGAGCCCGCATCCGTGTCATCCGGAACGCCCGCGTCCGCGCCGGCATCCGTCGGCGGAGAAGGGTCGGGGTCATCCGAGCATGCAGCGAGGGACAGCGAGAGCAGGGCGGCGATGAGGAGACGATGCATGGGGTGTCTCGATCGAAGAATGAGCAGGGGCCCACGCTACCGCGTCCACGTCAAAACGGCGCCCAGACCCGCCACTGTGTTACCCATGCCATGTTCGGACAACACTCAGCGCGCCCGTGAGGTCGTGCTCGCCTGGGCCTGCTCGGCCAGCGAGACGGTGGGCGTCGCGAGCAGGGAGCGACGCGCGCGGCCACTGTGCGGCCAGCTACAGGTCCACGGCGCTCGCGATGGTGCCTGTGGCTGATCCCTGGATGTGTGGTTCCGCCGCGAGGCCATGGCGCGAAGGCGCCGCCGAGGACCTCGATGGGCCGCCCGCGCATTACAGCGTCGCCGGCCTCGAACCGTGAGGTGGTACCGGGAGGAACTCCGGGTGGGTGCGGGGTTCTTTCTCTCGAAGAAACCGCAACTGGGAACACCGGGTGCGCGATAACCCAGTCACGTCGTTGTTTTCCCTGGAGACCACACCCCATGGTTGCTCCGCTTCAGCGCTTTGTTCAGAACACCCTCCTGCGTCCCTTCAGGTCCGAAGAGCCGCGTCCGCCTCCTCCGCCTCCCCAGCCGACGGCGGGCCCTACGCCGAAGCCGGTGGACAGCTTCGAGCAGCCGAAGGCCGCGCGCCCCACGCCCTCTCCGAGCCCGGGCCCGTCCCCCACGCCGCCGCCCGCGCCCGCGGCGCCGCAGCCGCTGACGCCCATCTCCACGGACCCCACCAACCCGACGCCGGAAATGGTCGTCCGCCCCTCCAAGAACTTCAATGACAGGCCCGCGGGACAGGACATCGACTCCATCGTCCTGCACCACACCGCGGACCCCTCGGATGAGAGCAGCCTGGAGACGCTGACGGGCAAGCCCACGTCGGTCATGGGCTGGCTCGAATCCAAGTACAAGGACCTGACGGGCCGGGGCGACGTCAGCTCGCACTACCTGATTGGCAAGGACGGCACCATCTACCAGCTCGTCGGCGACGAGAAGCGCGCGTGGCATGCTGGAGAGGGCTCGCTGCCGGGCAAGCCGGGCGATGTGAATGATCGCTCGATTGGCATCGAAATCGTCAACGAGGGCGACGGCAAGGACGGCTACACCGAGGCCCAGTACAAGGCGCTCGAGCAGCTCGTGCCCTACCTGGCGAAGCGCTACGACGTGCCTGGGGACAACCTGGTCGGTCACAAGGACATCACCGACAAGAAGCAGGACCCCTCGCCCAACTTCGACTTCGACCGCATCCGCCGCGCCACCGAAGCGAAGAACTGACGCGCGACTTCGACGAAGTCACCTCGGGTCCGGGCGGAGTCTCCGCTCGGGCCCGAGGTGTTTCCGGAGGCGCGCGCGGCGGGCACTCTGTTCGGGCTCCCACGTTTCGCACTGCGAATCCGTTCGCCTGGTTGGTTTGATGTGGCTCCCAGAATTCTGGTGAGACCATTCCGTGGGCAGGCGAGGCCCACATGTCAGACATTGCGGGGTGGCTGGTTTTCACCGCGTGTCGCTGCGAGGCGTTGCCGCGCGTCCCTGCCAGTCTTTGCTCTGCATGCGGGCAGGCCTGTTGGTATCTAACGCCTGTTTCCGGATAGGACTCATTCAGCAACTATCCAGACCCCTCAGGAGTGTCGGAGGAAATCGTTTTCTCATTCCTCCGATAATGAGGGGTCGGTTCTGACGAAAAGGGGATGTTCCATGGGCGGTCTGTCACCTACGGGTGGTGGTTCTGGAACTTCGAGCGCTGCAGCGGCCGAGGCCGCGCGTCGCGCCGAGGAAGCTCGGCAACGAGCAGAGGAAGCGCGCAAGGCCGCGGAGGCCGCGCGCAAAGCCGCCGAAGCCGCGCGCAAGGCCGCGGAGGAAGCACGCAAGGCCGCGGAGGCCGCGCGCAGACAGCAGGCCGCCGCGCAGAAGGCCGCCGCCGACGCGCAGAAGAATGCGCAGAAGCCCGGGCAGAAACCGGAGGATGCCCAGAAGACGAAGACGGCCGCCG
>NZ_JABUMU010000035.1:0-106219 GCF_013336625.1 Myxococcus sp. CA033 | reverse complement strand
TTCCTTCATCTCCTTCGCCGCTTCCGACGTCTGGCTCCACGCAGCCCCCGTCGCCTTCGACGCCTCCACCCTCGAAATCTGGGGCGCTCTCCTCCACGGCTCCAAGCTCGTCCTCGCTCCTCCTCATTCCCTGTCTCTTGAGGAACTCGGCTCGATTCTCGTCCGCGAGGGCATTACCTCCCTCTGGCTCACCGCCGCTCTCTTCGAGCAGATGGTGGCGACTCAGCCCGTCGCGCTGGCTGGTGTCCGCCAGGTCCTCGCCGGTGGCGACGTCCTGCCGCCTTCTCGCGTCCGCGAGCACCTCTCGCGGATGCCCCCGGGCCACGTCCTCGTCAACGGCTACGGCCCTACCGAGAACACCACCTTCTCCGCCACTCACTCGCTGCGGAGTGGGGACTCCTTCTCTCGCTCCGTCCCCATCGGCGCTCCTCTCTCCAACTCCTCCGCCTTCGTCCTCGACGCCTCCTTCCAGCCCCTGCCTCCGGGCGTCCCTGGAGAGCTCTTCGTCGGGGGTGACGGCCTTGCTTGGGGTTACCTCAACCGCGCTGACCTCACCGCCGAGCGCTTCGTCCCGCATCCCTTCAGCAGCACTCCTGGTGCTCGCCTCTACCGCACCGGGGACCGAGTCCGCTGGCTCGCCGACGGCACTCTCGAGTTCCTCGGCCGCTCCGACTTCCAGGTGAAGGTCCGTGGCTTCCGCATTGAGCTAGGCGAAGTCGAGGCCGCTCTCCGCCTCTTCTCTGGCATCCAGGAAGCCGTCGTCCTCGCTCGCGAAGACGTCCCCGGTGACAAGCGTCTCGTCGCCTACTTCACGGCCGCCGAGCAGGACATCGACACGTCCGCGCTCCGCTCATTCCTCTCCCAGCGCCTGCCCGAGTACATGGTGCCGGCTGCTCTCGTCTCCCTCTCCGCCTTCCCCCTCTCCGCCAACGGGAAGCTCGACAGGAAGGCTCTTCCTCCTCCCGACTTCGCCGCAGCTGACGCCTCCGGCGACGACTTCGCCCCTCCCTCCACTCTCACCCAGTCCCGCCTCGCCTCCATCTTCTCCGACGTCCTCGGCCTGGAGCGCGTCAGCATCCACGGCGACTTCTTCGAGTTGGGCGGCCACTCTCTCCTCGCCACTCAAGTCGTCTCTCGCATCCGCTCCACCTTCGACGTCGAGCTGCCCCTCGGTGAGCTCTTCTCCTCTCCCACCGTCGCTCTCCTCTCCGAGCGGCTCGACTTGCTCCACGGCTCCTCGTCTCGCCAGCCGGCCCTCGTCCCTGTCGACCGGGCCCAGCCGCTGCCTCTCTCCTTCGCCCAGCAGCGCCTCTGGTTCCTCGACCAGCTCCAGCCCGGCGCTTCCACCTACAACATCCCCTGGGCGCTCAAGCTCTCTGGCAACCTCAACGCGGACGCACTGCTCCAGTCTCTCAACGCGCTGATTCAGCGTCACGAGACCCTGCGCACCCACTTCGCCATTCATGAGGGCCAGCCCGTTCAGCACGTCCAGCTCGACTTCCGGCTGGAGATGCCTCTCATTGACCTCTCCGCCCTGCCCCAGCAGGAGCGTGACGCCGAGGCACAGCGGTTGGCGGCAGCCGAAGCCGTGCGTCCGTTCGACCTCGCCCGGGGCCCCGTCGTCCGCGCGTCACTCCTCCGCCTGGATGCGTCCGAGCACCAACTGCTCGTCACCGTCCACCACATCGCCTCCGACGGTTGGTCCATCGCCGTCATGGTCCGCGAGCTGGCCGCCTTCTACCGCCAGTTCTCCGGAGGCGAGCCCGCTCAGCTTGCCCCTCTGCCCATCCAGTACGCCGACTTCTCCGTCTGGCAGCGCCAGTGGCTCCAGGGTGATGTCCTCGCCTCAGAAATCGCCTGGTGGCGCAACCAGCTCGCGGGCGCTTCTCCCGCTATTGAGCTGCCTACCGACAGGCCCCGTCCCGCCGTCCAGTCCTTCCGCGGCTCGCTGATTCCTTTCGAGCTGTCTGCTGAGCTGACCTTCGCAGTGAAGGCACTCGCCCAGCGCGAGGGCGCCACGCCCTTCATGGTGCTGCTCGCCGCGTGGCAACTGCTGCTGTCTCGCTACTCTCGTCAGGACGACATCTGCGTTGGATCTCCGATCGCCAACCGCAATCGCGCGGAGACCGAGGGCCTCATCGGCTTCTTCGTCAACACGCTCGTCCTGCGTGCTCACATCAATGGCGGCCAGTCCTTCCGCCAGTTGTTGGAGCAGGTGCGCCTGTCCACCCTGGCTGCCTACGAGCACCAGGACGTCCCCTTCGAGAAGCTCGTCGAGGAACTCCAGCCTCAGCGCGACCTCAGTCGCAGCCCGCTGTTCCAGGTCTCCTTCGTCTTCCAGAACGCTCCTGACGATGCCCTCCGCCTCCCGGGCCTCTCCCTCGACGTCCTCACCTCCGAGCTTCACTCCGCCAAGTTCGACCTCTCCCTCGGCATGAGCGAGAGCCAGGGTCGTCTGCTCGGCTCCCTCGACTTCAACTCCGACCTCTTCGACGCAGCCACTCCGCGTCGCATGGCTCGCCACTTCGTCAGCCTCCTCACCGACGCCACCTCTCGCGTCGACGCGCCCCTGCGCCACCTCGGCCTGCTCGCCGACGACGAGAAGTCCCAGCTCTTCTCCGACTTCCAGGGCGCACACGTGCAGTACCCGAGTGAGGCCACGCTCCACTCGCTCATCCAAGCGCAGGCGCTTCGTTCTCCCCATGCCGAGGCCGTTCGCTTCGAAGACAGTCTCCTCACCTACGCGCAGCTCGATTCACGCTCCAACCAGCTCGCTCACCACCTGCGTACTCTCGGCGCGCGCCCCGGCTCTCTCGTCGGTGTCTGCCTGGAGCGCTCGCTCGACCTCGTCGTCGCCCTGCTCGCAGTCCTCAAGTCCGGCGCTGCCTACGTCCCCCTGGACCCCGCATATCCCCGCGAGCGCCTCGCCGGCATGCTCGAGGACGCTGACGCTCCCGTGCTCCTCACCCATGAGCACCTGACGTCCGTCCTCCCCCAGCACGCCTCTCGCGTCCTCTGCCTCGACTCCCAGTGGGACGCTGTCTCTCGACAGCCCTCCTCCTCGCTGGAGTCGCTCGCCGGCCCTGACGCCCTCGCCTACGTCATCTTCACCTCCGGCTCCACGGGCCGCCCCAAGGGCGCCATGAATGCCCACTCGGGCGTCGTCAACCGCCTGCTGTGGATGCAGCAGCAGTACGCGCTGACGGCGATGGACACCGTCCTCCAGAAGACTCCCTTCTCCTTCGACGTCTCCGTCTGGGAGTTCTTCTGGCCCCTCATGACGGGCGCTCGCCTCGTCCTCGCGAAGCCTGGCGGACACCAGGACCCCGCCTACCTCGTCCGCCTCATCTCCGAGCAGCGTGTCTCCACGCTCCACTTCGTCCCCTCCATGCTCCGCGCCTTCTTGGAGGAGCCGGGTGTCGAGAAGCTCTCCTCGCTTCGTCGCGTCGTCTGCAGTGGTGAGGCCCTCACTTCGGACCTCGTGGCTCGCGCTCACTCGCGACTGCCCGCTTCCGCCGAGGTCCACAACCTCTACGGCCCCACCGAGGCCGCCGTCGACGTCTCATTCTTCCACTGCGCTCGCGGCTCCTCCCGGTCCTCCATCCCCATCGGCAGGCCCGTCGCCAACACCCGCCTCTACGTCCTCGACTCCGACAACCAGCCTTCTCCCGTCGGCGTCCCCGGTGAGCTCTTCATCGGCGGTGTCCAGGTCGGCCTCGGCTACTGGCGCAAGCCCCACCTCACCGCTGAGCGCTTCATCCCCGACGCCTTCAGCGCCTCTCCTGGTGCCCGCCTCTACCGCACCGGCGACGTCGCTCGCTGGCTCCCAGACGGCTCCCTCGAGTACCTCGGCCGCTCCGACTTCCAGGTCAAACTGCGCGGCTTCCGCATTGAGTTGGGCGAAGTCGAGGCCGCGCTTCGCTCGCTTCCCTCCGTCTCCGACACCGTCGTCGTCGTCCGTGACGAGTCCCGTCTCGTCGCCTACGTCGTCTCCGCTGGCGACACCGACTCCGCGTCACTCCGGGCCGCGCTCTCTCAGCGCCTCCCCGAGTACATGGTGCCCTCCGCCTTCGTCTTCCTCGACGCGCTCCCCCTGAGCCCCAGCGGCAAGGTGGAACGCAAGGCGCTCCCAGCTCCGGACTTCACTCCCACCTCGCGTGAGCACATCGCGCCTCGCACTCCTTCCGAGGAGCTGCTCGCCTCCCTCTTCGCCTCAGTCCTCCGCGTCGAGCGCGTCGGTGTCACTGACAACTTCTTCGAACTCGGTGGACACTCCCTCCTCGCCACCCAGCTCATCTCTCGCATTCGCCAGGCCTTCGGCGTCGAGCTGCCCGTTCGTGCTCTCTTCGAGGCCGCCAGCGTCGCCCAGCTCGCGCCGCGCATCGAAGCCACCCGCCAGACTCAGGACGGCCTCCAGCTTCCGCCCTTGGCGCCCGTTCCGCGCTCCGGCGACCTGCCGCTCTCCTTCGCGCAGCAGCGCCTCTGGTTCCTCGACAAGCTCCAGCCCGACAGTCCCTTCTACAACATCCCCACCGCGCTCCAGGTGAACGGTGAGTTGCACACCGAAGCGCTCTCTCGCGCACTCCAGGAACTCGTCCGTCGCCACGAGTCGCTTCGCACCACGTTCCTCTCCAGTGACGACGGACAGCCCGCGCAGCGCATCCACTCCGACGTCCCGTTCGCGCTCTCGCACGTCGACCTCGGACACCTTCCGGAATCCGACCGCGACGCCGAGGCCCAGCGCCTCGCCACCGTCGAGGCCCAGACTCCCTTCAACCTGACGCGCGCCCCGCTGCTGCGCGCCACCCTCGTGCGCCTCGACGAGCAGCGACATGTGCTGCTCATCACCGTCCACCACATCGTCTCGGACGGTTGGTCCGCCGGCGTCTTCGGCCGCGAGGTCCTCGAGCTGTACTCCGCCTTCAGCCAGGGCCTGCCCTCACCGCTGGCGCCGCTGGCACTCCAGTACGCCGACTACGCCGCATGGCAGCGAGGCTGGCTGCGGGATGAGGCGCTGGCTCAGCAGGTCTCCTGGTGGCGCAACCACCTCGCGGGGGCGCCGCATGCCCTGGAGCTGCCCACCGACAGGCCGCGTCCTCCCGTCCAGTCCGCCCACGGCGCCAATCTCCCCGTGCGCCTCGGCACGGACCTCACCACCGCGCTTCGCACCCTCTGCAACCGCGAGGGCGTCACGCCCTTCATGGTGCTGCTGTCCGCCTTCAACGTCCTCCTCGCCCGCTACTCCGGCCAGGACGACATCGTCGTCGGCTCGCCCATCGCCAACCGCCGGCAGGCCGAGCTCGAAGGCATCATCGGCTTCTTCGTCAACACGCTCGCGCTGCGCACCCAGCTCCGCCTGGACATGTCCTTCCGCGAGCTGCTCGCCCAGGTGCGCGAGTCCACCCTCGGCGCCTACTCGCACCAGGACGTTCCCTTCGAGAAGCTCGTCGAGGAACTCCAGCCTCAGCGCGACCTCAGCCGCTCACCCCTCTTCCAGGCCATGCTCGCGCTGCAGACGGCGCCCCCCGTCTCGTCCCGGAGTGACGCGTCCGGCGCCCTGCGCGCCATCGACGTGGACAGTGGCACCGCCAAGTTCGACCTCTCGATTCTCCTCGTCGACTCCGGCGCCGACATCCACGGCCTGCTCGAATTCAACACCGACCTCTTCGACCGGAGCACCGCCCAGCGCATGGGCGAGCACCTGTCGCGGCTGCTCCAGGCCGCCATCGCCGACCCGAGCCAGTCCCTCGCCCACCTGCCGCTGCTGAGCACGCATGAGAAGCACCAGCTCCTCACCGAGTGGAACGACACCGCGAGCGTCCATCACGTCACCTCGCCCATCCACCGTCCCGTGGAAGCGCAGGTGGCGCGGAAGCCCCACGCCATCGCCGTCTCGGATGGTGTTGCCTCGCTCACCTACGCCCAGCTCGACACGCGGGCCAATCAACTCGCGCACTTGCTGCGCGAACACGGCGTCTCACCGGGCAGCTCCGTCGGCCTCTGCCTCGACAAGTCGCTCGACATGGCCGTCGCGGTCCTCGCGACGCTCAAGGCTGGCGCGTCGTATCTGCCGCTCGACCCCAACTACCCCTCCGAGCGCCTCGCGTTCATGCTCGAGGACTCCGCGGCGCCGGTCGTCCTTTCCCACTCCAGCCTCCGGGCCTCGCTGCCCGCGTCATCGAGTGCGCGACTCATCCTCGTCGACGCGGAGGCGGACGCCATCTCCGCCCAACCGCCTCACTCGCCCGACGTCGCGTTCTCTCCCGAGTCCCCCGCCTACGTCATCTACACCTCCGGCTCCACCGGCAGACCCAAGGGTGTCGCCCTTCCTCACCGCGCGCTGAGCCATTTGCTGTCCTGGCAGTTGCGCCAGTCCGTGGTGCCTTCGGCCACCACCCTCCAGTTCGCCTCGCTCAGCTTCGATGTGTCGTGCCAGGAGATCTTCTCCACCTGGTGGGCCGGCGGAACGCTCGTGCTGCCCACTGGCGGTCTGCGCCAGGACATCCCCGCGCTGCTCGACTTCATGCACCAGCAGCGCGTCGGGCGGCTCTTCCTGCCCTTCGTCGCGCTCCAGGCCCTCGCGGACGCCGTCTCTCACGGCGCCACCGTTCCCACGACGTTGCGCGAGGTGGTGACGGCCGGTGAGCAACTCCAGATCACTCCCGCCCTCGTCGCCCTCTTCGAGAAGCTCCCGGGCTGCGTCCTGGAGAACCAGTACGGCCCCTCGGAGACGCACGTCGTCTCCGCGTTCCGCATGCAGGGAGCGCCCGCATCCTGGCCCCGGCTGCCCTCCATCGGCTCGCCGCTGCCTCACACGCAGCTCTTCGTCCTCGACTCGCTTGGCCAGCCGACGCCCGTGGGCGTGCCCGGTGAGCTCTTCATCGGCGGCGCGCACCTGGCACTCGGCTACACCGGCAGGCCCGCGCTGACGGCCGAGAAGTTCGTTCCCCACCCGTTCTCGTCGACGCCGGGTGCACGCCTCTATCGCACCGGCGACTCCGCTCGATGGACCTCCTCGGGCACCGTCGAGTTCCTCGGCCGTCTCGACGGACAGGTGAAGCTGCGCGGCTTCCGCGTCGAGCTTGGCGAAGTCGAGGCCGCGCTGCGCTCCCTGCCTGGCATCCGCGACGCCGCGGCCATCGTCCGAGAGGACGTCCCCGGCGCCAGGCGCCTCGTCGGCTATGTCGTCCCTGTCTCTGGGACGGACGCAGTCACTGCCGAAGCGCTCCGCTCCGCCCTGCTCAAGCGCCTGCCCGAGTACATGGTGCCCTCCGTCTTCGTCGCCCTGGAGGCCCTGCCGCTGACTCCCAGCGGGAAGCTCGCCAGGAGGCTGCTGCCGGCACCCGACGCGGCGAGCCTGACGGACGAGTCGTCCTTCGTCGCACCTCGTACCCCCACGGAAGAGAAGCTCGCCGAGCTCTTCGGCGCCGTCCTCAACCTGCCTCGCGTCAGCGTCACCGAGAGCTTCTTCGCCCTGGGTGGGCACTCCCTTCTCGCCACCCAGGTCGTCTCTCGCATCCGCTCCACCTTCAACGTCGAGCTCCCACTCCGCGAACTCTTCGAGGCCCCCTCCGTTTCACAGCTCGCCGAGCGAGTGAATCAACAGACGGCTGTGTCGCAAACACCGCCGCTGGTCCGCACGGACCGCTCGCAGCCGCCACCGCTGTCGTTCGCACAGCAGCGCTTGTGGTTCCTCGACAAGCTTCAGCCAGGTAGCGCGACCTTCAACATGCCCCTCGCGATTCATCTCGAGGGCACGCTGGACATGGATGCGTTGCAGCAGTCCTTCACGGAGTTGGTGCGCCGCCACGAGGTGCTGCGCACCACGTTCCGCGAGGGCCCGGTTCAAATCATCCATCCTCCCGCGGCCGTGCCAATGCCGCTGGACGACTTGTCCGCGCTCACCGAAGAGGCGCGCGACGGGGAAGTCCAGCGTCGAGTCCTCGCGGAGGCCGAGCGTCCTTTCGACCTCGCGCGTGGCCCCCTGTTGCGGACCGCGCTGCTGCGGCTGAGTGAACAGCGGCACGTGTTGATGATGACGATGCACCACATCATCTCGGACGGCTGGTCCATGGGCCTGATCGTGCGTGAGTCCACCGCGCTCTACGAGGCCTTCGCGGCGCGGCGCCCTTCACCGCTGCCCGAGCTGCCCATCCAGTACGCCGACTACGCCGCATGGCAGCGGTCCTGGCTCCAGGGCGAGGCGCTCGACGCCCAGCTCGACTGGTGGAGTGCGTATCTGTCCGGAGCGGCGTTGCACCTGGACATGCCCACGGACTTCCCGCGCCCCGCCATGCAGGGCTTCCGAGGCGCGAGTGTCTCGCGTGTGCTGCCGCGTCAGCTCGTCGACTCACTCCACGCGCTGTGCCGTCGTGAGGGTTCCACGCTGTTCATGGCCCTGATGGCCGGCATCCAGGCCGTCCTGTCCCGCTACTCTGGCCAGGAGGACTTCGTCATCGGCACCGGTATCGCCAATCGGAACCACTCGGAGACCGAAGGCCTCATCGGCTTCTTCGTCAACCAGCTCGCCCTGCGCGCACGGCTGGGTGGCAACCCGTCCTTCCGCGAGCTGCTCGCACGTGTCCGCCACGACACGTTGGGCGCCTACGCGCATCAGGACCTTCCGTTCGAAGAGCTGGTCAAGGCCGTCAACCCCGAGCGCAGCCTCGCTCACGCGCCTCTCTTCCAGGTCGCCGTGGTGCTCCAGAACCAGCCCGAGACCGAGCTGAAGGTTCCGGGCCTCACCTTCCACCTGCAGCCCTCCAACACCGGCACCTCGCGCCTCGACCTCACCCTCGCCCTCCAGGAGTCAGCCCAGGGCCTGGGTTGCAGCATCGAGTACCGCACCGACCTCTTCACGGCTCAAACCGTCGACAGGCTGCTCATCCACCTCGGTGCCCTTCTCGAGAAGGCCGCGGCTCAGCCCGAGGCACCTCTCTCCTCCCTCTCCCTTCTCTCCGAGACTGAGCAGCACCAGCTCCTCGTCGAGTGGAACGACACGGAGCGTGCCTTCCCGCGCGACTCCACCGCTCACGCCCTCTTCGAGGCCCAGGCCGCTCGCACTCCTGACGCCACCGCGCTTCGCTTCGAGGGCGACTCCCTCACCTACGCTCAGCTCGACTCTCGCGCCAATCGCCTCGCGCACCACCTGCGCTCCCTCGGCGTCACGGCCGAAGTCCCCGTCGCTCTCTGCGTCGAGCGCTCTCTCGACCTCGTCGTCTCCATCCTCGCCATCCTCAAGGCCGGCGGCGCCTGGGTCCCCCTCGATGCCTCCTACCCCGTCGAGCGCCTCTCCTTCATGCTCCGCGACTGCGCCGCCCCCGTGCTCGTCACCACGGCGACTCTGGTGCAGTCGCTGGGTCTGAATGTGGAAAGCGTCGTCCAGCTGGATTCCGACGCGAGCCTCATCTCCTCGCAGCCCGAGTCCGCTCCGGCCTCCAGTACCAGTGCCGACAACCTCGCCTACGTCATCTACACCTCCGGCTCCACCGGCACTCCCAAGGGCACCCTCCTCCAGCACCGCGGCCTCGCCAACACCGCGCTCACCGCTGGCCGCGCCCACGGCTTCTCTCCCTCCTCTCGCGTCCTCCAGTACGCCGCCTTCGGCTTCGACGCCTCCGTCGCTGAAATCTTCGGCGCCCTCCTCGCCGGCTCCACCCTCGTCCTCGCTCCTCGCGAGCGCCTCCTCCCTGGCGCTCCTCTGCGCGACTTGCTCCGCGACGAGTCCATCTCCGCCGTCACCCTCACTCCCTCCGTCCTCGCGCAGATGCGTCCCGAGGACCTCCCCTCTCTCCAAACCCTCATCTCCGCAGGCGAGGCTTGCCCTCCCGAGCTCGTCCAGCGCTGGGGCTCTCGCCTCCGTCTCCTCAACGCCTACGGCCCCACCGAAGTCACCGTCTGCGCCTCCATCTCCGCACCTCTCCTCCCCGGCCAGACTCCTTCCATCGGCAAGCCCTGGGACAACGTCCGCGTCTACGTCCTCGACTCCTCTCTGCGCCCACTGCCTGTCGGTGTCCCCGGCCAGCTCTGCGTCGACAGCGTCGGCCTCGCTCGTGGCTACCTCTCCCAGCCCGCCCTCACCGCCGAGCGCTTCGTCCCCAACCCCTTCAGCCCCACTCCCGGCGCTCGCCTCTACCTCTCCGGTGACAAGGCTCGCTGGCTGCCCGACGGCACCCTCGAATTCCTCGGCCGTATCGACGACCAGGTGAAGCTGCGCGGCTTCCGCATCGAGCTCGGTGAAGTCGAAACAGCGCTCCTCCTCCACCCCTCCGTCCATCAGGCCGTCGCCACCGTCCGTACCGAAGCCGCTGGCGACAAGCGCCTCATCGCCTACGTCGTCGCCGACTCCAGCGACACCATCGACGTCGCGGCCCTGCGCGAGTCGCTCAAGCGACGCCTGCCCGAGCACATGGTGCCTTCCGCCATCGCCGTGCTCGCCGCGCTCCCCCTCACGCCCAATGGCAAGGTGGACCGCAACGCACTGCCCTCGCCCGACGCGTCCCTCTCCGCTCCGGTCCGCGAATACGTCGCGCCCCGGACCCACGTCGAAACCCAGCTCGCCGCACTCTGGGCCGAGCTGCTGCACGTCGAGCGCGTCGGTATCCACGACGACTTCTTCGAGCTGGGCGGCCACTCCCTGCTCGCCACGCAGTCGATGTCTCGCATCCACGCCACCTTCGGCATGGAAGTGCCACTGAGGGAGCTGTTCGAGGCCCCCACGGTGGCGAAGCTGGCCGCACGGCTCGAAGCGGTCGCGCATGCGGGTGCGGGTGCGTCACGGGCGCCAGAGCTGGTACCGGTGCCTCGCACGGGTGAGCTTCCGCTGTCCTTCGCGCAGCGGCGGCTGTGGTTCCTGGATCAGCTCGAGCCGGGCACCGCCCTCTACAACCTGCCTGCCGCCATCCGCTTGGATGGCCCGGTCGATGTCGCGGCCCTGGAGCAGGCCTTCGGCGCGCTGGTGCGGCGCCATGAGTCACTGCGCACCACGTTCCCCGCGAACGCCCACGGCAGCCCGGTGCAGGCCATCGCCGAGACGGCGGAGCTGAAGTTCGCGCTCGTGGACCTGTCCGAGCACCCCTCCGCGCAACGCGAGGACGAAGCGAAGAGGTTGTCGCTCCAGGAGGCGCAGCGGCCCTTCGATCTGGCCCGAGGCCCCCTGCTGCGCGTGACGCTGCTCCGCATGGATGAGCGCCTGCACGTGCTCCTGCTGACGATGCACCACATCATCTCCGACGGCTGGTCCACGGGCGTGATCGTGCGCGAGGCCGGGGAGCTGTACATCGCCGCTCGCGAGGGACGTCCCGCGTCCCTGCCGGAGCTGCGCGTGCAGTACGCCGACCACGCCGCCTGGCAGCACCAGTGGCTGGAGGCCGGTGAGCTGGAGCGACAGCTCACGTACTGGAGGACCCAGCTCGCGGGCGCGAACCACGTGCTCACGCTGCCGACAGACCGTCCCGTTCCGGCGATGCAGACCCAGGCCGGCTCGACCTACCCCGTGCGACTGTCTCCTGCGGTCTCCTCCGCCGTGACGACCTTCAGCCAGCGCATGGGCGCCACGCCGTTCATGGTGCTGCTCGCCGCATTCGAGGCACTGCTGTACCGCGCCACGGGTCAGGACGACGTGCTCGTGGGCTCACCGGTGGCCGGGCGCAATCGTCCGGAGACCGAGGGCCTCATCGGCGTGTTCATCAACACGCTCGTCCTCCGTGGACGCATGTCCGGTGACATGACGTTCCGCGCACTCGTCGAGCAAGCCCGAGAGACGGCGCTCGGCGCGCTGACGAACCAGGACGTCCCGTTCGAGCAGTTGGTGGAGGAGTTGCAGCCCGCGCGCAGCCTGAGTCACTCGCCGCTGTTCCAGGTGATGTTCGCGCTGCAGAACATGCCTGCCCCCTCGCTGACCCTGTCGGAGCTCACCCTCACTTCCGCGGACGTGGACCCGGGCATCGCGAAGTACGCCCTGTCCCTCGTCCTCCAGGAGACGCAGGACGGGCTCACGGGCGGGTTCGAATACAACACGGACCTCTTCGACCTGGAGACCATCCAGGCCATGACGGGGCACTTCACGCGCCTGCTCGAAGCGGCGGTGAACCACCCGGACCTCACGCTCGCCGCGCTGCCCGTGCTCTCCACCGAGGAGCGGCACCGGCTGGTGGTGGAGTGGAACGACACGCGCTCGGACTTCCCGCGCGACACCTCCGTCTTCGCGTGGTTCCAGTCGCGCGCCGCCCTGGCCCCCGAGACTGTCGCCCTGGAGTGGAACGACGGGCAGCTCACGTATCGCGAGCTGGAGCGGCAGGCGCTCGCGCTGGCGGAAGTGCTGCGTCAGCGCGGCATCGGGCCCGAAGTGCGCGTCGGTCTGTTCGCGCGTCGCTCACCCGAACTGGTCGCCGGAGTCCTGGGCATTCTCGCCGCGGGCGGCGTCTGGGTCCCGCTCGATCCTTCCTCGCCGTCCGAGCGACTGGCGATGATGCTGGACGACACCGCGCCCACGGTCGTGCTGACCCAGCGCGCGCTTCGTGACGCGCTGCCAGCGGGGACGGCTGGCGTCCTGGTGCTCGAAGACGTGCTGGCGTCCGAACCGGTGGCGAGCAACACCTTCCGCGCCCCTGTCCTGTCTTCGGAGAGCGCGGCGTACATCCTCTTCACGTCCGGCTCGACGGGACGCCCCAAGGGCGTACTGGTGCCGCACCGCGCCCTGGCCCGACACACAGCCTGGTTCAGCGCGAATCTGGGCCTGGGGCCCAGCGACCGCGTGCTGCAGAAGACGGCCCCTGGCTTCGACGCCGTGGTGCCGGAGCTGATCTCCACGCTGGTCAGCGGTGCGCGGCTCGTGTTGCCTCCGGCGGCGGCGGACCTGGACATGGACGCACTGCTGACGGTGCTCGCGCATCGGCAGGTGACGGTGCTCCAGCTCGTCCCCTCGCAGCTCAGCCTGTTCGTGGAGGCCGAGCGACTCGATCGCGCCACGGGCCTGCGAGTGCTGGTGTCCGGTGGTGAAGCACTCCCGGCGGAGCTCGCGCGGCGCATCCGCGCGCAGTGGCCGGAGACCCGTCTGGCCAACTGCTACGGCCCCACCGAGACGGCGGTCGACGCCACGTCCTGGACGGTGAATGGCCCCATCCACGGAGCCACCGCGCCCATTGGCGGCCCGATTGGTGACACGCAGGTGTACGTGCTGGATGCACATGGGCAGGTGGTGCCCGTGGGTGTCACGGGTGAGCTGTTCATCGGAGGCGAGGGCGTGGCACGCGGCTACGTCGGCCAGCCGGCGATGACGGCCGAGCGGTTCGTCCCGGATGCGTTCTCTTCCGTGCCCGGCGCCCGGCTCTACCGCACGGGCGACCAGGCCCGCTGGCGCCATGACGGTGTGTTGGAGTTCCTCGGTCGCGCCGACGCCCAGGTGAAGGTGCGCGGCTACCGCATCGAGCTGGCCGAAATCGAGTCCGCCCTGCTCGCGCATCCCGAGGTGCGTGAGGCCGTGGTGCTCGCTCGCGAGGACCGACCCGGAGACAAGCGACTGGTGGGCTACGTCGTGGGTGCGTCCTCGCTGGAGGCCCCCGCGCTGCGAGCGTTCATCGCCCAGCGCCTGCCCGAGTACATGGTTCCGTCCGCGCTGCGGATGATGGACGCGCTGCCCCTCACCGCGAACGGCAAGGTGGACCGCAAGGCGCTGCCCGTGCCCGAGCAGTCGTGGCTCACCGAGGATGCGTCCCAGGCCACGCCGGGTACGCCCACCGAGGAGCTGCTCGCGGGGCTGTTCGCCCAGGTGCTCGGAGTGCCGGGTGTCAGCACCACCGTCAGCTTCTTCGAGCTGGGCGGACACTCGCTGCTCGCCACGCAGCTCGTCTCGCGCGTGCGGTCCGCGTTCCAGGTCGAGTTGCCCCTGCGCGAGCTGTTCGAGGCGCCGACGGTCCACACGCTGGCCACGCGCATCGACGCCGCCCTGAGCGCGGGCGCGAAGCTCCAGAGGCCGCCTCTCACCGCCCTTCCGCGTGATGGCGAAGCGCCCCGGGCCTTCGTGCCGTCCTTCGCGCAGCAGCGACTGTGGTTCCTGGACCAGTTGGAGCCGGGCAGCCCGTCGTACAACATGCCCATCGCGCTGCGGCTCGAAGGCGTGGTGGACACGGACGCGCTGGAGCGAGCCTTCACGGAAGTCGTCCGGCGCCATGAGGTGCTGCGCACGACGTTCCGCGCGGGCCCCGAGCAGCTCGTGCATGCGTCGATGCCTGTGTCGGTGCCCGTGGTGGAGCTGTCCGGACTCGACGATGCCGAGCTCCAGCTCCGTGTCGATGAAGAGGCTCGTCGTCCCTTCAATCTCACGCACGGCCCCCTGCTGCGCGTCACCCTGCTTCGGCTGGGTGAACAGCGGCACGTGCTGCTGCTGACGATGCACCACATCATCTCGGACGGTTGGTCCATGGATGTGCTCGTGCGTGAGACGGCGGCGCTCTACGCGGCCTTCTCCTCGGGTCAGGCTTCGCCGCTGCCGGAGCTGCCCATCCAGTACGCCGACTACGCCGCATGGCAGCAGTCCTGGCTCCAGGGCGAGGCGCTCGAAACCCAGCTCTCCTGGTGGAAGGAACTCCTCGCGGGGGTGCCTCCGCTGCTGGAGCTGCCCACGGACTTCCCGCGTCCCGCCGTGCAGGGCTTCCGAGGCGCGAGTGTCTCGCGCGTGCTGCCGCGTCAGCTCGTCGACTCACTCCACGCGCTGTGCCGTCGTGAGGGCTCCACGCTGTTCATGGCCCTGGTGGCGGGCCTCCAGGCCGTCCTGTCCCGCTACTCTGGCCAGGAGGACTTCGTCATCGGCACCGGTATCGCCAACCGGAACCAGGCGGAGACCGAGGGCCTCATCGGCTTCTTCATCAACCAGCTCGCCCTGCGCGCGCGGTTGGGTGGCAATCCCTCCTTCCGCGAGCTGCTCGGACGCGTGAGGAAGGACACGCTGGGCGCCTACGCGCACCAGGACCTGCCCTTCGAGGAGCTGGTCAAGGCCGTCAACCCCGAGCGCAGCCTCGCTCACGCGCCTCTCTTCCAGGTCGCCGTGGTGCTCCAGAATCAGCCCGAGGCCGAGCTGAAGCTCCCGGGCCTCACCTTCCACGTCCAGCCCTCCAACACCGGCACCTCGCGCCTCGACCTCACCCTCGCCCTCCAAGAGACGGCCCAGGGCCTGGGGTGCAGCATCGAGTACCGCACCGACCTCTTCACGGCTCAAACCGTCGACAGGCTGCTCATCCACCTCGGTGCTCTCCTCGAGAAGGCCGCGGCTCAGCCCGAGGCACCTCTCTCCTCCCTCTCCCTTCTCTCCGAGACTGAGCAGCACCAGCTCCTCGTCGAGTGGAACGACACGGAGCGTGCCTTCCCGCGCGACTCCACCGCTCACGCCCTCTTCGAGGCCCAGGCCGCTCGCACTCCTGACGCCACCGCGCTTCGCTTCGAGGGCGACTCCCTCACCTACGCTCAGCTCGACTCTCGCGCCAATCGCCTCGCGCACCACCTGCGCTCCCTCGGCGTCACGGCCGAAGTCCCCGTCGCTCTCTGCGTCGAGCGCTCTCTCGACCTCGTCGTCTCCATCCTCGCCATCCTCAAGGCCGGCGGCGCCTGGGTCCCTCTCGATGCCTCCTACCCCGTCGAGCGCCTCTCCTTCATGCTCCGCGACTGCGCCGCTCCCGTGCTCGTCACCACGGCGGCTCTGGTGCAATCGCTGGGTCTGAATGTGGAAAGCGTCGTCCGGCTGGATTCCGACGCGAGCCTCATCTCCGCGCAGCCCGAGTCCGCTCCGGCCTCCAGCACCAGCGCCGACAACCTCGCCTACGTCATCTACACCTCCGGCTCCACCGGCACTCCCAAGGGCACCCTTCTCCAGCACCGCGGCCTCGCCAACACCGCTCTCACCGCTGGCCGTGCCCACGGCTTCTCTCCCTCCTCTCGCGTCCTCCAGTACGCCGCCTTCGGCTTCGACGCCTCCGTCGCAGAAATCTTCGGCGCCCTCCTCGCCGGCTCCACCCTCGTCCTCGCTCCTCGCGAGCGCCTCCTCCCCGGCGCTCCTCTGCGCGACTTGCTCCGCGACGAGTCCATCTCCGCCGTCACCCTCACTCCCTCCGTCCTCGCGCAGATGAGCCCCGAGGACCTCCCCTCTCTCCAAACCCTCATCTCCGCAGGCGAGGCCTGCCCTCCCGAGCTCGTCCAGCGCTGGGGCTCTCGCCTCCGTCTCCTCAACGCCTACGGCCCCACCGAAGTCACCGTCTGCGCCTCCATCTCCGCACCTCTTCTCCCCGGCCAGACTCCTTCCATCGGCAAGCCCTGGGACAACGTCCGCGTCTACGTCCTCGACGCCTCTCTGCGCCCACTGCCCGTCGGTGTCCCGGGACAGCTCTGCGTCGACAGCGTCGGCCTCGCTCGTGGCTACCTCTCCCAGCCCGCCCTCACCGCCGAGCGCTTCGTCCCCAACCCCTTCAGCCCCTCCCCCGGCGCTCGCCTCTACCTCACCGGTGACAAGGCTCGCTGGCTGCCCGACGGCACCCTCGAATTCCTCGGCCGTATCGACGACCAGGTGAAGCTGCGCGGCTTCCGCATCGAGCTCGGTGAAGTCGAGGCCGCTCTCCTCCTCCACCCCTCCGTCCACCAGGCCGTCGCCACCGTCCGTACCGAAGCCGCTGGCGACAAGCGCCTCATCGCCTACGTCGTCGCCGACTCCAGCGACACCATCGACGTCGCGGCCCTGCGCGAGTCGCTCAAGCGACGCCTGCCCGAGCACATGGTGCCTTCCGCCATCGCCGTGCTCGCCGCGCTCCCCCTCACGCCCAATGGCAAGGTGGACCGCAACGCGCTGCCCTCGCCCGACGTGGAGAGCCTGCGCGGCGACACGGCGTTCACCGCGCCTCGCACGCCCGTGGAGGAGAAGCTGGCGGAGCTGTTCGCGACGGTGCTGAAGCTGGCTCGCGTCAGCGTCACGGACAACTTCTTCGAGATGGGCGGCCACTCGCTGCTCGCCACCCAGGTGACGTCGCGCATCCGCTCCGCCTTCGCGGTGGAGCTGCCGGTGAGAGACCTCTTCGAGGCCCCCACCGTCGCCGCGCTGGCCCAGCGGGTCGACACCGCCCTGCGCACCGGCGCGACGACGACGGCGCCGCCCATCGAGCGCACGCCGCGCGAGGGCAAGCTGCCCCTGTCGTTCTCGCAGCAGCGCGTGTGGTTCCTGGACCAGCTCGAGCCAGGCAGCCCCGCGTTCAACATCCCGACGGCGCTGGTGCTCTCCGGTGAGCTGGACGTGGAAGTGCTGCGTCGGACGCTGGAAGCCGTCGTGCACCGTCACGAGGCCCTGCGCACCACGTTCCACACGGAGTCGGAGGGCCCCGTGCAGGTCATCCACGCCCCCTCGCCGTTCGAGCTGCCCGTCATCGACCTGCGCCACCTCTCCGCCGAGCAGCGAGACCTCGAGGCCCGACGTCACGCGGGCGAACACTCGATGTATTCGTTCGACCTGAGCACCGGGCCGCTGCTGCGCGCCGCCGTGCTGGTGCTGGAGGACCAGGAGCACCTGCTGCTGCTCAACGTCCACCACATCGTCTCCGACGGCTGGTCCATCAGCGTCGTCGTCCGTGAGATGGCGCTCCTGTACGGTGACTTCCAGGCCGGCCGCGTGCCGAACCTCCCCGATCTGCCACTCCAGTACGCGGACTTCGCCGCGTGGCAGCGCCGCTGGCTGGACGGCGCTGAGCTGGACCGTCAGCTCACCTGGTGGCAGCGACAGCTCGATGGGGCTCCCCAGGATCTGGAGCTGCCCACCGACCGGCCGCGCGCGCACCTGTCGCGGCCTCGCGGCGGCCTGTTGCCCCTCGTGGTGCCTCCCGCGCTGGCGGTGGCTATCGAGACCTTCTGCCACCGTGAAGGCATCACCCCCTTCATGTTCTTCCTGGCGGCGTTCCAGCTCGTCCTGTCGCGCTACTCCGGTCAGGACGACATCTCCGTGGGCTCGCCGGTGGCGGGACGCAACCGCGCGGAGCTGGAGGGCCTGGTCGGCTACTTCCTCAACACGCTGGTCCTCCGCACGCGCCTGGATGGGGACCCGACGGTGCGCGAGCTGCTGGGCCGCGTGCGCGAGACGGCGCTCGGCGCCTACGCACACCAGCACCTGCCCTTCGAGCAGCTCCAGCCCCTGCGTGACCTCCAGCAGTCGCCGCTGTTCCGCGTGATGTTCATCCTCCAGAACACACCGGACGCGACGGCCTCACTGCCGGGCCTGACGCTGCGTCCGGGCCCCGACGAGGACCATGTCGCCAAGTTCGACATCACGCTTTCCATGGGACGAAGCGCAGCGGGCTTCACGGGCGAATTCAACTACCAGGCGGACCTCTACGACGCGTCCACCATCGAGCGGATGATCCGGCACTTCCGGGCGCTCGTGGAGCTGCTCGTCTCCGCCCCCGAGCGTCGCCTCTCCTCGCTCACGCTGCTCTCCGGCGAGGAGCGTCTGCGGCAGCTCGTGACGTGGAACGACACGCGCGCGGACTTCCCCGAGGCCTGCGTACACGTGCTCTTCGAGGCCCAGGTCCACCGCGCTCCCGACGCGCTGGCGGCCTCCTTCGAGGGCACCCAGCTCACCTATGCCCAGTTGAACGAGCGGGCCAACCAGCTCGCCCATGTGCTGCGCCGTCACGGCGTCGGCCCCGAGGTCCGCGTCGCGCTCGGCGTGGAACGCTCGCTGGATGTCGTGGTGGGCCTGCTCGGCATCCTCAAGGCGGGCGGCGCCTGGGTGCCCGTGGATCCGCTGCTGCCGCGCGAGCGCCTGTCCTTCCTGCTCGACGACAGCGGTGCCGCGCTGCTGCTGACGCAGTCCCCGCTCGTGGACCGCTTCCCCGAGCCGCACCGCGCCCGTGCCCTGTGCCTGGACACCGCGCACGAGGCCCTGGCGCGAGAGAGCATCGAGGCGCCTGTCACCGGCGTCACTCCCGGCAACCTCGCGTACGTGCTCTACACCTCCGGCAGCACGGGCCAGCCCAAGGGCACGGCGGTGGAGCACCGGAGCGTGGCCAACCTCGTCACGCACGAGGCCACGGCCTACGGCATCGGTCCGGGCGAGCGCGTGCTCCAGTTCGCCAACCTCTCCTTCGACCTGTCCGTGGAGGAGATCTTCACCACGCTGACCTCGGGCGCCACGCTGGTGCTCGCGCCGCTGGAGAAGGTGATGCCGGGCGCGCCGCTGCACGCCCTGCTGCGAGAGCAGGCGCTCACGGTCATCAGCCTCACGCCCGCGGCGCTGGCCGCCACGCCCGCCGACGCGCTGCCCGCGCTGCGGACGGTCATCTCCGGCGGCGAGGCCCTGCCCTCGGACGTCGTCGCACGGTGGGCCCCGGGTCGCCGGTTCCTCAACACCTACGGCCCCACGGAGGCCACCGTCGTGGCCACGCTCGGACAGGTCGTCGCGGATGACAGCCACGTGCCCTCCATCGGCAGGCCCCTGGCCAACGTGCGCGTCTACGTGCTCGACGCACGCGGCGAGCCGGTGCCGGTGGGCGTCAAGGGTGAGCTGTACCTGGGCGGAGTCGGCGTGGCCCGAGGCTACGCGGGCAGGCCCGCGCTCACCGCCGAGCGCTTCATCCCGGATGCGTACTCCGAGGTGCCCGGCGCTCGGCTGTACCGCACCGGCGACGTGGTGCGCTGGCGCGACGACGGCACGCTGGAGTTCGTCGGCCGCGTGGACGCGCAGGTGAAGGTGCGTGGCTTCCGCATCGAGCTGGGGGAAGTCGAGGCCGCGCTGGCCCGGCACCCGGCGGTGCGCGAGGCCGTCGTGGTGGCTCGCGAGGATGGTCCTGGCGGCAAGCGCCTCATCGCCTACGCCGTGGCGCGCGAAGGCGTGCCCACCGACGGAGCAACGCTGCGCTCGGCGCTGAAGGACGCGCTGCCCGAGTACATGGTGCCCACGGTGGTGATGGTGCTGGACGCGCTGCCGTTGACCTCGAACGGCAAGGTGGACCGCAAGGCCCTGCCCGCGCCGGACATGAGCAACGTCAGCGGGCGGCCCGACTTCGTGGGGCCTCGCACGCCCACGGAGGCGCGGCTGGGCACCATCTGGTGCGCGGTGCTCGAAGTGGAGCGCGTGGGCATCCACGACAACTTCTTCGAGCTGGGCGGGCACTCGCTGATGGCGACCCAGGCCATCAGTCGCATGCGCGCGGTGTTCGGCGTGGAGCTGCCGCTGCGGGACTTGTTCGACACGCCCGACCTGGCGGCGCTGGCGCAGCGCGTGGACCTGGCGGTGCAGCAGGGCCAGGGTCTGGAGATTCCGCCGCTGGTCCCCCTGGCGCGCACGGGCGACCAACCGGTGTCGTTCGCCCAGCAGCGCCTGTGGTTCCTCGACCAGCTCGAGCCGAACAGCGCCTTCTACAACATCCCCGCCACCGTGCGGCTGGAGGGCGCGCTGAACGTGGACGCGATGAGCCGGGCCGTCAACGAGTTGCTCCGTCGGCACGAGTCCCTGCGCACGTCCATCCTGAGCAACAACGGTCAGCCCATCCAGGTCATCCATCCGCACGAGCCCGCCGCGCTGATCGTGCTGGACCTGAGTGCGCTGGAGCCCGAGGCCCGCGAGGCCGAAGCGCGTCGCGCGGTCACCGAGGAGATGCAGCGTCCGTTCAACCTGACGGACCGCTCGCTCCTGCGCGTCCGGCTGCTGAAGCTCGGCGCCGAGGACCACGTGCTGCTGATGTCCATGCACCACATCGTCTCGGATGGTTGGTCCCTGGGCCTGCTCGTCAACGAGCTGGCCTCCGCGTACACGTCCTTCGCCCAGGGACTGCCGCTCACGCTGCCGGACCTGCCGCTCCAGTATGCGGACTACTCCGCGTGGCAGCGCAGTTGGCTGAAGGGCGACGTGCTCGACAGGCAGGTGGCCTGGTGGCGAAAACATCTGCTGAACGCGCCCCCGGCGCTGGAGCTGCCCACGGACTTCGCCCGTCCGGCGGTCAGCAGCTTCAAGGGTGACATGGTGGACGTCACCATGCCGCGCGGCCTCCAGGACGCGGTCCAGACCCTGGCGCGCCGCGAGGGCGCCACGACGTTCATGGTGCTCCTGGCCGCCTTCCAGACCCTGCTGTGGCGCTACTCCGGTCAGGACGACATCAGCATCGGCTCTCCCATCGCCGGCCGGCGCCACTCGGATCTGGAGAAGCTCATCGGCTTCTTCGCCAACACGCTCGTGATGCGCACGCAACTGTCCGAGCACCAGACGTTCCGCGAGCTGCTCGGCCGCGTACGTGAAGCGACGCTGGATGCGTACGCGCACCAGGACGTTCCGTTCGAGAAGCTGGTCGAGGAGCTCCAGCCCGAGCGCAGCCTCAACCGCACGCCGCTGTTCCAGGTGCTGTTCGTCCTCCAGAACGTCAACAAGGAGACCTACGACTCCGCGGGCCTCCGCATGTCGGCGATGGAGGCCACCAGCGGCACGGCCAAGTTCGACCTGACGCTCTCCGTGTTCGAGTCGCCGCAGGGCTTCACCGGCTACCTGGAATACGCCTCCGACCTCTTCACGCGAGAGACGGCGGAGCGGATGGTGGGGGCGCTCCAGCACCTGCTCGAAGGCGCCGTCTCCCAGCCGGACCTGACGCTGGGCCGGCTGCCCCTGCTCTCGGACACCGAGCGTCAGCAGGTCGTCGAGGGCTTCAACGCCGCGGTGGACCCGACCTACGTGCCGGGCCTGATGCACCGCTGGGTGGAGGCCCAGGTTTCGCGCACGCCGGACCGCGTGGCCGTGACGGATGGCACCCACTCACTCACGTACGCGCAGCTCGACGCGCGGGCCAACCAGCTCGCCCATCACCTCATCGCGCTCGGCGTGCCCGTCAATGGCACGGTGGGCCTGTGCCTGGAGCGCGCGAGCCTGGACATGCCCGTCGCGGTGCTGGCCACGCTCAAGGCGGGCGCCGCCTTCCTCCCGTTGGACCCGAGCTACCCGGCGGACCGACTGGCCCTGATGCTGGAGGACACCGGCGCGCCCGTTGTCCTCGCGCACTCGGCGCTCGTCTCCGCGCTGCCTCCGGGATTGACGGCGCGAGTGATCCGACTCGAGGAGGAGACGTCCGTCGCCTCGCGGCCGACGCACTCGCCCGACGTGGACATGTCGCCGGAGACGAACTGCTACTTCGTCTACACCTCCGGCAGCACGGGCCGGCCCAAGGGCATCGTCATGTCCCACCGCGCGGTGGGCAACATGCTGTGGTGGTTGATGAAGCGCGCGGTGAAGCCGGACGCGACGACGCTCCAGTTCGCGTCGCTCAACTTCGACGTGTCGTTCCAGGAGCTGTTCGGCACCTGGTTCCTGGGTGGCAAGGTGCTGCTCATCAACGGCTCCTTGCGCCAGGACCCGCCCGCCATGCTGCGCTACATGCGCGAGCACCGCGTGGAGCGGCTGTTCCTGCCCTTCGTCGCCCTCCAGGCCATGTGCGACGCGGCGCTCACGGAGAAGGAGCTTCCACCGCTGGGTGAAATCATCACCGCCGGCGAGCAGCTCCAGGTGACGCCCGCGCTGCTCGCGTTCTTCGACCGGCTGCCGGAGTGCACGCTGGAGAACCAGTACGGCCCGTCGGAAGCGCACGTCGTCACCGCGTGGCGCGCACCCGCGGACCGCAAGCGCTGGCCGGCGCTGCCCCCGGTGGGCTCGCCGGTCACCAACGTGCAGCTCTACGTGTTGGACCCGCACGGCGCGCCCTGCCCCATCGGCGTCGCGGGCGAGGTCTACGTCGGTGGCGCCAACGTGGCCCACGGCTACCACGGCCGCCCGGACCTGACGTCGGACCGGTTCCCGCCGAACTTCATGGGCGGCGCGTCCGGCTCGCGGCTGTACCGCACGGGCGACAAGGCCCGGTGGCTGGCGGATGGCAACCTGGAGTTCCTCGGCCGCCTGGACAGCCAGGTGAAGCTGCGAGGCTTCCGCATCGAGCTGGGCGAGGTGGAAGTGGCCCTGCGCGCGCTGCCCCAGGTGCGCGACGCGGTGGCCATCGTCCGCGAGGATGTCGCGGGAGATCGCCGCCTCGTCGGCTACGTGGTGCTGCCGGCCGACGCGCCGTGGAGCACCGAGGAGGCCCGTCAGGTCCTTCGCGAGAAGCTGCCCGAGTACATGGTGCCGTCCATCTTCGTGCGTCTGGAGGCGCTGCCGCTGATGCCCACCGGCAAGGTGGCGCGCGGCGCGCTGCCTCCTCCGGACGAGGAGAGCCTGCGTGGCACCACGCCGTTCTCCGCGCCTCGCACGCCACTGGAGGAGCTGCTGGCCGGGGCCTTCGCGGAGGTGCTGCGCACGCCTCGCGTGAGCATCACCGACAACTTCTTCTCGCTCGGTGGGCACTCGCTGCTGGCCACGCAGGTCGTCTCCCGCGTGCGCGCCGTGCTGGGCGTGGAGCTGCCGCTGCGCGCCCTCTTCGAGGCCCCCACCGTCGAGTCGCTCGCCCTGCTGCTCGAGCGCGCCCAGGAGGCGCTGAAGGCCCAGGACACACGCCCCAAGGCGACGGCCCGTCCTGCCACGCCCACCTGGTCGCCGCTCGTCACGCTGCGCCCGGGCACCGATGCGCGACGCGTGCTCCACGTCATCCACGGAATGGATGGCCGGGTGGACGGCTACGCGGAGCTCGCGAACCACGCCCCCGAGGGCTGGAGCGTCGTCGGAATCCAGGCCCGCGGTCTGGAGGAGGGCCGCGCCCCGCTCGAGTCCGTGGAGGCGATGGCCACGCTCTACGTGGAAGCCCTGCGTGCCTCCGCGCCCCAGGGGCCGTACCGGCTGGCCGGCCCGGGAATGGGCGCGCTGGTGGCGTGGGAGATGGCACAGCAACTCCAGCGCGAAGGCCATGCCGTGGAGCTGTTGCTCATCGAGCCGCTCCCCGCGGAGCCGGATGCCAGCACGGCGGCCACCACGGCCGGCGCGCAGGGGGCGCTGTTCGCGAAGCTGCTCGCCGCCCAGGCGGGCATCGACGCCCCGGCGCTGCCCTCGGCGCTCACCACCAGCAAGGACGCGGAGCCGCTGCTCGCGCACCTGCATGCCGAAGGCGCGAAGACGGGCCTGCTGCCGGAAGCGCTCTCGCTCGCGGAGCTGCACGTGCACTTCAAGGTCTTCGCCAGCCACCTGCGCGCCGCGCGGCGCTACCTCCCCGAGCCCACCGAGGGCGCCGTGAGGCTGCTGCGCGCGACGGAGGCTCCGGAGCGGGATGAGGACGCGCTCGACGGGGGCTGGGGCGAGTTGGCCGAGGGCGGCCTCGAGCTCCACGAGTCCCCCGGAGACGCCGTCTCCGTGCTGCGCGCACCGCACGTCACGCGGTGGTTGAAGAAATTGTTCGACCTGGAAGGTCGGGAGTCATGACGGGCCACCTTCACGACAGGGGGTGGCTCTCTCTCGCACCAGGACGCATGGTCGCGGGAAGGACAGCCTGTCGGAGCAGTGTTCCAGCAGAGGGGTCGGTAGGCATCCGCCTACTCCTGGCGGTCTTGACCCCTTTTCCTGGGATGTGAACAAGATGCAGCCACTTTCAGGAGTCACTCACATGGCGGACGAGCGCGAGGACACGACGATCTACAAGGTCGTCGTCAACCACGAGGAGCAGTATTCCATCTGGCCGGCGGACCGGGAGAACGCGCCGGGCTGGAAGGACGCGGGCAAGCAGGGCCTGAAGGCCGAGTGCCTCGAGCACATCAAGCAGGTGTGGACGGACATGCGTCCGCTGAGCCTGCGCAAGAAGATGGAAGAGCAGGCGCTGAAGAACTGAAGCGACGAGCGCCCCGCCTGACGGACCCCGGTGAACTCACTGGGGTCCGAGGGCGGGGTTCAACGTCTCAGAGGTCCGGCGGCGGACGAACCCCCAGATGGCAGGCGCGCAACGCCAGCTGGGTGCGGTTCTCGGCCCCAAGCTTCCGGTAGAGCTGGGTGACGTGCGACTTGACGGTGCGCTCGGCGATTTGAAGATGTGCGGCGATCTTCAAGTTGTCCGCGCCCCCGGCCACATACGCCAGGACCTCGCGCTCGCGCTGAGTGAGCGCCAGCAGGACACTCGCGGTGGGTGACGTGACGGGCGGATGCTCGAAGTCGTTGCGCAACAGCTGCACCGGGAAGAGCCGCTCACCTCGCACCAGCGAGTTGATGGCCGAGGACACGGCGGACGTGCCGAGCCCCTTCCGGAAGAGGTAGCCGGAGGCACCCTCGTCGAAGCACTGGGAGATGATCTCCGGAGCACTCACGGCCGAGAGGAGCAACATGCGCACCTCCAGCCGACGCTTGCGGGCTTCGCGCAACAGGTTGATGCCTTCGGTCACAGAGCAGCCCACGGCCGCTTCGCTATCTCCTTCCACATCCATCACCGCCACTTGTGGCGGATCGGTTCCCAGCCCATCGAGAAAGAGTCGCACGTCCCTCGTCACCGAGGTCACGGCAACACCCTCGCCGCGAAGACCGTCGGCGAGGCTTTCCCACGCCGCCCACGGTCCTTCGAGAATGGATACACGGATCGCTGCTTGATTAGTTGCCATGCGAAGGCCCCCCAGCCGCCATGGCGAAACAACTTGGACTGCAGTGTTGACTGCTTCCGACCTCCGGACAGCTCAGGCCAGCGGGAAGAGGCTTCCAGGTCGTGCGTGCACGTCCGCTGAACCACTCCGGGATCGGCCCATCGATGTAAGACCCGACTCCCTGACTGCTTTCAACTACCCACGACTCGCGACGTCCTTCCGGGCTCCACCTCCGCTGGAGCCAGCTCCAGGTTCAACGCCACGAATACCCTAACACCGGGAAAGCGCAGAGGCGAAGGCGCCCCTGGCGCGAGTGTCAAGTGTGCGCGAATCGGATTGGATTCGGGCACCGCGTCCGTTGGTTCGTCATCGCTGTCACGTCCATGACAGCCTTTTCCGTCCAACAGCCGATACCCGCCGTCCCCCGTCGTGGGTCGGGATGTCCACCACGCAACACCCCTCTGAGCCTGGATTAGCCAGACAGCCGGGTCGCAACAGGTGGGAGATGGTACGGCGGGCGGCGTGTATGCTGGGTAGCGGACATGAGTACCGCTTCGACTCCGCACCTCGCCGTGGCCACGCCGGAACGCGTGGCGCTCTCCCTGCCCGTGGCCGGCATCGGCTACCGGTGCCTCGCGTGGCTGGTGGACGCCAGCCTGCTCTTCTTCTTCTGGGTGGTGGCGTACTTCGTCTTCACGCTGCTGGTATCGGACGTGCTCGGCGTCTTCCAGGGGCTGTCGGGCGTGGGCCAGACGTTGCTGGTGGTGGGCATCTTCGCCACACAGTGGCTGTACTGGACGCTGGGCGAGGTCTTCTTCCATGGGCAGACACCGGGCAAGCGGGCGCTGCGCATCCGCGTGGTGCGGCTGGATGGCTCGCCAGGGGGCCTCTACGAGAGCGCGGTGCGCAACCTGTGCCGCGCGGTGGACTTCCTGCCGGGTGTCTATGCCGCCGGCTGCATCAGCATGCTGCTGACGCCGCAGCACCGACGCCTGGGTGACCTGCTGGCTGGGACGGTGCTGGTGCGCGAGGAGCGCATCGACCTGGACAAGTACACCGCGACGAGGGCGCCCGAAGCCGGCGCCCCGGGTCCGAAAGCCACACGGGCGCTGACGCCGGACGAGGTGGAGCTGGTGCTGGCCTTCCTCACGCGCGCGCCCGGTTTGCAAGCCGACGTCCGGCGGAGGATGGGGACGAAGCTGGTGGAGAAGCTGGGCGGGCTGACGTCCGAGGAGCAGGTCACGGTGCTCGCGTCGGCCGAGGCCACCGAGGCGTTCCTGCGGGCCCACGTTCAGGTGGAGCGCTAGAGATGGCCGTTGCCCTGCCGGCCTTCGTCGCCAGCCACCGTGGAAGCTGGGACTCCCTGGAGGCACTGCTCACGCGCCAGCGCGAGGGCACCCTGACGCTGGAGGAGCTGCGCACGCTGGACACGCTGTATCGCCGCGCCGCCTCGGACCTGGCGCATGCGCAGACGTTCTACCCGGGCACCGACGCGCACCGCTTCCTCAACCAGCTCTGCGCGCGCGCCTACGCCGCCATCTACCAACCCCCGCGCGAGCGCTGGGCCTCGGTGCGCGCCTTCTTCCGCCGCGAGTTCCCCCAGACGCTGCGCCGGGAGCTGCGCTACGTGGGCGCCAGCGCCGCGCTGTTCATCCTGGGCCTGCTGCTGGGCGCGCTGGTGGTGCTGTGGGAGCCTCGGGGCGCGGAGCTGCTCGTGCCCGCGGGCGTCCGTCAGTACGTGGCCCAGGGCCGCATGTGGACGGACGATATCCTGTCCGTGGCGCCGCCCAACTCGGTGTCGTCGGGCATCGCCACCAACAACCTCACCGTCACCATCCTCACCTTCGCCATGGGCCTGTTCTACGGGCTGGGGACGGTGTTCATCCTGGTGAACAACGGCGTGCAGATTGGCGCCATCGCCGCGCTGTGTGCCCGCGAGGGGATGCTGGGGAGGCTGATGGACTTCATCTCCGCGCACGGCCCGGTGGAGCTGTCCGTCATCGTCATCGCGGGCGGAGCGGGGCTGATGGTGGGCCAGTCGCTCATCGACCCGGGGGAGCTGCCCCGGGGACAGGCACTGGCCCTGCGCGGGCGGGAAGCGGTGAAGCTGGTGCTGGGGTGCGCGCCCTTCCTCGCCCTCATCGGCGTGGTGGAGGGCTACGTGTCCCCGGGCGACTTGTTCCCCACCTGGGCGAAGGCCGCGCTCGGCCTGGCCCTGGGGGGATTGTTCTGGGGCTACCTGCTGCGCGCGGGCAGCGCGGAAGCGGAGACGGTGCCGGAGGTCAGGGCGTCCTGACGCTTGTGCTGCTGGTGGCGGAGGATGCGCTCATAGGCCACGTTCAGCTCGCGCATCTTCTCCACGGAGCCGCCCCGGTCCGGGTGCCGCTCCAACGCCAGCGCGTGGTAGCGCGCACGGACCTTCTCCGCCGAGTCCAGGGGCGACACGCCCAGGAGCTGGTACGGGTCCTGGTCCTCGATCGCGGACAGCCAGCGCTCCAGCCGGTCCTTCACCTCGATGAAGCGCTCATCCTGGGCGCCGGTGTCCTTCACCGGGTGGGTGCGCACCTTCGCGTCCGCGCGGAGCACGTCCGTGTAGGTACTGCTGACCCAGCGGTGGCAGCCGGAACACCGGTAGTAGCGAACCCGGTTCCCCATCTGAAGGGTCATCCGGATGCCGCAGTGGGTGCACTCCACCTCCACGTTCTCCAGGGTCCGCCAGCTCGAAACCGCAGTGTTCATCAGCACTTGCTCCCGTCAGCAACACGCCTGTAGCACCGCCAAACTCCCATGTCGGGAGATCGCGTCAAGAAAATCTCCACGGGCGCGGCTGCTCCAGGCACCCGGCTTTCGGGTTAGATAGGGGCCCATGAGCCCCCTGCTCGTCGCCGGACTGCTGCTCGTCGCCGCCGCTCCGGCCCGGACGCCCGCGCCCGCCGCCAGCCGCCCCGCCCCCACCTCGTCCCGGCCCGCCCCGGCGCCGCCCGAGCCCCCCGCCCCCGTGGCCTCGGCGGACGACACCGCCCTGCTGCGCGCCCTCTTGTGGGCCGCCCGCCCCGCGCCCGAGGAGGTCCGCGCCATCGCCGTGGAGGACCTGGCCCTGCTGGGAGACCCTCGCGCGCTGGACTCGCTGGCCACGCACCTGTGGGACCCCAATCCCCGCACCCAGCAGGCCGTGCTGCGCGCGGTGGCCCTCTTCCAGCACCCCCGCGCCGAGGAAATCCTGGGCAACGTGGTGCGCCACCCCCGCATGCCGGACGCACTGAAGATTCAGGCCCTCAACGGCCTCGTCTTCCAGCGGACCGCGTCCGCCCGGCGCACCGTGCAGGACGCGGCCACCGACTCCCGCCTCACCTCGGTGGTGCAGAACGCCGCGCGCGCCGTCGCCGAGCAGTGGAACGCGCCGCCCGCTTCGCGCTGAGCACGTCGCTCGCCGCCCCACCAGGCGAGCAGGCGAGGAGCGCTTTGGGGGGCGCGGCGTCGCCCGCGGGGGCCGAATCCTGGAGAAGTCATCGGCCTGCGTTAGACTCGCGCGCATGAAGATCACCCCGCTCGACATCCGGCAGAAGCGGTTCGAAACGGCGCTGCGAGGTTTCTCCCGCCGCGAAGTCGAGGCCTACCTCGAGCTGATCGCCGGCGAGTTCGAGGAAGTGGTGAAGGAGAACATCGCGCTCAAGGAGGAGCTGAAGCGCACGCAGCTCAAGCTCGAGCAGCACCAGGAGCGCGAGCGCACCCTCCAGGAGACGATGGTCACCGCCCAGCGCATCAGCGAGGACCTGCAGTCCGCCGCCAAGAAGGAGGCGGAGATCATCATCGCGGACGCCGAGCACCAGGCGGAGAAGATCGTCCACGGCGCGCATCAGCGGCTGGTGCAGGTGGTGGAGGACATCAACGAGCTCAAGCGCCAGCGCACCCAGTTCGAGTCCCAGGTGCGCTCGGTGCTGGACGCGCACCAGAAGCTGCTGGAGACCTTCAAGGCCCCCACCTTCGCGGACCGCGACTACGCCCGCGTCGAGGACAACGTGGCCTACCTGTCCCAGAAGAAGGCCAACGGCAACGAGTAGCCCATGGCCGCGCCCTGGCTGAAGTCCGTGCCGGACGGCGTGGAGCTGGCCCTGCTCATCCAGCCCCGCGCCTCGCGCACCCGCGTCGTCGGGGAACATGACGGGTTGTTGAAAATCCAGCTCGCCGCTCCGCCCGTGGATGGGGAAGCCAACGCCGCCCTCCTCGAGTTCCTGGGCAAGCAGCTCGGTGTGCCCCGGCGGCAAGTCACGCTCGTCGCGGGTGACGCGTCGCGCCGAAAACGCGTTCAGGTGGTGGGGGTTGATGCGGCGCGGGTCGAGGCTGTTATGTCTGGGGGATAGCGAGGCCCCCGCATGCGCCACCTGCTCGTCCTGCTCCTGTTGCTGCTGGCCATGCCTCGGGCGTGGGCCCAGGGCCTGGGTGAAGGCTCCGGTTCCCATCCCCACGGGGGCGAAGCCCTGGTGGACGACGTGGTGCTCGTCCCCCACTCCCGGCCCAAAATCGTCGCCGGAGAGCTGTCGACGAAGCGCTTCCGCATCCTCCACACGGCGGCGGCCACCGTGGCGGCGAGGGAGCTGGCGGAGAAGATTGAATCGGTGCGCGACGGCTTCGGCAACATCCTGGGGCGCGACTGGCCTGGGGTGACGGAGATTCGCCTGGGCGTGGGCCGCGAGGAGTTCGAGGCGCTGGCGCTCCCCGGCGGCCGGCCTCCGGGCTGGGCCGTGGCGCTGGCCTACCCCACGCATCAAATCATCCTGCTGGACGCGCTCAGCCTCCACGCGCCGGACGGCCAGCAGACGCTGAGGCACGAGCTGGCGCACGTGGCCTTGGGACAGCTCGCCCGGGGCTGGCCCCGGTGGTTCCAGGAGGGCGTCGCGCAGAACGTCACCGGGGAGCGCTTCTCGCTCACCCACTACTCGGCCCTGTTTCGCGCGGTGACGCAGGAGCGCGTCTTCCACTTCGAGGACCTGTCCTCCGACTGGCCTGACCTGCCCGCCGACGTGGAGATCGCCTACGCCCAGAGCGCCGCCTTCGTCGCGCACCTCTCCACGCGCTACGGCCCCCAGGCCATGGGACTGCTCATCGACGGCGTACGCGACGGGGAGCCCTTCGAGACGGCGTTCGGCAAGGCGTTCCACACCTCGCTGGACGTGGAGGAGTCTGGCTGGCGCGACGGGCTGGCCGCCCGCTACGGGTGGCTGCCGCTCACCACCAGCTCCGCCTTGCTGTGGTTGACGGCCTCCATCCTGTGCGTGGCCGCGTACGCGCGCCGCCGCCAGCAGAAGGCCGCGCGGCTGGCGGAGATGACGGCGCAGGAGGCCGCGGACGAGGCCGCCCTGCGGCTGATGATGGTGGCCCAGCAGCAGGCGGCCGAGGCCGGCACGCCCCTGTCGGGTCCCTCCGCGCCGCTTCAGGAGCTGTACTGGCCCGGCCCCCCCGCGTCGGAACCAGAGCCGGAGCACCCCGAGTCGCCGCCTCACGCCGAGTCGACGTCAGGCGAGTACTCCGTTGGACCCGAGCACGAGAGCGAGCAGGCGGCCGGGAGCGATGACGAGCTGAAAGCCCGCACCGCCAAGCCCACGCTGCACTGAGTCGCGCCCTCCACCCGGGGCCTGTCTGGACCTTCGGACAGGTCTACAAGCCGAACCCCGAAGTTTTTACTTCGTCGCCTCCCCACGCGCGGCAGTGCCCTTTCCAAGCTGCTGATTTTCCTGGAGAGGCCACGTCCCAAGCGCTGGCAACCGACTTGCTATAGCTCCCGGTGCGATGCGGAAGGCACCGGACATGACTGAGCGGGGACGTAAGGCAGCCGGGCTGGCGCGGTTCTTCCGCCAGCAGCCAGACCGGATCGCGGCGCTGTGGCGCCGGATGCGGATGTCGGCTCACGAAGCGACGGACGGCAACCAGACTCCGCTGAGTCAGCTCGACGGATTGGTGGAGCCCTTCGTCCGGGAGCTGGGACTGACGCTGGAGGGGGACGACACGAGCCCCTGGAGCCGTACGAAAGCGGTGCTGCGCCTGTCGCCGGAGCGTGGCGCGCGCGCCCTGCACGAAGAATTCTCGGCGCTGCGGCGCTGCCTGGTGGACGCCGCGGAGGTGCTCGGCGGCGGGGATTGGGAGAAGGAGCGCATCAACCGCGCCGTGGATGAGGCGGTGGACTCGGCGGTGGCGCTGCTTCAGCGACTGAGGGATTCGAGAGTCGAGGGGCCTCGGGTGCCCTTCGGCGGTCTGGTGGTGGAGTACTTCGAGCGGGCTTCACGCGTCAGACACGTGCCGCCGGGCTCGAGGGATGGGCGTACCGCGATGCATTGAGGGTGGTCGGTTTTGCCGACCCGTCCGGCTTGACGCTCCAATCTTGGGAGGGTCCGAGGCCGGCGGGAGGGAGCGTGCCAGGGGTGGGGACCTCATGGCACGCCTTGTGGGGTCGCGTGCTCCCACTGGGGAGTGGTGAGCGCGCATCGCGAGCCGCTGGCAAGACGCGTGGATGGGGGTCCGCGCGACTCGCCGGTCGGACGGGTCGGCATTGTTTGTGGGGGTGGTAGCGAAAAAACGAGTGGGTCCGCGGGGGGAGCGCCTACGGGGGTGGGCGCTCCTCCCGTGTTGTTTTTCAGTGGGCGTCCGACCAGCTCCGCCCCGCGCCGACATCCACCTTGAGCGGCACCTTCAGCGTGGCCACGCCCGCCATGCCGCGCGTCACCAGCGCCTTCACCTGCTCCACTTCCGCGTCGGGTGCCTCCAGCAGGAGTTCGTCGTGGACCTGAAGGAGCATCAGCGTGCGCAGGCCCTGGGCACGCAGGTCCGCGTCCACCACCAGCATGGCCTTCTTGATGAGGTCCGCGGCGGTGCCTTGAATCGGCATGTTGATGGCGGCGCGCTCGGCGGCCTGGGCCACGCCCCGGTTCTTCGAGTTCAGGTCCGCCATGTAGCGCCGGCGGCCGTAGAGCGTCTCCACGTAGCCCGTCTTGCGCGCCGTGTTGACGGTCTCCTCCAGGTAGCGGCGGATGCCCGCGTAGCGGATGAAGTAGCGCTCGATGATGTCGCGCGCCGTCTCCTGGGGGATTCCCAGCCGGGTGGCCAGACCGTGGGGTGACAGGCCGTAGGCGATGCCGAAGTTCACCATCTTCGCCACCCTGCGCTGCTCGCGGTCCACCTGGTCGGGCGCGACGCCAAACACCTCGGCGGCGGTGCGGCTGTGGACGTCCTCGTCGTTGCGGAACGCCTCCACGAGCACGGCGTCATCCGCGATATGGGCCAACAGACGCAGCTCCACCTGGCTGTAGTCCGCGCTGACCAGTTGGTGGCCCGGGGCGGCCACGAAGGCGCGGCGAATCTCCCGGCCCAGCTCCGTGCGCACGGGGATGTTCTGGAGGTTGGGGTCGGTGGACGACAGGCGGCCGGTGGCGGTGGCCGCCTGGTGGTACGTCGTGTGGATGCGCCCGTCGGGGGCCACCAGCGTGGGCAGCGTGTCCAGGTACGTGCTCTTGAGCTTGGACAGGCTGCGGTACTCGATGATGGCGCCAGGCAGCGGGTGGTCCTCGGCCAGCTTCTCCAGCACCTCCTGGTCCGCGGAGGGGCCCGTCTTGCCGCGCTTGATGATGGGCAGGTTCAGCTCGGTGAAGAGCACCTGGACCAGCTGCGGGTTGGAGCCGATGTTGAACTCGTGGCCCGCGTGTTTGTAGACCTCCTTCACCTGCGCTTCGACGGCCGCGTCCACCTTCACGGAGATGCGCGCCAGCTCCACCGTGTCCAGGCTCACGCCCCGCTGCTCCATCCGCGCGAGGATGGGCAAAAGCGGCAGCTCCAGCTCCCGCGCCAGCTGCGCGAGCTTCGCCTCCTCCAGCTCCTTCCAAAGCTCCGGGGCCAGCCTGCGCGCCGCCTCCGCGCGCACCGCGAAGCCCGAGGCGACCTCTTCCGGCGAATGGTCCGCCAGCGCCCTGTCCTTCTTGCCCCGCTTGCCTTCCGCCGCCGCGGGAAGCGCGGGCAGCTCCGTGGCCAGCCGCTCGCGCGCCAGGTCCGCCAGCGCGTGCTCGCGCCGTGAGGGATTGAGCAGGTAGCTCAAGAGCTCCACGTCGTCGTGCGCCCCAGCCAGGGTGAGGCCCTCGTTGGCCAGCACCAGTGTGAGGGCCTTGAGGTCATGCCCTCCCTTCTTCACCGCCGGGTCCTCCAACACGCCTCGGAACGCGGCGGTGAAGGACTCGGGCCGCACCTGCGTGGCGCCCAGCACCGCGTGGCGCAGCGGCACGTAGCGCGTGCTCGCATCCGGCAACGCCACGCCCAGGCCCACCAGCTTCGAGGCGAAGGGCATGCCCTCGTAGGCCGGAATCAGGCTGACCGAGCCCGCGACGCGCACGGCCTCCGCCAGGGCCTGGAGCTCCGCGTCGGTGCCCACCAGCGTCGTGGTGACGGCCAGGGGCGCGGGCTTCTCCTTCGCGGGTTCGGAGGACTCGGGCAGGCCCTGCTGGGGCAGGTCCTTGAGCAGCGCGTAGAACTCCAGCTCCGTGAAGAGCTCCCGCGCGCGCGCGGAGTCCACCTCCTTGCGGGTCAGCTCCGCCACGCGCACGTCGAGCGGCAAGTCCGTCTTGAAGGTCACCAGCCGCCTGGCGAGCAGGAGGCTCTCCCTATGCGAGGCGAGGTTCTCCCGAACCTTCGGCTTCTTCACCTCGTCCAGCCGGGACAGGAGCGTGTCCACGTCACCGAACTGCTGGATGAGCTCCGTGGCCGTCTTGGGGCCGATGCCCGGCACCTTGGCCACGTTGTCCACCGCGTCGCCGATGAGCGCCAGGTAGTCGCGCATCTGCCGGGGCTCGATTCCCAGCCGCTCCTTCACGTCCTCGGGCCGGGTGTGCACGTCCTTCATCGGGTCGAAGAGGCGCACGTCCTCGTCGACAATCTGGATGAAGTCCTTGTCCCCGGTGACGACCTGGACGCAGAAGCCCTCGGCCTTCGCCTTGTGGGCCAGCGTGCCGATGACGTCGTCCGCTTCCCAGCCCGCGAACTCCAGGATGGGCAGGTTGAGCGCCTCCACCACGCGGCGGATGAGCGCGAACTGCGGCACCAGGTCTTCGGGCGGCCCTTCGCGGTGGGCCTTGTAGTTGGGGTCTATCTTCTGGCGCTCGGTGCGGCTCTCCTTGTCGAAGGCGAGCGCCACGTGCGTGGGCTTCAAGTCCCGCAGGGACTTGAGCACCATGCGCGTGAAGCCGAGCACGGCGTTGGTGGGCACGCCCTTGCTCGACGTGAGCGGCGGAATCGCGTGGTAGGCGCGGAAGATGAAGCCGGACGCGTCGATGAGGACCAGGGTGGGCGCGGTGCGCGGGGGGCTGGTGTCGGCCATGCCCCCGTGCCTAGCGCGCCCGTCCCGCCCTGTCCAACTCGCTCGCTAGGGGCAGCTCCACTCCTTCTTCTTCGCGACGACCAGCTCCTCCACGCCGTCACCCTTGACGGCGAAGTCCAGCACCGCCGCCATGTCCGGGCAGCCGCCCGCCTGACGGAACGCGGAGAGCGCCGTGGCGGAGCAGAACCCCGCCGCCTTGTTCAGGTCCGGGTTGCCCGCGTAGAAGCCGAAGCCCAGCTTCCACATCCGGCACGCACGGCGCTTGTCGTCGCGGTCCGCCCAGTGCTTGCCGCGCTGGTACGACTTGTCCGCCATGTCCGCGAGGATGCTGCGCCGGTAGAACGACGGCTTGGGCTCCGCCAGGTCCAGCATCAGCGACTTGTCCACCTCCAGCGCCTCGCGCAGCGGCTCGGCGGCCTTCTCCGGGTCATCCGCGGCCAGGTAGCTCTGGCCACCCTTGAAGAGCTGATCCACCGTGGACATCGTCTTGAGCATCTCGTCCGCCTGGGCGTGGAACTGCGCGGACTCGGAGCTGGCGCGCAGCTTCTGCAGGGTGGCCAGCGCCTCGCTGCCACGGCCGGCCCAGTAGTCCATCATCGCCGCCTGCATCAGCTTGTTCGGGTAGCGGCCCTTCACCGCCTCGAGCACCACCGTCTTCGGGTCCGTGGGCAGGTTGTCGCGGTTGAGCACCTCCGCCACCGGACACGTCCAGGGAATCGAGTTGGGGTCCAGCTTGATGCGCGAGATGAGGAACTTCACGAAGAGCGGATCCTTGGGCCGCCACTCGTTCTTCTTCAGGCGCCCTTCCAGCCTCACCTCGTAGCCGAGCGGCGGCTGCAGGTCGTCACGCGGCTGGTTCTGGCACCACACCGCCATGTACGTCTGGCAGCGAGGCACCGCCGCGCTCCACTGCGAGTCGCGCAGGTAGCGCTTGCAGTCGTCCAGCGCGCGCTTCGTCACCTGCTCGGCGGCCTCGGCGGCCTTGGCGCGGGCGCGGCGGAAGTACTCGCTCTCCTTCGGAATCTTGCGGAAGGAGTCCAGCGCCTCCTCGGGCTTGAGGCGCTGCTGCAGCTTCTCTCCCATGGAGAAGTGCTCGAACGCGTCCTTCTCCAGCTTGATGCGCCGGATGAGGGTGTTGGCGTCGGTGTTGATGGGGTCCAGGTCCAGCACCTGCGAGCAGATCTGCTCGGCCTTGACCCAGTTGGGGGGCCCCAGTTCGCTGGAGGCATAGGAGCGGCACTCGCTGAGCAGCTCCGACACCTGCTGCGCGGGGTCGACGACGGCCCCGGTGCCCATGGGGCCTCCGGGGTCCACGGCCGTCTCGGGCATCAGCGCCTTGCCAAGCGCCGCCAGCAGCAGCACGCCCACCAGGCCGCCTCCGGCGATGAACAGCTTCTTGCGCCGGGCCTCCGGGTCCGCGCCGCCACCCTGCGCGTTGTCACGCCGCCGCGACGGGGGCGCCGAGCCCGCGCCTCGGCGGGCCGGAGCGTCGGCCTGGGGCGTCTCGAACGTCATCTCCACCACGCCGAACTGGAGCTGGTCCCCGGGCTCCAGGTCCACCGGCTCCGGGCCCAGCGGGTCGCCGTTGAGCAGCGTGCCGTTGGCACTGCCCAGGTCGCGCACCCGCACCCCGCCGCCGACCGACTCCAGCTCCGCGTGCTTCCGGCTGACCGAGTCGTCTTCCAGGATGATGCCCGCGGGAGGAAGGCGCCCCACGAGCACCTTGCCCTTGAGCGGGAAGGTCTTCCCCGCCCACGGCCCCACGGTGCCCCGCAGCAGGGGCCCACCGCCACCGCCCCCGGGAGGACCGCCCGCGGGCCTGGGAGGCCGCTTCGCCGGTCCCGCACCCGCGGGTGCACTGGCACCAGCGGGCTTCGCCTTGATGCTGGGCAGGGCCCGGGTGGCGCGAGCACCGCCGCCCTCCGCGCCCACGGGCATGGCCTCCGCGCCCGCGGGCTTGGAGGCGCGCCGCGCGCCGGTGGCCCTACCAGGCGCCACCTTGAGGCTCAGCGTGTAGTCGCCAAGAATGACTTCGGACTGAGGCGTGAGCGCGGTGGGCTCGGCGATGCGCTCGCCGTCCACGAAGGTGCCGTTGGCACTGCCCAGGTCCTCGATGAAGACCGTCCCCGCCTCGGAGAAGACGCGCGCGTGCGTGCGCGAGACCCCTCCCTCGGTGAGAAGGACCTCACAGCCCTGCTGGCGGCCCAGCTTCAGCTCGCCGGCGACTTCGTACTCGTTTTCCGTGCCATCAGGCAGACGGACGACCAGTGTGGACATGGCGCGTCAGTCCTCGCGGAAGATGCTCATGTTGACGGGGATGCCCTTGCGCTGAAGCTCGTCATAGAACTTCGGCACGAAGCCGGATGCCACGAAGCGGCCACGCACCTTGTGGTCCTCCGTGAAGCCGTCCTGCTTGTAATAGAAGATGTCCTGGAGCGTGACGATGTCGACCTCCATGCCGGACACCTCCGTGACGTAGCAGATCTTCCGCGTACCGTCTGAGAAGCGCGTCTGCTGCACGATCATGTGCACCGCGCTGGCGATCTGCTCTCGGATGGCCTTCACCGGCAGCTCCATGCCGGACATCAGCACCATCGTCTCCAACCGGGCGATGGCGTCGCGCGGCGTGTTGGCGTGCAGCGTGGTGAGCGAGCCGTCGTGGCCCGTGTTCATGGCCTGGAGCATGTCCAGCGTCTCGCCCGAGCGGCACTCGCCCACGACGATGCGGTCTGGCCGCATGCGCAGGCAGTTCTTCACCAGGTCTCGGATGGTGATGGCGCCCTTGCCTTCGAGGTTGGGCGGGCGGCTCTCCAACTGCACCCAGTGGTCCTGGGGAAGCTGCAGCTCCGCGGCGTCCTCGACGGTGACGATGCGCTCACTGTCGGGGATGAACGAGCTGATGATGTTGAGCGTCGTCGTCTTCCCGGAGCCCGTGCCGCCGGAGATGACGATGTTGCGCCGCGCCTTGACGCACATCTCCAGGAACTCGGCCATCTGCGCGGTGAGCGTCTTGTACTTCACCAGGTCCGAGATCTTCAGCGAGTCCTTCTTGAACTTGCGGATGGTGATGCAAGGACCCTTCAGCGCCAGCGGAGGGATGATGGCGTTGACGCGACTGCCGTCCTTCAAGCGCGCGTCCACCAGCGGGCTGGACTCGTCGATGCGGCGGCCGATGGGCGCCACGATTCGCTCGATGACGCCGAGCACCGCCTGATTCGAGGAGAAGGTCTTCTCCGACAGCGTCAGCTGGCCCTTGCGCTCGATGTAGATCTGGTTGGCGTGGTTCACCATGATCTCGCTGATTTCATCCGACGCGAGGAACGCCTCGAGGGGCCCCAGGCCCAGCGCCTCGTTGATGACGTCGGTGAGCAGCTCCTCGCGGTCCACGTCCTCCGGAAGCTCTCCGTCCGCTTCCATCTGGTCGATGATGTCGCGGATGGCCTTCTCGGTCCGGCGCCACAGCTCGTCGTCGCCGAGCCGGTCCATGTCCATGCGACGCAGGTCGAGGTACTCGATGAGCCGGTCGTGGATTTCCTTCTGGAGTCGCGTGTAGCGCTCCATCCGGGGGTCCACCTTCTTCTTGTTCTTCGCCAGGGCGGACGCCATGGACGCGGGCATGCGTCCGGCGACAGGAGCCTTGGCCGCGGGAGCCGGAGGCGGTTCCTCCTCGTACGGCTCCTCGTCCTCGTACTGCTCCTCCTCCTCGTACGGCTCTTCCTCACCCCCGTCGTCGTAGGCCTCCTCGGCCTGACCGGCGCGCGTCATCGCCGGACCCGCCTCCTCCACCAGCGGCTCCACGTTGATGATGTAGTCGCCGATGTAGATCTGGTCCGTCGGCTTCAGCACCTGTGGCGCGGCGATCTTCTTGCCGTTCACGAAGGTGCCGTTCGTGGACTTCATGTCCACGATGATGCACTTGCCATCCTTGGCGACGATGCGGGAGTGGTACTTCGAGACATTGCCCTTCGCGAGCATGATGTCATTGCCGGGCAGCCGACCGATGGTGATTTCCGGCTTGTGGTACTCACGCTGCTCGGTCCCGCCGCCCTTTTCCGCGAGGGTGATCAAAAACATGGGACGGATGCTAGCAAGCACCCCTTCCACCTCAAAGCGCCAGCCGCAGTCGACCTGCCCGCCCGCAAGGCGACGGGCCGGCATCCGCCCCGAAAAGGGAGGAAACCGGCCCGTCCAGGGGCCCCAGGGCCCCGACCCAAGGCGCCCCGAGGCGCCCGAGCATCAGTCGAAGATGTTGAAGTTCACCTCGGACCGAGCCTGCTTGTAGCGGCTCTTCACGTCCTCGATGATGGTGCGGACCTTGTCCGAGTCCGGGTTCACGATGCGTGGGGTCACGAAGATGACCAGCTCGCGCTTGGTGGAGTCGAACCCGCGGCTCTTGAAGAGCTCACCGATGATGGGGATGTGACCCAGACCGGGGATCTTCGAGATGGACTTCTGCTCGTCGTGGCTGAACACGCCGGACAGGACGATGGTCTCTCCGTGGCGCACGGTGACGTTCGTCTTCACCTTGCGGGTGCGGAAGCCGGGCACCGTGGACGAACCACCGATGGACACGGCGACGGAGGTGTCGATTTCAGAGGCCTCGGCCTCGATCTCCGTCTGGATGTTGCCGTTGCGGTCCGCGGTGGGGCGCAGGTTCAGGATGACGCCGTACTTCTTGTACTCGATGGAGAACTGGTTGTTGGTGATGAGGGGGATGGGGACCTCGCCACCGGCCAGGAACTCCGCCTTCTCACCGCTGGCGCACACCAGCTTGGGCTGCGCGAGCAGGCGGCCGTAACCGTCGTTGCCCTGGAAGCCGATGGAGAAGTCCGCGCCCGCCGTCAGACCCAGGTTGGAGCCACCCTGCCCGAAGGTGCCCGGGAACAGCTCCTGCGTCACCGTGGCCGCGGCCGTCGCCGAGCCCGTGATATCCAACGGGTAGCGGATGCCGTAACGGTCGCGGCTGTTGCGGCGGATTTCGACGAACTGGACCTCGGAGAGAATCATCCGCTTGATGCCGACGACGAGCAGGTTCTCCACCTTCTCGCCAATGGCCTTGGTGATGAGCTCCGCCTTCTGGAGGTCCTGCTGGCTCTCCACCGAGCCCTCCAGGAAGATGGTCGCGCCCACGACGTTGGCCTGAACATTCTTCAGGCCCGCCTTCTGGAACGCCGCGTTCAGGTTCTGCGCCACCAGCTTCTTGGCGTTGGGGGCGATCTTCACGAACGACTTCACGTTCGGATAGAGGCTCACCACCTGGTCGATGCGGTCCGCGTCCTGCGTGGTGTACGCCTGACCGTCCAGGTAGATGCGGTCACCCACCATGCGGACGGAGACACCTTCGATTTCGCCCAGCAGGCGCTTGATCTCGGAGATGACCTCGTTGGGGTCCTGCTTGCGGACGTTCACGAGGTAGCTGACGCGCTGCCCCGTGGTCTTCCAGATGAGCAGCGTCGTCTTGCCCTCCGCCTGACCGGTGATGAGGAGCTGACCGGAGCCGAGCGTCTTCACCTCGGCGATGGACGGGTCGCCGAGGGCCACCTTGCTGAGGCCTGGAATCGTGAGAACCTTCTGGGCGCCTACCCCGAGGCTGACGCTGGTGCCATCCTGAGCCAGGGCGGAGCCACTGGCCACCAGGGCAACGAGTGCGCCAAGCGCGGCGGCATGCGTGAAGCGTGTGAACATCGTGCGTGTCCCCTCTTCCAAGTCTCTGCGCTAACCCAAGCTTTCGTGCTGCCACCACAGCGCCCAGAGTGTTCCGAGCGCGATGGCCACCCCGTAGGGGATATGACGCCGCTCGGTGGGTTGCGCGTCCGAGCGCGCCAGGTGCAGTCGCACCGCCCAGCGCCGCAGCGCCGCCGCCACCGTGTCCCAGACCGCCCCTTGCCACAGGAGCGAAACCACCGCCTGGGCCGCACCCACCAGGGAGATGAACGCGGCGGCCGCCATCGACGCCGGGAACCCCAGCACGGCGCCCACCCCTCCCATCAACTTCACGTCACCCCACCCCATCCGCCCCCGCGCCGCCGCCGGCACCAGCAGCAGTGCCAGGCCCACGCCCGACAGCAGCCCGCTGACCAGCCCCTGCTCCAGCCCTCCCACCCCTTCGGTGGCGAGGCGCACTCCCAGCCCCACCGCCATCAGCGGGTAGGTGACCACGTCGAGGATCTCTCGGCGCAAGACATCGGTTACCACCGAGATCACCAGGGCCACTCCAAGGACCGTCCACAGCGCGATGTGTCCAGGCGTCATCCGTCGCCTGTCCCATTCGCGTCCAGGCGTCCGGTATCAAACCAGGGACGCCTGGAGGCCGTCAATTGGCGAACAGCGAGTTGCCCCGGAAGACGGGGCTCACTCACCGGAGGACGAGCCGGATCTTCTCGCTGCAGATGAAGTACTCGTCCCCGTCTTCGACCTTCCGGCGCTTGATTCGCTGCTTGTTGAACCACGTGCCGTTGGACGAACCCAGGTCCTCGATGATCCAATCGTGGCCTTCCTGGGCGATGACCGCGTGCTCGCGGGAGACCTTCCCGGAGTTGATGACGAAGTCGCAGTGCTTGCCGCGGCCGATGACGAAACGCTCCTTGATGATGCGCTCCTGATCTCCGGACTCGGTGACGAGGTACAGGGCGTTGCCTTCGTCCTCCTCCTCGGCGAGCTCGTCTGCGGGCTCCTCCTCGGGCTCGGCCTGCTCGTCCTCGAGGCCCGGGTCGTCCTGATCCTCGGGCAGGGGCTCCTCATCCTCCTCGACCATGTCGTCGTTGGGAGGAGGCGGCTCGTTCTTGCCCTTGATGAGGCGCTCCAGCTCCGCGGCCGTCTCCAGGACGCGCTCGGCCACCTCGCGGCGCACCGGGTCATTGTCCAGGCCGTTGGCGGAAGCGCGCTCTTCAGCGGCGGCCGAACGGCCACCGGGACGAGGCGGAGGAGGCGGCTCCGCCTTCGGGGCGGGCGCGGGCGCCAGCACCGGGGGCGAAGAAGCACGAGGAGCGGGAGCCGCGGAGATGGGGGCCGGACGCGCGGGCGCGGGCGCGGCGGAGGGCGCGGCGTGCGCCTCCGCTCGGGACCTTGCCTCGATGAAGCCGTTCAGACGCGCGAACATGAAGAGCGCCTGGTTGATCAGCGCATCGCGGTCCGAGCCCATCTGCTGGGCCATCTCTTCGTACGTGTCCCACAGGTGGTCGGCGATTCCGACCTTGCGGGCGGGGCGTGAGTTCTGATCGATCATCGGTCTTGACTCGGACGGTACAGGATGACCCGGACTCTAACAGACACCTCTCCCCACGCCCAATTACTCGAAGTAGGACAGCGCGACGTCGTTGAGGGTGTTGGTCCGCACCTCGTTCAGGTTCACCTGTAGAATTCCGTCCGCGGAGGGATAGGCGATGTAGGCCAGCGCGGTGCCACCTGCCTGGGAGCCCACGACGGGGCCTGGCAGCGTGTAGAACTGCAGACCCGCGCCCGAACTGCTCGACGTATTCACCCCGAAGACGTGGGTGAGCACGCCCGAGCCCACCGCCACCACGTAGCGGTCTCCTCGGACCAGACCCTCGCTGACGTCCACGCGGAGCCGCAGGGGCGGCGGGGTGGGCGGATAGAGGGGCACTGTCAGGCCCCCGGAGCCACAGCCCGTGAGCGTCGTCGTCGCCAGGAAGTCGGTCGGATGGAAAGAGTAGGAGCCCGTCGGGATCTCATAGCCAGACCCGACACCCTCCACGTCTCGCGACAGCAGACTGCCGTTCTCATCCACCAGCAGGAAGGGCTGCTCTCCCGACGCCAGCACCGTGAAAAGAGGGAGCTCCGCGCAGTCCGTCGGGATGGGGGTGAGCGTCTCCAGCCGCACCTTCCCTGCTTCCGCCGCGGGCTGAATCGACGACACGACCAGGTCCGTCGTGCAGATGATATCCACGCTGGCCAGCACGATCACATCCCCCACCCTCACCTGCTGACTGACGTTGTCGGGCTGGGGAACCACGAAGCTCGTCGGCGTCGACAGGTCCCGCGCCAGGTCGAACGCCCCCGGGAACGCCCCCTGGTAGATGAAGCGGAAGAGGCCATTCGCCACCGAGCCCTCGAAGAGGCCCTTGCGGGTGACGCTCGGCCCCGTGGGATTCGCCGGGTCGCAGGGATACTCAAGGGTTTGAGACACGTCGACGCGCGTGGACACCCCTGCAATGTCGATTGTTTCTTCCGCCTGGTTGCGGGCCACCACGTTCACGAACGCCCTGCGCGTATCCAGGTCGAAGTCGCGTCGATCGCTCGCGGAGAACACGGTGATGGAGCCGTTGGACGAGGGCAGCAAGCCGAGCAGCGGCACGGTAGCGGTATCGTTCACCGACACCCCTCCATCGTCTCCGATGAGGGTCAGGAGCAGCGACGCATCCGGGATGAGCGCCAGCCCCGTCGGGAGACCATCCTGGGGAAGAATGGGGAGCATGGGCGCGCCACTCAGGTCCGTGGCCTTCAGCCCCGTCGTCGAGTCCACAGCGAGCACGCCAGAGCACTCCGGCGCCCCGCCGCAGGAGACCTCGTCCTTGACGCCGTAGACGAACCGACCCGCGGGCATCTCGGAGAACTCATTCACGTCGGGAGTCGAGGTGTCATCCTGTCGCGTGACGACGCGGGGATGGGAGACCACGAGCCGCACGGGCGTGTTGTCGAAGCCCGCGGACAGGTCGCGCGTCGCCGTGGAAGGAATGGTGCAGTCCTCGCTCGTGGTCGGATTCGCATCCGTCACCAGCAGCGTGCGCCCGGAGCGCCCGGACGCCTGCCGCGTGGCCACCACGAGCTGGCTGTCCGGAAGCACCGCCATCGCCTGGACGGACTCGCCCGGCTGGAGGCAGAACAGCGTCACCGGGGCCGGCACCAGCTCGCCCGCCTCGAGCGCCTCGGGGCCGGGCAGCGCCTGACGCTCGATGCGAGACCCACCGCTGTCGTCCTCGAAGGGCGCGTCGGGGTCCTGGATGGCGTAGTAGAGCAGGCTCGGCGCAGCCGGCTCACCCTCGGGGCGCACTTCCGGCGAGCGGGCCGCGAAGGCCGTCACCAGGCTGCGCGCGGACAGCCGCTGCATCTGCACCAGTCGCGCGGGGTCCGCGGCCACCACGGAGATCTGCGAGGCTCCGGCGCTGCGCGCGTACACGTACGGCCCTGGAAGCTCCGAGCCATCGGCCTTGTAGCCCACGTCATGCGTGAGCGAGTCCGGCCGGTCCAGCACGGGGATGGCCAGCGTCTGGAGCGGGTTGGGCGCGGGGATGAACTGCCTGGGATTGGCCGCCAGGTCCAACACCTGGAGTTCGTCCCGGTCCGACGACGTCACGAAAACCAGGTTCCCGACGAGCGTCAGGTCATAGGTGCCGGACAGACCGGCAATGCCCGTCGTGGCCTGGGTGTCGGAGCAACCGACGGTCAGCCCGGCGCACGCGAGGAGGAGGGTGAGGGTTCCGCGCTTCACGGGGAGGACTCCTGGCACACACTGGTGCCCTGACGCGTGTCGCGCAGTTGCTGCACGCCGAGCAGGGCGACCCGCCGCGCATCCTGCGGCCGGTCGAGGTTGGGAATGTCGATGACAGCGACGCGTCCGTCGCCAAAGGTGGTGGCGAACAGGCGCGCCGAGTTGTTGCGCACGTCCGCCGTCAATCCGAAGGGCTGGCTGGGCTGGGCCGGGTCCTGGTTGCCCACGAGCACCTGCGCGACGAGCTGCCCCACCTCTTCGTCGTAGATGGAGACGGCCTCGTCGCCGCTGCCCGTCACCGCCACCAGGTTGCCCCGGCCAGGGCCACGCGAGATGACCTCCAGCTCACTGGCGCTCTCCGGCAGCGACTGCGCCGACACCACGCGCAGCGTGGGCAGGTCCGCCAGCGCGTTCTCGATGTCGAGCACGAGCAGCGTGTCCGGGCCGCGCGCCAGCAGGTAGACACGCTCGCGGTTGGGGTCCACCTGCGTCGGGTTGTCGCGCATCATCAACTGCACCACCGCGATGCCGCGCGCCTCGCGGATGGAGTAGATGGCCTTCAGGTCGGACTCGAGGACGCGCCCCGTGTTCGTCCGGTCCACCAGCCGCAGCACGAAGCTGGCGGCGAGCGCACCCAGCTGATCCGTCGCGGAGTTCCGCCCGGACGCATAGAGGTAGCGACCACCGATGGCCACCGAGTGCGCCGCGCCCGCCAGCAGGCCATTGACGCCCAGTGGGACGAAGCTGGACGTGCTCAGCTCCTCACGCGTGGGAGCCGAGGCCGGCAGGTCCACCAGGTACGACTGAAGCTCGGACTGGGACTCCGCCGCGGGCGGGCCCACCAGCTCCGTGTGCGTTACCCACACCCGGGAGTCGGGGTTGGTGCGCTCCACGGCGACGCCCATCGGAGACGGGGCACCAGGAAGGCCGTCCTTCGACGCTCCCGGGACACCCACCAGGGACAGCGCGTTCACCCGGCAGTCGCGCCCGTTACCGCCCTGCGCGCAGTTCACGTTCGCGCCGTCATCCGACACGTCGATGACCTGCAGGTAGCTTCCCTCCGCGCGCGTCGGGACGAACAGGCGAGGCGGGCGGCCAGGCGGGCTCCACAGGGCCATCTCCCCCGCGAAGCTGTCGATGAGCACGAAGGCCGGCGCCGTGACGTGCAGCTCGGTGATGAGCGCGGGAAAGCTGGCGACCTCCGTGGCGTCGGAGAAGTCCTTGCCGAAGGGCCGCAGCCCCAAGGCGTCCAGGTCCAGCGCCGTCACCGCGCCGGAGGCGTAACACTTGTCGAAGTTCGCTCCCGCCACGTACAAGAATCCGTTCGTGGATGTAGAAACCTCGGGGCGCCAGAAGGCGACACCGCTCGGATAGACGAGGCGAGTGGACGGCGGAGGCTGCGGCTCGGAGTCGACGGAACACGACACGAGCAGCAGCGCGGAGGTGACGAGGTAGGCGCGCATCAGAGGGGGGCGGAGTGTAGGAAGGGGCCTCCCCCCGGGCAACCGGAAAGGATGGCATCCATTCCCGGGAGCCCTCCAGCAGACGAACTGGGACCCCCGGGGACGTGCTTCATCCCCCGGGGGGCAGGCAACCGCCAGACGGCGGTCAGGCGGCCGCTTCGGCCTGGATCTTCGAGAAGTCGGCCACCTGGTTGAACAGGGCGCCAATCTCCGTGAGGAGCCGGATACGGTTTTCCCGGAGCTCCTTGTCCTCGGCCATGACCATCACCTTGTCGAAGAAGGTGTCCACGGCGGGCTTCAGACCGGTGATTTCCTTCAGGGCGCCAGAGAAGTCGTCCGACTGGACGAACCCCGCCACGGAGTTGCGGGCCTGGGTGAAGGCGGAGTGGAGCTGACGCTCGGCGTCGTCCACCAGTTTCTGGGACTGCGTCTGCCCGCCCGCCACGTCGCGGCCCTGCTTCTCCACGATGTTGACCACGCGCTTGAAGGCCACGGCCAGGGGCTGGAAGTCCGCGCGCCCGACGATGAGGCTCAACGCCTCCAGGCGCTTGTGCGCGGCCACGAGGTCGTCGAACCCCGCCGCCAGCACCGCCTCCACCACGTCCGTGCGGTGCTGCTCGCCCCACAGCGACTTGAGCCGGCCCCGGAAGAACTCCAGCACCTGCTCGCGCGGAGCGGCATCACCCGCCTTGCGCTTGACGTTGGTCAGCTTGGGCGCAAGCAGCCGCAGCGCCTCGTCCACCGCTCCCGCCAGGCTGAAGCGATAGCCCCGGCCCAGCACCAGCCGGATGATGGCGATGCACGCCCGGCGCAGCCCGAACGGGTCCGCCGCGCCGCTGGGCGCCTTGCCAATGGCGAAGATGCCACAGAGCGAGTCCAGCCGGTCCGCGATGCCGATGAGCGCGCCCGCGTCCTGCGTGGGCAGCGCGTCCTCGGCGCCTCGAGGCAGGTAGTGCTCGAAGATGGCCTGGGCCACCGCCTCCGGCTCGCCACTGGCGCGCGCGTACTCGCGGCCCATGACGCCCTGGAGCTCCGGGAACTCGCCCACCATGCCGGTGACGAGGTCCGCCTTGGCCAGCGTGGCGGCGCGCTCGATGGTCGCGCTCTCCCCTGCCCGCTTCGTCTGGACCGCCAACCACACGCCCAACGTGCGGAAGCGCTCCACCTTCTCCAGATACGTACCCAGCTGCCCCTGCCACACCACGCGGCCCAGCTTCTCCACGCGGTCCATCAGCGGCGTCTTGCGGTCCTCGTCGAAGAAGAACCGGCCGTCCGCCAGACGCGCGCGCAGCACGCGCTGGTAGCCGCGGAGGCTCAGCTGCTCGTCGCGCACGGGCGTGTTGGACACGGCGATGAACTTGGGCAGCAGCTTCCCCGCCCCGTCCACCAGCGAGAAGTAGCGCTGGTGGCTCTTCATCTCCTGCACCAGCACCTCCGGGGGCAGGTCCAGGTGCCGCTCCTCGAACGTCCCGACGACGGGGCTCGGCAGCTCCACCAGGTTCGTCACCTGGTCCACCAATCCCTCGTCCTCCAGCAGCTTGCCGCCGGCCGCCTTCGCGGCCGCCGCCAACTTCTCCACCAACTGCGCGCGACGCTTCGCGATGTCCGCGACGACGTTCGCCTTCGCCAGCGCGGCCTCGTAGTCCGCGGGCGCCTTCAGCTCGATGGCGCCCGGCGCCAGGAACCGATGACCGTGGGTGGTGCGGCCGCTCTTCACGTCGCCGAAGACGACGGGAATCACGTCGCCGCCCAGCAGCGCCACCAGCCACTGCACCGGCCGCGCGAAGGACGCCTCCACGTCACCCCAGCGCATGGACTTGCGGAAGTTGATGGAGTGCACCGCGACATGCAGCGCGTCCTTCAGCGTGTCCGCCGCCGGACGCCCCTTCTCCTCGACGCGCGCGGACAGGTACTCGCCCTTCGCCGTCTGCGAGCGGCCCAGCTTGTCCACCGACAGCTTGAGGCTCTCGGCGAACTTCTCCGCCGCCTTGGTGGGCTTGCCCTCGGCGTCGAACGCGGCCTTGGCGCTGGGCCCCAGCACCTCCTTCACCACGTCCTCGCCCGAGTCCGCCACGTCCCGCACCAGCACCGCCAGCCGCCGGGGCGTGCCGTAGACGCTCACCTCACCGTGCTTCAGGCGCGCCTCCGCCATGCGCTCCGTCAACAAGCGACGCAGGTCCTCCAGCGCGGGGCCGATGAACGACGCGGGAATCTCCTCCGCGCCAATTTCCAGCAGCAGGTCACGCGCCACGAGCCACCTCCGCCTTCTCCTTCTTCTCCACCGGCTTGTTGAGCTGCACCGTCTTCCAGTACTCGCTGGCGGGCTTGCCCTCGAGGAGGGCCGGCTGCTCTCCCACCGTCCACGGCGTCTTCAACAGCGGGTAACCCAGCCGCTCGCGCATCTGGAGGTAGCCCTCCGCGCACAGCCGCGCGTTGTCGCGCACGCGCTTGATGAACGCCGCGCGCTCCGTGACGGAGATGGCGCCGCGCGCATCCAACAGGTTGAACGTGTGCGAGCACTTCAGCGCGAAGTCATACGCCGGCAGCGGCAGCTGACGCTCGATGAGGCGCTTGCACTCCTTCTCGTACGCGTCGAACAGAGCGAAGAGCATGCCCGCGTCCGACTCCTGGAGCGCGTACCTGCTCATCTCCACCTCGTTGGGGTGGAACACCTCGCGGTACTTCACGCCCTTGACCCACTCGATGTCGAAGACGTTCTCCACGTTCTGCAGGTACATGCAGATGCGCTCCAACCCGTAGGTGAGCTCCGCGGAGACGGGCTTGCAGTCGAAGCCGCCGCACTGCTGGAAGTAGGTGAACTGCGTCACCTCCATCCCGTCGCACCACACCTCCCAGCCCAGGCCCCAGGCGCCGAGCGTGGGGGACTCCCAGTCGTCCTCGACGAACCGGATGTCGTGCTCGAGCGGGTCGATGCGAATCTTCCGCAACGACTCCAGATACAGCTCCTGCACGTTCTTCGGCGCGGGCTTGAGGATGACCTGGAACTGGTGGTGCTGGAACAGGCGGTTCGGGTTCTCTCCGAACCGGCCGTCCGCGGGGCGCCGCGAGGGCTGCACGTACGCCACGTTCCAGGGCTCCGGACCGAGCGCGCGAAGAAACGTGTACGGAGCCATGGTGCCGGCGCCGACTTCGAGGTCGTACGGCTGCGTGTTGATGCAGCCCTGGTCGGCCCAGTGCTTCTGGAGCGTGAAGATCAGATCCTGGAAATACATAGCTTTGGGTGTCCTTCTCGCATTGCGTCGAAGGAAGAGCCCGCGGACCCTAGTGAGGGGGTCCGGGGGCGTCAAGGACGGCGCTCACTCCTTGTACAGGGGGAGGTCCGCCAGTCGAATCTGCAATTTGGTCACTTCGCCGGGACGCACGGGCGCCGACAAACGACGGCTCGCCGCCTCCGCATCCGTGGGGTCGACCAACCTCAGGCTGTAGGTTCCCACCGGCAGGGGGAACTTCAGCAGCGGCGTGGTCCCCAACTGGGTGGCCCCGTCGAACACCGCGGCCCGAGGCACCGTGTAGAGGGTGATCCACCCCAGGCCCGCCTTCGCCGCGCCCTTGGGCGTGCTGGTGTCCATCACCTCCGCCAACATGTCCGGGTCCTGCGTCACGGTGGTGACCGGCTCGGGCACATCCTTGGCCTTGCTCTCGGCGCGGCGCGGGGTGGGCTTGCCGGAGGCCTCCGCCACACCCTTCCCGGTCGGTGACGTCGCGGCATCCTTCCCCTTGCGCGGGGACGTGACGGACGCGGTGCGGACCGAGGGCGTGCCAGACGGCTCCGGTGCGGCGGGTTGCTTCTCGACGGGCTCCGGTGCGGGCTCTTGCGCGGCGGCCTGGGCCCCCGGACGTGGGTCCACCGGGGCTGTCGTGCCAGGAAAGCCCGGCGGCGGGCCCGGCTTCTGTTGAGGAGGCCACGGCGCTTCCGCCGCGGGGTCCTTCGAGGGCTGCGAATCCAACTCCGCCTTCACCCAGGCCTTCGCGGAGTCGACGGCGGGAAGGAACTGCGCGCGGACGGAGGGCAGCGTCGCCGCCCAGCCCAACCCGCCCAGGACCACCAGCATCACCAGCCGCCCCATCCAGCGCGACGGCGCCTTGGCGACGGGCGTCTGCCGAGGCGTATCCGAGCGCTCCGCGTCACCTCGCGTGGCGCCACGCCCCGCCCGCGCGCCCGCCTGATTCGCTCCGGGACGCGGCGGACGGGTGCGGAACTGCTGCGTCGAGAGGTCGCTCGGCTCGTCGAGAGACTCCCCATCTTCCGCGGACTCCTCGGGTCGGGGCCGGGGCGTACGAGAGAGCCCCGATTCCAGGGCGAGCCGAGGCTTGCGCGGCGTCGCCGAGTTGGGCTCGGACGCGGCCCTTCGCTGCGGCACGGCCTTGGGCCCGCTGCCGGCACCCGCGCGCGTCGGTATCTCCGGGTCCGTCGGCGTGGCGGGCCGGCGCTGCGGCGTCGGCTTGGGCGCGCTGCCCACACCCACTCGGGTGGAGAGCTCCGAGTCCGTCGGCGCCGCTGGACGTCGCTGCGGCACCGGCTTGGGCGCGCTGCTCACGTCCGTGCGGCTCTGCACCGCCGTCGAAGAGGGCCCTGCTGGCGGGAGCTTCGCTCGCGGGGTGGGAACCCGCGTGGCGGCTCCGGGCTCGGCCACTTCATCCTGTTGCAGCGCGCCGGCAGCCTCGCTCACCCGGGCGTCCTCGGCGCTGCTGGCCAGCTCCAGGAGCGTGCGCGTCTTCTGGCGCTTCTCCTGGAACAGCGCGCCCATCACCTCGGTGATGCCGTCCTCGTCGAACAGCTCCGGCCCCAGCGCCGCCTCGATGGCGCGCGCCATCTCCCGGCCGCTCGCGAAGCGCTGCGCCACGTCGCGCGACAACGCGCGCATCACCACTGCGTCCAGCGCCTCCGGGATGTCCGGGTTGCCCGCGCGGGGCGAGACGACGTTCGCCTCCACGATCTGCAGCATCACCGCGGCCTCGTGCGGACCGTTGAACAGCCGCTGGCCGGTGAGCATCTCGTGCAGCATCACCCCCACGGAGAACAAGTCGCTGCGGCCATCCATCCCATGGCCACGCACCTGCTCCGGGGACATGTACCCGCTGGTCCCCTTCACCGTGCCCACCTGCGTACGGCCCAGCCGGCCGCGCGCCTTGGCGATGCCGAAGTCGATCACCTTGACGACCCCGTCATAGGTGAGCATCACGTTCTTCGGAGACACGTCGCGATGCACCACCGACACCGGACGCCCGGAGGGGTCCGTGAAGTGGTGCGCGTAGTGCAGCCCCAGGCAGGTATCGCGAATCACCCGCCCGATGAAGCCGAGTGGCAACCCGTACTGCTGCCGCGTGGAGGCCTTGACCACCTGCTCCAGGTTCTGCCCGGGCAGGAACTCCATGGCCAGATACAGCTCGCCGCCGTCCTCGCCCAGGTCGAACACCTGCCCGATGTTCGCGTGTGAGAACGCCGCCGTGATTCGCGCCTCATCCAGGAACATCTGGACGAATTGCTCGTCCTTCTTGATGTCCGGGAGGATCTGTTTGACGGCGACGAACTTGCGAAAGCCGCCCGGTCCCGAGGTGAAGGCGAGAAAAAGCTCCGCCATTCCGCCCATCGAGAGGCGGGTGAGGATTTCGTACTTTCCGATGCGCCGCCCCCGGTCGGGATCTTCGCTGGCGCCATCCTGCCTGGCCATGAAGCCCGGCATGTTATCCGCGCGAGCCATCCCCGTCGATGACAGTCGCGCGAAAAGGACCCACCTCCTTGGGTGAGGCAGGCCGCCGAGCACGCCACCACCCCCACGCCCGGAAGGAGTCCTCTACACTGGCCTGTTCAAACCACGGCGGGGCTACCGGGCTCCGCGCCGAAAGGACGGCATATGCTTCGCCACGCAGAGCGGCTGGGACTCGTCATGGGATTGGCGACCGCGGTGCTGCTCGCCTGTGCTCCCGCCAGCGCGGAGGGGCCCTCCTCCGACACAAAAAACAAGGATACCCAGGCGAAACCCGCCACCCCCGCGCCCCAGGACTCGGCGGACGGGAAGGTGAAGGAGTCGCCCCCCAAGGACGGGACGCAGAAGGCCGCGGAGGACACGGCGGCGAACGAAGGCGGCGGCCAGTGCACCGGGAAGGCGACCTTCTGCGGTGTGTATTCGAGCGTCTTCTGCAACAGCCAGCCCGGCTGTTCCTACTCGTACGCCTCGAAGATGTGCATGGGCATCGCCATGGACTGCAAGAAGGCCACGAACTCGGCCTTCTGCAAGAAGATCAAGGGCTGCGCCTGGAAGTGACGCCGTGCCGTCGCGACGTCAGGTGCTCAGGGCACGCACCCGCTCCGCGAGGTTCTGGGTGAAGAGGCGGTAGATGCGCAGCGCGGCGGCCTCGTGCGTGTCCAGGTAGTGCTCGAAGGCGGCACGGCTGATGCGCAGCGCGCGCACGGCCGTGCGTGCCCGCACGTGGGCGGACACCGGTGCGTCCTGCACCAGCGAAATCTCTCCCAGGTACGCACCCGGCCCCAGCGAGTTGAGCTGACGGGCATCCGCCTCCGGACCGCTGAAGACGTCCACCGTCCCCTCCAGGAGCACGAGCAACCCGACCCCCGGCTCGCCCTTCTCCAGCACCACCGAGTCCTGCGCGAGCACGACCTGCCGCGCCTGACGGTAGAGGTCCTTCATGTCCTCCAGGGTCAGCTCGCTGAAGATGGGAATGGCCTTGAGGAAGCGATAGCCGTTGGCCACCGGCGTGGCGCTGGTCGCGTTGCGTCGGCCGAGCACGGCTTCCGCCTCCGCGTTCATCCCCATGCGCCGCAGCAGCCGTGCCCGCTCGGTCACCATGGCGGGCTCCGAGCGCGCCACTTCGGAGCTGGCCAACGCGTCCACCAGCACGGCGAGCGCCTGGTGCGTGAAGCCCTCCACGTCCAGCAGCCGGCACATGCGCAGCACCGCTTCGATGTAGCGAGGGTCCTCGGGCGTCACACCGCCCAGGGCTTCCACCTCCGCGTGCGGCTGGCCCAGCTCACGGTAGAGCTCCGCCGCGTCGAAGAGCCGCTTGAGCCGGACCAGGCACTGCGCCATGGACTCCCGCGCCCCCAGGCCGCGATAGACCTCCAGCGCGCGCTCCAGGGCTCCGCCCCGCTCGAAGGCCGCGGCGGCTCGCTCGGAGTCTCCCGCGCGCAGCCACGCCTCCGCCGCTTCCATGTACTGGCCACTCTGGACGTAGAGGTCCGCGGCCGCGGCGTCGTCGCCGCTGCCATCCATCAATCGCGCGGCGCCCAGGAAGTCGCGCGCTCGGCGCAGCACCTCCACCAGACCCCGCCGCTCCTTGACCGGCCCTTGCGCCGCCTGCTTTCGGAGTCGCTCGCGCTGCGAGGCCCCCAGCTCCTCGTAGAGCTGTGCCGCCTCTTCCGTCTCGTCCAGCTCCACGAGCGACCGCACCGCGCGCAACGCGCCCTCCGCATCCGTCCCCATGCGTGCGCCCCCCACGCTCTGACCGCCTGTGGCTCCTGGCATGTCTCCATCCTCCGGCCCAGTAGGCCGCCAGAAAAGGCCCGGTTCAGCGCTTTTAGCGCGCCCCCCCGACTGTCACGACGCCCCTTACCTCGTGAAGCACCCTAAACGTGAGATAGAAAGCATCAAGGACGAAACACCATGCCACACGCGCGCCCCGCCACCGTCATCACCTGGCGCCCTCTCTCGGTTCCCGACGTGCAAGTCGTCCGAGTGGAGAATGACACCCGCCTGTGGACGGGACATTCCACTGCCTACGGCCTCACCGTGACGTACGCGGGTGCCTTCGACTTCTGGTACCGCAAGCGCACCTGGACACATGGCCCCGGACGTCGGATCAAGCTCAAGGAACCGGGCGAGGTTCACCGCGACGAGCGAGTCCACGCGCCTGTCACCGCGCAGTCCGTCGCCTTCTCGCCGGCGCTGGTGCGACAGGCCTCGCTCCAATTGGGTTTCGCGGCGACGCCCCACCTGCGCACCGCCTTGTCCCAGGGCGAGGGCCGCACGGAACTCACGGCCCTCGCGCTCCATGACGCACTGGCCCGGAGGACGCAGGACACACTGGAGTGCGAATCGTTGGTGGCGGAGACGCTCGAAGCCCTGCTCACCGAGTACGGAGAGACGAAGCCCCCGGCCTCCCCTGCCCCACACCGCGCCGCGGTGTCACGCGCCCGCGAGTACCTGCACGCGAGCTTCACCCTGAACGTGGAGTTGGAGACGCTCGCGTCCGCGGTGGGACTCAACAAGTTCCATCTGCTGCGTGTGTTCCGCGCGGAGCTGGGACTTCCACCGCACGAGTACGTGACGCACCTGCGCGTAGCCCGGGCGAGGACGCTGCTCGCACAAGGACTCGCCGCGGGCACTGTCGCCGCGGAGGTCGGGCTCTATGACCAGAGCCAGCTCAACCGCCACTTCGGACGCATCGTCGGGATGACTCCGGGCCAGTACGCGCGGGCGATTCAACGTCAATAACGCCCAAGCCCCGCACGCCAGCCTCCCTCTATTCCTCGGAACACCCCATGACGGCTCGCGCCTCCACGGTCGCGAGCCCGTTCGACCGAGGAGTGTCGATGCGCCGCCCCCACCCCTTCATGCCGTGCTTGCTGCTCTCACTGACGCTCGCGATGCCCACCTCCGCCACGCCGGCACCAGCCGCGACCGCGCGGGCTTCGCGTTCCGGTGTCGTCGAGCCGCCGGTGCACGCGGCCTCGGGCACTCCAGCGCCGGCCACCGTCACCGTGAAGGCGCCTCGCCCCGACGTCGTCGAGCCGCCGGTGCGCGTTGCTTCGGACTCGCCAGCGTCGGCCGCCGTCACCGTGAAGGCGCCTCCGCCCGGTGTCGTCGCGCCAGCAGCGCCTCCCGTCAACGGACTCGCGTCGGCGCCCCGGCCCACGTCCACCGTGAGTGCCACCCTCGAACCCTCCAGCGGACTTCGCGTGACGTGGCTCGGCCACGCCGCGTTCGAGGTCATCTCGCCCGGAGGCACGCGCCTGCTCATCGACCCCTGGTTGAAGGACAACCCGAGCACCCCCACCGAGTGGAAGTCACTCACCCGCTACGCCGAGGAGAAACCCGCGGCCATTCTCGTGACGCACGCGCATGGTGACCACGCCGGTGATGTCCCCGAGCTGGCCCGCGTGACAGGTGCCCTCGTGGTCACCACCGGTGAGCACCTGCGAGCGATGAAGATTCCCGAGGCGCAGCAGCACAGCGTCAACGTGGGCGGTGGCTTCACAATCGGCGACATCCAGGTCCATGCCGTGCCCGCCATGCACTCGACAGAGCCCGGGGGCAGGCCACTGGGCTACGTGCTCACCTTCGCGGACGGACGCTCGCTCTACCACACGGGAGACACCTGGCTCTTCGGCGACATGTCGCTCATCCAGGAGCTCTTCCATCCGGACATCGTGCTGCTCGCCGCCGGTGGTGGACGCTGGGCACTGGGGCCGAGCACCGCGGCGCTCGCCATCCGGAAGTACTTCCGCCCCTCCCTCATCATCCCCATGCACTACGGCACCTTCGAGCCCCTCTCCACCGAGGCCGACGTACGCGCCGCGTTTCGCGGAGACCGACGCGTGAGGTTCCTCACGCCAGGACAACGCACCGCCCTCTAGCGAGGCGACCGAGGCACCCGACGACGGCGAGCCGGAGTCTTCCCTCGCCGTGCCTGCCCCTTGGTCCCTCGCCGCGCGGGCTTCGCGCTCCCGGGTCCATCCACGCTCGACAGCACCATGCGCTTCAAGAGCGCGTAGATGGGGGCCGCGTCGAACTTCGGATCCAACAGCGCCTGGAGCGCGAGCGCATCAAAGCAGGCCTTGATGATGACCGCGTAGTGCAGGTCGGTGGGCTCCGGCTTCGCCGCGTCCCCACCCCGGTACAGGGCCACCGTCCGCGCCACCTCCATGTCGCCCTGGGCCTGGAGCTCGGCGACGGCGGAGGTCAGCTCCGGATTGCGCAGCCCCAACGCGAACAGCTCATAGCGCAGGCGGAACTGTGCGGGTGACTCGCGCAGGTGACTCTCTCCCCATGCGAAGCTCGTGTCCGCCAGTTGCTCCAGCGGCGTCTCCTCCCGCAACTGGCGCAGCTCCTCCGCGTACTGCTGACTGTGCTCGCGTGTGACGGCCAGCAGCAGCGCGTCCTTGCTGCCGAAGTAGTAGTGCACCAGGCCCTGGTTCACCCCCGCCACGCGCGCCACCTCCTTCACCGTCGTCGCGTCGTAGCCACGCTCCGCGAGCACGCGTGAGCTCGCGGCGATGAGGCGCTCCCGCGCATCCGGCACGCCCGGGGCCGCCGGCTCCGGGGGAGGACTGGACGGTGTCTTTGCGCTGCGTGGACGGGCCATCTGTCCCCCATAGGACGCCACACACCTACCCGCAAGGGTGCCCCACCCCGGCTGCCCGGTCGCCTTGACATCCCTCGAGCCCGGCTTTAGTTAGTCGTGTAACTAATTTAGTCGAACGACTAAGAGGAGAGCACGATGCGAATCCAGTCACGAGGAGCCCTGAAGGCGGTCCTGGCGTCGGTGGCATTGCTGGGGGGGCCGGCCCTGGCCGATGACGCCGGGGAGCGGATTCCTCCGCAGGAGCGGGAGCGGCGAGGCGCGGTGCTGCTGGAGTTCCAGCCGCCCGCCCTGGACGCGTCCATGTACGGCATCCGGCTGGACATCTCGCCGTCGTTCGACGGGCCCTTCTCCTTCGGCCTGATGACGCGCGCGGGCCAGTGGGGCAACACGGTGGGCGTGAGGACGCGCTTCGACGGGGCGGAGCTGGGCGAGGTGAAGCTCAACTACGCGGTGGGCGCGGACGCGCGCTACACGGTGTTGACGCTCGCGAATGGGGCACTGCGTCCGTTCGTGGGCGTGACCGCGGGCTTCGAGGAGTTCGTGGCCCGCTCCGGCAAGGGCCCGTCGCAGGGCGCCAGCACCACGGCGTTCCTGGAGCCGGCGGTGGGCGTCATGTGGCGGCCGGGGGCCGGGCGGCTCGGACTGACGGCGCGCGGCGGGCCTGGGTTCACCTTCACGGACACTCGCGCCCTTCGCGTCACCGCCGGTGAGTTGAAGCTGCGGCAGGTCTACCCGACAGCTTCACTCGGGCTGCTCGTCGTCCTCTGAGCATCCCCGCGCTCATCCCTGTCGAGCGCGTGACACGCAACGCCCACCACCCCGTACCCACACCCGAGACGCCGCTTCAGCGTGGTGAGCTTTCGCACGAGATGGCCCCGGTCCTCCGGGGCTGTCCTTCACGCAACACGCTTGCCGCATCGCAGGAGCCCGCACCATGAGGATGTCGTTCCAGGCCTTCACTCTCCTCGGGTGGGCCTTGCTCGGGCTCGCCTGCGGACGAAGTCAGCTTCCTCCCGCACCTCCCACCGCGGTGCGCATCGCCACCGTGGGCCGCGCCGGGACGACGGCGAACGCGCGCTTCTCCGCGGAGATTCAGCCGGCCACCCGAGTGGACCTGGCCTTCAAGGTCGGTGGCTACGTGGAGTCCATCGCCAAGGTGCGCGATGTCGACGGCCGCCCCCGCATCCTCCAGGAAGGCGACAACGTCCGCGAGGGCACGGAGCTGGCGGCGCTGCGCAAGACGGACTACTCGCAGAAGCTCACCGAAGCCCGCGCGGCGTTCGCCCAGGCCCGTGCCGCCCAGGAACAGGCGCAGATCAACTTCGACCGCACGACGAAGCTCGTCGACGCCGAAGTGCAGACACCCGCGCAGCTCGACGCCGCACGCACCCAGCGAGACAGCGCCGCCGCGGCCGCCGCCGTCGCCCAGGCTCGCGTGGACGAAGCCCGCACGGCGCTCGACGACACCCAGCTGCGCTCGCCGTTGACGGGCGTGGTGCTCAAGCGCGCCGTGGAGGTCGGCGCGCTGGCCGCGCCCGGCACCGTCGCCTTCTCCGTCGCGGAGACGCAGACCGTCCGCGTCGTGTTCGGCGTCCCGGACACCCTGCTGCCCAATGTCCGACTCGGTGCGCCCCAGGCCGTCATCACCCAGGCCTTCCCCGGCCAGCAGTTCGAGGGACGCATCTCCCGCATCGCCCCCTCCGCCGACCCGAAGAGTCGCGTCTTCGCCGTGGAGGTCTCCATCCCCAACGCCGACCAGCGACTCAAGCCCGGCATGGTGGCCGCGCTGTCGCTGCGCGATGGAGGCTCCGCCCGACTCCAGCCCGAGCTGCTCGTGCCGCTGTCCTCCATCGTCCGCGCGCCCGGCAAGCCGGACGGCTTCGCCGTGTTCATCCTCCAGGAGCAGGACGGCAAGGCCCTGGTGCGAGCCCGCGAGGTGACGCTCGGCGAGTACCTGGGCAACGTCATCCCCGTGAAGCAAGGGCTCCAGGCCGGTGAGCGCATCGTCGTCACCGGCGCCAGCCTCCTGTCGGACGGTGAAGCGGTCGAGGTGATTCCTTGAGCGCCCCCACCGACGGGCCCGGGACACCTCCGACTCCGGAGCAGGCGGAGCGGGCTCGCGACGAAGCGTTGGTGCGCCACAAGCACAACACCGCGCGCTACTTCACGGAGAAGCGCCAGGTGGCCTGGGTGTTCCTCGCGTTCACCCTGGCGTGGGGTGTCTATGGCTACTTCAAGATGCCCAAGGCGAAGGACCCCGTCATCGCCGTGCGCGTCGCGGTGGCCACCTGCCTGTGGCCCGGCGCCGAGGCGGAGAAGATCGAGCAGCTCGTCACCCGCCGCATCGAACAGAAGATCTCCGAGAACGCCAGCGTCGAGAAGATCGAGTCCATCAGCCGCACCAGCCTTTCCGTCGTCTACGTCACGCTGAAGGAGGACGTGACGGACCGGGCCAAGGAGTTCGACGACATCCAGGGACGGCTCGACACGATACGGGACCTGCCTGGCGGCGCCGGCCCCGTGCAGTTCCTGAAGGACTTCGGCGACACCGCCACGCTGATGCTCACGGTGGCCAGCCCGAAGGCGAACGACGTGGAGCTGGAGCTGCGCTCACGCGCCATCGCCCGGGCCATCGAGGAAGTGCGCTCCGCCGCGGCCTCCGACGCTCCCCGTGCGACGGTGGTGGTGAGCTTCCCACCCGCCATCAACGCGACGTCCATGCAGCGGCTGGGAGACCAGGCGCGCAGGTTCTTCGACACCCTGCCAGAGACGGACGACGCCCGACTCATCCAGAGCCCCGGCTTCATCGGCGTGGACATGGCCACGTCGCTGGAGGACCCGGCGCTGCTGGAACACCTGCGCGCGTTCGCCCAGGACCACTTGAGCCTCTCCGAGCTCCACCCCGACGTGTGGCGCCCCATCGTCGTGCGCTCACCCAAGGACGCACGGGCGCGACTCACGGAGAACGCGGGGGACCGCTACACCCACCGGCAGCTCGACGACTTCACGGACACCCTCCAGCGTCACCTCCAGCGCCTGCCCGTCGTCTCCAAGGTCACCCGCAGCGGCGTGCTGCCGGAGAAAATCTATCTCGAGTACTCCCAGGAGCGGCTCGCCTCCTATGGCGTCAACCAGTCCGGGCTCGCCAACATCATCTCCGCGCGCAACATCACCGCGCCCGGCGGCATCCTGGAGATTGGCGGGAAGAGCATCACCATCGACCCGTCCGGCGAGCTCACCAGCGAGACGCAACTGGGTGACATCCTCACCACCCCCAGCGGCGGCTCCCCGGTGTACCTGCGCGACCTGGTGGACGTGCGCCGCGACTACCAGAGCCCGCCCCGCTTCCTGAACTACCTGGACGCGCGAGACGCCCAGGGACACTTCGTCCGCAACCGCGCCATCACCCTCGCCGTCAACATGCGGCCCGGCGAGCAGATCGACCACTTCGGGAAGGTGGTGAGCGAGGAGCTGGCACACGTCCAGCGACTCCTGCCCGAGGACCTCGTCATCCGTCGCACGTCGGACCAGCCGCTCCAGGTGAAGGAGAACGTCGACCTGTTCATGTCGTCGCTCTACGAGGCCATCATCCTCGTCGTCCTCGTGGCGCTCATCGGCTTCTGGGAGTGGCGCACGGCGCTCTTGCTGGCCCTGTCCATCCCCATCACCCTGGCGATGACCTTCGGGCTGATGCACGTGTTCGGCGTGGACCTCCAGCAGATCTCCATCGCGTCGCTCATCATCGCCCTGGGCCTGCTGGTGGATGACCCCGTGGTCGCCAGCGACGCCATCAAACGCTCCCTGTCCATGGGCTGGAAGCCGCGCATCGCCGCGTGGCTCGGGCCCACGAAGCTGGCCACCGCCATCCTCTTCGCCACCCTCACCAACATCGCCGCCTACCTGCCCTTCCTCGCGCTGCCCGGGGACACGGGCCGCTTCATCCGCACGCTGCCCATCGTCCTCACCCTGTCCCTGGTCGCCTCGCGCATCGTCTCCATGACGTTCATCCCGCTGCTGGGCTCCACCATCCTGCGCGCGCCCGCTCACGCGGAGCTGGCGCCCGGGCAGCGGAGCACGCGGGGCTTCACGATGCGCTACCAGCAGGTCGTCGGCTGGGCCATCGACCACCGCCTCCTCGTCGTCGGCGTGGCCCTGGTCATCCTCATCGCGGGCGCGCTGGTGGGCACCCGCGTCAGGTCCGCCTTCTTCCCCAAGGACCTGTCCTATCTGTCCTATGTGGACGTCTGGCTGCCCGAGGACGCCACGCTCACCGCCACGCGAGACACGGCCCGCGAAGCCACGCGCATCCTCCAGGAGGTGGCCGAGGACTACGGCAAGGCCCACGCGAAGGGCGACGACCCGCCCCACGAAATCCTCGAGTCGGTGACGGAGTTCATCGGCGGCGGAGGGCCGCGCTTCTGGTTCTCCGTGGCGCCCGAGCTGCAACAGTTCAACTACGCGCAGCTCGTGGTCCAGGTCCGAGACAAGGAAGACACCCGCGTGCTGGTGCCGCTGTTCCAGGAGGCGCTGTCACGGCGAATCGCCGGCGCGCGCATCGACGTGCGGGAGCTGGAGACCGGCAAGCCCGTGGGCATCCCCGTGTCCATCCGCATCTCCGGCGAGGACATCTCCCTGCTCCGGGATATCGCCGAGCGCGCCAAGGCCCTCTTCCGCTCCGTCCCTGGGACGGCTCGCACCCGGGATGACTGGGGCAGTGACACGTTCTCCGTGAAGCTGGAGGTGGACCCGGACAGGGCCAACCTCGCGGGCGTCACCAACCTGGACGTGGCCACGTCTTCCGCCGTCGCCATGAACGGCATGACGGTGGGTCAGCTTCGCGAGGGGATTCATCAAATCGACATCGTCGCCCGGCTCCGCGCGGAGGAGCGCGCCCAGTTGGGCGATATCGAGAACCTCTACGTCAGCTCCCGCACGGGGCCTCAAAAAGTCCCGCTGCGGCAGGTCTCCGTCGTCACCTACTCGCTCCAGACGGAGAAGATCCGCCGCCGCAACCAGTTCCGCACCATCACCGTCTCCACCTTTCCCCAACAGGGCGTCCTCGCGTCGGAAATCCTGAAGGAAGCCCGCCCCGGGCTCGATGCGCTCCAGAAGAGCCTGCCCATCGGCTACACGATGGAGATTGGCGGCGAGGCGGAGGAACAGAAGAAGAGCTTCTCCAGCATGGTCGTCGTGCTGGGCATGCTCATTGTCGCCATCTACGTGATGCTCGTCATCCAGTTCAAGAACGCCGTCAAACCGCTGGTCGTCTTCGCGGCCCTTCCCTTCGGCGCGGCGGCGGCGCTGGTGTCCCTGGTCATCATGGGCGCGCCGTTCAGCTTCATGGCCTTCCTGGGCATCATCAGCCTGATGGGCGTCATCGTCAGTCACATCATCGTCCTCTTTGACTACATCGAAGAGGCTCACGAGCGCGGCGAGTCCCTGCGCGAGTCCCTGCTCGACGCGGGAGTGCACCGCCTGCGGCCCGTGCTGGTGACGGTGGCCGCCACCGTGCTGGGCCTCATCCCACTCGCCTTGCATGGCGGCCCGCTGTGGCAACCGCTGTGCTACGCACAGATTGGCGGGCTCACCGTGGCCACGGTGCTGACGTTGCTGCTCGTTCCCGTCCTCTACACCCTCTTCGTGAGGGACCTGCGCTGGATTCGCTGGGAGGCCCACTCCCAGGAGGATCCACCCGAGGCGGGCACTCGATGAGGCGGGCGGTGGATTGACCGGGGCCCCGCCCTGGTCCTCGCGCCGGGGCATCTCCAGGTTTCTGGATGGAAGTTTCATCCCGGGCGCGGTGAGTGAACTCCACGCTCGCACCCTTTGAACGGACCTCGCGACGGAACCCACCGCGGCCCCATGACGGCAGCGCGCCCCAGTGACTCTCCGCACCCAATCGAAAGGGTGCTCGACTGGCTGGTCCCCGCCGTGTGCCTGATGGCCGTCCTGGTGACGACCACGGCGCTGGTCGGCTGGGCCCTCGCCAGCGAGCGGCTTACCCGCGCGGTGACCCTGCCGGGTGCCGGGATGATGATGCCGAACACGGCCCTGGGCCTGCTCCTCGTGGGCATGGCGCTCTGGCTGCTGCGCGACAAGCCGACGAACCGCCTCAGACGGACGACCGGACAGGCCATGGCCCTGTTCGTCCTCCTGCTCGGAGGGCTCGTGCTCTTCCAGTACGTGGCACGAACGGATCTGGGCATCGACCGCCTCCTCTTCGCGAACACGCTGCGCAGGTTGTCACCGAGCCCGCCGGGTCGCCCCTCTCCCCTGACGGCGCTGAGCCTCTGTTTGATGGGCGGTGCCCTGCTGCTGCTTCACGTCAGGACACGGGAGGGCTGGCATCCCGCCCGGCCCCTGGCGCTGCTCGTCGCGCTCATCGCCGCGCAGGCGCTCATCAGCTACGTGTACCTGGAGGACGCTCCGCTCACGCTCCTGCCCGGGCTCGACAGGCTCGGGAGCTATTCACCCATGGCGTTGCACACGGCGCTCCTGTTCCTGATGCTGGCGCTCGGCGTGCTCTCCGTGCATCCCCGGCAGGGGCTGATGGGCGTGCTGCTCCGGGATGACGCCGGCGGTCTCATGGCGCGCAGGTTGCTGCCAGCAACCATCCTCATTCCGCTGATCGTCTGGGGGCTGCGGCTGTTCAGCGAGCGGCTGGGGCTTCACTCCGCCCCTTTCGGAACCTCCGTGTTCGCGCTCGTCACGGTGGCCGCGTTCCTGGCCATCCTGGCGCGCAACGCGAAGGCCCTGTCCCTGTTGGACGCGAGCCAGCGCGGGGTGGAGAAGTCGCTGCGCGACTCGGAGTCGCGCTTCTCCGGCATCGTCAACAACGCGGCCGACGCCATCATCACCATCGACGCGCACCAGCGAATCACCCTCTTCAATACCGGCGCGGAGCGAATCTTCGGCTACAGCGTGAGCGACGCGCTGGGACAGCCCCTGGGGTTGCTGTTGCAAGAGCCGCTGGGAGACAGCGTGAGTCCGCGCGAGGAGCGCCGTCGACTCCTCGGACTTCGCAAGGGGGGCGAGGTGTTCCCGGCGGAAGCCACCCTGGCAGACGTGTGGGTGGATGGAACGAAGCAGCGCGTCGTCATCCTCCGGGACATCAGTGCTCGCGAGCGGGCCGAGGAGGCCCGTCGGAATCGAGAGGAGCTCTTTCGCGCCGCGTTCGAGCACGCGCCCATCGGCATGTGCCTGGTCAGTCTGGAGGGACGATTGCTGAACGTGAACGAGGCGCTGTGCCAGATCCTTGGATATTCGCGCGAGGAGCTGCTCCAGATGACGTTCCACGACCTCACCTTTCCCGAAGACCTGGAGCAGGACCTGCTCGTGGTGAAGCGGTTGCTCGACGGGGAACAGGGGTCGTACCAGTTGGAGAAGCGCTATCTCCACAAGCAGGGGCACCTGGTCGACGCGCTGCTGACGGCCTCCCTCGTTCAGGACTCCCGGGGCAGGCCGCTGCACTTCATCTCGCAGGTCCTGGACATCTCCGAGCGAAAGCGACTGGAGAGCGACTGGCTCCTGCTCGCGGAGGCCGGGCCTCGGCTCGCCAGTTCCCTGGACCCCCAGACGACGCTCTCCACGGTGTCGCGGCTGGTCGTCCCGACGCTCGCGGACTTCTGCGTCGTCGCGTTGCTCGACGAGGGTGGAAGGGTATTGCGCAGGCAATCCCTTGCCGCCTCGCCGGAGAAGTCCGGACTCCTGGAGGCGATGTTCGACCTGTATCCACAGACGCCCTTCCGGCGAGGCCACCTCCTGGCGGAGGTCTTCAAGTCAGGCAAGGCCCTGCTGCTCGAGGAAGTGCCCCTGGCGTTGCTGGAGGCGTCGTCGGAGGAGCCCCAGCACCTGGACATGTTGCGGAGACTCGCGCCCCAGTCCTGCATCGTCGTGCCCTTGAGCGCGCGAGGACACACGCTCGGGGTGGTCGCCCTGGGCACGTCCGAGTCCGGGCGGCGTTATGGCGCAAGAGACCTGGCGCTGGTCGAGGAGGTGGCCCGCCGCGCCGCGCTCGCCATCGACAACGCCAGCCTGCATGCCGAGTCCGAGGAGGCCACGCTCCTTCGCGACGAGGTGCTGAGAATCGTGGCGCACGACCTGCGCTCTCCGCTGAATGTCATCGCGCTGAGCGCGGGGACGTTGATGAAGCGCTCGCCGGAGGAGCGGCTCGCGGACTCTCGGCCGCTGAACTCCATCCAGAAGGCGGTCATCCGCGCCACCACGCTCATCGAGGACCTGCTGGACGTAGCGCGGATGCAAGGAGGACAGCTCACGGTGGACCGACGGCCGGAGTCGACGGCGGCGTTGCTCCAGGAGGCGCTGGATCAACACCGCGCGCTCGCCGACGCCCGCTCCGTCCACCTCCAGCTCGATGTCGAGCCCCAGGTATCGGACGTGTTCGTCGACAAGGACCGGGTGCTGCAGCTCTTCTCCAACCTGATTGGCAACGCCCTCAAGTTCACGCCGATGGGAGGGTTCGTCACGCTGCGCGCGGAGCCGTGGGGGGACATGGTTCGCTGCTCGGTGAGCGATACAGGTTCCGGGATTCCGGTCGACGACCTGACCCACCTCTTCGAGCCCTTCTGGCAGGCGAAGAGCCGGCACAAGGAAGGTGCCGGACTGGGGCTCACCATTGTCAGGGGAATCACCGAGGCCCATGGTGGCCGCGTCTGGGTGGAAAGCCAGCCGGGCCTCGGCACCACGTTCTTCTTCTCACTCCCCGCCGTGACGAGGGTGGACTCCTCACTCACGTGGCATGCCTGAGTACGCGCCTCAGTGCGGCGCGGGCACGGGCCGTTTCACCAGCCACTTCGCGCCAGTGACTTCGGCGGAAGCGAGGCTGGACAGCACGGCCAGCAGTTTGTTCTCAATCTCCGTGATGGAGACGTGCAGTTTGTCGGGCACAAGGTCGGCGACGTCCTCGAGTTCGGTCGCCAGGTGGATGGCACGACGAAGCTCCGGATGGACACCGGGAGTCTCCAGCCGGGCCAGGAGCGCAGGACCCAAGAGCTGCTGACATGCATAGGCAGCGGTGACCACACCCGAGGCCAGCGCGTGACACATGCCCAGGGCGGCAATCGCCACCAGTCGCTGTGCCTCATCGCCGCCTTCCGCGCGCAGCGACACGTCCTCCAGCGAAGCCCCGCGAGTTGACGAGGACTCACTCATTGATTGCTCCAACCAGGCTTCATCTTGAAGTTGAACACCTTCCCCGACGCGCTTTCAAAGTAGTGGAGTGACACCTTGTCCGTACCGACCCAGCCGTCCTTATAGACTTTGACCCAATCACCGGGCTCGATTTCTCGCAACTTCTCAAGCAGGTCCTTGTTGTCGACGCGGTTTCGCGTGGTGCCATTCTGGACAGCCTTGAAGTTGGCCGGAAAGCCCGGTGCGTTCCTCACTCCGTTGAAGACGTGCTTCAACTCCGGTCGACTCTCCGTGACGGATGCACCGGCGCTTTCGCCAGTGTTGGCCCCCATCGCTGTGGCGGCCACCGCGGTCGGGGCGAGGCCCACCGTGAGGACGCCTGGCGCCCACGAGATAGAACGAACCCCACCTCCCAACGCGGCGGAGAGTTGCACTCCCGCGTTGGCTTCGATCGCCAACGTCGCACGAGCGAATCCCGGCAGCAGGGGCCCCTTCGTCGCGATGTTCGCGGCCCCGCCACCCAACGCCATTGTCAGCGCGAGGATGAGGACTCGCGCGCCATTCGTTCCCATCACCGCTCCGAAACGACTTCCCGCCGTCTCCAGCTCTTGAAGGGACACAGCTCGCTCCGCCTCCGAGGAGAGCCGCATCCATCCATCCACGAGGTTCTCGAAGGACTCCAGGCCCATGTACGCGATGACATAGGCTGTCAGGGCGATCGCGACGAACTTGGTCAGCGGCTCGGGTGCCAAGACCAGGAACATATAGGCAGCCATGGCCGACGAAATCATCGCCTTGAGTGCCAGCGGGTTGACGACGTTCCTCACCGCATCCTGGACGCCCGACCACACGCCATCCCAAGCAAAGGACAACGCCAGATTCCGTCGCGAAGCTGCATCAAGGAGGCTGAAGCCATCTCCCAGAAGCGTCAGGCACTCGTCTGGCACGGACTGGCTGGTGCACCCTCCACCACGCTCTGCGCCCCATGTCCTCTTGTCCCACGACACGAGTTGAAGTCTCGAACGTGTCGCCTCCGTGGACCGCAACGAGAAGCGCAGGTCCAGGATGAGCTGAGCCATCGCCCTCTTGAATTCGCCGCTGTCAACCTCGACGGGGCCGACACGCTGCCGTGGGGTGTACGCGATGGGGCTCCCCTGCCCCGTATCCAGGTGAACGACCCGCGACGTCGCACAGCCCACCATCAAAAGCCCCACCAGCAGGCTTCCTCCCAGACCTGGCCTCATCGCTTCCTCCGAGATGGGCCTCTCTTCTGAAACCAAGAGGACCCCAGGAGGAACCAACACGCGTGTCCGACGCACGAGATGAGGCTCCAGCACCCACCTCTGGCAGGAATGGAGCCCCTCATGGGGTCGCGCGACGTCGGTGTCGGCTGCTCAGTGCGGCGCGGGCACCGGGCCTTTCCCTGGCGCATGACGCGTGCCTCGGGCCCGTGGCGCTGGAAGCTCTCGCGCGCCGCCGCTCGCCACGCGCTCCAGTGCCGACTCCGTGAAGACGCTCAGGCCCAGCTCCGGCTGGTAGCCGTGGACCTCCTTCACGTCGAGCTTCCGCATGAACTCCACGATGCCCGGGCTCACCTCCTGCCCCGGCACCAGGATGGGGAAGCCCGGCGGATACGGCACCACGAAGCGCGTGGACACCAACGGACGCCCCGACTCCAGCGCCGCGCCCGCCTCCGTCAAGGGCACGAACTCGCAGTTCTCCTCGCCGTACGCCAGGAAGAACGCGGCGCGGAGGTCTCCCTCCCCCACGCCCCCTGACGGCTGGAAGGCAGGATGGAAGCCACTGAAGTCCGGCAGTGGCGGCAGCTCGTCGGTGATGGACCGCACCTTCGCGTCGAACAACCGGCGCTCCACCCCTGTCGACTGGGACAACGCCAACTCCAGTCGCTCCACCTCGTGCCGCAGCCCATCCAACAGGAAGGACAGCGAACCCCACGTGACGCCAATCGTCGCGTTCAGCAACACCGTGTTGATGGACGTGTGGTTCACCTGGATGCCCAGCCGGTCCATCAACACCTTGCTCCGGAACTCGAAGCCATTGCGCCCCGTGAGCGCGGTGAAGAGCGTCATGCGCGTGGGGTCCAGCACGAACTCGTCCTGGCTCCACGCCCGCCTCATGTCATCCACTCCCGCCGAGCCCGGGCCCACGTAGCGATTCAACCCCGACTTGCGGAACACCTCCGGCACCACCTGCTCCGCGTCCAACAGCCGCAGGTAGCGATGAAGCAACGGGTCCTCCCGCAGGCGCTCCCGCGTCCGCATCGCGAGCTGGAACGCCTCCTTCACCATCGCGAAGCCCTCCAGGTTCACCTGCCGCCGCGACAAATCCAACGACGCCACGATTTGATGGTTCGGAGACGTGGTGATGTGCGTGTAGTACGCCTCCGTGAGCGCCGCCGACGCGCGCCGCTCGAAGTCCTCATCCCAGACATGGAGCATGGAGCCCTGCCGGAAGGCGGACAGCGACTTGTGCGTGGACTGGGTGGCGTACACGCGCACCCGCACCTTGTCCGGATCCGCCATCAGGCGCTCCTCCATCGCCCGAGCCCCCGCCGCGGGGTCCCCATCCCCCCGGCGCGCGCGCCACGCCCGATACTCCTCGCGATAGGAGCGGCTGCGCAGCTTCTCCGCCAGGCGCTTCGCCGCGGCCATCGCCGTGCGCTGGCGCGCCAACGGCATGAAGGTGGCGTAGGCGAACCACGCCTCGTCCCAGAGGAAGGACAGGTCCGGCTTGATGGCGAGCAGTTCCTCCATCACCCGCTCCGGGTGATACACGAGCCCGTCGAACGTGCAGTTGGTGAGCACCACCAGCTTCACCTTGTCCAACCGCCCCGCCGACTTCAGCTCCAGCAGCTTCGCCTTCAGCGTGCTCAACGCCACGCCGCCGTACATGGCGTACTCACGCACCGGATACGCATCCAGGTACAAAGGCTGCGCCCCCGCCAGCACCAGTCCGTAGTGATGGGACTTGTGACAGTTGCGGTCGATGAGCACCACGTCACCCGGCTGGAGCAACGTCTGGTGGACGATCTTGTTCGCCGTCGACGTGCCGTTGGTGACGAAGAAGGTGTGCTGCGCGCCGAACGTCTGCGCCGCCTTCTCCTGCGCTTCCTTGATGGAGCCGGTGGGATCCAGCAGCGAATCCAGGCCGCCCGCCGTGGAGGACGACTCCGCCATGAACAGGTTGGGGCCGTAGAACTCCCCCATGTCCCGCAGCCAGCGCGAGTTGTAGACAGAGTGTCCCCGGGCAATCGGCAGCGCGTGGAAGTTGCCGATGGGCCGCGAGGCATAGTGCTTGAGCGCATCGAAGAACGGCGTCCGGTAGCGCTCGCGCACGCCATCCACCACGGTGACGTTCAGCTCATGCGCGGACTCGTACCGGTAGAAGACGCGGTCGAAGAGGCGCTCGGTGTGCAGCTCCCGGCTCACCAGCGACTCGTCGGTGATCAGGTAGATGTTGAGATGCGGGCGCAGCTGGCGCACCCAGCGCGCCACCACGAGGCTCGCCGCTTCACCCCTCCGCTCCGCCTCCGCCAGGATGGGCTCCAGCGTGGAGCGCAGCTGCTTCACCGGCGAGCGTGAGCGCAGGGGCAGGTCCTGCCGGACGACGCAGGCCTGCACGTCGTCATTGACGAGCACCGCCACCAGCGCGTCCTCCACCGAGCGGACCTGGAGCAGCTCGTAGATGAACTGCCGCTCCCCGCGCTGCGCATCCACCATGCCGCGATGGACTCGCGCGAAGTCCTCGGCCTCCATGTCATCCACCACCAGCGTGGTGAAGTAGTGCGAGCCCTCCGGCCCCAGCTCCCCCACCGCCCCGGACCGTTCGCCATCCACTTCCGACACCAGGCAGGCGCGGTCCCTGTGACGGCTCAACAACCCCACCAGCCGCCGAACTTCTTCGGCCAGCTCCTCCACGTCATGTCGGCGCGCCATCTCCGCCAGGCGCAGCAGGCGCGCCTCGCCCGGAAACACGAAGAGCCGCTCGATGGGGTGGACCTCCGCGAAGAGCGACAGCAGTTGCGCCACGCGCTCGTCGGAGGACACCTGTCCCTCCGAATACCGCGCCTCCAGCCGGGACATCTCCTCCCGCAAGCGGTTCCAGACATCCAGTCGGACCTGCTCGGGATTCAAGACCGCGGACAGCAGGTGGGATTGGACTCCGGACTCCAGCGAGGTCATGGGCTCCGCCATGGCGCTCCTTCCTTTTTGTCGACGGGCACCGGCGGAGCGCCGTGCGGCACGACGTCGGACAAGGTAGCCGTCACACGTCCACGGCAAAGCCTGGACGGCGGGGAGGGGCGTTGGCCTCACGCGTGGACGCATGGGCGCGGGGGCTCTCCTGCTCGGGTGCTCTCGAAGTTGCCGCGCGTCCCCCGAGGCCTCACTCCTCAACCACCAAAGCCGGGCGTCATGTGTCCGCTCGTAAGCGCCCTTGTCCTTGGAAGGAGATGACATGAAGCTCGCACTCCGTTGTCGAAGAAGCTGGTTGTTCTGCATGTGCCTCATGGCCCTCGCGGGGCCAGGCATCGCGCTCGCCGAGAGTCCCAAGGCGGCCACGAAGCCGTCGGACACCGCCTCCACGGCCGCACGCCCCTCCCAGGGCGACGAGGCGATGCCCACGGAGACGGAGATTCAGCAGGCGCTCCAGAAAGCCCACCAGCAGTTCCGCGGCACCAAGGAAGGCAAGAACGCGGACTACATCCCGTACCTCGCCACGGTGAACCCCAACCTCTTCGGCCTCGCGCTCGTCACCGTGGAGGGCAAGGTCTACACCGTGGGCGATGCCACCTCGCCCTTCCCCATCGAATCCCTCTCCAAACCCTTCACCCTGGCGCGGCTGATGGACGAGGTGGGCGCCAAGAAGGTCGAGGACAAGATTGGCGTGGATGCCACGGGGCAGCCCTTCAACTCCATCGTCGCCATCGAGATGAACGAGGACCACCGCGCCGGCAATCCGCTGGTCAACGCGGGCGCCATCACCTCCGTGAGCATGATTCCGGCGGCAACGCCCGAAGCCCGCTGGAAGAAGCTCAGCGACAACTTCAACGACTTCGCGGGCGCGGACCTCCCGGTGAACCAGGAGGTCTACAAGTCGGAGACGGAGACCAACACCCGCAACCAGTCCATCTCCGCGCTGCTGGACTCATACAAGGTGCTTGGCTCCCCCCGGGAGCAGGCACTCGACCTCTACACGCGGCAGTGCTCCGTCAACGTCACGGCCACGCAGCTCGCCACCATGGGCGCCACGCTGGCCAACGGTGGCACCAATCCCGTCACTGGCAAGAAGGTCGTCAGCCCGGACACGGCGCGCCGCACGCTGGCGCTGATGGCGACCAACGGCCTGTATGAGAGCACCGGCGAGTGGCTCTATCAGGCGGGCGTCCCCGCCAAGAGCGGCGTGGGCGGGGGCATCGTCGCCGTCGTTCCCGGTCGCTATGCCATCGCCGCCTTCTCGCCGCCGCTCGACAAGGCGGGCAACAGCGTGCGCTCGCAGCGGGCCATCAGCCAGGTCGTCAACTCGCTGGGGGACAATCTCTACGCCGCCACGCCCGGAGCGGCCAGCCAGCAGGGCACCGGCGGTGCCGGGCGCGACGAGCCCAAGAAGACGCGTCCCTCGCCGTAGCCACGCTCCCAGGTCCACACGCAAGGGCCTCTCCCGCCGGATGGGAGGGGCCCTTCGCGTCCGGGGCGGGCACGCCTCAGTGAACATGCCCCCCTCGTTCCGCGGCGGGACTTCAGCGCCCGCTTCACGCGTCGCCTCCCGATGCCTGTTCACGAGTCCCCACCCTCGAGAACGAGGCCGCTGTCCGTCAGCCATCGCGGAAGCGGCCCGGTCGTTCGCTCCGCGATAGCGCGCGCGCCGTGACGCTTCCTTCCCCCCGTCGCGTGCTCAGAGTGCCGCTCGGGTTCGCGTGAGAGCACAGGCGCGGGCAGCGCTCATTCGGGGGAACAGGGTATGCGTTGGATGCGAGTGGCGACGGCCGTCGTCGCGATGGGCACTGGACTCCTCGTACCGGCCGTGGGCCACGCGGAGGATGAAGAGAAGGACGACGACAAGAAGCCGTCGCTCACCGGGGGCTACGACGAGAAGAACGGCTTCCACATCCAGTCGGAGGATGGGAACTACCTGCTCGGCATCGGCCTGCAGGCGGGCTACAAGCTCGAGCCCGTCTTCCTGGATGGCAAGGCGGAGTCACGCACGGCCTTCTCGTTCCTCCGCCCCATCCTTCGCGGCAACATCTACCGGCCGTGGATTCGCTTCTGGACGTCGCTGGAGCTGGCGGATCCGCCCATCTACCTGCTCGACTCGCTGGTGGAGATCCAGCCCATCGACGAGGTGGGCGTCCGCGCGGGGCAGCAGTACACGCCCCTCAGCCGGCACGAGTCCTGGGGACCGCAGCAGATCCTCTTCCCCGAGTTCTCCACCATCGCCAACTACTACTGGACGGGCCGCGACAAGGGCGTGACCATCTTCGGGACGATGGAGCACCTGGAGTACTACGTGGGCATCTTCGGCGGCTCGCCGCTGCGCTCCATCCGCTCCGAGCCCGGCAAGTACCAGTTCAACGCACGCGCGACGTTCTCGCCCATGGGCAAGCCGGGCTACGGCGAGCTGCCGTACATCATGTCGGGAGACAAGGAGCCGCCTCCGCTCAACGTGTCCTTCACCCTGCAGGGCGCGGGCGGCGAGGTGACGCAGGTGAAGGAGAACTTCAACCCGGAGTCCGGTGTCTTCCAGATCCTCCGTGAAGGCGACCGGCGCTTCATCACCGGCGGCGTGGACCTCTTCATCCAGGCGCGCAGGTTCAGCTTCTTCGGCGAGTTGTACTACAGCCGGACGGACCCGCAGGACGCTTCGCAAAACTTCTCCAGCTTTGGCGCATGGGTTCAGGCCGACTATGTCTTCTACAAGAAGGTGCTCGACGCGGCCGTGCGGCTGAGCTTCCTCAACCCGAGCTTCGATCTGGACGACGACCTGCTCTACATCGCGGAAGCGCAGCTGGGCTGGTTCGTCAACGCCCCCCACCTCGCCTTCAAGCTGCGCTACCAGCTGGCCCACCAGGAGGCCGCCGCCGGAGCGGAAGCCGCCTCCGTCGTCATCCCCAAGGACGCGGGCACCTCCCAGCTCATCACCCTGCAGCTCAACCTGGCGTTCTAGCGCCACGTCTCCCGGGCATCCGCGCCGGCTTTGCGTTATCCCTGCGGCTGGCAAGGAGACGCGAAGCCATGCAGCCCATCGACCACGCGCATCTCTCCCGACTGGACCTGAATCTCCTGGTGGCGTTCGACGCCCTCATGCGCGAGCGCCACGTCACCCGGGCCGCCCACCGCGTCGGACTGGGCCAGCCCGCGATGAGCCACCACCTGGCCCGTCTGCGCGAGCTGCTCGGCGACGAGCTCTTCACCCGCGCGCCCACGGGCGTCGTCCCCACGCCCCATGCGCAGGCGCTCGCGGAGCCCGTGCGCAATGCGCTCGCGTGCCTCCAGGCCGTGCTCACCCAGCGCCCCTTCGACCCCGCCACGCAGGAGCGCCACTTCCGCGTGAGCCTGTCCGACGGACTCGAGTCCTCGCTGGTGCCGCCGTTCCTCGCGCTCGTCGCGGAGCAGGCCCCGGGCGTCACCCTCTCCCTCTCTCCGCTCCAGGAAGCGCGGGGGCTGGCGATGCTGGATGACGGCTCGTTGGACCTGCTCGTGGGTCCACCCATGGAGCAGGCCCCCCATCACAAGCTGCGGCTGTTCTGCGCCGGGGGCTATCTGGTCGTGTTCGACCCGAGCGTCGTGCGCGTGGACACGCAGCTGTCCATGGAAGACTTCCTCGCCATTCCGCATGTCCGCGTGTCGCGACGGGCGGACTCCAGCGACGCGGTGGATGACGCGCTCGCCAAGCTCCGCCTGCGCCGCCGCGTGGCCGTTCAGACGACCCACGCGCTCAGCGTGCCCCACCTCCTGCGCGGTGCGCGGCTGCTCGGCCTGCTGCCCCGGCGCTCGGCGCTGGCGAGCGCGAAGGCCTTTGGCCTGAGCGTGAGCCCGCCACCCCTGGCATTGACCGCGGACAGCATCGTGATGCGCTGGCATGCCTCGCGCGACTCCGACCCGGGCCACCGCTGGCTGCGCGAGGCGATGTTCCTCGCCGCCACGTCGAGCGGCGAGGACAACACCGCCACCCGGGTGGCGGCGCGGACGCCCCCGCCCCCGAAGCGCTCCCGTCAGAAGGTCGCGATGGGATTGACGGGCGAGCCCGTCCCGCCCTCGATGGCCAGGGGCGCGACGCTGAGGAGGAAGTCGTAGCGTCCGCGAGCCGCCGCCGCCTTCGCCAGGGCCTCCGGGTCCGCGTTGTCGATGACGTGGACGCCCAGCGTGTTGATGAGCAGCACGTGCACGGGCATCACGACGCCCTCCACCCCGGAGGGCAGCACGTCCAGTCCGACATCCGTCGCGACGATGGAGACCCCGCGCGCCGCGAGCCACTCCACGCTGGACGCATGAAGTCCCGGTGACTTCGAGGACACGTCCCAAGGCCCGACCGCCGCGCGGCGGGCCCAGCGCCCCGTGCGGACGATGATGGCGTCACCGCTCGACACCTTCACCTTCGTCTTGCGCTCCCACGCCTCCAGGTCCGCCGCGTGGATGGGCGTCCCGGGCTCCAGGTACGGCACGCCCTTGAACGCGGCCATGTCGATGAGGACTCCGCGCGTGAGCAGCCCGTCGCGCACCTCGTTCACCGAGAGCACCGAGCAGCCCTTCGAATCGACCTTCGACTGCGGGTAGCCGTTGTACGTCCGGCCCTCGTCGAAGACGTGGCAGAGCGCGTCGAGGTGCGTGTGGGACCAACCATGGAAACCGATGCCCAGGTGGTCCGCGCTGTACGTGGACTCGGGGGCCTCGCCGTGGAAGAGCATCTGGCGCTCCAGCGGTGAGGGGACGTCCGCGGCCTGCCGGGTCTCCAGGGTGTGCGCCAGCGAGACGGACACACCGTCGCGAACGAGCTTCGCGGCCTCCTTGCGCTTGGCTGGAGTGATGAGGTTCGCGGTGCCGAGCTGATCCTCCTGGCCCCAGCGCCCCCAGTTGCCGTGCTGCTTCTTCCAGTCCTGGATGGCCTCGCGGCTCGACAGCCCCCGCGCGACGGGAGTGCCCTGGGGCGGCGCGGCGACCACTGCCGCGCTCCACCCCGCGCTCGCGAGGACAAGGACCTGGATGAGTTTCTTGAACATGGTGCTCTCCTTTGCTGGGCATCCCCGGGTGCGGGGATGCGATCTCGCCCTCCTCGCGGTGCGGGGTGGCGGCATCACGTACCTAGCGACGGGGGACGGATGAGCCCAATCGAGCCCATCGATGACGGTCATCGACGCGCGGACCGGGCCTGGCTGTAACCCTCCGCGCTACAGGCGACCGGGATTTGTAGCGCTACAAGTCACTCCGTCCGTCGGTGGGCGCCGGACAACCCAGGGAGCGGGTATGGCGGCACACCCGCTGCAGTGCCCAGGCTCGCCACACGGTCGGGAGCAACCCACCACGGCCGTGAGCTCTGTGTCGCAGGGGGGCCGGGGGGCGGAGTGGGGGGCGCGGAGCCCGGCCGGTGTCTCGCCGCGCCGGGTCTCCGCGAGGGCGTTCCCCGGAGTCCTGCCAGGCAGGCGGAGATGGATGAGCGAAGACTCGGCGTCACGCGGCCATGTTATCCTGAAGCTCATGTCTGCTTCCGACCGGGCCCGCACAACCCCCTTAACTCCAGACGTGCAGAACGATTCGCTCTGGAAGCTGGAGGCCCGGGACTCAGGAGACGAAGCGCTGCACGTGACGCTGCCCTATGAGCAAGGGCGCCGTGCCTATGACGCGTCGACGGTGCGCCGCTTCCGCCTGACGGTGGTGGAAGGCACCAACTCCGGCAGCACGTGGGAGTCCACGGCGGACACCTGCTCGGTGGGCTCGCACCCGCTCAACGACTTCGCGGTGGATGACTCCACCGTGTCGCGCTTCCACTGCGAGATTCGCATCGGCCCCAAGGGCCCCCAGGTGAGGGACCTGGACAGCCTCAACGGCGTCATCCTGGATGGCGTCCAGGTGATGGAGGGCGTGCTGCGCAGCGGCTCCCTCTTGAGGTTGGGCCGCGTGGTGCTGCGGTTCGACTTCAGCGCGGAGAACAACCGGCTGCCGGTGTCGGAGAGCACGCGCTTCGGGACGCTCGTGGGCGCCTCAGTGGCCATGCGCGTGTGCTTCGCGATGATGGAGCGCGCCGCGTCTCGCGACGTCACGGTGCTGCTGGAGGGCGAGACGGGCACGGGCAAGAGCCAGGCCGCGCAGGCCATCCACGACGCGGGCCGCCGCAAGGACGGGCCCTTCCTCGTGGTGGACTGCGGCGCCATCCCCGCGCACCTCCTGGAGAGCGAGCTGTTCGGCCACGAGAAGGGCGCCTTCACCGGCGCCGTCCATCGCCGCGCGGGCGTCTTCGAGGAGGCCATTGGCGGCACCGTCTTCCTCGACGAGATTGGCGAGCTGCCCGCGGAGCTGCAGCCCAAGCTGCTGCGCGTGCTGGAGAACCGGGAGATTCGCCGCGTCGGCAGCAACACGTACCAGCCGGTGGACGTGCGGTTGATGGCGGCCACGCACCGTGACTTGCGCGCGGAGGTCAACGCGGGACGCTTCCGCTCGGACCTCTTCTTCCGGCTCGCGGTTCTGCGCATCCCCCTGCCCCCGCTGCGTCAGCGTCCGGAGGACCTGCCCCTGCTGGTGGAGGGCATCCTCGGCTCGCTGGGCGCGGACCGCGAGCGCACGGCCTCGCTGCGCACGCCGGACTTCCTGGCGCGCCTGCGCTACGCGGCGTGGCCCGGCAACGTGCGCGAGCTGCGCAACTACCTGGAGCGCTGCCTCGTCTTCGAGGAAGCCGTGGAGCTGACCGAGGACGAGTCGCGCTCGGGCAACCCCATGGAGGTGGACCCCAGCCTGCCCTACGCGGACCAGCGCCGCCGCGCGGTGGACGACTTCGAGCGGCGCTATCTGCGTGCGCTGCTGGAGAAGCACCAGGGCAAGGTGGCCCAGGCCGCCGTCACCGCGGGCATGGACCGGGTGCATCTCTACCGACTGCTGCGCCGCCACGGCATCAAGCCGTGAGCGTCAGCGTCGGCCGGTGACGCGGGACCAGATGGCTCCGCCGCCCGGCAACGGCGCGGCGAGGAAGCCCGACTCCAAGTCCCGCAGCGCCGCCCCGGTGGCCACCAGCCCCGCGTCCTGGAAGTCCGCGACCCAGCCGGGAAGGTGCAGCAGGCTGCCGTCCGCGCTCCCGCGTCCCTCTGAACTGGGAAGGCGGTCCACGTGGACGGTGATGGCCAGCTCCACGGGCACGCCGTCCGCATCGCGGGAGTCGCGCGCGCCCTCCAGCAGCGACAGGGCCGCCGCGAGCACACGCTCACGCACGGCGCGCTCGGAGACGGCGTCATCGGGCAGAGCCGCCAGCGCCATGAGGCAGCCGCTCCCCTCCAGTCGCACCTCGAGCCCCGCCTCCCGAGCTACCGCGCCGGTCCGCTCCAGCAGGGAGTCCATCCGCTCCAGCAGCGCGGAGTCGGGGGCCCGCGACAGTCGCGCTTCCGCGTAGAGCGCGACCGCGTGGCCCTGGGCCTCGCGCGGCTTCTCTCCTCCCACCGCGCGCCGCAGGTCCTCCAGCAGCACGACGACGTCCGGGTAGCGGTCCTCGCGATTCTTGGCCAGACAGCGCAGCACCACGTCGTCCAGCGCCTCGGGCACCGGGGCTCGCTCGCCGGGCCTCGGAGGGGGCGCGTGCAGGTGCTGCTCCTCGACTTCATGCCGGGTGGCGCCCTGGAAGGGAGGCTGTCCGGTGACGAGCTGGAACAGCAGCACGCCCAGCGCGTACAGGTCCGTGCGGGCATCGGGCGCCTCACCGCGAATCTGCTCCGGCGCCATGGACAGCGGCGTGCCCAGGGCCACGCCGGTATGGGTGAGCGACGAAGCACCGGGCGAGTCCGCCGTCAGCCCCTTCGCCACGCCGAAGTCCACCAGCTTCACCACGAGAGCCTCGCCGCTCCCGGACAGCTTCATCACGTTCTGCGCCTTGAGGTCCCGGTGCACCACGCCCGCGGCATGGGCCACCCGCAGCGCGGCGCCCACCTGCTCCAGCACCTCCAGCGCCTCACGTGAGGACAGAGGACCCCGCGCCGCCAGCTCCGCGGCCAGGTCCCTGCCCTCCAGCCACTCCATGGCGATGAAGGGCCTGCCATCCGGGAGCTCGCCATAGTCGTGCACACCGACGATGTGCGGATGACTCAGCCGCTGGAGCGTGGCCGCCTCGCGACGGAAGCGGCGCAGCGCGGTGTCCGTCGTCAGCGCCGACGACTGGAGGACCTTCAGCGCCGAGGCGCCTCCGCCTCCCACGTCCCGAGCACGATAGAGGGTGGAGACCGGGCCTCGGTAGTGGACGCGCTCCACCACCCAACGACCCACCAGGGCTCCTGGCCGCAGCTCCTCGCCATAGAGCGACTCCACGCCTCCCGTCGTCATCGACTAGCGCTCCTTGCGCGGTCGCACCGTGCGGCCGCACAGCTTGCCCGTTTGGTCATCGCTCACGGGCCCACACGGGTCATGGAGGAACGTGGTCACCGGCTCCTTCCAGATGTTCCCGTAGGGGTCCTTGCACCGCTCGTAGTCGCCGTCTCCGGGCACCTGCGGGCCGTCATTCACCTCGCACCTGCCTGGCAGGGACGGCTTCACGGCGGAGCCCCAGCACGGCCCCGCGACGGTGGCCGCGCAGTTGGCGCCAGCGTTGGGGAGCGCGCAGACGCGATGCGAGGAGTACGCCGCGCCGTCGCCCCAGGAAGGGTCGTAGCAGGAGTACATCTTCCTGTAGATGGCACCTTCGATGATGGCGTCGTCGCCGACCACGACGAAACGCGGTCGCTCGCCACCGACCTGCACCTCCTCCACGGACACCTTGGTGGCCAGGGCCTTCGGGTCGAAGACGTTGCCGTAGAAGGCGCCCTCGCGCACCGCGAACACTTGCGACTCGGACAGCGCATAGCGCGCGGGCGAGTCAGCTGACACGTCCACGCTCGCGGTGCCCGCGTCGTCGCTGTCCCACGGCGCCGTCATCACGCTGTAGTAGCCCTCCGCGGGGCAGGTGAAGGTGACAATGGGTTCCGAGCCAGCGCAGCTCGAGTCCCCTTCGCCCAGATTGGTGGTGCGGGCCGAATCGCAGCCGACGACTCCCGAGCAGACGCGCAACACCATCTGGGCACCCGAGCTGGCCCCCACCGCCGGACCGGGGCACGAGACAACTCCCCCCGCGCCCAACGACACCGTCGACCCCGGGATACACGCGCCGATGCCGTCGGCCGTCCAGCCACAGTCGCGCTGGGCGCCCGTCTCGCTCCCGGTACACAGGGCGAAGCTGTCGAGCTTCACGGCCGTGGTCGGCTCGTACTCGGCGGGCTTCGTCACGGCCTCCAGATAGAAGATGCTCGGGTCTCCCGGCACCTCGCCCCGGATGGACAGCTCCACTCGGCGGCCCAGCGCGTTGTTGCGCGACAGGAGGCACGCGGAGACCCGGTTGAGACACGCCTGCGAGGGAGCCGACGTGAGCCACTGCGTGCACAGGCCCGCCTTGCCACCCCACACGCGGGGGCCCGGGTTCGAACCTCGGGGGTTGTAGTACCAGAGCGTCTGGTTGGGCCCCAGCGCGCAGCTCACCAGGTACTCCATGAACTTCTGCGCGTCCGGGTCATGCAGCTGCTTGAGGATGCGCGGGTCTCCACCTAGCGGGCTGAAGAGGTCCACCAGCCTCGTCGTCGCCAGCAGCCCGTTGGCTTCGGGGTTGGTGCCGATGGCATTGAGGACGAGCGCGTCGGTGGACAGGGAGTTGGCGATGCGAATCTCCGCCTGGCTCTCTCCGACCTCGGGTGCTGGAGGGGTGGTGGGCCCACTTCCTCCTCCACCACAGCCGGCCAGGACCAGGCACAGCACGGACACGATTCCCGACGGGGGGCGACGGACAGTGACACCCATGGACGCTCCTCCAGTGAAAAACACGGAATTGGCGAAATACCCCCTACAGAAGCACGCTCCAGGCCAGCGCGCCGCCGGTCACCTTGCCGTCTCGAAGCCGCCCTGGCAGGTCGTCCGCTGTAGCGCGGAAGGTCACGTCCGCGCGGCTTTGTAGCGGCTCGCGCTACACCCGCCTCGCTACGTCCTGGAGGGCGGCGAGCCGGGGGCGCCACAGGGGCGCGGCTGACACGGCGCTCTCGGCCTGGGCCAACCAGATGAGGCCCTCCGCCAGCTTGCGGGCGGCGAAGGCGGAGTGCGCGGCCTGGAGGAGCAGCTCCGCCTTCTCGTCGGGGGAGGCCAGCTCTCGCGCCTCTTCCTCCAGGGCATGCCAGGCCCGGGACTCATGTGAGCCCGCACCGGCCTCGGCCTCGCGCACCTGGAGCTCCACCAACCGACGCATGACCGCGGTGGGAGGCAGGGACGCCGGCGGACAATGGGACTCAATCCAGCGCAGTTGTCGGGACGCCTCTCCCAGGTCGCCCAGCGCGGCGCCGATGCGCGCGAGCAGCAACGCATCCAGGGGCACCGGGTGCTCGAGGAAGAAGCGAACCCCCAGCTCGTGCGAGCGACGCGCCAGCGGCAGGGCCTCCGCCAATCGCCCTTGCATGTAGAGCACCTCCGCGAGGTTGAAGGTGGACCAACGCTCCACCTGGGCGTGGCCCAGCTCGCGGCCCAGGCCCATGGCGCGGCGCAGGTCTCCTTCCATTCGCGTCACGTCGCCCTGCCCCAGCCACAACAACACGCGGTTGATGAGGGTGGCGGCCAGGTGCAGCGCATCGCCGGCGGCCTCGCAGCGCGACACGGCCTCCTCGAAACGAGCGGCGGCTTCCTCCGTGCGCTGGAGGAAGGTCAGCGCAGAGCCCAGCATGGCCAGGGCGACGACGAGCGTCTCATGCTCGCGCGCGCCCTCGGCGCCCTCGACGACGGAGGAGAGGATGCGCGCAGCCGGGCCCCACTCTCCCTGACGCACGTGCAGACGGCCCCGGGCCAGCGAGCAGCGCAGGGACAGGCGCGGGTCATCGAGGTGTTCGATTCGCTCCAGCGCCTCGCGCGCGCACGCCGTCGAGCCATCCACGTCCTCCATCCAGTCACGCGCGGTGGCCTCCTCCAGCAGCAGGTCCAAAGACAGGGCCATGTCGCCGCGGCCCTCCGCGAGGACTCGCGCCGCGGCCAGGTCTCCGAGCCCTTCATGGAAGCGCTGCAGGCGATGCCGCACACGGCCGCGTCCGGCCAGCGCGAGTGCCCGGCGCCCCGTGTCTTCTTCCAGCAGCAGGGAGAGGGCGCGCGTGAAGTGCTGCTCCGCCTCCACCGACTGGTGCGCACGACGCGCCTCCTCGGCCAGAACCAGGAAGGCGATGGCGGCCTCCTCGTGCGCGCCACAGGCCGCGGCATGGTGCGCGCGACGACGGCGCTCCGCGGGCGAGTTGCCCGAGGTGGCCTGGCGCGCGGCGGCATGCAGTGCGCGGCGTGTCGCGGGAGGAAGGAGTGCTTCGAGCGCCTCGCGCAGCAGCGGATGACGGAAGGCGAAGCGCCCCAGGCCCATGGGTCGCAGCAGTCCGGCGCGAGCGAGTCGCTGCAAGCCCGCGCCCGCGTCCAGCGAGGTGGCCACGCCCACCTGTTCGTCGCGCGGTTCCAGGTACCGCAGGGCCGCGTCCACGCGCGTGACATCCAGCTCGGAGCCCAGCACCGCGCACAGGCGCGCCAGCACGCCATGGGCCTCGGGCAGTCCCGCGAGCACGCGCGTGGCCAGGCGCTGAAACAGCGGCGTCACAGACACGTCCAGCAGCGCGTCCGGGGCGATGTACCAACCCCCGCCCGGCGCGGCACGCAGCGCCCCGGCGGTCCTCAGTGCGACCGCCAGCTCCACCAGGGACAGGGGCACGCCCTGGGCCAGTTGCTCCAGGCGCGCCAGCACGGGCTCGGGGACATGCTCCGCCGGACGAAGCAGGTGCAGGAGCAAGGCGCGACTGGCCTCGGGCGGCAGGGGCGGCAGGACATGCCGCGACGCGTGCGCGCTACGCTCGCCCAGGTGAGGACGCAGCCCGAGCAGCGCGGGTCGAGCCACCACGCAGACCCACAGCGGAGCGGACGCACCAGCCAGCGTGGCCACTTCCAGCGCATCCAGGCTGGTGGGGTCGGCCAGGTGGGCATCATCCAGCAACAACACGCGAGGCGTCTCGCGCGCGCGGTGTCGGAGCGCCTCGGCGAGCCAGCGCGCGGCGGCGTGGCGCGCATCGGCGAGGGGAATGGGTCCGGAGCGAGGAGTCTCGGGGAGTGGCGATGCCCCCTCGCCGACGGAGGCCCGCAGCACGTCCAGCATGGCCTCCGGAGCCGAGACGTCGGGAGCCGCCGCGCGCAGGCGGAAGACCTGGGCACGGCCCTCGGCCTCCAACCGTGTCGCGAGCGCCTCGATGACCCGTGACTTGCCTTGCCCCACGTCACCGGTGAGGACCGAGAAGCCGGGCACGCCGAGGGTGAGGCAGCGCGTGGCCTCCTGGATGAGCAGGTCGACCAATGGCTCGCGCCCCACGAGCGGAGGCGGCTCCGACACTGAGCTGGAGGCACCGCTGTCGAGCAACCGCAGTCGTCCGCCGACGGGCGTGGACTCGACGACGCTCGCCTCCGAGGAAGCCACCGCCTCGGTGGCCCCTGGCTCCAGTCGCGCGGCTGCGGCGGCGGTGACACGTGTCTCGCCCGGCACCCATTCAGTGGGCCACCAGTCGCCCGTCGCGTCGAGGGCGGGCCCCGCCATCCGCAGCGTGGAGGTCCCCACGAGGACATGCAGCTCCGCGAGGTGGAGGACCGCCGAGGACTCGCCCTCTTCCACCAGTCGCCGCGCGGTGAGCGCGCCGGCGCGGACGTTCGCTTCGGCGGTGAGCGACTCGGCGAAGGCGATGACATAGCCACCGCGCTTCACACGCGCGATGACGCCTCCTTGCGGTTCGATGGCGGCCAGCACCGCATCCACGGACAGCGAGGCATGCAGGCCCAGCAGCGCCACGTGCCGGACTCCCGAGCCGACGACCTGGAGCGCCGAGGCGGCGGGGACTTCGCCGGGCTGGACGACGCTCGGAGAGACCGCGACGTGACAGGCCGCATCGAAAGCGGCGAGCACATCGGGAGCCCGGGCAAAGCGCTCCGTCGGGGACTTGGCCAGACACGTGCGCAGCACCTCATCGAGCGCGGGAGGAAGCGCGCAACGTTCCGAGACACGGGGCGGTCTCAAGCTGACGTGGCCGTGGCGGATCTGCTCCGGGCTGCCGACGAAGGGGGGCGCGCCCGTGAGCAACTCGAAGAGGAGGACTCCCAGCGAGTAGATGTCGGCCGACGTGCTGGCGAGCCGGGCATCGAGACACTGCTCTGGAGCCATGTAGAGCGGCGTGCCCAGCCGCTGTCCCGCGGGGGTCACGCCCGGAAGAAGCTCGTCCGCCAGGTCGTCGCCCTCGACGTCATAGAAACGCGCCAGGCCCAGGTCGAGCAGGCTGAGCGCGCCACCTTCGCGCAGGAAGACGTTCTCCGGCTTGAGGTCCCGGTGCGCGACGCCCGCGGCATGCGTCCGCTCCAGCGCCGAGCACAACCCACGGAGCATCTCCCGGACATGCGACAGCGACGCGGCGCCGGAGCCGGGCAGCGCGGCCATCCACGCGGCGAGCGTCTGGCCATGCAGGTGTTCCATCACCAGGAAGGGACGCCCGCGAGCCACGCCGTGCTCGAGCAACTCCGGCACGGTGGGAGGCCCCACGCGGCGCAGGGCGGTGGCCTCGCGAGCAAAGCGCTCGTGGTGAGGTCCATGGCCCAGCTTCAGGGCCACCTCGCGACCATCCGAGTCCCGATACGCGGTGAAGACCTGCGAGAAGCCACCGCTGCCCAGGGGCGCGGCGACGCGCACGCCAGGAACGTCCGCGAGCGGCAGTCCTTCGTTGGCAGGGCCGCCAGCATCTCGCGAGCCGTGCACGGGGCAGGCCGCGCCCGGCAAAAGGCGGCGGTAGCAGTTCGGGCAGCGCATCGGTGGAACGTGACGCTACCAGAGCGTTTGCAGCAGGACGATGGCAACGCCGACCAGTCCCTCGCCCGCGATGGTCCCCGCAGCCAGCGTCGCCACGCGTCCCTCCGCTGTCGTGGATTTCACGTATCCCACCAAGGCGGAAACAAGCCCGCCAAGGAAGAGACTCAGCGAGTACGAGGGTGCCAACAGACACGCGAGCCCCATGCCCAGGGGCGAGGGCACCCAGCGCCGGGCACGCTGGGGGAGCAGCCTCTCCGCGAGGACGAGCACGACGGCGGCGAGCGCGGCCCAGCCCACGGCCGCGCGGGTCGCGGGCTCCAGGTTTCCCAACCCCGAGGACAGGACCCGCGCGACGCTCGCCGTGATGAACGCAGCGGGTGCGGGGAAGCGCTCGCCTCCGAGTGCCTCACGGTCTGGCACGAGCAGGAAGAACAGCGGCACCACCGCGAGCGCTCCCACCACCGAGCCAAGCAGCTGCGCGAGGAACAGGCGTCGGGGATGCGCACCCAGCAGGTGCCCTGTCTTCAGGTCCGTGAGGAGGTCCGCGGCCGAGGACGCCGAGTTGACGGTGATGCCCGCGGTCGCGAGGTTGGCGTGGATGTTGTGCGGCAGCAGGACGCCGTAGGTGAGCTGGGTCACCTGGCTGAGCGCGCCCACCGGAGTGGCATCCGTCTCGCCGGTGACACGACAGGAGATGAGGCACAAGACGAACGACAGCGCGATGGCGAGCGCCGCGTGCGCGAGCGGAACACCGAAGCCTCGATGTGCCACGAGCAGGGTCGCGGGCGTCACCACGCAGAGGCCCGCGAGGAGCCACCTGTGCGGCACCTGGAGCGCGTCCACGGGATGCGGTGGAGAGGTGCGGCGGGAGAACAATCCGCGGAAGGCCCGCCGGAGGACACGGCCTTCGAGCAGGAAATGGAGCAAGGACGCGGTGGCGAGCATGGCGGCGCCAGGCCACAGGCTCCACTCGAGGAAGTTCCCTTTCTCCACGGACATGAGCCCGGAGGCGAACACGCGCGGCGCCACGACTCCGTGAATCAGCAGCGCGCCTAAAAGGAGCGACGCCGTGGTGCGAGGCCCGAGCAGCGCGCCCGCGCCAATGGGCAACAAGCTCACCTCCAGCCCGAAGCCAAGCCGCTCCAGGGGCAAGCCACCCCACGAGCCCGGAAATGGAATCGAGAGAGGAAGCCGTCCCAGTCCATCACGGACCACGGTAACGAGCCCGGAGAGCAGGCCTCCCAGTCCGAGCAGACGCAATCGAGGCGTTGCTTCAGCCCCCGTCGAATGCAGCGCGCGAATGGTGGTGGCGGCGGCCGTTCCGGAGGCGAAGGGAAGTTGCTCGTGGTCGACGAGCTGCCGCTTGAAGGGCACGGCGAAGAGGACCCCGAGCGCGGACAGGAAAAAGGTCCACGCGAGGAGTGTCGGACCGGAGGGATGCTGGCCGGTGACGATGAGCCAGGCGCCCTGCACTGAGACGAGCGCGCCGCCCGTGGCATAGCCGGCCGCGGAGGCCACCGTCTGCGCATTGCACGTCTCCAGCGGAGACAGGGGCGCGCCGGCGAGGCCCGGGGTGAGGCGGCGCAGGAGTCCATGTGATGCATGCGCGAGCAACGCGGCGGTGATGGCGACACCGAAGGCGAGTCCGGTCTTGAGTCCCACGTAGAGGTTGGTGGCACAGGTGATGACGCCGATGCCCGCGCCGAGCAGTACGGAGCGCGCGGTGAACTGCGGCAGTCGGTCCCCCTGGTAGACGTGGGTCAGCCAGTAGGAGTCCGTGGCCTCGGGTGAGTCCCCCGGGATGCTCAGCAGCGTCAGGGACTCGGGAGACGGCGCCAGGGGAGACGCCTCTTCCTCGGGCGAGGCATGCGGTGAGGGCAAGGCCATGGGCTGCCCCATCTTTTCATCCCGACCCCCTCCAGGACGAGCCCCTCCCCGTCACCGGCCCGTTTCAGGAATCCACCGCGCGCCAGTGCGTCGGCGACCATGAACGGCGCTCGTGCGCGGGTTCCGCTCCGGCGTCCCGATCAGGTCACGAGAAGTCCTCGTACACGACAGCCGCGAGAGCAGGCGCCACCACTCCGACATGAGCGGCCCGTGCGCCTTGTATCCGACGGATGGGCCTTTCTAGCCTGTCCGCATGAACTCGATATTCAGGCTTTCATCCGCCCTGTGGCTCGTGGCCCTGGTGGCGGCATGCGATGGCGGCACCGGGGCGGAAGTGGCCACGCCAGCGGAGCCTCTCGCACGGTTCCAGCCTCTCGAGCTCAATCGCCGCGAATGGACCGCGACCCATGGCGGGGTCGACGGGTTTGGAGACCTGGCGGTTCAACCGGATGGCCACACCGCGCTCGTGGGCACGGCGAACTCGGACATCCTCGTCGCGCGGTTCGACCCACAGGGGCAGCTCTTGTGGAGCCGGCGATTTGGCGACGAGAGCTACCAACAGGCCACGGGTATCACCGTCGACTCGGAGGGCAATCTGGTCATCACGGGTGACTACTGGGGCTTGCTGGACTTTGGAGGAGGCCCGCTGCCCTGCCGTGGCGAGCCCGGCTACCCCCGCGCCTTCGTGGCGAAGTTCGCGGCCTCCGGCGAGCATGTCTGGAGCCGGTGCTTCGGAGATGGAGGGCAACAGCAGACGGGCACGCTCGCTGTGGCATCCGACGGAGACGTGTACGTGAGCGGCTACTTCGCGGGCTCCATCGACTACGGCGACGGGCCGATTCCGGCGAAGGGGCTCTTGAACCAGTTCGTCGTGCGGCTCGCGGGAAGCAGCGGAGCGCCCGTGTGGAACAACCTCTACGAGGCGGGTCCCGTGAGCACCCTCGCCTCGCTGGCGGTGGACGCGGAGGGCAACCTCTTCATCAGCAGCGGCTATGTGGACACGCTGTCGTTCCACGGCGTGCCCTGGCTCTCCGTACCGGGCTTCAACGTCTACGTGCTGAAGCTGGACGCCCATGGCGAGCCCCTCTGGGCAAAGAGCTTCGGCCCGCTGAGAAACCAGACCTTCTGGCGGCTGGCCGCGGACCCGTCGGGCAACGTCGTGGCGACGGGCGCGTTCATCGGCACGGTGGACCACGGAGGAGGTCCCCTCTCGAGCGGCGACGGCGATGTGTTCGTCGTCTCGCTGGATGGCGAGGGCCACCATCGCTGGAGCCGGAGCTTCGGCGGCCCGGGCTTCGACTGGGGCTATGACGTGGACGTCGACTTCGCGGGGAACGTGGTCGTGACGGGCTCGTTCAGCACATCCATCGACTTCGGCGAAGGGCTTCTGACGAGCGCGGGCGGCGAGGACATCTTCGTGGCGAAGCTGGGCCGCGATGGAGAGACGCGCTGGGGTCGCGCCTTCGGCGACGTCGGCAATCAATCCGCGATGCGCGTGGGAAGCGTGGGGCTGCGAGATGTCGTCCTGTGGGGGCGGCTCGTCGGCACCCTCGACTTCGGCTCGGGCCCGGTGACGGGGAGGTCCTCGTCGGACAGCTTCGTGACGAGAATCACCCCACCGTAGGCGAGCCCCCTGCCCTGTCGCGCCTCAACGAGCGACGGGGCGCGAAGGCCACACCGACGTGAGTTCTTCCGCGCGAGGCAGTCCCTCCACCGCACCCGGCTTCTCGACGACACGGGCGGCGACTTCGCAGGCGAACGTTGTCAGTGCCACGAGTTCCTCGCGCGTGGCGGACTCCAGCACGCGGGCGCCGCCGTACCACCGCACCAGGCCGTGGAGCAGCGCCGCGACGAAGCCATCCCCTGCTCCGGTGGTGTCCACCACCCGGGCCCGAGGCGCGGGGACCTGAACCCGCTCACCGCGCCATAGGAACAGCGCGCCGCGCTCGCCCAGCGTCACCACCGGCAGCCGCACGCCGAGGGACGACAGTCGCGTCAAGGCCTCCTCGGGAGACTCCGTGCCCGTGACGAAGCCAATCTCTTCCTCGGACAGCTTCACCACGGTGCACAGGGGCAACATCCGCACGAGCAGCCCCTTGAGCTGCTCCGGGTCCTCCCACGCGTGCAGGCGCAGGTTGGGGTCGCAGCTCACGATACGGTCCGCGTCACGAGCCAGGGTGAGCATCCGCACCGTGGCCGAGCGGGCCTCATCGCGCTGCAAGGAGTTGGAGCCACAGTGCACGGCCCGGGCCTGGAGCAGGAAGTCCGCGTCCACGTCGGTGTCGCCCAGGAGGAACTCCGCGGAGCGGGTCCGGAAGAAGGTGAAGCTGCGTTCACCTTTCGCATCCAGGGAGATGAACACCAGCCCCGTGCGAGCGTCCGGTGTCTGACGCAGGTGGCTCACATTCACGCCCTCGTGAGCGAGTTGCTCGCGCAGGAAGTGGCCGAACTCGTCCGCACCCACCACGCCCAGCATGGCGGACCGAAGCCCCAGCCGAGCCAGCCCCACCGCGACGTTGGCGGGCGAGCCACCCGGACAGGGATGCCACGCGGCGACCTCGCGCACGCGCTTGCCCTGTTCGGAGGGAAGGAAGTCCACCAGCGTCTCACCGAAGCACACCACGTCCAGCGGCGACTCCTGCCCTTCGCTCATGGTTTCTCCCGAGTGGCGCGCTCCGCGCCCCGTCGTCAGTCCAGGCCCACCTGGGCCATGAAGTCCACGCTCTTGAGGCGGCGCCCCAGGTGGTGGGCGATGAAGACGTTGAGCAAGCCACGGGCTCGGGCGCGCAGGTCAGCCGGGAGCGGCGTGCGCTCGCCTTCCTGAAGCGCGCGCAGTCCGGAGAGCAGGGCCGCGGGGATGAGGACGGCTTCGCGTGCGCGCACGCTGCACGGCTCGCAGACAGCGCCACCGTGAGCCTGGTCGAACCGGGGACGCTCTCCGGGTTCGCCACCGCACAGCGAGCACGCATCGAAGCGCGGCATCAGGCCCGCGTGGGCCAGCGCCGAAAGCTCGAAGGCCAGGAGCGACGTGGGGCCCGCTTCCTTCGCATCCAGGCGGCGCAGGTAGTTCTCGAGCAGGAAGAAGAGCTCCGGCTGCGGCTCGTGGTCGCGAGTCAGCTCCCGGCACAGCTCCACGGCGTACAGGGCGCGGGCGATGAGCGACAGGTCCTCTCGCGCGGCGTAGTAGCCGGCGACGATGTCCGTGGTGTCCAGCCGAACGGTGGAGCCGCGCGTCTCGATGATGTGCACCCTCAGCCGCATGAACGGCTCCAGCGCACCCGCGAAGCGCCGCTTGCTCTTGCGAGCCCCCGCGGCGAAGGCCGTCAGCTTCCCATGCTCGCGCGTCAGCAGCGTGACGAGTCGGTCAGCCTCGCCGTAGTCCACGGTGGACAGCACGAGCGCATCGTCGTCGTAGCGCTCCATGGCGTCCTTCAACGCGCGAGCGGAGAAGGAAGCTTCCCGCTCAACACGAGGAACAGATAGACACCGAGGGCCAGGGCCACCAGGAGGACGGACAGCCCCACGTAGGCCCGCTTGCGGCGCTCCTGCTCGAGCTGCGCGGGCGACGGAGAGGGCACCGAGCGGTCCACCTCTTCGTAGCGCAGCACCGCCTCCTCGGGGGACAGGCCGATGACCTGGGCGTAGGCCTTGATGTAGTTCACCACGAAGATGCGTGAAGGCAGCCGCTCCACCTGCCCCGCTTCCAGGGCGGCGATGAGCGTCGGGGGAATCTTGGTCTCCCGCGCGACGTCCTCCAGGGACATGCCCCGGAGGTCGCGCTGCTGGCTCAGGTACTTGCCGAAGTCGACGTGGTCCACGGTACGTCCAGATAGCAGACTAGAGCTTTTCGAGCAGCCTTCGGCAGTCGTCCTTCATCTCCTGCTCGCTGGACTTCGCCTTGGCCTCGCAGAACTCGAAGGCCTGCTTGGCGGCATCCGCCTGCCCCTGCTTCGCCAGACAGACGCCTTCGCGCATGTGCGCTTCGGCCGCTTCTGGACAGTTCTCACGGAAGCGGGAGAACTGCCGGCACGACTCATCCAGCTTGCCCGTCTCGTCGTAGATGATGCCCAGGTTGCGGTAGCCCAGGCAGAATCCGGGGTTGGTCGTCACCGACGCCTTGAGGCTCCCCACCCCGCGCGCCGTGTCGCCCTTCTTGTAGAGCGCCCAGCCCAGGTTGGCCTGGGCGATGTAGGGCGTCACGTAGAGCATGTCGTTGAGGACCTGCTCGTAGAGCTTGATGGCCTCGTCGTAGCGCGCCTGGTCCAGGTGGACGTTGGCCAGGTTGGTCCGGGCCTCGGAGAAGCCAGGACGCACCTTCAGCGCGTGCTCGTAGTGCCCCACCGCCTCGGCCGGCCGGCCGAAGGCCATGTGCAGGAGGATGCCCATGGCGTTGTGGGCCTCGGGGTAGTCCGGGTCGTTGTCCAGGGACACCTGCAGCTCGCGCAGCGCGTCCTGGAGGTGCCCCTGTTGCTGGGCCTGGAGCGCCAGGTCGTAGTGAATCTCCGCGCTGCGGCGCTCCTTCTCCGTGGGGGTATGGACACAACCGGAGAGCGCCAGCACGAGCGCGAGGGAGCAGGAGGCTGAGGCGAGGCGGAGCATGGGAGCGGTTCTCGACGGCGGGAAGGAAGTGGGAGACGGGATTCAGAAGGCCGCGAGGAACCGGCCCAGGGTGGTGGTGACGTTCTTCTTCTCCTCCGCGCGCGCCTTCACCGCCGGCACGAGCTTGGGGTCCTTGAAGAAGACCGGCAGCGCCTTGAGCATTTCGTCCTGCTGCTCCGCCGGCTGCGCGCGCCAGTTGGCGTCATCCATCATGAAGCCAAGCGACTCGACGAAGGCGAGCGCCTCGCCCTCGTCGTCGCGGTACTCGTCCGCCGTCATGTTGCGGCGGCCGGACAGGTACACTGCGCAGTCCTCGGCCTCGGAGAGGTAGAGGTAGACGAAGACGGCTGCCCCCTGCCCTCCGCGGAGGCCCACGACGAACGCCTGTGACGGTCCGGCCTGCTTGCCGGGGATGGCCACATGCGGCGTGTTGAGCGAGGTGTGCAGCGCGAGGATCTGTTCGCGCGTCGCGGGAAGGCCGCGGTAGCGCTCATCCAGGTTGAACACGACGTGTCTCTCCGTGGCCCCTCCCCCGTCAGCGCGTGGTGAGGGTGAATTCCTGTGTGACGTCCTTCGACTCCGCCGCCGTCGTCTGGAAGCGGATGAGGGGGTTGTCGATCATCACGTTCCCGCCCCCCTCGTTGCCCTCGCCGATGATGACCCGGAACACGTGCTTGGGCGAATCGCTGCGCCTCGAGCCCGTGCTGACCTTCCGCGCCATCAACATCACCTGGTTGCTCCCCGGCTGCAGGTGCTTGGTGACGTCGACGACCACCTGGTCCTCGTTGCCACGCAGCTTCCGGAGCCAGCGCGAGTTGACGTACACATCGATGTCGTACTCCGTCATCCCCGGCACCGTCTGCTCCGTCACCAGCCAGTAGCGCTGGGTGATGCGCCCTGGCGTCGTGGCCACGGCGGGGGTGGCGGCGGCGGGAGGAGTCCCCTGCGCGGCAGCGGGCACGGCCATGGCCTGCGGCGTGGAGGGTTGCGCGGCGGCGGGAGTCGCCCCGGGAGTCGCGGGCGGCGCGGCGGCCTGCGCGGGAGCCGTCGGAGGAGGCGTCGCGCTCGACGTCGATGCGCGGTAGCCCGGTGCGTCGATGTGGATGTTGCCGGCCTCGTCGATGCGGACGGTGGCCTTCTCGAACTTCTGGTTGGTGACGCCGTCGATCAACACACCGTTGAGGTAGACGGAGCCCGCAAGGGCTCCCAGCGGGGACAACGCCACCATGGCGGCGGCGAGTGCCGCGCTCGAAAACGGGCGATTCATGTAGTCACTCCTCGGAATCTCCAACAGTCCCGGGCACTTGCAACGCTTAGCGCACCCTGGGGAACGGGACAAGGCGCACATGTACCCGCTTGGAGCGGGCGTGCGGCTCGGAGATTCACTGACGCGTCAGGGCGTCGGCTCGGCGATGGGGACCTCGCGCTGCGCCAGGGCCCAGTCTCCACCCAGGCCATGGCCCTCGCGGAAGCGGCGGAAGTCGCGTCGCACGGCCCGCGGGTAGCGCCGGAAGCGCTCCAGCTCGCCCTGCTTGATGGCGTTGCGGATGCGGGTGGGACCGGCGTTGTAGGCCATCAGCGCCAGCTCCAGGTCGCCACCGAAGCGGTCCTGGAGTGAGCGCAGGTAGCGGATGCCCAACCGGACACAGAGCGCGGTGTCCGCCGTCACCTCTTCCCGGGACAGGCGCAGCCCTTCCTTCTCCGCCAGGAAGTGGAGCGTGCTGGGCTTGATCTGCATTAGCCCGCGCGCGCCCTTCTCGGAGACGGCTTCTTCGGCGAAGTCGGACTCCACGTCGATGAGGGCCAGCACGAGCAGCGGATCATACCCCGCCGTCCGAGCCTCCTCCGCGATGGCCTGTCCCAGCTGCCGCCGCAGGGTGAGCCCCAGGTCCGGCGCGCGGCGGGACAGCACGATGTCGATGAGGGAGGCTTCCGGAGAAGCACTCTCTGCCCCCACGCGCTCGGGGACGACGGGCTGCACCGGTCGCTCTTCCAGCAGCGGCACCAGCCGCGCGGACATGACGAGCGCCACCCCTGCCAGCAAGGGGAGTCGGGAGCAGCCGGAACTCAGGGCGTGGAGAGATTCGAAGAACCGCGTACCGAAAGACCTCCCGCCCGTGTGGGCGGGGGCCTTCACTTACGTTGCTCCAGGGCCTGGATGCGCTCGGCCAGGCGGTCCAATCGGGAACCAAACGCCTGAAGTTCCTCGCGGCGGGGCAGCTTCATCCGGGTCAGCGCGGTACGGACCTTGTCTTCCACGTTGTGCTCCAGGTCCTTGCGGTGACCCGCCAGCCGGTCCGAGAACGCCTGGGCCTGACGCTTCACCTCGTCCTGGCTCCAGCCCGCCACGGCCGCCACCCGCTGTACGGCCCGGGAGGCTTCCTCTTCGGCGGTGTTCACGGCCAGGAGCGCCTGACTCCAGATGCGCTCAAAAGTTTCCGCGACAGGGTTCTTCTCTCGGGGGGCCTCGGGCTTGTTGTCCAATGGGTCTCTCCGGGAGGGGGTGCACCAGGCAAGCAAGCCTGGAACAGTCGAACGGACCTGCCACGTAATCACACCCCCGGGGTGAAGGAAACGAGAACGAGCCCCCTGCCCTGCTCCGTGTCCACTCGTGGAGTAGGTAGGGGGCACCAACCGTCAACCACGCGGCGCTCTCAGGCGCGCGGCGTGGTCTCGGAACCCTTCGCGGCGCCGTTGCGGCGGATGGGCTTGAGCAGCGCGTCCACCTTGCGCGACAGCTTGGACAGCTCCTTGTTGATTTCCTGAAGCTGGGACTGGCTGGCCACGCCCACCGTCTCCACCACCCTGGCCTGCAGCCCATCCAGACGCTTGCGCAGCTCCGTGCCGGCCGCGTTCACCTTCGTGCCCAGCTCCTTCACGCGGGGGTCCGTCAGCAGCTCACCCGCCTGGAACTTCGTCCACAGCGACTGCGCCTCCTTGGTGGCCTCCACGCGGCGGGCATCCAGCGCCTTCACCACCTTGCCGGCCTCGCCCTCCAGCTCCTCGATGCGCTTTTGCGCATGAGCGAGCTGGGCCTTCAGGAATACTTCCACGTTCGAAAGACCGCTCTTCACCGCCTCGGCGCTCGCCTCGGTCGTGGTCGTCTCGTTCTTCGTCGCCGCCTGCTTCGTCGTGGCCATGTCGTCTTCCCCTTTTCAGTCCTGGCGTCGCCGGGGGCTCACCCGGCGTGTCAAAAGTCTTCGCGCAAAACTTAACGCAGCGCGCCATCACCGTCAAGACCAACGTCCGGGAAGTCCGGATTTACTGGGGGCAGAAAATGAAACCGCCGCCCCGGTGCGAACACCGGGGCGGCGGAGGGAAGCAGGTCGGCACGCCCAGGGGGCGGCCGGTGGGCGCTAGGCGGCGCCGGTCGTCTGGGTGCCTTCCGAGCGCTGGGACGGCGGGGCCAGGGGGCCTCCGTCGCCATGGGCGCCAGCCAGAGCGGCCTCCATCTCGTTGACCTCGTCGGTCGGGCTCTCCACCTCGATGTCGAGGTGCTTGTAGTTCGGCAGGCCCGTGCCGGCGGGGATGAGCCGGCCCATGATGACGTTCTCCTTGAGGCCGCGCAGGTAGTCCACCTTGCCGTTGATGGCGGCCTCGGTGAGCACCTTGGTGGTCTCCTGGAAGGAAGACGCCGAGATGAACGACTCGGTGGAGAGCGAAGCCTTGGTGATGCCGAGCAGCAGCGGCTCACCCACGGCCGGGCGCTTGCCCTCGGCCATGATCTTCTCGTTCTCCTCCTCGAACACCCACTTCTCGACCTGCTCGTCGACGAGGAAGTTGGTGTCGCCCACGTCGGTGACGCGCACGCGGCGGAGCATCTGCCGGACGATCGTCTCGATGTGCTTGTCGTTGATCTTCACGCCCTGGAGTCGGTAGACCTCCTGCACTTCGTCCACCAGGTAGCGAGCGAGTTCCTTCTCGCCGAGCACCTTGAGGATATCGTGCGGGTTGGCCGCGCCGTCCATCATCGCCTCGCCGGCCTTCACGCGGTCGCCGGAGTGGACGCTGATGTTCTTGCCCTTGGAGATCAAATACTCCTTGGCCAGGTCCGTGCGCTGCTCGCCATTCACCTCGGGGGTGATGATGAGCTTGCGCTTGCCCTTGGTGTCCTTGCCGAACGACACCACGCCGTCGATCTCCGCGATGGCCGCGGCGTCCTTCGGCTTGCGCGCCTCGAAGAGCTCGGCCACGCGGGGCAGACCGCCCGTGATGTCCTTGGTCTTCGTCGTCTCGCGGGGCACCTTGGCGAGCACTTCGCCCGGGTGGATCTCATCGCCGTCGTTGACGGTGATGATGGAGCCCTGCGGCAGGAAGTAGCTCGCCGGGTTGCGGGACGAGGGCAGGTCCTTCGTGTTGCCCTGGGCGTCGCGGATGGAGACGCGCGGACGCGCTTCCGGATCCTTGGACTCGATGATGGTCTTCCGGGACAGGCCCGTGACCTCGTCGAGCGTCTCGGACATCGTCACGCCTTCGATGATGTCCTCGTACCGGACCGTGCCGCCGACCTCGGTGAGCAGCGGAATCGCGAACGGATCCCACTCGGCCACGAGCGTACCCGGCTCGATGCGCTGCCCTTCCTTGATGAGGATGCGGGCGCCGTAGATGATCTGGTAGCGCTCGCGCTCACGGCCGGAGTCGTCGACCACGACGAGCTCGCCGTTGCGGTTCATCGCGACCAGGGTGCCATCCACCTTCTGCACCGTGGTGAGACCCGCGAACTTCACCTTACCGGCGTAGCGGTTCTCCAGGCTGGACTGCTCCGCGCGCCGAGTCGCCGCGCCACCGATGTGGAAGGTGCGCATCGTCAGCTGCGTACCCGGCTCACCGATGGACTGCGCCGCGATGACGCCGACGGCCTCGCCCACGGACACCTTCCGGCCGCGGGCCAGATCACGTCCGTAGCACTCCACGCAGATGCCGCGCTTGGCCTGGCACGTGAGCACCGAGCGGATCTTCACCTTGTCCAGACCGCTGTTCTCGATGCGGCGGACGCGCTCCTCGTCGATCTCCTCGTTGGCGCGCACCAGCACCTCACCCGTGACGGGGTCGAGGATGTCATCGAGGGCCACGCGGCCCAGGATGCGCTCGCCGAGGGGCTCGATGATTTCTCCGCCTTCGACCAGGGCGCCGATGAACAGACCGTCCATGGTGCCGCAGTCGTACTCGTTGATGATGGCGTCCTGCGCCACGTCGACGAGACGGCGGGTGAGGTAACCGGAGTTGGCCGTCTTGAGCGCCGTGTCCGCCAGACCCTTGCGAGCGCCGTGCGTGGAGATGAAGTACTGCAGCACGGAGAGGCCCTCGCGGAAGTTCGCGGTGATGGGCGTCTCGATGATTTCGCCGGAGGGCTTCGCCATCAGGCCGCGCATACCGGCCAGCTGGCGAATCTGCTGGGCGCTACCACGCGCGCCAGAGTCGGCCATGATGTAGATGGGGTTGAACGAGGGCTGCTTGCGCGACTCGCGCTTGCCGTCCTTGTCCCCGGAGGTCTCCTCCTGGGAGATCTGCTGCATCATCTCCTGGGCGACCTTCTCGGTGACCTCGGCCCAGATATCGATGACCTTGTTGTAGCGCTCACCGTCGGTGATGAGGCCCTCGAGGTACTGGTTCTCGATCTCCGCCACTTCCTTGCGCGCGTAGTCCAGGAACTCCTGCTTCTTCGCAGGGATGATCATGTCCTTGAGCGCGATGGAGATGCCGGCGCGGGTCGCGTTGTAGTAGCCGAGGCTGCGGATGCGGTCCGCGAGCAGCACCGTCTCCTTCTCCCCGGTGAGGCGGTAGCAGAGGTCGATGAGGCCGCCGAGCGACTTCTTGTCGAGCACCTTGTTGATGGCGTCGAAGCCCACGCGGCGCGGCACCACTTCCCACAGGAGGACGCGGCCGACGGTGGTCTCCTTGCGGACGCCATCGATGCGGCAGACCACCTTCGCCTGCAGGTGCACCTCGCCGTGGTCGTGCGCGGCGCGCACCTCGTCGGGCGAGCTGAACACACGACCCTCGCCGTTGGCGAACTCTCGGGCGCGGGTCATGTAGTAGATGCCGAGCACCATGTCCTGCGTCGGGACGATGATGGGCTTGCCGTTCGCGGGGCTGAGGATGTTGTTCGTCGACATCATCAGCACGCGGGCTTCCATCTGAGCTTCGATGGAGAGCGGCACGTGCACGGCCATCTGGTCACCGTCGAAGTCGGCGTTGAACGCCGCGCAGACGAGCGGGTGCAGCTGGATGGCCTTGCCTTCGATGAGCACGGGCTCGAAGGCCTGCATGCCCAGGCGGTGCAGCGTGGGCGCGCGGTTGAGGAGCACCGGGTGCTCGCGGATGACGTCCTCGAGGATGTCCCAGACCTCGGGACGCTCCTTCTCCACCATCTTCTTCGCCGACTTGATGGTGGTGACGTAACCCTTCTCTTCGAGCTTGTTGTAGATGAACGGCTTGAACAGCTCGAGCGCCATGATCTTCGGCAGGCCGCACTGGTGCAGGCGCAGCTCGGGACCGACGACGATGACGGAGCGGCCCGAGTAGTCCACGCGCTTGCCGAGCAGGTTCTGACGGAACCGGCCCTGCTTGCCCTTGAGCATGTCGGACAGCGACTTGAGCGGCCGCTTGTTCGGGCCGGTGATGGTCTTGCCGCGGCGACCGTTGTCGAACAGCGCGTCCACCGCCTCCTGCAGCATCCGCTTCTCGTTGCGGATGATGATGTCAGGGGCGTTGAGCTCCTGGAGGCGCTTGAGGCGGTTGTTGCGGTTGATGACGCGACGGTACAGGTCGTTCAGGTCGGAGGTCGCGAAGCGGCCACCGTCGAGGGGAACGAGCGGGCGCAGGTCCGGCGGAATCACCGGAATCACGTCCAGCATCATCCACTCGGGCTTGTTGCCGGAGACGCGGAACGCCTCGGCCACCTTCAGGCGCTTGGCGTACTTCTTCCGCTTCGCCTCGCTGGTGGTCTCGCGCATGTCCTTGCGCAGGTCCTCGGACAGCCGCTCCACGTCCAGCGCCTTGAGCATCTCGCGGACGGCCTCGCCGCCCATGCCCGTGGTGAAGGAGTCCTCACCGTGCTCCTGGTAGAGCCGGTGCATCTTCTCTTCGCTGATGAGCTCGCCCTTGGTCAGCGGCGTCGACTTGGGGTCGAGGACGATGTAGCTCTCGCAGTAGAGGACCTTCTCCAGCTCCTTGAGCGTGATGTCGAGCAGGTTGCCGATGCGGCTCGGCAGCGACTTGAGGAACCAGATGTGGGCCACCGGCGTGGCCAGGGTGATGTGACCCAGGCGCTCGCGGCGGACCTTCGACTGGATGACCTCCACGCCGCACTTCTCACACACCACGCCACGGTGCTTCATGCGCTTGTACTTGCCGCAGTTGCACTCGTAGTCCTTCACCGGCCCGAAGATGCGGGCGCAGAACAGGCCGTCACGCTCCGGCTTGAACGTGCGGTAGTTGATGGTCTCCGGCTTCTTCACCTCGCCATGGGACCACTGGCGGATCTTGTCGGGCGACGCCAGCGCGATGCGGATGGCGTTGAACGACAGCGGGTCCTTCGGCTTCTCGAAGAAGTTGAAAATGTCCTTCACGTTGCCTCCGAAATCTCGTGAGGCGTCCCCCGTGGGGAACGCCAGCTGATTCGGGCCCCCGCCCCGGACCCGGCCGCGCCCACCCTTTTCAGGGTGGCGGGCGGCCGGTCAGGCGGGCGCTCCGGCTCTCTCAGGCGTCGGTACCGGTCTTCCGGTCTTCGCCGTCACCACCACCACCCAGGAAGTCACCGCCGAAGCTGCGCTGCCGCTCCGGGGGGGCGTGCTCCAGCAGCTCGACGTCGAGCGCGAGTGACTGGAGCTCCTTGAGAAGCACGTTGAACGACTCGGGCAGGCCACTCTCCAGGACGTTGTCGCCCTTGACGATGGCCTCGTACATGCGCGTGCGGCCCACCACGTCGTCCGACTTGACGGTGAGGAACTCCTGCAGCGTGTACGCCGCGCCGTAGGCCTCCATCGCCCAGACTTCCATCTCTCCCAGTCGCTGACCGCCGAACTGGGCCTTGCCGCCCAGGGGCTGCTGCGTGACGAGGGAGTAGGGACCAATGGAACGGGCGTGGATCTTCTCGTCCACCAGGTGGTGCAGCTTCAGCATGTACATGACGCCGACGGTGACGTTCTGGTCGAACGGCTCACCCGTGCGCCCGTCGAAGAGCACCATCTGGCCCGTGCGGGGCAGCTTCCCCTCGTCCAGCAGCTGGTGGATCTCCAGCTCGTGCGCGCCGTCGAACACCGGCGTGGCCACGTGGATACCCCGCTTGGAGCGACGGCAGAGCTGCTTGATCTCCTCCTCGTCCAGCTTGTCGAGGAACTCGCCGAACGCGGTCTCCTCACCGTAGATGGCCTTGAGGCGGACCTTGATGGCGTCAGCGCTCCAGTTGTCCTCCACGTAGCGCTGCAGCGCCTCGCCGGTGCCCTTGGCGGCCCAGCCCAGGTGCGTCTCGAGGATCTGCCCGATGTTCATGCGGCTGGGAACGCCGAGCGGGTTGAGGACGATGTCCACCGGACGGCCATCCTCCAGGTACGGCATGTCCTCCTCGGGGAGGATGCGGGACACGACGCCCTTGTTTCCGTGGCGGCCGGCCATCTTGTCGCCCACGGCCAGCTTGCGCTTGATGGCGACGTACACCTTCACCATCTTGATGACGCCAGGGGGCAGCTCGTCGCCCTTCTTGATGCGGGCGATCTTCTCGCCGAAGGCCAGCTTCACGGCCTCCTTCGTCTCCTCCAGGTTGCGGAGGATGTCGCGCACGCGAGAGTCGAGCGGGTCGCCGACGGAGATCTCGCCCCAGTACTTGTAGGGCACGGTGGCCAGCAGCGCGTCGTCGAGGATGTCCCCCTTCTTCAGGAGGATCTTCCCCTTGTCGTCCACGAGCTTGCCCTGGACCTCCTTGCCACGCACCAGCGCGCGGATGCGGCCGATGGCGCTGTCCTGGAGGACCTTGATCTCGTCGTTCTGGTCCTTGAGGAGCTTCGCCTCCTCCATGGACTCGATCTGCTTGGCGCGCTCGTCCTTCTCCACGCCCTTGCGGCTGAACACCTTGGCGTTGATGACGGTGCCCACCACGCCCGGAGGCACGCGCAGGGAGCTGTCACGAACGTCGCCGGCCTTCTCGCCGAAGATGGCGCGCAGCAGCTTCTCTTCGGGAGACAGCTGCGTCTCGCCCTTCGGGGTGATCTTGCCCACCAGCACATCGCCGGGCTTCACCTCGGCGCCGATGCGGATGATGCCGCTCTCGTCGAGGTCCTTGAGGGCTTCCTCACCCACGTTCGGGATGTCGCGGGTGATCTCTTCCTTGCCCAGCTTGGTGTCTCGCGCGATGCACTCGAACTCTTCGATGTGGATCGACGTGAAGACGTCATCCTTCTGGATGCGCTCGCTGATGAGGATGGAGTCCTCGAAGTTGTAGCCCTGCCACGGCATGAACGCGACGACCACGTTCTGGCCCAGCGCCAGCTCACCCGTCTCGGTGGCCGGGCCGTCGGCGATGACGTCACCCTTCCGGACCTTGTCGCCCTTGCTGATGATGGGCTTCTGGTTGAGGCAGGTGTTCTGGTTGGAGCGCTGGTACTTGAGCAGGTTGTAGATGTCGACCTCGCTCGAGACGTCGCTGAGCGAAGCGGGCACGTCCGCCTTCACCACGATGCGGCCGGCATCCACGCTCTCCACCGTGCCGTCGCGCTTGGCCACGCACGTCACGCCGGAGTCGCGCGCGACGATGGCCTCGATGCCCGTACCCACCAGCGGAGCGCTGGTGCGCAGCAGGGGCACCGCCTGGCGCTGCATGTTGGAGCCCATGAGGGCGCGGTTGGCGTCGTCGTTCTCCAGGAACGGGATGAGCGACGCGGCCACCGACACCAGCTGGTTCGGAGACACGTCCATCAGGTCCACGTCCTCGGCGCGAGCCTGGACGAACTCACCGCCGCGGCGGCTGGACACGAGCGCGTTGACGAACTTGCCCTTCTTGTCCGTCTCGGCGTTCGCCTGACCGATGGTGTGCTTCTCCTCCTCGAGCGCCGAGTAGAAGGCCACGTCCGTCGTCACGATGCCCGCTTCGACCTTCCGGTACGGGGTCTCGACGAAGCCGAACTCGTTGACGCGCGCATAGGTCGACAGCGACGCGATGAGGCCGATGTTCGGACCTTCCGGCGTCTCGATGGGGCAGATGCGGCCGTAGTGCGTCGGGTGCACGTCGCGCACCTCGAAGCCGGCGCGCTCGCGGGTGAGACCACCGGGCCCGAGCGCGGACAGACGACGCTTGTGCGTCACCTCGGACAGGGGGTTCGTCTGGTCCATGAACTGCGACAGCTGGCTGGACCCGAAGAACTCCTTGATGACCGCCGTGACGGGCTTGGCGTTGATGAGATCGTGCGGCATGAGCGTCTCGATCTCCTGGAGGCTCATGCGCTCCTTGATCGCCCGCTCCATGCGAACCAGACCGATGCGGTACTGGTTCTCCAGCAGCTCACCCACCGCGCGCACCCGGCGGTTGCCGAGGTGGTCGATGTCGTCGATGGTGCCCTTGCCGTTCTTCAGATCGATCAGGTAGCGGATCACCTCGAGGATGTCCCGCTTGGTGAGGATCTGCCCGTCGAGAGGCTCCTCGAGGCCGAACTTGAAGTTCAACTTGAGGCGACCAACCTTGGACAGGTCGTAGCGCTCAGGGTTGAAGAACAGGTTGGTGAACAGGTTGATCGCCGTCTCCGGCGTCGGGGGATCGCCAGGACGCAGGCGGCGGTAGATCTCCATGATGGACTGCTCGGGCGTCTCGAGCTTGTCCAGCATCAACGTCTCACGCAGGTACGGACCCACGTTGAGGTTGTCGATGAAGAGGACCTTGAACTCCTTGATGTTGCGCTTCAGGAGCTCGTCGACCTTGTCCTGCGAGACTTCCTCGTTGCACTCGAGGATGACCTCGCCGGTGTTCTCGTCCACCACGTCGTAGGCGGACACCTTCGTGAAGAGCTCATCCGCGTCGATGGGGAGCGTCTTCATCTTCGCCGCTTCGAGCTTCTTGATGGCGGCGCGGGTGAACTTGCGGTTCTTCTTGACGATGAGCTCGCCCGTCTTCGTCTTGATGTCGCGGGTGGCTCGCTGGCCCGGGAGCAGCTCCAGCTCGACGCTCTTCTCGAAGTCCGTCGCGCTCTGGAGGTAGATGGTCTCCGTGGCGTAGTAGTAGTTGAGGATCTCCTCGGTGGAGCCCTTGAACTCCAGCGGGTTCTTCTTCGCGGTGTCGCTGACGGCGCCCAGGGCGCGAATGAGCACCGTCGCGGGCAGCTTGCGCCGGCGGTCGATGCGCACGTACAGCAGGTCCTTGTGGTCGAACTCGAAGTCGATCCACGAACCGCGGTAGGGGATGATGCGGGCGTTGTAGAGCAGCTTGCCAGACGAGTGGCTCTTGCCCTTGTCGTGGTCGAAGAAGGCACCCGGGCTGCGGTGCAGCTGGCTGACCACCACGCGCTCGGTTCCGTTGATGATGAAGGTGCCGTTCTGGGTCATCAGCGGGATTTCCCCGAAGTAGACCTCCTGCTCCTTCACGTCACGGATGGACTGGGCGCCAGTCTCCTCATCCTTGTCCCACACCACCAGGCGGACCACGACCTTGATGGGGGCGGAATAGGTCATCCCGCGCTGGTGGCACTCGTCGACGTCGTACTTCGGCTTCTCCAGGTGGTAGCTGACAAACTCCAGGGACGACGTCTCGTTGAAGTCCCGAATCGGGAATACCGAGTTGAAGACACCCTGAAGTCCGACGTCCTCACGCTTCTCCGGGGCGATATCGGCCTGGAGGAACTTCTCGTAGGACTGCTTCTGGATGTTGATAAGATTGGGAATGTCGATGATCTTCGCGATCTTGGCGAAGGTCTTCCGCACGCGGAAATTGTTCTGGATCTGCGTCGGCATTCTGGCTCCGGGGACGGCTGCTCGGGCGGGGCAAACATCGATAACGCGCGGCGGCGCCGGGAAATTTGCAACTGTCAAATGGGCAAAGCCGGCAGCCCCCCTCACTGGGAGCGCCGGCCTGCTCATTCGGTCAGGAAGCTGCTTGGGAATTCCCGGAAACCAAGCAGCTCCTGTTCGACTTACTTGACGTCGACGGTGGCGCCAGCGGCAACGAGCTGGTCCTTGATCTTCTTGGCGTCGTCCTTGTTGACGCCTTCCTTGACCGTCTTGGGCGCGCCCTCGACCAGGTCCTTGGCCTCCTTCAGGCCCAGGCCGGTGATGGCGCGGATCTCCTTGATGACGTTGATCTTGTTGGCGCCGGCGTTCGCCAGCACCACCGTGAACTCCGTCTTCTCCTCAACAGGAGCGGCGGTGGCGGCCGCGGGACCGGCGACAACGGCGGCGGCGGCGGCGGAGACGCCCCACTTCTCCTCGAGGGCCTTCACCAGGTTGGCGGCCTCGATGATGGTCAGGGAGGAAAGCGAATCAACGATTGCGTTCAGGTCAGCCATGGAACTGTGTCCTTCTTGGATTGACTAACGGCCTTACTCCCAAAGGGAGGAACGGCCGAAAAGGTGGGTGTAGAAAAACTTCTCGGACAGATGAGGAAAACTACCCCTGCGACTTGTCCGCGTGGGCCTGAATGACCCGCGCGAGCTGCGTACCCGGGGCGGCAATCGTCCGAACCAGCTTGGTAGCCGGCTGGGTGATCATCCCGAGCAACTGCGCTCGGAGTTCGTTGAGACCCGGCAGCTTCGCCAGCTGCTTGACACCGGCGGCGTCGACCTTGCGGCCGTCGACCACGGCGCTGCGGATCTTGATCTTGTCCTCGAGGTCCTTCGTGAACTCGGTCAGGATCTTCGCCGGGGCCACCACATCGCCGTAGCTGATGCACAGCGCCACGGGACCCGTGAAGTCATCAGCGATGACAGCCACGTCCGTGCCCTGCGCCGCACGACGCGCCAGCGTGTTCTTGATGACCTTGTACTCGACGTTGCCCTCACGGAACTTCCGGCGCAGCTTCGTCACCGTCTCCACATCCACCTTGGAGAACTCGGCAACGACGGCCGACTTGGTCCGCGAGAACTTCTCGTGGAGTTCCTTGATCATCTCCTCCTTCTCGCTCTTCAGCACTTTGACTCACCTCCTTACTGGCCCGTCTTCCGACGGGCGTGATGCCTGGGCCAAAGTGGCAGAGCGAGAGGAGTCTCCGAGAGACACCACAACGCACCTCCAGTCTCGGCAGGGCTGGCCTTGCGGCCGTTTGAACCCGACAGGGGAAGCCATGCCCCGACCGGTTGTCCGGTTCCCAACGGGGCACTTCTCCTCTGACCGGGTCCCTGCTGTCATGAACCAGGTCGGAACACCCGTCTCACGACGTGGCGCTCCAATTGCAAAAGCCGGGGGCCTATACCCCCGGCTTCAGCAAAGATCCAGAACTTTCGAACCTGAGACGTCAGGCAAGCGGCGCCTCTGACACCCCCTGTGCGGGGATGGGAGCGCCGCCCTGCCTGCTGTCCGCCTAGCGGTGGCGGGCCAGAATCTCCTGGGTATCGATCTTGATGCCCGGGCCCATCGTCGTCGAGATGGCGATACCCTTCAGATACACGCCCTTGGCGGTGGCCGGCTTGAGCTTCATCACCAGGTCCACCAGCGCGTTGAAGTTGCCCTCGAGCTTGTCCACCGCGAAGGAGGCCTTGCCCATCTTCGCGTGGACGATGCCGGCCTTCTCCGCGCGGAAGTCGACCTTACCGCCCTTCGCGTCGCGGATGGCCTTGGCCACGTCCATGGTCACCGTGCCGACCTTCGGGTTCGGCATGAGGCCACGGGGGCCGAGCACCTTACCGAGGCGACCGACGATACCCATCATGTCGGGCGTCGCGATGACGGTGTCGAAGTCGAGGAAGCCCTCCTCGATGCGCTTCTGGAGATCCTCCGCGCCGACGATGTCCGCACCCGCGTTGCCAGCCTCGGTGGCGCGCTCGCCCTTCGCGAACACGGCCACGCGCACGGTGGCACCCGTGCCGTTGGGCAGAACCACGGCGCCACGGACCATCTGGTCCGCGTGCTTGGGGTCCACACCCAGGTTGATGGCGACATCGACCGTCTGGTCGTACTTCGACGCCCGCGCATCCACCGTCTTCTTCAGGAGCTGAAAGCCCTCGGCGATGCTGTAGCGCTTCTCGCGATCCACCAGCGTGGCGGCCGCGCGGAACTTCTTCCCATTCTGAGCCATGACAGAAATCCTCGTCCGTGAGTGGGGCGGCGGCTTAGCCGACGACTTCGATGCCCATGGAGCGCGCGGTGCCAGCAATGGTGTTCATGCAGGCCTCAAGCGACGCGGCGGTGGTGTCCTGAATCTTCTTCGTGGCGATCTCCTCGAGCTGCTTCCGGGTGATCTGCCCCACCTTCTCCTTGCCAGGCTTCTTCGCGCCCGAACCCTTCTTCTTGTCGGTGTGCAGGCCCGCCGCCTTCTTGATGAGGACGGCCGCCGGAGGCGTCTTGAGGATGAAGGTGAAGGAGCGGTCCTGATAGACGGTGATGATCACCGGGATGATCAGTCCCTCCTTGGCCTCCGCCTGCGTCTTCGCGTTGAACTGCTTGCAGAACTCCATGATGTTCACGCCCTGCTGACCGAGCGCGGGGCCGATCGGCGGAGCGGGGTTCGCCTTGCCGGCGGGAATCTGCAGCTTGACCTGACCTGTGACCTTCTTCATCGGCTGACTACTGCCTTTCGAGGGGGTGGTCCTGACGGGCCTCCAGACGGGGAGGCCCTCCCACCCATGGAACCGCGCCCCGGAGGGCGCGGAAGGTGTGCGAGGCGCGCTCTACCCGAGCCGCCCGCGAAAAACTAGCCGGTGGTCTTCTCCACCTGCATGAAGTCCAGCTCCACGGGGGTGGCGCGACCAAAGATGCTCACGAGCACCTTCACGCGACCCTTCTCCGCGTTGACCTCTTCCACCGTGCCGTTGAAGTTGGCGAAGGGCCCGTCAATGACGCGCACCGTGTCACCATCGTCGAACTGCACCTTGGGCTTGGGCTTGAGCGTGCCCTCGGAGATCTGCGACGTGAGCCGCGCGACCTCCTGGTCCGAGATGGGCAGGGGGTTCTGGTTCTGCACCGTCCCGGGGAAGCCGGTGATCTTCGGCGTGTTCTTCACCAGGTGGAGCGTCCGGTCGTTCAGCTCCATCTGCACGAAGATGTAGCCCGGGAAGAACTTGCGGCGAGACGTCTTCTTCTCGCCCTTCACCATCTCCACGACCTGCTCCATGGGGATGAGGATTTCACCGAACTGGTCCTGCAACCCCTCGAGCCGAACCTTCTCCTCCAGGCTCTTCTTCGCCTGGTTCTCGAAGTTCGAGTAGGTGTGGACCACGTACCATTTCATGGCCATTACAGCTTCCCCCACAGGGCCGGCAGCCACTCCACCATCAAGTTGTACGCGACGGTGTCGATGCAGAAGAGCAGCACCGCGGCGACAAGCGAGGCGACGACCACGGCCATGGTCGACGTCCGGGTCTCCGGCCAGGTAGGCCAGGAGACCTTCATCAACTCGGACGCGACCTCTATGGAGAGCGTGTGCGTCTTTGGATGGAAGAATCCGACCAGCGCAAGCCCCACGGCCACCAGGTAGCCCACGAGGGTGGACACCTTCCAATCCAACCCCTCGATGAGAACCGAGTCGGGCCATCCGAAGCTGGCCCACAACGCCCCAAAGAGGCGCTCCAGGAACAGCGCCAGGATGATGCCGGCGAGGAGGTAGAAGATGACCACGAGCCGCTTCGGATCCATCGCCGAGCGGTTAGCCTGCTGGCTGGCCTCTGATGCCGTCGCCATGGTGCCTCACGAGGTACTGCGAATGCGAAATTTTACGAACTGCGGAAACACAGGAACCCCCGGTACCTCCAGGTACCGGGGGCCCCGCTCCCACTGAGACTTGGCAGGCCAGGAGGGATTCGAACCCCCAACACGCGGATTTGGAGACCGCTGCTCTACCGTTGGAGCTACTGGCCTAGAAACTCTCAGGAACTACCGACCTAGACCTTACCTTCCTTATGGTCCGTATGCTTGCGGCACTTCGAGCAGAACTTGCTCAATTCGAGCTTGTCCTGGCTCTTCCGCTTGTTCTTCGTGGTCGTGTAGTTCCGCTCTTTGCACACCGTGCACTCGAGCGAAATAATGGAACGATTGCCCTTCGGCATGACCTACCTCATCAGACACGAGAGGGGAAGGCTACCAGAAGGTGCCCTCCCCTCTAAATCCGGAAAGTGGAGCCAGGAGACCCTGCGGCCTCCCAGGCGTATTACTCGATGACCTCGGCCACGACGCCGGCGCCCACCGTGCGGCCACCCTCGCGAACAGCGAAGCGCAGCTCCTTGTCCATCGCCACCGGGGTGATGAGCTCCACCTCGATTGCGATGTTGTCGCCCGGCATCACCATTTCCA
>NZ_JABUMU010000034.1:0-108451 GCF_013336625.1 Myxococcus sp. CA033 | reverse complement strand
GGCCCTCCCAAGCCTCAGGCGCTGCCGAACGCCGTCTGGATAAACGACCCCGCACGGCTCTCCACCTCTCAGCAGACCGCTAAGTAATCTCACGAAGTCGCTGTCTCATCCGCGTTGACAGGTTCCGCAGCTTCAAGCTCTTCATGGTGAGTCCCCTGTCATGAAGGTGTGCGAGCGGAGGACGACCAGGCTGGCGCCATCTTCTGCAATTTAAGAGGCAATTGCAATTCAAGTGCAGTTTGTGCTGCCCGGCCACGGGGACCTGCGTCACCACTCAACTGCTGTCGCAGGTGGATGACTGACTGGAGCCGGGCCTCTTCTTGCGGACCACAAGAACATGGATGCGGACTCCTTCCGACCTCGTGAGTCTTCCAGGGCGGCAGCCTCGCGTCGGCGCACTGTGCCGGGGCCTGGTTTGAGCGGGACGTGAGTTTGAAGTATCCTGTCGGACGGCGCTGATTGCTCGGGGGGACGTATGAGCGAAACTGGAGAGACGCCTTCAGAGGAGCAGCTTCGCCTGGAGCGTGAGCGCTTGGAATTGGAGCGCAGGCGGGTGCTGCTCGAGGAAAAGCGGTTCGAGCATGAGCGGACCACGTCGACCTCTCGCCAGGGGCTCCTCAATCGAAATCTAGGGGCCGTGATTTCGGTGGCGACGATCCTGATTTCTGGCGTCCAGGTCTGGGTGGCCGTGGCGTCGAAGGAGAAGGAGCTCGCGCTCGCGAAGGAACAGAAGGAACGGGAGCTACAGCTTGCTCAGCTTCAAGCGGAACGTGAGCTGGACAATGGGTGGCGCAAGGACTTCTTCGAGTATCTGAAGCTCAATGACGAGGCCATCTTCGGAGCGGATGCGAAGAAGCGCATCTTGAAGCGCAACGTCCTGGTTGCCGCCTTTCCAGAAAGTCTGGTCGGGCAGATTCGGGTGGCGCTCGCCGAGAGCGCGGGCTCCGCCGGTGAGCTGAGCCTGGTGTCGGCACAGACTGACATGGTCGAAAGGCCCCCACCGCGTGTGTATCTGGCGGAGGCCATCAAGTCAGGGCCACCGGCCTCGGATGTGCCGGCTGGCGCGCGCAGGCTGGTTGCCGCGGCCCAGGCGGAGCGAACACGGGTGTTCGTCCACTACGCGGACCCGAACGACAGGTCGATAGCCTCAGCACTTTCCCTGGCGCTGGACGGTGAAGGGTACGGGGTTCCGAGTCCCGAAATCCTCACGGAAGGGGCGTCATCGACGGGTGACGTTCGCTACTTCCACGCCGATGACAAGCAACTCGCCGACAAGGTGGGAGCGCTTGTTCAGCAGGTGCTCGGTGAGAAGGGCGTGGCGCTCAGGGGAAACGTCCGTGTGATCGGGCTGCAGGGAAAGTACGGGAACATGCCGCGCAGGGTTCTCGAGGTATGGCTCCCCGCGCTGGGCAAGCACTGAGTGTGTTGGGATTCGTCACCGTCGCACGGGCCCGCCCGGAATCCTCCCAGGCGGGCCCTCACGACGACCTGACTACAGCAGGGAGCAGAGCAGCCCGCGTCCCGTCGTTCCCGAGGGGCAACCCACGCCCTGGCAGTACGTCACCCCGGAGTCGACCGCGGGATTGCCCAGCAGCGCGGGGACGCGGACCTGACACGTGCCCGTGGTCTCATTGCCCGTCGCGTCCTTCACGCCGTAGGTGAACGTGTAGACGCGTCCGTTGCCCAGCAGCGCCGACTCAGCGCGGACCAGCGCGGACTTGCCATCAGCCGTCAGCTTGATGTCGTCACACGCAAGCAGCCGCAGCAGCGACAGCGCATCGTTCGGCTCGTCGGAGCTGACGCGCAACAGCGTGCCCGCCTGCGCCAGCGGCAGCTCCCCACCACAGTTGTCCACCGCCGGCAGCGCGCAGTCCGCCAGTGACATCAGCACGTAGTCCGAGCCCACCGACGGCGTCAGGACGCGCCCCCGGCTGGCCCCCAGCACCGGCGCCGTGGTGTCGACCACCGTCACCGTCGCGGAGCAGGTGTTCGCACTCGCCCCGTCCGTCACGTCCAGTTGCACAGGCGTCGTCCCCAGCGCGAACGGGCCCGAGGGAAGCTGCGTCACGCTGAAGGGACCCGGAAAGCCGTCCGGGTCATGCGAGCCGTGGTCCACCGAGGCCACGCCCTGGCAGGCAGCGTCCGCCACCACCGTCACGTTTCGACAGAGCGCCACCGGACCCTGGTTCGTCGCACAGGGAACGGAGAAGTCGACCGCGGCGACGTTGTTGGCCTCGTTGTCCTCGTTGAAGACCCCGTCGTCGTCCGCGACGACCACCACCCGCTGGGTGCCCTCCGGCACCGTGAAGGAGAGCTGGAAGGGGAAGCGCTCACCACCCACCAGGAAGGGCACGCTGAGGGTTCCCAGTCGCGTACCGCCCGCGCCGGTGCCGCCCGCATACACGGCCGCCGTGGAACCGGCGATGCCCGTGGCCCCGTGGTTCTGGATGACCCCCGAGAGCGTCAACGCCGTGGCCTGGCACGACGCCACCAGATCCTCGACACTCAAGTCCAGCTCACCCACCGCCCCTTCATGGACGCCCAGGTCACCCACGGGCGCCGTGGCATCTTCGGGGCCTACGCCTTCACAACCTCCCAACAGCAACAACGCCGCGAGCGCGGGAACTCCCAATGCACGTGTCATGTCTGGCTCCGGGGATGGGCCTCGAATCGAGGCATCCAAAGAATACGCGACGAGCCGGTGCCTCGCTCATGGGTCATCCTCGGAATTATGCAATGACTCACGGCGGGTGGGTTCTCACCCAACCCTTGACGTCGGAGCCCTGGGGAGAAGGCCTTTCGAGCAGGGGAGTTTCAGGGTTGATATTCATTTACTGGGGTGGCTGACATTGTTTCCAATGCCATTCATTCACCGGCGGCCTCCGTCGAACGGGTCGCGTCAGCCTCGCTCGCGGCATGACCTCATCGTGGCAGCCCCTGCTCACGAGGCTTTGACGCCCGCGACGATGAGTCCCACGCCGGCCGTCAGCAGGCCGAGCGTGAGGCTCCCCGCGCCAATCCACAGCAGGGCCAGCAGTCGGTTGGGCCGCTGGGGGTCCTTGCCGAGCACGGAGAGGAAGAAGCCCGCGGGCATGAGCAGCGCGGCCACCGGGACTCCAAAGCGCGCGACGACGTCGTAGCCGGCCGGCAGATGGGCCGCGTCGAGCACCACCAGGATGACCAGGCTGAGCATCAGCAGCACGGCCGCATGCGCATGCCCCGCGCGGAAGAAGTTCTTCTGCAGCGCGTTCGCGGGGATACTGCCCCGCCCGACACGGGTGAGGAACCAGCCGCCTGATTCCACGGTGATGAGCGAGAGAAGCAGGACGCCGAAGAGGATGAGGGTGTGGGGTTGGATAGCCATGGTATCCAATATTAGATACCGAAAGTATCCAATGCAAGGGGCCGTGCATGCGCATCTCTGAACTGGTGGAGCGGACGGGCGTTCCGCTCGCGACGCTCAAGTTCTATCTGCGGGAGGGGCTGTTGCCGGCCGGAGAGGCCACGTCGGCGACGCGGGCCGAGTACGGCGAGGCCCATGTGCGGCGCATCGCCGTGATTCGCGCGCTGACGGAGACGGTGGGCCTGAGTGTGCAGAAGGCGCGGGAGGTGCTCCAACTCATGGACCGCCCGGAGGACGACCTCTTCGAGACGCTGGGCAAGGCGATTGCCGCGTTGCCGCCCAGCGTGACGCCGGAGGCGGCGGAGGATTATCCCCGGGCCCGCGCGGTGCTCGAGAAGTTGGGCCAGGTCTATGACCCCCGGTTCGCCGCGGTCGCCCAGTTGGAGCTCGCGCTGGCGGCGGCGGAGTCGGCGGGGATTCCCTTGGATGACAGGCGGCTCGCCGTCTATGGGCCGCACATCCGCGCCATCGCCGAGTTCGACGTCGGCAGTATTCCCCGGGAGGCCACGGCCGCCGTCGAGTACGCCGTGCTCGGAACGGCGGTCCACGAGCCCGTGCTCATCGCGCTGCGGCGGCTGGCGCATCAAGACGTCGCGGCGCGGCGACTGGGGCAGGGGAGCGCGAAAGCAGGTGCTCCGACGCGCCCGGCCCCGCGGCCCCGGCCCAAGGGGCGCTGAGGGCAGACTGGGCGTTTCACGCCAGGGTGCGCCCGTGTGCAATCGACGCGGGTGAACGACGTACCCGTTGCGGCCGTGGGCGTATCATTCGCCCGCATGCTTCTGGCCTCGAGCGAGGAGCGGTGGGGCCTCTTCAAGGAGCGCTTCATGAGTCAGCGTGGAATCGTGACGAGGTGCGGTATCGCGACGGCGTGTCTCTGGGGCGTCGCTTCGAGCGGCAATGCCCTGGCCGCCCCTGAGTCCGCTGCCGTCGTGCCCGAGGTCATGGCCGTGGGCGAAATCACAGCCGCCTTCGCGGACTTTCGCCGGACCTGTGAAGCCGATGGGCGGCGACTGTGGGGGCACTCGCTGTGCGCTCCGTTGCTCGTCGTACATCCTGAAACGCGGGCCTTCGTGGCAAGCGAGTGGCCCGGGAAGTCCGGAGCGGGCCCCTGGGTGGGCGTCCTGCCCACCGACGTCACCATCGCCAACACGGCGCTCACCTGGGCCGGAGTCTCATGGGTGCAGCTGAGGGCGCCGCTGCCCGAGGCCCCCGCGCGTCGGCGCGCCCTGCTGGCCCACGAGGCCTTCCATCGGCTCGCGAGCTCGTTGGGACATCGCGGCCAGGAGGGGGCCAATGCCCACCTCGATGACTTCGAGGGCCGCACACTGTTGCAGCTCGAGTGGCGTGCCCTCGCGTCCGCGCTGCGCTCAAGCACCGCGTCCGCGCGCCGCACCGCCGTCGAGGACGCGCTGGCGTTCCGGAGCGAGCGTCGAGCGCGCTTCGCCTCGGCGACCTCCGAGGAGGGCTCGCTGGAGCGCCATGAAGGGCTCGCGGAGTACACCGGCGTGAGCGCGGCGGCCGGCCAGGCTCGAGAGCGCCGGGCGCTGGCGCTGGAGAACCTGGACGACGGCGCTCGGCGAAACTCCTTCGTGCGGGCCTTCGCCTATGCGTCAGGCCCCGCCTACGGCTTGCTGTTGGATGAAGCGGGCGCCTCCGCCACGGGCTGGCGAAAGCGGGCGCTGGAAGGCGCGGACCTGGGAGACCTGCTCGGGGAGGCCCTCCGGCTGCCCGCGCCAGGGCCCGAGCGGAACGTGGCGCGGCGCGAGACGCGTTATGAGGGCTCCGCCCTGCGCGAGGCCGAGACCACGCGTGCGCGGCTCGCCCGTGAGCGCGCGGAGGCCCTGCGCAAGCGCCTGGTGGAGGGGCCCGTGTTGCGCCTGCCCCTGCTGCGCATGCGCATCCAGTTCAACCCAGGGGAACTCGTCCCGCTGCTCGAGCATGGCACCGTGTATCCGGGAGCCCGCATCGTGGATGAATGGGGCTCGCTCAGCGTGACGTCCGAAGTGCTCGTGGCCCAGGACTGGAAGTCCGCCACCGTCGTCGCGCCACCCGAGCGTGCGCAGGGCTCCCGGTGGCAGGGCGATGGCTGGGTTCTGGAGCTTGCTCCAGGCTGGAGCGTGCGCACAGGAGCACGCCCGGGAGAGCTGGCCCTCCAGGCTCCAGAGTCCCGCTAGCCTGGAGGTGCGTGCTCAGCCCTCCTCGGGCTTGGCCTCCGGAAGGTGGATGCGCACCGAGCGCACGCGCCGGGGCGTCGCCTCCAGGACCTCCAGCTCCAACCCGTCCTTCGTCCGGAGCTTCGTGCCGGGCTCGGGAATCGCGCCGCCCGCCAGCGCGATGGTCAGCCCCGCAACCGTGGAGTAGTCGTCGTCCTCGGTCAGGTCCAGGCCCAGCTCCCGGTTGATGTCCCGGATGGCCGCGCTGCCCTGGACCACCGCCGCCAGGGGGCTTTCGCGCAGCACCAGCTCCTCGGGCGTCTCCGACTCGCTGAGGATGTCGCCCACCAGCTCCTCGACCAGGTCCTCCACCGTCACCAGGCCCACGACGCCGCCGCGCTCGTCCACGATGATGGCCAACTGCATGCGCCGCCGCTGCAGCTCCTTCAGCGCGTCCATGGCCCGCATCGTCTCCACGAGGAAGAACGCGGGTCGCACCACGTCCTCCAGGACGATGAGGTGCCCCTCCCAGGCCACCCCGAGCAGGTCCTTGGCGATGACGTAGCCGACGATGTTGTCCATCGTGCCCTCGAACACCGGCATGCGCGAGTGCCCGTGCTCCAGCAGCGTCTGGCGAATCTCCTCCGCGTTCGCGTGGCGGCGCAGCGCGACGATCTGCTCGCGCGTCACCATCAGCTCGCCCACCGTCAGGTCGCCCATCTCGAACGCACGCGCGGCGATCTCCCCGGCGCGCGGGTCCAGGGAGCCCTGCTTCGTGGCCTCCTCCACCAGCGTTTGCAGCTCCTCCGCCGACAGGCGGCTCTCGCTGAAGGTCGTCCGGTCGCCGAACAACCGCAGCACCACGTTGGAGCTGGCGGTGAGGAACCACACCACCGGCCGCATCAGCCACGACAGCCCGTTGAGAGGACGGCCGATGAGCAGCGCGTAGCGCTCCCCGGCCCGCAGCGCGAGCGACTTGGGCACCAGCTCGCCCAGCACCAGCGACAGGTACGACACGACGATGACGACTCCCGCGAGAGCGACTTCGTCCGCGGTCTCCGTCGGAAGCCCGAAGCCCGCGAGCACGGGGGCCAGCCGGTTCGCGATGCTCGCGCCGCCGAAGGCCGCAGCCGTGGCGCCGATCACCGTGATTCCAATCTGCACCGTCGCGAGGAAGCGCTCCGGGTCCTTGCGCAGGGCCTCCACCGCCTTCGCGGAGCCGCTGCCTTGCTCCACCAGTTCCTTCAGCCGCGTGCGGCGCAGGGAGATGACCGCGAGCTCCGCCCCGGCGAACACGCCATTGGCCAGGACGAGCAACAAGATGATGAGCAGCTCCGAAACGATGATGGCCCTCCTCTCAGGAGCCCTCTACCGTAACCCCGGATGCCCGGCCGCTCACTCACCAAGTGACTGCAAGAGGAGAGACAGTTGATCCTGGCTGGCGCCCTTGGGCAGGTAGTAGTGGGGGCCGGACAGCAGGGCGTCGCCCACGTCCTGGGCCGCCGCTGACGTGAGGAACACCACGCGGGGCAGGGGACCGCGCGGAAGCCGCGCCACGACCTCCAGGCCGCTCATCCCCGGCATGTTGAGGTCCAGGAGCATGACCTCGTAGCGCTCACCGCGCCGAAGACTGGCCAGGGCCTCGTGGCCATCGGCCGCTTCGGTGGCTTCATACCCCAGATCCTCCAGGCTGAGCCGAAGGAACTCCCTCCAGTCCGCGTCGTCATCGACGACGAGCACCCGTCTCGCGCTTTCTTCATCCGTGTCCAGTCGCGCCAAGCATCCTCCCCGACACGGGAAGAACCTCCCTGCGCACCCTCGACATTCGCTTCCTCGGGAGAAATGGCCCCTGCCTGGAGAGCAGGGGGGCGGGCTCAGAACAGGGCCATGCCCAGCTGCGTCACCAGGTACTGAAGAGCAGGTCGCACATTATGCCCCGCGGTCCGGGGACGCTCGGGCTGCGTCGAGTGACACCACTGGGGCTCACCGAGCAGGCGGCCGTCCGAGTGTTGGAACAGCCGGAAGCGCCCCAGGTCCGTGGAGCTGCCCGCGTTGAAGACGCGCAGCGGCCGTCCGTGCGCCGTGTCCAGCACCGTCTCGCAGGGCTGGTGACGGTGGCCATGCAGCACCAGGTCGCACCGGCCCTGCACGCGCGTCACCAGCTCCGCGCCCAGCGTCAGCTCGGAGGCGTGGGGCCAGCCCATGCGCGTGGCCAGGCGCTCCGGGAAGCTCTCCTCGGGCAGCGGCAGCACGTGGTGATGCACCAGCACCGCCACCAGCGCGTCGTGCGGCGCGGCGTCGAGCGCGGCCTCCACCCGCTCCACCGTGTCGAGCGACAGCTCTCCATGGCTCGCGAAGTAGTTGCGGTTGTGCTCACCCGTGGAGTCCACGCACACGAAGTACACGCCGGGGCGCTCCACCGTGCGGACCTTGAGTCCGTCCATCCACGCGCCACCCACGTCCTCACCAGGACGGTCATGGTTGCCGGGGATGAAGGTGAGCCGTCCGGTGTCCAACAGCGGCGCGAAGATGTCGACGAACCGACGGTACTCCTCGCGCGAGCCCTGGTGCGTCAGGTCTCCGGTCAGCACCACGTGGTCCGCGCGGCTGGCCTGGACGGCCGAGAGCAGCGCTTGCGCGGAGGCATCACTGTCGGGGCTCAGGTCCAGGTGGAGGTCCGAGAGATGAGCCAACGTCCGAAGGGGCATGCGAAGCAAGGTAGGCATTGCTCGCGGCGCCTTCACGTCCGTGCGGTGAAACCGCCGCAAGCGTGATGAAACAGATGTGCATCACCCGGCGACCCACTCGTCCCCCGGGGGGAGGGTGGTGTTCACCGTGGACACCACCGCGCGCGGCGGCAACAGCCGGGTGCCGGGGCCCACGCGAAGGCGCGTGCCACGCCAGTCCACCGTGCGGAAGAACGCGCCGTGCCACCACGCGACGAAGAGCAGCAGGTCCTTGGTGAGCACCGCTGGCGCGGCGCGCCACGACACCGACTGCGGTCGCAACGCGCGAAACACCGCGAGATCCACCAGCACCTTGCCGAGGACGACCGCCGTCGCCACCTTCACCGCCTCCGGGGTGGGGCTGGCGAGCACGCCCAGCAGGGCCAGCGGAATCGGGTTGAGCAGGGCCTGCGCCAGATAGGTGGGCGGCGCGACGGCCGTCCGGTGGATGACGCTCCAGCGCAGGTAGCGCTGGAAGAAGGCGCGCACGCTCTTGCCCAGCGACACGTTGTAGACCGGGGCGCACGCGACGACGACGCGCCGGCCCAGCTTCCGCGTCACCCACTGGCCGATGACGTAGTCCTCCGCGAGCACGTCGCGCACCGAGTAGAAGCCGCCCAGGGCCTGGACGTCCTCGCGACGCAGCGCCATGGACTTGCCCACGACGATGTCCTGGTCCGCGCAGCGCTTGGCTCCAATCATCCCCGCCGCCGCGCTGGACGTCAGGTAGAGGTTGTCCAGCAGCGAACCGAAGCTCCGCTCGCCGATGCCCGCCACCGGGTGCGTCACGCAGCCCACCGTGGGGTCCGCGAAGCTGGCGGCGATCTCCTCCAGGTAGCCGGGCCCCACGCGCGTGTTGCTGTCGCTGATGACGAACAAATCAAACCGGGCCCGGTCCGCCAGGGTGATGAGCTGATTCACTTTCGGATTCAGCCCCGGCGCGCCTTCCTGAAGCTCCAGCCGCATGACGCCGGGCCAGCGGCGCACCGCCTCGCACGCGACTCCGTAGGCCGAGTCGCGGGTGTCCTTCACCCCCAGCACCACCTCGTACTCGCCGGGGTAGTCCAGGTGGGCGAAGTGCTTCAGGTTGGTCTCCAGGTCGTCATCCGTGCCGCACAGCGGCTTGAGGATGGAGATGCCCGGCCACGCCGCGCCCGGAGGCAGGGCCCGGGGCCGCTCCCGGCGATGGCGGAGCACGAGCACGTACTGGATGACGAGCGCGGTGAGGCCGAAGCCGGCGGCGAAGAGCAGGAGGGCGGAAGCAAGCGACATGCGCGGGCAGTCCCCGAGGAGGCGCGCGGTCATCGCGCGACCTGGGTTCCACGCTAGGGGGCTTGAGCGTCAGGCCCGCGGAGCGCTCGCGGCGCCGGGGCCAATTCGACGTGACAGCGAAGTGAAGCGGGCGGGCTAGTCGCCCAGGTTGCGGCTGCGCGGGTGGCGGATGTCCTTGCCCCGCACCATGTAGACGACCATCTCCGCCACGTTCATCGCGTGGTCGCCGATGCGCTCCAGGTGCTTGGCGATGAACATCAGCGCGGTGGCCCGGCGGATGTTCTTCGAGTCCTCCATCATGTACGCGAGCAGCTCGTTGAAGATCTTGAGGAAGAGCGCATCCAGCAGGTCATCCCCCTGGAGCACCACCTCTGCCTTCGCCACGTCGCCGGAGACGAAGGCATCCAGCGAGCGCTTCACCTGCTGCTGCGCCAGCTCCGCCAGCTTCGGCGTGTCCACGTAGGGCGCCAGCGGGGGGACCTGGTTCAAGTCCATGGAGCGCTCGGCGATGTTCACCGCCAGGTCGCCGATGCGCTCCAGGTCGGTGACGATTTTCAGCGCCGTGGTGATGAGGCGCAAGTCACTGGCGGCCGGCTGGCGCAGCGCGAGGATGCGGCGGCACAGCTCGTCGATCTCCACCTCCAGCCGGTTGACGTCCTTGTCCGCGGCGACGACCTTCTCCGCCAGGGCGCTGTCGCGGTCCGTGAGGGCGCGCATGCTCTGGACGATGAGGCCCTCCACCTTGGCGCCCATCGCGAGGAGCTTCTCGCGCAAGTCCCTCAGGTCCTGCTCGAACGCCTTGTCCGTGTGAGTCAACGCCATCGCCGCCAATCCCTTCTCTTCGCTCACCCGAACTTCCCGGTGACGTAGTCCTCGGTGCGCTTCTCGCGCGGGTTGGTGAAAATCTGTTCGGTGGCGCCGCATTCCACCAGTTCACCCATGTAGAAGAAAGCCGTCCTGTCACTCACCCGCGCGGCCTGCTGCATGTTGTGGGTGACGATGGCGATGGTGTACGTCGCCTTCAGCTCGTGGATGAGCTCCTCGATCTTCGCCGTGGCGATGGGGTCCAGGGCGCTCGCGGGCTCGTCCATCAGCAGGACCTGGGGCTCCACGGCCATTGCCCGGGCGATGCACAGCCGCTGCTGCTGGCCGCCGGAAAGGCCCAGGGCGCTCTCGTGCAGCCGGTCCTTCACTTCATCCCAGAGGGCCGCGCCGCGCAGGGACTTCTCCACGCGCTGCTCCAGCGCCGCCTTGTCCTTCATGCCGCCCACGCGCAGGCCATAGGCCACGTTCTCGAAGATGCTCTTGGGGAACGGGTTGGACTTCTGGAAGACCATGCCCACGCGGCGACGCAGGTCCACCACGTCCACGCTGCGGTCATGGATGTCCATGTCGTCCAGGAGGATGGTGCCCGTGTGGTTGGCGCCCGGAATCAAGTCGTTCATCCGGTTGAGCGCGCGCAGGAAGGTGGACTTGCCGCAGCCGGACGGGCCGATGAGGGCGGTGACGCGCCGGTCCAGGATGGCCAGGGAGACCTTCTGGATGGCCGCCTTCGTGCCGTAGCGCAGGGTCAGCTCGCGCGCCTCCATCTTCGGGCGCGGGGCGTTGGGATTGAGGGACATGGAGGGCGTGTACCGTTGAGTCAGTGGGCGCCCGCGGCCTTGCGGCGCGTGCGGGTCCGGATGATGACCGCGACGAGGTTGAGGGCGAACGTCAACAACAGCAGCACCAGCACCGTCGAGTAGAGCAGCGGGCGCGTGGCCTCCACGTCCGGTGACTGCGTGGCCATCACATACGTGTGGTAACCCAGGTGCATGAACTGGGAGTTGAGGTGGCTGGGCAGGTCCGGGAGGAAGTAGGCCGCGCCCGTGAAGAGGATGGGCGCGACTTCGCCAGCGCCTCGGGAGATGGCCAGCACGGCCCCGGTGAGGATGCCCGGCAGCGCGCCCGGGAGCACCACCCGCCCCAGCGTCTGGGACTGGGTGGCCCCCAAGGCGAGGCTCGCGGTGCGGTGGTCCATGGGGACGGCGCGCAGCGCCTCCTCGGTGGAGACGATGACGACGGGCAGCGTGAGCACCGCCAGCGTCAGCGAGGCCCAGAGGATGCCCGGCTGCGCCCAGTACATCTCTTCGTGGCCGAGCGCGCGGTCCATGCCCTGGCCCACGAAGAGGATGAAGAAGCCCAGGCCGAACAGGCCGAAGACGATGGAGGGCACGCCGGCCAGGTTCACCACCGCCACGCGGACGATGCGGGCGAAGAGCGAGTGGGGCGGGGCGTACTCGTGGAGGTACACGGCCGTCAGCACGCCCACCGGCATCACCGCCACGGTCATCAGCAGGGTGAGCGCGGCGGTGCCGAAGATGGCGGGGAAGATGCCTCCGCCCATCATGCCGTCGGAGGGCGGTTGGGAGAGGAAGGTCCAGGTGACGCCGCTGGCGCCGTTCTCCACGACGTTGAAGAGGATGATGGCCAGCATCGCGATGATGATGAAGGCCGCGAGGCCGGTGAGTGACGTGAGCGCGAAGCCCACGGCGCGGCGGGTCCCCGGCGTCACGCGGCACCTCCCGTCAGCTTGCGGATGACCCTCTTGGTCCACGTGGAGGCCATGAGGTTGAGCACGAAGGTGAAGATGAAGAGCTGCACGCCGATGAAGAACAGGAGCGAGTAGTGGGGGCTGCCCACCACCACCTCGCCCATCTCCGCGGCGATGGTCGCCGACAGCGAGCGCGCCGAATCCCCCAGGCTCCAGGAGATGACGTCCGCGTTGCCGGAGGCCATGAGGACAATCATCGTCTCGCCAATGGCGCGCCCGAAGCCAAGCACACACGCGGCGAGGATGCCGGGCGCGGCCGCGGGGAGGACGACCTTCCACGCGGTCTCCCAGGGGGTCGCCCCCAGGGCCAGGGAGGCTTCGCGGTAGCTGCGTGGCACGGCTGTGAGCGCGTCTTCCGACACGGTGAAGATGACGGGGACGATGGCGAGCGCCAGGCCCAGGCCGGCCACCATCGCGTTGAGCGGCCGGTCGAAGCCGAGGGCCTCCTTCACCACGGTGGACATCACCATGAGGGCGAAGAAGCCCAGGACGACGGAGGGGATGCCCGCGAGCAGCTCGATGACGGGCTTGAGCAATTCGCGCAGGCGGCGGGGCGCGAACTCCGCGGCGAACAGCGCGCCGAACACGCCCAGCGGGACGGCCACCAGCATGGAGACCGCCGTCGTCTTCAGCGTGCCGACGAACAGCGGAATCATGCTGACCTTGGGAATCTTCGACACCGGCTGCCAGCGGAAGGGCGGCTTGCCCGGGGCCACGTCCTGGGCCAGGAACATCTTGGAGAGGCTGGCCTCGTGGCGGGCCTCCGGCTCCGTGAAGAGCGCGAGGGCCTCCTTGGCCACGAAGATGATGATGAGGATGAGCGCCGCGATGCCGGTGAAGGCCATCAGGGTGATGAACCCCGCGATGACCTTCTCCCGGAGCTGACGCCGCCGCGCCGCGGGTGACAGCGCGGGCGCGATGAGAGGCTGCGTGAGACCCTGCTCCATGATGGCATGTCTATCCATAGTGGCTCGGGCCCCTGGTGACATTCGTGTGACGGAAGGCTCACTTCACCGGGAAGTAGCCGACCTTGGTGACAACGGCCTGTCCTTCGGGTGACAGCGCGAAGTCGATGAACGTCTTGGCATCCCCGGAGGGCTTGTTGCGCAGGTAGAAATACAGGTCGCGCGACAGCGGGTACTTGCCCGTCTTGATGTTCTCCGCCGTGGGGGCGATGTCCTCGTTGCCCTTCTTGATCTTCAGCTCCTTGATGCCCTTGGCGTACGCGGCGCCGCCGTAGCCGATGCTGTTCTTCTCCTTGGAGACGGCGTTCACCACCGCGGCGGTGCCGGGCAGCGTCTGGGCGGAGGCCGCGTAGTCCTCGCCGTCCAGGACGTGGTCCTTGACGAAGACGTAGGTGCCCGAGGAGTTCTCGCGGGAGTAGATGATGATGGGCGCGTCGGGGCCGCCCAGCTGCTTCCAGTTGGTGACATCCCCCACGTAGATGCTGCGCAGCTGCTCCACGGTGAGCGCCGTCACGGGGTTGCCCTCGTTGACGTAGAAGGTGACGCCGTCCTTGGCCACGGGGATTTCCACGCCCGTGGAGTTGTAGCGGGCGCGCAGCTTCTGCTTCTCCGCGTCCTTTATTTCACGGCTGGACATGGCGATCTCCGTGGTGCCGTTCTGGAGCGCCGCCAGCCCCACGCCGGAGCCGCCGCCGGTGACTTGCACCTTGGTGGCGGGTGTCTTCTTCATGAACTCCTCGGCCCATCGCTGCCCGAGGATGACCATGGTGTCGGAGCCCTTCACGGTGACGTTGCCCGCATGGGCGGAGAGCGGGAGGGCGAGCATCAGCCCGATGACCAGTGAACCGAAAATTGCCTTCATGGCGGATTCAGCTCCAGCGAAGTGGTGGTGTTGGGAGGAAGGTAGGGCCTAGTAGCGGGCCTGCATCTGGAGGGTGAACAGGTTGTCATGCGGGTCCTTGGCGTCGTCCGGATGGGCCGTCATGGGCATCTCGTACGCCGCGGTGACCTTGAGGTTCTCCCCGAAGTAGTGGAGGACGGCGACGGCCAGGGTGCCCACCGAGTTGGTGCTCGCGGGACGTCCCTCTGACGCGCTGTTCTTGCGGCCATTCTCCGGGTCGAAGAAGTCGTAGCGGATGGCCACCGCGTCCGACACGCCCACGTTCTGGACAATCAGGCCGTACCAGCCGCTGGCGGGAACGCCGGGCTGCTCCACCTTCACGTCACCGGAGCTCTTCCAGTACGACCTGCCGGTGATGTACTCGCCCTTGATGGCCGTGGCGCCCAGGGGGAGGAGGTCCAGGTAGAGCTGCGCGTCCAGCGCCACGCGGTCCCTCGTGTGCGCCTTGCGGAAGGTGTCCGAGGGGCCCTTGGTGATGGTGTGGCCGTACCAACCGGAGACGCCTCCGGACAGCCAGCCCAGGTCGAAGCCCGCGCGGCCGATGACGTCCTTCTCCTTGTCGTTGTCCACGCCGACGGAGCCCTGGTTGAAGATGCCGTCGCCGTCGAAGAGGCCCGCTGCGACGTGGACCTTCCCCTCGAGGAAGGTGCCGGCGAACTTGACGCCGCGGTCCCGCTCGTCGGGCAGGAAGGCGCGCACGACGCGGGTGCGCTCGGGAATCTCGCGGTCGGCGGAGGACTGCACGGCCTCATAGCCGAAGGGCCACTTCATCTGGCCCAGGGTGAGGCCGGCCTGTTGGTGGGTGCCAGGGATGAAGAGGGTGGCCTCGGCGTCGCGCACGGTGACGAACGGGGCGGTGGGCACCGCGTCGATCTGCAGCATCATCTGCGCCCAGTCCGTGGTGTAGGTCGTCTTGATGCGGCCCCGGCGCACGGCGAAGCGGCTGAAACCGCCCGTGCCGGTGTCGTCCAGGCTCTGCTGGTACTGGTAGCGGCCCTGGACGTAGCCGGAAATCTTCAGCTTCTTGAGGGAGAGCAGGTCGTTCTTCGTCTCGGTGTTCTGCTCCTCCAGGGCGGCGACCTTGCCCTCGGCGGTCGTCATCCGCTCGTCCAGGTCCGCGTCGGCGGGCGCGGCGTCCGCGGGGGGCGCCTCCGGGCTGTCGGACGCGGGGGCCTGGGCGGCGGGCTCTTCGGCGGGCACGGCGGGCGTCTGGGCCACGGCCATGGCCGGGCTCAGGGCGAGGGTGAGGACCGCGGTGGCGAGTTGACGCATCGGGAAGGGTTTCGAGAGGGTCACGAAACTGGCTTCTAGGTAACGCGCGTGGCCGTTTCAGGTCCGTTGTGTGACATCGGTGTCACGAAGTCAGTGGGTCGGGTCGACGATGCGGTAGCCGACCCCGCGCACCGTCTCCAGCAGGGTGCGCGCCGGGCCCAGTTTGTCGCGCAGGCGCATGACGTGGGTGTCGATGGTGCGCGTCTCCAGCGAGGAGGACAGACCCCAGACCTCCTCCAGGAGCTGCTCGCGCGTCTGGACCCGGCCCGTGCGTGTCATGAGGTGCCCCAGCAGGCGGAACTCCAGCGCGGTGAGGGGGACCTCCTTTTCCTCGACGTAGAAGCGGTGCGCGGACAGGTCCAGCTTGAGGGCGCCCAGGGCCAGGGGCGCGGCCTGGGGCTCCTGGGGCGTGCCTCCGCGACGCAGGATGGCCTTGAGGCGCAGCACCAGCTCCCGCACGCTGAAGGGCTTGACGACGTAGTCATCCGCGCCGACCTCGAAGCCGCGGATGCGGTCGGTCTCCTCGCCCTTGGCGGTGAGCATGACGATGAGGATTTCGCGGGACTGGGCTCCGGCGCGCAGCTGCCGGCAGACGTCGATGCCAGACATGTCGGGGAGCATCAGGTCCAGCAGGACGAGCTCGGGCGGACGCTCGCGAGCGGCGATGAGCGCCGTCTCGCCCGTCGCGGCGAGCTGGGTGGAGAAGCCGGCATCGCGCAGGTTGAAGTCGATGAGGTGGGCGAGATCGGGTTCGTCGTCGACGATGAGGACGTGGGCCATGGCGGGCCGGAGTCTGCGCGTCTCGATTTTCATGCACGTGACGCATTTGCAACGATTGTGTGATGACGACCGGTGGGAGGACAGGCGGGCGGCTCACTCGCGCCTCCGGGCATGTCTGGGTGGAAACTGACAGCGGCCCCCCACCGAGGGGCCCCTCGCACGCTCGCGGCGGAGCGTTACCTGTTCATGTCCTTCGGCCTTTTGTCGGAGGTCTTGTCCAGGAGCCCGCATGTCCCTCGACTCACGTCGGTTCATGTCTCGCCTGTGTTTGCTGCTGCTGTCCGTCTGGAGCACCGCCGCGCTGGCGACCGAGGAGTACCTGCAACTGGCCACCTGCCTGGGCCCCCAACAGCAGACCTATTCGCCAGCCCTGAAGCTGTTGCCCCGGCAGACCTATTTCAGCGCGGACGCCACGCTGGATGTGTGCGTGACGCTGGACCCCGCGCTCAGCTCGGCCCGCTTCCAGGTCGCCGGCGGAGGGGTCGCGAGCTGTACGCTCGCGTCGCTCCAGAGCCGAATCGTGCTCGAGTGGAACACGGGGGAGACGAGCATCATCGACATGTCGTCTCCGCTGGACCTCAAGCCCCTGGGCCAGACGGTGGTGCCCTCCTACGGCACGGTGATATCCGGCAGGTTCGAGGGCGCCCTCGTCGTCTCCGTACTGGAGCTGACCCCCAATGACCTGGCCCTGCTCAAATGCCTGACGACGGGAGTCACCGAGTCCTCGGGGCTGATCAGCATGACCTTCCTCCAGCTGTTGCCCTGAGGCGTCAGCCCGGCCTCGTACGAGCCCAGGGGCTTCGTCGTCCCTGCGGGCGAGCCGCGCGTGAGACATCCATGAAAGTCAGACATGGCTTGCGTGCTGCGGGCGCGAGGTGCGGGCTGTTTTCGGGGCGGGGCGGAGGTTCGAGGTGTTTCGATGTCTGGAATGTGGGGCGTCCTCTCGTGAGACTCGCCAGGTCCTCCGGGGTGAAGCCCGTTGTGCCTTGGTGCTAGCTGTCTGTGGGTTGGCCGACCTCGTTTCCCGTGAAGTGTCCACGGGGCAACACAAGCCCCAGGGGGATGAGGATGTGTCATATTGCTCATGGGTTGCTCATGACTCATTTGAGAGGGATTGTGTCGATGTGAGGTGATTGATGGCTGAGAAGCTGGTGGATACCCAAGGCGCCCGTGGGAATGAGTCAAATCAGTCGGTGTTTTCCGGCTTTCAACACCTGTCGTTGGAGGAGCGGCGCGAGCGTCTCGGTGTGGGGCTGGGACTGGACGCGGAGCTCCTGGATGGACTCACCGGAGAGCAGGGGCTGCGGATGGAGGCCGCCCTGGCGATGGTGGAGAACGCGGTGGGGCTCTTCAGTCTGCCCTTGGGGTTGGGGCTCCACCTGAAGGTCAACGGGCGGGACTACACGGTGCCCATGGTGGTGGAGGAGCCGTCGGTCATCGCGGCCGCGTCCTTCGCCGCGAAGCTGGTGGGCGCCGCGGGAGGGTTCGTCGCGGAGGCGGACTCGTCCCTGATGATTGGTCAAATCCAGCTCGCGCGCTTCGGGCCGCCGAGCTTCGCCATGGCGCGCATCCTGGAGGCGCGCACGGAGCTGCTGGCGCTGGCCAACAGCCTGCATCCGCAGTTGGAGCGCCGAGGTGGCGGGGCCCGGGACGTGGAGGTGCGGCTCCTGCCCCCTCCCGAGGGGCCCGGCATGGAGCCGCTGCTGGTGGTGCACGTGCTCGTCGACACGCAGGAGGCGATGGGCGCCAACCTGGTCAACACGATGATGGAGGGCCTGGCCCCGCGCATCGAGCAGCTCACGGGTGGCAAGGTCTACCTGCGCATCCTCTCCAACCTGTCGGACCGGCGGCTGGCCCGGGCGCGCTGCTCCATTCCCGAGCGGGCCCTGGCGGACTTCGGGCTGAGCGGCGGGGAGGTCGCCGAGGGCGTCGTCCAGGCGAGCCGCTTCGCGCTGGCGGACCCGTACCGCGCGGCGACGCACAACAAGGGCATCATGAATGGCATCGACGCGCTGGCGCTCGCCACCGGGCAGGACTGGCGCGCCATCGAGGCGGGGGCACATGCCTTCGCGGCCCGCGGGGGACGGTATGGCCCGCTGTCGGTGTGGCGCAGGGAAGGGGGCCACCTGCTGGGAGAAATCCAGCTGCCGCTGGCGCTGGGCACGGTGGGGGGCTCGATGCTGGCGCATCCCGGAGTCCAGGCCTCGTTCAAGATGCTGGGACAGCCCTCCGCGCGGGAGCTGGCCTGCATCTTCGCCTCACTGGGGCTCGCGCAGAACCTGGCGGCGATTCGCGCGCTGGGCTCGGTGGGCATCCAGCGCGGCCATATGGCGCTGCACGCGCGCACCGTGGCGTCGAGTGTCGGCGCGCCACCGGAGTGGGTGGAGGCCATCGCCGCGCTGCTCGTCCAGGAGGGTGAGGTGAAGGTGGACCGGGCCCGGCAGGTGCTGGACCGGATGCGTGGCGGCGGCGAGTCCGTGACGCTCACGCCCTCCGCGCTGCGCACGGGGCTCCAGGACGAAATCGAATAGGCCCCGGGCTTCACGGCCTCCACGTCGACGAGCAAGGGGAAGGGCGCGCCGAGTGCGCGGTGTCCTTCCCCTTCTCCCCGCGTGGAGGAACCAGGGCCTGTCGCGTGTTCTGGTTCCCACCCGCCCGAGGGCTGTGCAACAACGGCGGGGTGAGCCCCCATGACTCCGCCTGACTCGCACTCCTCGCCGCCCAACACTCCGCCCCTGCGCACCCTGCCGGTGCCCACGCTGACTCCCACGCCGGGCGAGCTGGCGCATGCGCAGAAGCGGGGCGGCCGCTCGGCGCTGCTCGGGTTGGGGCTGGTGGGCGTCGTGGCGCTGACGAGTCCCGTGCTCGGCTACCTGGAGGACGTGGGCAACGCGCGCGAGGAGCTGCTGGGGCACCTGTCGAACCAGGCCCGTGTCCAGGCGGACGCGCTGGGGGTCCACCTGCTGTTGCTGGAGGCGGAGCTCGCGCGCGTCGCCGGGCACCCCACGCTCTTTCCGGAGGATGGGGCGTCCCCCGCGGAGCAGGCCCTGCTCGACAGCGCCTTCTACCACTCGTCGCTGTTCTCGGAGGGCGTGGCCCTGCTCGGTCCCCGAGGCGAGCGTGTGTGGAGCGACCCTCCCGGCATGTCGCTGGGCGCGTCGCCCATCACCGCGCGCCCCTGGTTCCAGCGGATGGTGGAGCGCAAGGCGCCGGCCATCGACCTGTTGGAGGGCGAGGGGGGGCCGCTCGTCGTCGCCGTGCCGATGATCAAGGAGGGCCAGCTCAAGGGCGTGCTGCTTGGCGAGGTGCGCACGGAGGCGCTGCCCACGCGCTCCACGGAGGAGACGGCGCTGTTCCTGATGGATGCGCGCGGACGGCTCCTGCTGCCGTCGTCGCCCTTCTCGCACCAGGAGGACTTCTCTGGAGCGCTGCGCTCGCTGGCGAAGGCGCCAGGGCCGCTGATGCTGGAGGGGAACCGGTTGATGGGCGCGGCGGCGTGGGTGGGACGCAGCGAGCTGTTGCTCGTGGTGCTCGAGGACGAGGAGTCAGCCACGGCCGGACTGCGCTCGCGCTTCCTGCGACAGCTCGCCTTCCACATCGCGCTGCTCACCTGCACCCTCGGCCTGTTCCTCGTCCTGCTGCGGCATTCCTACCGCTCGTTGCTCGCGGCGGAGGAGCGGCTGCGCCGTCAGGAGACGATGGCCGCGCTGGGCACCGCCGCCGCGCTCATCGCCCACGAGGTGAAGAACGCGCTCAACGGCATCCAGGCCGCGCTGTCCGTGCTGCGCACGACGCCCGCGGGCAGCGAATTGCCGGTGCGGGGCCTGCGCTCCCAGGTGGAGCGGCTGGGGCATCTGGCGCGCTCGCTGCTGTCGTTCGGCGCGCCCCGTGCCGCGATGCGGCGAAGCTGCGAGGTGCACCTGTTGGTGGAGGAGGCGCTTCAGGCGGTGCGCATGCTGCCCGAGTCGGAGGAGGTGGAGCTGCGCACGTCGCTGGAGGAGAACCTGACCGTCCAGGGTGACGCGGCGCTCCTGGTGTCGGCCATCGACAACCTGGTGCGCAACGCGGTGGAGGCGGGCGCGGTGGCGAAGGACACGGGCCTGCGCCCCGCGCCCTGGGTGGCGGTGAACCTGTCGCGGGATGGCGATGCGGCGCTGCTGGTGGTGGAGGACAACGCGGGCGGCGTGGACCCCCGGCTCGAGCCCCGGCTGTGGGAGCCGTTCGCCACCGGCCGCGCGAAAGGCGTGGGCCTGGGGTTGCCCATGGCGCGGACGTCCGTGGAGGCGCATGGTGGAAGCCTGACCTATACCCGCCGTCCACAGGGCAGCCTCTTCACGCTGCGGTTGCCGCTGGAGCGCACTTCATGAGCATCCATCTGCTGTTGGTGGACGACGACCGGACCTTCGCCTCGCTGGCGGCCACCGTGCTGCGTCACGAGGGCTTCCGGGTGACGCTGGCGCACTCGCTCCACGACGCGCGCGCCGCGCTCGCCCGGCAGGCGCCCGAGGTCGTCGTGTTGGACCGCCGCCTGCCGGATGGCGACGGCATCCACCTCTTGCCGGAGCTGCGCGCGCAGTTCCCGGACACGGCGGTGATGATGGTGACGGCGCACGGCGACATCGCCAGCGCGGTGGATGCCATCAAGCAGGGCGCGCGCGACTACCTGTCCAAGCCGGTGGAGCTCGACGACCTCGTCCTGCGCGCGCGCCGCGCCGCCGCGGACCTCCAGCTCCACGAGCGGCTGCGTCAGGCCGAGAGCGAGCTGGGGGGCCGGCGTCGGCTCTTGCGCCCGCGCGCCCCTGCGATGGTGGCCGCGCTCCAGATGATTGAGCGCATCGCCACCGCGCCCCGAAGTCCGGTGCTCATCACCGGCGAGACGGGCGCGGGCAAGGAGGTGCTCGCGCGGCACCTGCACAACGTGCAGGGCAACCAGGGCCCCTTCGTCCACGTCAACTGCGCCGCGCTGCCCTCCGCGCTGGTGGAGAGCGAGCTGTTCGGCCACGAGCGGGGCGCCTTCACCGACGCGCGCGCTGCCCGGCGCGGGCTGGTGGAGGTGGCCGACGGCGGCATCCTCTTCCTCGACGAGATTGGCGAGCTGCCGCTCAGCCTCCAGGCCAAGTTGCTCACCTTCCTGGACCAGGGCGCCTTCCGGCGGCTGGGTGGGACGACGGAGCTGACGAGCAACGCCCGCGTGGTGACGGCCACCAACCGCGACCTCACGCGCGAGGTGGCGGAGAGTCGCTTCCGAGAGGACCTGTACTTCCGCCTGAGCGTCTTCCGCGTGGAGATTCCCCCGCTGCGCCAGCGCCGCGAGGACGTGCTGCCGCTGGCGGAGTCACTGCTGGTGGAGCTGTGCGCGGAGCTGGGGCGCAGGCCCGTGGACTTCACCAGCGCCGCGAGGGCGCGCCTGGAGCGCTACCCGTTTCCGGGCAACGTGCGCGAGCTGCGCAACGTGCTGGAGCGCGCGCTGGTGCTCGAGCCGGGACCCGCGCTGGAGCTCCAGGCGCTGGAGCCGCGAGGCCCGCTGGGGCCCGCGGCCACGGACCCGGACGCCTTCGTGGTGTCGGGCACGCGCTCGCTCGACGAGGTGGAGCGCCTGTACGTGAAGCATGTCCTCGGCCGCCTGGACGGCCGGCGGATGGAAGCCGCGAAGGCGCTCGGGCTGTCCTACCCCACGTTCCTCCGCAAGCTCGAGGAGTGAGCCCCAGGGCGTCGGGACGGTCCCTCCGACGTGCCAGGCCGGCGCTTCAAGTTCCTTGCTCAAGTTTCTTGAAGTCCGGCGCGGGCACTTGAAGTTCCTTTCATCGCCCGCCTGCTCCCGGGCGCCGCATTCCCTTGTGAAATCGCCCGTTTAGGTCCTGGCACGGGCGTTGCCATGACGCACCGCGAGACTCAGCGTGCGCCACCGTGGGGTGGCGTCTTCTCGTGGAGGTGTGTGGCATGACGACGAGTGATGGGAACGCTGGCTCGGCCTGGAAGAATCTGGCCGCTGACCTGCCCGCTTCCCTGGTGGTTTTCCTGGTGGCGCTGCCCCTGTGCATGGGCATCGCGTTGGCTTCAGGTGCGCCCATCGTCTCGGGCCTCATCGCCGGCGTGGTGGGTGGCGTGGTGGTGGGCCTGTTGGGAGGTGCGCCGCTTCAAGTCAGCGGCCCCGCCGCGGGCCTGGCGGTGATGGTGTTCGGGTTCATCCAGACCATGGGTCTGGCGATGACGTGCGCCGCGGTGGCCGTGGCGGGCGTGGTGCAGATGATTTTCGGTGGGCTCAAGGTGGCGCGCGCGGCGCTGGCCATCTCGCCCGCGGTGATTCACGGGATGCTGGCCGGTATCGGCATCCTCATCGTGCTGGGGCAGGTCCACATCGTCCTGGGTGGCAGCCCCCAGTCGAGCGCCTGGCAGAACATCAAGGAGCTGCCGGAGCAGATCCTCGGCCTGCATGGCCCGGCCGCGGTGCTGGGCCTGGCCACCATCGGGTTGATGGTGGTGTGGCCTCTGTTGGCCAAGGGCAAGCTGAAGCTCGTGCCGGCGCCGCTGGTGGCGGTGGTGGGAGCGACGGCGGCGTCGGTGCTCTGGGGCGCGGACGTGTCGCGCGTGGAGCTGCCGGCCAACGTGTTCAGCAGCATGCAGCTTCCGGCGATTCCCACCGGCAACTGGGGTCAATTCGTAACGGCCGTGCTGTCGCTGGCGCTGGTGGCGAGCGCGGAGTCGCTGTTGTCGGCGGTGGCCACGGACAAGATGCACACGGGGCCCCGGGCCAACCTGGACAAGGAGCTGTTCGCGCAGGGCGTGGCGAACACGGTGTCCGGGCTCGTGGGTGGCCTGCCCATCACCGGCGTCATCGTGCGCAGCGCGGCGAACATCGCGGCGGGCGCGAAGTCGCGTTGGTCCGCGGTCATCCACGGCGGGTTGCTGCTGCTCTTCGTCACCACGCTCGGCTCGGTGGCGGGCCTGGTGCCGCTGACGGTGCTGGCGGGTCTGCTCGTCGTCGTCGGCACCAAGCTGGTGAACCTGCACCACATCCGCGAGCTGCAGAAGCGCGGCGAGGTGCTCGTCTACGCGGTGACGGTGGCGGGCGTCGTCGGCATCAACCTGCTGGCGGGCATTGGTCTGGGATTGCTGGTGGCCATGCTGCGGTTGCTGTGGCGGTTGGGCAGCGTGAAGGTGGACGTCAAGCAGGCTCACGGGGAGTTCCTCGTGCAGGTGTCGGGCTCGCTCACCTTCGTGGGTGTGCCCCGCCTCTCCACGGCGCTGGCGCAGGTGCCCGCGGGGTCCAGGGTTCGCGTGGACCTGACCGTGGACACGTTGGACCACTCGGGTTTCGAGGCCATCGAAAGCTGGAGTGACACGCATCGCAAGACGGGCGGCTCGGTGGTCATGGAGTCGCTCGAAGAGGTCTGGGTCCGCAGCGGTACAAGCCGGTCCTCCAGTCCTGTCCTGGGTTCGCAGGTTTCCACCAACACTCTCGCGTCTGAAGGTGCCCCATGAAGAAGCTCATCCGTGGCCTGCTGGACTTCCAGCTCAAGGGTCGGCCCGCCTATCGCGAAGTGTTCGCCCGTCTGGCGCAGGGCCAGTCCCCGGACTGCATCTTCATCTCCTGCTCGGACAGCCGGCTGGTGCCGAACCTGCTTGTGACGACGGACCCGGGCGACCTGTTCGTGGTTCGCAACGTGGGCAACCTGGTGCCGCCGTCGGACGCCCACGGCGTCTCCACGGGAGACCAGTCCGAGCCCGCGGCGCTCGAGTTCGGTCTGAGCAACCTGGAGGTGGAGGACGTGGTCGTCTGCGGCCACTCCAGCTGCGGCGCGATGAAGGCGCTGCTCGCCGGAGGCCAGGTGCCGGGCGCGCCCAACCTCCAGCGCTGGCTGGAGCATGGCCAGCAGGCGCTGCGCACCCTCAAGGAGGGCACCACGGTGGGCGAGGGCCTGCCTGAGTACGACCGGCTCTCGCAGCTCAACGTGCTCCAGCAGCTCCAGCACGTGTCGTCGTACCCGGTGGTGAAGGAGCGCATCGCCGCCGGCAAGCTGCGGCTGCACGGGTGGTGGTTCGACATCGCCAACGCGCAGGTTCACGTCTGGCGCCCGACGCACGGCCGCTTCATCCCCATGACGGAGCTGGTGGGGGAGGCGCTCTTGCGCGAGCTCGGCGGCGACCCGCTCTTCCCGGGCGAGGGTCGGGCGGCGAACCAGGAGGGGCCCGGCGGCGAGGGTGTCGCCCGGATTCTCTCCGTGGCCGCCGGCCACTGAGCCTGGGGCCTCTCGTAGCAGGCAGGCAAGGGGGCATGGCCCACATGGGGCCGTGACTCCTGATTGGAAATCGGACGCTGGAGAGGAAGGATGCGGCCTGGCTCCGCATGACCCCCTTCCTCTTCACGTTCGTCGTCCTGGGCTTCTCGGTGGGCGCGGGACTGCTGGGCTCGTTGCTGGGCATCGGCGGCGGGCTCATCCTCATCCCCGTCCTCACCCTGCTGTTGAAGGTGGACATCCACTACGCGGTGGGTGCGTCCATCGTCTCCGTCATCGCCACGTCGAGCGGCGCGGCGGCCGCGTATGTGCGCGAGCGCATGGCCAACATGCGCGTGGCCATGTTCCTGGAGCTGGCCACCACGGCGGGCGCGCTCACCGGGGCCTTCCTGTCGGGTCGGGTGGGAGGGCGCGGGGTGTACCTCGTCTTCGGCGCCGTCATGGCGTACTCGGCGCTGGTGATGCTGCGGAGGATGCACGCGAGCGAGGAAGCGCCGGTGCCCGAGGACGCGCTGGCGGACCGGCTGGCGCTGCACGGCAGCTACTGGGATGAGTCCACTGGCCGCGAGGTGAGCTACCGCGTCACCCGTCCCCTGGCGGGGCTGGGGTTGATGTATGTGGCGGGCACGGTGAGCGGCATGCTGGGCATCGGCTCGGGCGCGCTGAAGGTGCCCGCCATGGACCTGACCATGCGGCTGCCGCTGAAGGTGTCCACGGCCACCAGCAACTTCATGATTGGCGTGACAGCGGCGGCCAGCGCGGGCGTCTACTTCGCGCGAGGCCACATCGACCCGTTCATCGCGGGCCCCGTCTGCGTGGGCGTCACGCTGGGCGCGTGGCTGGGCTCACGTCACCTGATGGCGAGGGTGAATGCGTCGTGGCTGCGCGCGCTCTTCGTGGGCGTGCTGCTGTGGGTGGCCTTCGAGATGCTGCGCAAGGGGTGGTCGTCATGAACGAAGCGCCGTCATCCGAGCCCGAGCCCCGCCCCTTGCCGCCGTCCAGCGTGGCGCTGCCCGTGGGGCCAGAGGCCGTTCCGCTGGTGCCCGAGCTGCTCATTAGCGACCTGCTGCGCTACGGCGTCCTCGTCAGCATGTCGCTGGTGACGCTGGGCACGCTGGTGACGTTCTTCCGCCACCCCGACTACCTCGTGTCTTCCGAGGCCCTGGAGCGCCTCACCGCGCCGCACCCCGTGCCGCACGGGCTGGCGGACGTGGTGGCGGGCGCCATGGCCGCGCGAGGGCAGTCCTTTGTCATGGCGGGGCTCCTGGTGATGATGGCCGTGCCGGTGATGCGCGTGGCGCTGTCGCTGCTCATCTTCCGGCAGCAGAAGGACCGGCTCTACGTGGCCATCACCACCGTGGTGCTGACGCTGCTGCTGGTGTCCTTTCTCGTGGGCGCCGCGGAGGGCTGAGCGCCTCACCCCCCCGTGTCGTAGCGCTTGAGCGCGCGGCCCGGCGCGGCCCACCAGACGAGCTGGAAGCCCGCGTCGTCCCCGGTGGACTGGAGCGCCACGGCGGTGCCCTTGCGCAGCTTCTCCGGCGCCTGGGTGTCGTCGCCCAGCGCGAGCGCCAGCGCCTGCTCCAGCGAGGGGTTGTGGCCCACCAGCGCGAAGCCCGGCCCCAGCTCCCGCGCCAGCTTCAGGATGCGCCGGGGCGCGCTGTTGCGGGGCACCAGCGCGGGGTGGACCTCCACGCGCGACAGGCCCAGGGCCTCGGCGAGCAGCTCCGCCGTCTGGACGGCGCGCACCAGGGGACTGGTGACGATGCCTTGCAGCGGGGTGAGGCGGGCCAGCTTGCGCGCGTGTTGACGGAAGAGGGCGCGGCCCTCCGGGGTGAGGGCGCGGGCTTCATCCCCAAGAATATGCGTGTCTTCGGCTTCGGCGTGGCGGACGAGCAGCAGCGGCAGTTCGCGAGCGGACATGGTGGCCTGCCTCAACCACCCGCCACCGTCCCGGGCAAGCAACGTCCCGGCGACAAAGCTCAGCCGTCCAGGTCGTTCAACACATCCAGCGGCAGCGGTGTCGCGTCCGTCACGGTGCCATCCAGATCCGTGGGCAGCGAGGTGGGGTCCACGTCCGGAGGAGCACGTCCCTCCAGGGGCACCGCCGCGTTGCGAATGGGGGCGCCCGGCGGAGGCCGCAGCACGGGGCCCGCGGGCGGCAGGCCGGAGTGGCGGCGCGCGGCCTCCATCAAGGCGTTGTGATGGCGGTAGCGCGCCTCCACGAGCTTGTGGATGAGCAGCGGGCCGCCGGGGACGCGGCGCGCGGTGAGGGCCTGGGTGGCCTTGCGCACCGGGTAGCGCACCCGGCGAATCTGCACGCGCCAGCCCTTGGGCGTGTACGTGAAGACGCCGTAGGCGGGGCGCAGGTCTCCGTCGCGCGGAATCCCCGCGCTGGCCACGTCGGCGATGAGCATGCGGCCCACCCGGCGGCGGTAGGGGAAGTGCAGGTGGCCGAAGGCGCACGCCGCCGCGTCCAGGTGCGCGAAGTAGCGGCGCACCGCGACGTCATCCAGCGTGGGGTCCAGCGACTCCTCGAGGTTGCGCGGGTTGGCGTGGCAGACGAAGAGGTCTTGCCCCTTGCGCGGCGTGTAGCGCACGGAGAAGGGCAGGGCGCCCAACTGGCGCAGGTGCGCCTCGCCGAGCTGGTCTCTTGTCCAGCGCAAGAGCTCCGTCTTCCAGTGGTCCCTCTCGCGGTACGCACCGCCCAGGTAGTTCCCGGCGAGGTAACAGTCGGTGTTCCCCATCAGCACCGAGTCGCAGCGGTCGAAGAGCAGGTCCACCGTCTCGCGAGGGTGCGCTCCGCGCAGTGCGAGGTCGCCGGCGGCGACGATGTAGTCGGGCGCAACGGAGCGCGCGATGTCCTCGAGGACGGCCTCGCAGGCGGGGAGGTTGCCGTGAATGTCCGCGAGGATGGCGACCCGCATGGTCGTGCCATCCTACCCCGTCGCAGACCGAGCGGGAGCCGCCTGGGGCAGAAAAATGGTGAAGGTGCTGCCCTCGTTCGGTTGGCTCTCGACCTTGACCTCGCCGTCCATGGCCTGGAGCAGGTGCTTGACGATGGAAAGACCCAACCCGGTGCCTCCCATGTCCCGGCTCCGGCCCTTGTCCACCCGGTAGAAGCGCTCGAAGATGCGCGACAGGTGGCGCGGTTCGATGCCCACCCCGGTGTCCCGGACGCGCACCACGCACCGCCCGTCCTCGCACGCTCCGTCCACGTCCACCCGCCCACCCGCCGGGGTGTACTTCACCGCGTTGTCCAGGAGGTTGAGCAGCACCTGCTCCACCGCGCGCGGGTCTCCCACCGCCACCAGTCCCGCAGGGACATGGAGTGAAACCACCTGGCCCTTGCCCTCGGCCTTGGGGCGCACCGTGTCGGCGGCCCGGGCGGCGGCCTCGGCCAGAAGGACGTCGGTGAGTCTCAGGCTCACCTGTTGCGACTCCAGGCGGGACAGCTCCAGCAGGTCCTCCACCAGCTCGGACAGGCGCTCGGACTGCCGGTGGATGATTTCCACCATGCGTGGAGCCACCTGGGCGTCCCCGAGCGCTCCTCCCTGGAGCGTCTCCGCGTAGCCTCGGATGGCGGTAATCGGCGTGCGCAGCTCGTGGGAGACGTTGGCGACGAAGTCCTTGCGCACCTTCTCCAGCCGGCGCAGCTCGGTGACGTCGTGGAAGACGGCGGCGCTGCCCGGCAAGTCCCTTCCCAGCGGCGTCACGCGCACGGACAGGGTGCGGGGAAACAGCCCCTCGAGCGAGAGCTCCAGGTGACTGGAGTTCCCCTCGCGGCAGCCGCGCATGACGGCGTCGTGCAGCTGGTCATCGCGGATGACGGCCAGGGGGCGCTGGCCGACGATGGGCGCGCCCGTCTGGAGGATGTTCCGGAGCGCGTCGTTGTGGCGCACCACGGTGCCCTCCGCGTCCGTCACCCAGATGCCCTCGGCCATGCTGTCCAGGACGGCGGTGAGGGTGCGCGACTCCTGGGTGAGCTCCGTGTTTCGCGCGGACAGGCGGGTGTGCAGCGAGTCGATGGCGCCCTCGAGGCTGGCCACTTCCTCCAGCCGGTCCGGGTCCGGCGTCGGTCCGCCGCCCCCCTCCGCGCGGCCCCGCGTGCTGCGCGCCAGCCTGTCCAGCTGTCGTTGCAGCGCGCCACGGCTCAGGCCCAGCGCCATGAGGGAGCCGGCCAGGGTGATGAGCGCCACGGGCACCGCGGCGCCGGGGGTGCCCAGCGCGGCCACGAGCAGGCCCACCAGGGTGGCGGGCATCAACAGGGGCAGGAGCGTGTAGCGCAGGGGCATGGAGCGGGCGGCCTAGGGAGGGCTGAGCTTGTAGCCGACGCCGCGCACCGTCTCGATGATGTCGCCCGCGGGGCCCAGCTTCTCCCTGAGGCGCTTGATGTGCGTGTCCACGGTGCGCGTGTGGATCTCCGCCTGGATGCCCCAGACATCGGAGAGGAGGGTTTCGCGCGTCTGCACCCGGTCGCTTCGCTCCAGCAGCGTGCGCAGCAGGCGGAACTCCAGCGCGGTGAGGACGACCTCCACGTCCTTCACGCGCACCTGGTGGCGCGAGGTGTCCAGGAGGATGTCCCCGGCGGCGAGCACCTGCGCGGGCCCTTCGTCGGCGTCGCCCCGGCGCAGCACGGCCTTGACGCGCAGGAGCAGCTCGCGGACGGAGAAGGGCTTCACCACGTAGTCGTCCGCGCCCAGCTCCAGGCCCTGCACGCGGTCCGACTCCTGGCCCTTGGCGCTGACGATGATGACGGACGTCTTTCGCAGCTCCGGGTCCTGCTTGAGCATGCGCAGCACCTCGCCGCCCGCGATGTCCGGCAGCATCAGGTCCAGGAGCAGCAGGTCGGGTGGATGGGCCCGGGCCCGGGCAAGACCTCCGGCGCCGGTGTTCGCCGACTCCGTCTCGAAGCCCGCGGCCCGGAGGTTGTATTCGACGAGCCCGGCGAGGTCCTGCTCGTCCTCGATGATCAGGATGCGCGTCATGGGGTCCTCTCGGAAGTCCTGTGGAAGCTCGACGGAAAAGGTGTAGCCGCGGGGGGCCGCGAGCGCGGGCGAGGAGCGCCGCCTTGCTCAGGGGCCGATGGAGGGGTCGCAGGACTGCTCGGTCAACACGAGCGGCGCGGCGACCACCGGGGCGTTGTCCCCGGAGTTGACGACCTTGAGGTAGTTGCAGGAGCTGCCGAGGAAGCGCGACGGGGCGCCCACGGCGATGGCCTCGATGACGAGCGCGTAGTCGCGGCCCACCGGTACGTCGATCTCGAGCGCCTGGCTGCCGCCGTTCTGCATGGCCGCCAGGTCCACGGTGAAGCGCAGCGCGCGGCCCTCGTTGCCGCGCGAGTCCTCCAGCACCACCAGTTCCTCGCGCTTCACCTGGGTGTTGAGGCAGGTGCGCTGCAGCTCGGTGCAACTGCGGCGCGAGCCGTCCTCGAGGACGCTGACCTGGAGCGCGTGGACCTCGGCGGCCACGGCGCGCGACATCGTCACGTCCAGGCCGAAGCGGCCGGCGGGGCTGGAGTCCGTGGGACCGCAGGCGCATAGCGCGAAGGCGAGCGGCAGGGACTTCAAGAGTCGGAGGCTCATGGCTGGGAAGGGTCCACGCGGATGGTGATGGGGACTCGGCCGCGGTCCTCGGAGGAGGAGAGGGCCACCACGCCCGCGGTACCGCCGATGGCCACCGCGCCCACGGCCACCCAGAGCCAGGGGCTCTTGTACCAGGGGCGTCCTTCGGAGACCTCGGCGGCGGCTGTCGAGCGCTGTGGTGCCACCTGGAAGAGCATGGGCTGGAAGGAGTCACCGCGTCCGGCGAGCCGGCGCTGCGCGGCGTCCACCACCTCGAAGTAGTACTCCACCTCGTAGGGCTCCGGCTCCACGGGCACGTCGTAGGCGGGGACGACGGCGCGGAAGCGCTCCTTCTCGCCCCGGTCCTTCACGAAGTCCACGGAGTTGTAGGCCTGGTCTCCGGCGCGCCGGTAGAACAGCCGCGCGCGGGCGCCCAGCGCCAGCTCCTGGATGGTGGCCTCCACGACGATGGGCTCGCCGCCCGGTGGATCCGGAATCGGATCCACGTCGAGCGTCACGGGGCGCACGCGCCTGCTGCGGATGTCCTCCTTGATGCGCGCGTAGAGCGAACGCAGCTTGGGCGGCGCCGTGCGGGGCAGCTCGTAGTCGGGACGGGCCTGGAGCAGCTTCTCGTAGGCCTCGCGCGCCTGGTTCTCGTCGCCCAGGTACAGGGCGGTGAGGCCGAGCAGGCGGTAGAGCTCCACGAGCTGGTCGTCGGTGACGTCCGGGGCGTCCAGGCCCGCCTGGAGCGTGCGCCGGGCCTCCTCGAACTCGCCGTCGTCAATTTGCTCGCGGGCGCGGGTGATTTCTGGGCTTGCTGGACCGAGCTGCGAGAGGGCAGGCGAGGGGAAGAGGGGACGGGCAAGCCCCGGTGGAGCCAGGAGGCCCACGACGAGGAAGAGTGCCCCCACGCGCAACGGCAAATCGTGCCTGTGCATCAAACCGACCCTATCAAAGCGTTGTCTGGAGAATCCACGAAGGCCACCCCACCGGTGGTGACGGCGCAGTGACATCTTCGCGGTGCTGTTGAACCCGGGCGTGTTGACGCTAGAGGGGCCGCCCTCTATGTTGCCCGCCCAATTTTACCTGGATGTCGCGTAAATGCTCGTAAAGGTTGAACAAATTCATGAGTCGGGGCTGAAGCTGGACGAGCCCATCTCGCCGGAGCTGCTGGGCGCCGCGCTGGAAGGGACGGCGTCCGGGTTGGACACCGGCTTCCGGGCCACGCAGGCATCCCAGCTCAAGGCCACGTTGCGGCGGGTGAGCGGCGGGGTGCTGCTGAACGGCAATTTCACCGTACACGTCACCAGTCCCTGCAAGCGCTGCCTGAAGGACGTGGAGCTGGCGCTGCCCGTGGTCTTCTCGCTGAACCTGGTGCCCGAGTCGATGGCCCGGGGCGACGACTTCAAGGACGACGACGAGAAGTCCATGGAGAAGAAGGAGCGTCAGCAGGGGGAGACGGGCGGCTCGTTCGAAATCGATGGCGTGGACCAGGAGGTCTTCAATGGGAAGACCATCGACCTGGACCCCATCGTCCGCGAGCAGGTGCTGCTCGCCCTGCCGATGAACCTGGTCTGCAAGGACGACTGCAAGGGCCTGTGCTCGCAGTGCGGCACGAACTTCAACGAGGCCCAGTGCCAGTGTGACACGAAGCAGGTGGACCCCCGCCTGGCGTCGCTGAAGAACATCAAGCTCGGCAACTGACGTCCGCCGAGGGCGCCGGCCCCGCTGGGATTCGGGGCCGGAAAAGAGCAAGGGCCGCGACCTCCGATTGGGGAGGCGCGGCCCTTCGTGCTGCTCGACGCCCCTCTTCAGGAGCGTCGCTGGCAAGGCCTCAGGCCTCGGCTTGGGGCAGCAGCTCGCGCCCCTTGTACTGGCCACACGACGTGCAGGCGCGGTGAGGCATCACCGGCTCCTTGCAGTTGGGGCACTTGGTCACCTGCACGGCGGTGCGCAGGTTGTTGTTGCCAGCGCGACGAGTGTCACGACGCATCTTCGAAGTACGCTTCTTGGGGACGCCCACGGCTCACCTCTGTCTCACGCGCTGTGCCGGGGTCCCCGGCTGCCTGCGCAACATGTCGGTCAACACCGGCCTTGGAGCAGTCGCGACGAGCTCGCGTACTCCTGGTCCGGCTTGAAAGGCGGCGGACCCTAGCGGCTCATCCGGCCCGAGTCAATGCGCGTGTACTGCCCAGTCACACCGCGAAGTGCCTCGGGGCCGCCCGCCCGCCAGATACCTCACGCGCCCCGCCGGGACAACGCTCGTGATGGGCTCATTTCCGCCCGCCCCGCGGATCATCCGGACCTGGCGCCCCCGCTCGACGCGGCGCTGCCCACCTGGACCCACCCCATGCCATGGGGCAAGCGAGTCGTTGCCCCCCTGGGAGGTTCCTGGTGTGCTGCGCGCCGCCCGGCGGGCCGGGTGGGTTTCGAGCTGACACGCACGCAGACACGGAGAGGGCGGGGATGAGGCTGGTCCTGGACGCGATGGGGGGAGATCACGCGCCGGGGGCGCCGGTGGAGGGCGGAGTGCTCTTCGCCCGGGCCCACCCCGAGCACGAGGTCGTCCTCGTGGGGGACACGGCCCGGGTGACGCCCCACCTGGGACGCGGGCTGCCTCCGCCCAACCTCCGCGTGCACCACGCGTCCGAGGTCGTGGAGATGGATGACCATGCCTCCACTGCCTTCCGGCGCAAGCGGGACTCGTCGCTCCGGGTGGGCTTCGAGCTGGTGCGCGACGGGCACGGGGATGCGCTCGTGTCCGCGGGCAACTCCGGCGCGGTCATGGCGGGCGGCTTGATGACGCTGGGCCGGCTGCCCGGCGTGGAGCGCCCCGCCATCGCCGCGCTCTTTCCCGCGCTCAAGGGCGGCGGGCGCTGCCTGCTCTTGGACGCGGGCGCCAACGTGGATTGCCGGCCGTCGCATCTGGCGCAGTTCGCCGTGCTGGGCGAGGCCTATGTCCGCCTGCTGCTGGGCGTGGCCCGTCCCCGGGTCGCGGTGCTGTCCAACGGGGAGGAGGCGTCCAAGGGGACGCTCCTGACGCGCGAGGCGAGCGACCTCTTGCGCCAGTCCGACCTGGACTTTGGCGGCTACGTGGAGGGCAAGGACCTCTTCTCCGGCGACGTGCAGGTGGTCGTGACGGACGGCTTCACCGGGAATGTCGTCCTCAAGACATCCGAGGGCGTGGGCATGGGCGTCATCGGCATGCTGCGTCAAGCCATCGAGAAGCGGGGTGGGCTGTCGGAGAAGCTGGGGGCGCTGCTGCTCCAGCCCGCGCTGAAGGGCCTGCGGAAGATGGTGGACTACGCCGAGTACGGAGGCGCTCCGCTGCTGGGCCTGCGAGGCGTGGGAATCGTGGCCCACGGGCGCTCCTCTCCTCGAGCCATCCACAACGCCCTGGGCGCCGCGCTGGCCACCGCGCAGGGGGGACTCCAGGAGGAACTGACGCGATGCATCGCCAGGGCCGCCGCCTGGCTCCCTACCCACCCGAGGGGAAAAAGAGGGACAGAAGAAGCCGTTTCCGATTAGAGACCGGCGCCTGGGCGTTGGGTTCGATGAAGCTCCTTTTCGGGAGAACCCTCGTGGCATGCACGCAGATCATCGGCACCGGCTCCTACGCTCCCTCCCGGGTCATCACCAACCAGGAGCTGGAGGCGTGCGTGGACACGTCCGATGCCTGGATTCGTGAGCGCACCGGCATCCACGCGCGAAGGCGCGCCGCGGACGACGAAGCCACCAGCGACCTGGCCGTCGCCGCCTCGCTGAAGGCACTGGAGATGGCGGGCGTGGCGCCGGAGGAATTGGACCTCATCGTGGTGGGGACCATCACCGCGGACATGCCCATGCCCTCGTGCGCGGCCTTCGTGCAGGCGCGGCTGGGCGCGCGCCGGGCCTTCGCCTTCGACGTGGCCGCCGCGTGCGCGGGCTCGCTGTACGCGATGAGCATCGCGGATCAATTCATGCGCTCCGGACAGGTGAAGCGGGCGCTGGTGGTGGGCGCGGAGCTCCTGACGCGGGTGGTGGACTGGACGGACCGGAACACCTGCGTGCTCTTCGGGGACGGGGCGGGGGCCATGGTGCTGGCGCCCTCGGAGAAGGAGGGGCGGGGCATCCTCTCCACCCATCTGTTCACCGACGGGACGCTCGCGGACGCGCTCACCATTCCGGGCGGCGGCTCTCGCACGCCGATGACGGAGGAGGGGCTGCGGGCCCACCTCCACAAGCTGAAGATGAAGGGCCGGGAGGTGTTCCGCTTCGCTGTGCGCGCGCTCGTGGATTCCACGCGGGGTGCGCTGGCCTCTCACGGATTGACGGCGCGGGGGGTGGACCACGTCATCGCGCACCAGGCCAATGTCCGCATCCTGGACGCGGCGCTGGAGCGGCTGGAGATTCCCCGCGACAAGTGCTGGCTGAACCTGCACAAGTACGGCAACACGTCGTCCGCGTCCCTGCCCATGACGTTGGACGAGGCCCACCGCGCCGGAAGACTCCGGCCCGGAGACGTCATCGCGATGATGGCGATTGGCGCGGGCATGACGTGGGGCAGCGCGGTGGTGCGCTGGTAGTCGGGCAACAGGACTGGACGTTTCAGGAGGCAGAGACCGCACATGGCGAAGGTCGCATTCGTGTTCCCCGGGCAGGGCAGTCAGGCCGTGGGGATGGGCAAGGACCTCTTCGAGAAGTTCCCCGAGGCCCGCGCCGTCTTCGAGGCCGCGGACGACGCGCTCGGAGAGAAGCTCTCCAAGCTCTGCTTCGAGGGGCCAGAAGATGCGCTGAAGCTCACGGCCAACACGCAGCCGGCCATCCTCACGGTGTCGGTGGCGGCGCACGCCGTCTTCTCGACGCGGGGCCCGGTGGCTTCGTTCGTCGCGGGCCACTCGCTGGGCGAGTACTCCGCGCTGGTGGCCGCGGGCGCCATGTCGCTGGGTGACGCGGCGAGGGCGGTGCGCGCGCGCGGCGGCTTCATGCAGGAGGCGGTGCCCGCGGGCGTGGGCGCCATGGCCGCGATTCTGGGCCTGGAGCCGGCCAAGGTGAAGGCGGCCTGTGAGGCGGCGGCCGAGGGCCAGGTGGTGTCTCCGGCCAACTACAACTCGCCCGAGCAGACGGTGATTGCCGGCGACGCCGCGGCGGTGGAGCGCGCGGGCGTGAAGTGCAAGGAGGCCGGGGCCAAGCGGGTGATGCCGCTGCCGGTGTCCGCGCCCTTCCACTGCGCGCTGATGGAGCCGGTGAAGCCGAAGCTGGCGGCGGTGCTGGGCGGCGTGAGGCTGGTGGCGCCGTCGGTGCCGGTGGTGACGAACGTGGAGGCGCGGCCCAACTCGGACGTGGCCCGCGTGATTCCGCTGCTCCTGGAGCAGGTGAGCGCGCCGGTGCGGTGGATTGAATGCGTGGAGGCGCTGAAGGCCGAGGGCGTCACGCGCGTGGTGGAGCTGGGCCCGGGCAAGGTGCTGTGCGGCCTCATCAAGCGCATCACCAAGGACATCGAACTCTTCAACGTGGAAGACGCCGCGAGCCTCGAGAAGGTCCTCGCGGCGCTGGGGTGAGCGCATGAGCTTCAAGGACAAGGTGGTGTTGGTGACGGGTGGCTCGCGCGGCATCGGCCGGGCGTGCGCGGTGGCCTTCGCGAAGGCGGGCGCCTCCACGGTCATCATCAGCTATGCGGGCAACGAGGCGGCGGCCCAGGAGACGGTGGGCCTGCTCACCGCCGAGGGCGCGAAGGCGGAGTCGCTGCGCTTCGACGTGTCCGACACCGCCGCCTGCACGAGCGCCGTGGAGGGCATCGTCAAGGCCCACGGCCGGCTGGACGTGCTCGTCAACAACGCCGGCATGGCGGTGGACGGCCTGGTCATGCGGGTGAAGGACGAGGACTGGGACAAGCAGCTGGACACCAACCTGCGGGGACCTTTCGCCCTCATCCGCGCGGCCAGCCGTCCCATGATGAAGCAGCGGGGCGGCGCCATCGTGAACATCACCTCCGTCGTGGGGGATATGGGCAATCCCGGACAGGCGGCCTACTCGGCGGCAAAGGCAGGACTCATCGGTCTGACGAAGACGGTGGCCCGAGAGCTTTCCAGCCGAGGCATCCGCGTCAATGCCGTCTCCCCGGGTTTCATCGGGACGGACATGACGGCCCACCTGAATGACGACCTGCGCCAGAAGATGACGGAGGGCATCCCGCTGGGACGACTGGGCAACCCGGAGGAGGTGGCCCAGGCCGTTCTCTTCCTCTCAGGTGACGCTTCGTCCTACATCACCGGCGAGGTCCTGAAGGTCAACGGCGGCATGTACATGTAACCCAAGGTTGGATTGCCGGCGTGCGTGGGATATACCGCGCCGGCTTTCGACAGGGCTCGGGAAGCCTTCCGGGCCTACATCTGGTTCCTGGAGGGTTCAGCACTTATGTCGACGTCCGCAATTGAGACCAAGGTCAAGGGCATCATCGCCGATCAGCTCGGGGTGGGAGAGGATGAGATCAAGCCCGAGTCTTCCTTCATCGAGGACCTTGGCGCCGACAGCCTCGACATCGTGGAGCTCGTGATGGCGATGGAAGAGGAGTTCGAGGTCGAGATCCCCGACGAGGAGGCCGAGAACATCAAGACCGTCGGCGACGCCATCAACTACATCACCACCCACAAGAAGTAGGCAGCACCACGGCGTGCCGGGGGGCGGGGAGACGCCGCGTCCAGCGCGGCGTCCCCGGCGTCCCAGGCGCCACCGGAGAGGACCGTGTCACACCGTCGAGTCGTCATCACCGGTACCGGGCTCATCTCGGCACTGGGTACAGGAACCGAGAAGAACTGGCAGGCGTTGCTTGCCGGCACTTCAGGCATTTCCCTCGTCACGCGCTTCGACCCCAAGAAGATCGACACGCGAATCGCCGGCGAGGTGAAGGACTTCGAGCCGGAGAAGTTCATCGACAGGCGCGAAGTGCGCCGAATGGACCTCTACGCGCAGTACGCCATGGCCGCGGCGGCGATGGCGGTGGAGGAGTCGGGGCTTCCCGTGGGCCCGGACGTGCCGCATGGCTACACGCCAGAGCGGGTGGGCGTCATCGTGGGTTCGGGCATTGGCGGCATCTCCTCCCTGGAGGAGCAGCACCGCAAGGGCCTGGAGAAGGGGTTTGACCGGCTGTCGCCCTTCTTCATCATCCAGATGATCGTCAACATGGCGCCTGGCCTCATCTCCATGCGCTACAACTGCAAGGGGCCCAACTGGGCTCCGGTGTCCGCTTGTGCCACCAGCGCCCACGCCATTGGCGAGGCCTGGAAGTCCATCAAGCTGGGCGAAACGGACGCGGCCATCGCCGGCGGCGCCGAGGCGGCCATCACCCCACTGGGGCTGGGTGGCTTCTCGGTGATGAAGGCGCTGTCCACGCGCAATGATGACCCGGCCGCGGCCAGCCGCCCGTTCGACAAGGACCGTGACGGCTTCGTCATGGGCGAGGGCGCGGGCATGCTCATCCTCGAGGAGCTGGAGGCCGCGAAGAAGCGCGGTGCCAGGATTCTCGCGGAGCTGGTGGGCTATGGCGCCAACTCGGATGCGTACCACGTGACGCAGCCGGCGCCGGAAGGCGAGGGTGCGGCGCGCTGCATGCGGCTGGCGCTCCAGTCGGCGGGGATGAACCCGGAGCAGGTGGGCTACATCAACGCCCACGGCACCTCCACTCCCTTCAACGACGCGAACGAGACGAAGGCCATCAAGGCCGTGTTCGGGGACCACGCCCGCAAGGTGGCGGTGTCGTCGACCAAGTCCATGACGGGCCACATGCTCGGCGCGGCGGGTGGATACGAGGGCGTGGTGAGCGCGCTGGCGCTGTCGCGCAACATCCTGCCGCCCACCATCAACCAGACGAGCCCGGATCCGGAGTGTGATCTGGACTACGTGCCCAACGCGGCCCGCGAGGCCAAGGTGGACGCGGTGATGAGCAACTCGTTTGGATTCGGTGGCACCAACGCGGTGCTGCTGTTCAAGCGCTTCTAGGTGGCCGAAGGAGACCCGCGTGAAAGTCATTCTTGCTTCGGACCACGCGGGCCTGGAGCTCCGCCAGGAACTGGTGGCGGCGCTCAAGGAGCGCGGCGTGGCCCACGAGGATGTGGGCCCGTTCGCGCGGGACTCGGTGGACTACCCGGACTTCGCGGCCCGGGTGTCCCGGGCGGTGACGTCCGGTGAGGCCACCCTGGGCGTGCTGGTGTGTGGCACCGGCATTGGCATGAGCATCGTCGCCAACAAGCACCGGGGCATCCGAGCGGCCCTGTGCACCACGGAGTTCGAGGCGCGCATGGCGCGGGCCCACAATGACGCCAACGTGCTGTGCCTGGGCCAGCGCGTGGTGGGCTCCGGCGTGGGCCGGGCCATCCTGGAGGCGTTCCTCGGCACCGCGTTCGAGGGCGGTCGCCACGAGCGGCGCGTGCAGATGATTCGCGAGGCCGAGTCCCAGGGCTAGTGGCCGTCGCGGTACCCGTTGTCGAGAGGAAAGCCGCCATGGAGAACACCCGCACTCTGGCCGACGTGGACCCCGAGATTTCCCGGGCCGTCCACGACGAGACGCAGCGCCAGGAAGATGGTCTGGAGCTGATCGCCTCCGAGAACTTCGTCAGCCCCGCTGTCATGGAGGCGGTGGGCTCCGTGCTCACCAACAAGTACGCGGAGGGCTACCCCGGCAAGCGCTACTACGGCGGTTGCGAGGTGGTGGACGTGGTGGAGAACCTCGCCATCGACCGCGCGAAGCAGCTGTTCGGCGCGGACTTCGTCAACGTGCAGGCGCACTCCGGCAGCCAGGCGAACATGGGCGCGTACATGGCGCTGATGAAGCCGGGCGACACCATGCTGTCGCTGGATTTGAACTCCGGCGGCCACCTCACGCACGGCGCCACGTTCAACTTCTCTGGCAAGCTCTACAAGGTCGTCCACTACGGCCTGACGCGCGAGACGGAGACCATCGACTTCGCGCAGGTGCAGTCCCTGGCGCGCGAGCACAAGCCCAAGGTCATCGTCGTGGGCGCCAGCGCCTATCCGCGCACGCTGGACTTCGCGAAGTTCCGCGAGGTCGCCGACGAGGTTGGCGCGGCGATGATGGTGGACATGGCGCACATCGCGGGCCTGGTCGCCGCGGGCGTGCACCCCTCGCCGGTGCCCTTCGCGGACATCGTCACCAGCACCACGCACAAGACGCTGCGCGGTCCGCGCGGGGGGCTGGTCATGGGCCGCGAGCCCTACGCCAAGTCCATCAACAGTCAGATCTTCCCCGGCATCCAGGGCGGTCCGCTGATGCACGTCATCGCCGGCAAGGCGGTGGCCTTCCGCGAGGCGCTGACGCCCGAGTACAAGACGTACCAGCGCCAGATTGTCTCCAACGCGCAGGCGCTGGCGGAGGCGTTGAAGTCCGCCGGGCTGCGGCTGACCTCTGGCGGCACCGACAACCACCTGATGCTGGTGGACCTGCGGCCCAAGAATCTCACGGGCAAGGTTGCCGAGGCGGTGCTCGACAAGGCGGGCATCACCGTGAACAAGAACATGATTCCGTTCGACCCGGAGAAGCCGATGGTGACGTCGGGCGTCCGGGTGGGCACTCCGGCCATCACCACGCGCGGCATGCGCGAGGCGCAGATGGCCACGGTGGGCAAGCTCATTGGCGCCGCGCTGGACTCGGCCCAGGACGACGCGGCGCTGGCCCGCATTCGCGGACAGGTGAAGGAACTCGCGCAGGGCTTCCCCCTGTACGCCTCGCGGCTCAAGTAATCGAAGGGACCAGGAGCCTCGCTCCGTCTCCATGCGCTGCCCGTTCTGCCAGGATGCCGAAAACAAGGTCATCGACTCTCGCGAGTCGCACGAGGGCTCCGTCATCCGGCGGCGCCGCGAGTGTCTGGCCTGCAAGCGCCGCTTCACCACGTATGAGCGGGTGGAGGAGCTCTACCCGCTCATCGTGAAGAAGGACGGCCGGCGCGAGGCGTTCGACCGTGAGAAGATCGTCTCCGGGCTGAAGAAGGCGTGTGAGAAGCGGCCGGTGTCCGTGGATCAGCTCGAGGAGACGGTGGTGGCCATCGAACGGCTGCTGCAGGGCATGGGCGAGAAGGAGATCAACTCGTCCGTCATCGGCGAGGAGGTCATGCGCCGGCTCCAGGAAATGGACGAGGTGGCCTACGTGCGCTTCGCGTCCGTGTACCGGAGCTTCCGGGACATCTCCGAGTTCATGCATGAGCTGAAGGACCTGCTCGAGGACCAGGAGCGCGAGCGCAAGGCGAAGCCGCCCCTCGCGCCGGGCCGGGGGAGCTGAGGGGACACACCATGCGGCTGCTCACGCGGGCCAGGTTGGAAGCCACCAGGGCGCCCCGGGCGAAACGGGCGGCGGACTTCGACCGCGCCGTGGCCGAGTTCTTCATGCGCATCGCCCTGGAGGAAGCCGCCAAGGGCCTGGGCCGCACCAGCCCCAATCCGGTGGTGGGCGCCGTCCTGGTGAAGGGCGGCCGCATCATCGCTCGCGGCTACCACAAGAAGGCGGGCACCGCGCACGCGGAGGTGGTGGCGCTGGAGGCCGCCGGCTCCCGCGCGAGGGGCGCGGACCTCTACTCCACGCTGGAGCCGTGCGACCACTACGGCCGCACGCCGCCGTGCAGCCTGGCCATCATCGAGGCCGGGGTGCGCCGCGTCTTCACCGGCTCCTCGGACCCGAACCCCAAGGTGAGCGGCAAGGGCGTGGCCCGGATGCGCCGCGCCGGGGTGAAGGTCGTCACGGGCGTGCTGCAGGAGGAGGCCGACAAGCTCAACCGGCCCTTCTTCAAGTCCATCCGCACGGGCATGCCCTGGGTGACGCTGAAGGCCGCGGCGACGCTGGACGGCAAGCTGGCCACGGCCACGGGGGACTCGCGCTGGGTGACGGGCGAGAAGGCGCGCGAGTGGGTGCACCGGCTGCGCGACAACGTGGACGTCATCCTCGTGGGCGCGAACACCGTGCGCCACGACGACCCCAAGCTCACCACGCGGCTGCCCGGCGGCAAGGGCAAGGACCCGCTGCGCGTCGTGGTGGACAGCCACCTGCGCCTGTCGCCCGGCTACACCGTCTTCACCCAGAAGAGCCCCGCGCGCACCATCATCGCCACGCTGGAGGACCCGGAGGGGCGCAAGGCGAAGCGCTTCCTGGCCCAGGGCGTGGAGGTGTGGCAGCTGCGCAAGAAGGGCGACCGGGTGGACCTGAAGGCCCTGCTGCGGCGGCTGGGCAAGTCCGGCCTCAACCACGTGCTCGTGGAGGGAGGGGCGGAGATGTACGGCAGCTTCCTGCGCGAGCACCTGGCGGACGAGCTGGCCCTGTTCCTCGCCCCCAAGCTGCTGGGCCGCCAGGGCATGTCCTGGGCGGGCGACCTGGGCGTGAAGGAGATGACCCAGGCCCTCTCCGTCAAGGACCTCACCTTCGAGCAGCACGGGCAGGACATCCTGCTCCAGGCGCTGCTGTAGGCCCCCTCCGAGCCTCCGCCCGAGGCCTCATGCATGAGGCCCGGTAAAGGGGCCGTTGAATGGAGGACACGCCGGGGGCCCCGGTTGTCCGTGGGCGTCGCGACGGCGGGTCCGTTATAAGCCCCGTCATGTTCACCGGGCTCATTCAGGACATCGGCGGGGTGGAGCGCGTCATTCCGGGCGGGATGACGGACTTGTGGATTCGCACGTCGCTGGGCGCGCGGGACTTCGCGCTGGGCGAGTCCATCGCCGTGGATGGCGCCTGCCTCACGGTGGTGGAGCGCACGGGCGAAGCCTTCCGCGTGCAGGCCGCGCCGGAGACGCTGCGGCGCACCACGCTGGACGCCGTGCGGCCGGGAGACCGCGTCAACCTGGAGCGGGCCCTGGCGCTGGGGGACCGGCTGGGCGGGCACCTGGTCTCCGGGCACGTGGACGGCGTCAGCACGGTGCTGGAGACCTACCCGGAGGGCGGCTCGTGGGTGATGGTCTTCGGGCTGCCGGAGGCGCTGGCGCCGTACTTCATCGAAAAGGGCTCGGTGGCCATCGACGGCATCAGTCTCACCGTCAACACCGTGGGCGTGGACCGCTTCAGCGTCCAGCTGATTCCGGAGACGCAGGAGCGCACCACCCTGCGGGCCAAGAAGGTGGGCGCCCGGGTCAACCTGGAGGCGGACCCCATTGGGAAGTACGTGGCGCGCCTGTACCTGCTCCAGAGGGGGCAGGCGGGCGCTCCAGGCCCGGGAGGGGTGTCCGAGGCGGCCGTCCGGGCGGCGGGCTTCGGGACGCCGTAGCAGGCGACGCCGGAGCCTGGGTGGTGTAGGAAGCCCCGCATGCCTCGCTACATCGAAGGTGATTTCCTCCCCCCCAAGGGCCGCTTCGCCATCTGCGTCGCCCGCTTCAACGGCTTCATCACCGAGGAGCTGGCCAAGGGCGCTGTCGACACCCTGGTGCGTCACGGCGTGGCCGACGCGGACGTGGACGTGTACCGCTGCCCCGGCACCTATGAGCTGCCCGGGCTGGTGCGCCGCGTCGCGGAGTCGCGTCAGTACGCGGGAGTCATCGTCCTGGGCGCCGTCATCCGGGGTGGCACGCCTCACTTCGACTACGTCGCGGGCGAGTGCGCCAAGGGCATTGGCGCGGTGGCCTTCAGCGCCGCGGCGGCAAGCCCCCCGGCGGCCGTCACGTTCGGCGTGCTCACGTGTGACACGGTGGAGCAGGCCATCGACCGGGCCGGCGTGAAGGCGGGCAACAAGGGCTCCGAGGCCACGCTGGCGTGCATCGAGATGGTGAACCTGTACGGCAAGCTGGCCACGCTCGACGCGTCGAGGAAGGGGTAGTCATGGGCGCGCGCAGAACGGGACGTGAGCGGGCGTTGCAGGCGCTCTACCAGTTGGAGATGGCGGCGGGCGCGTCCGTGAATGACGCCCTGGAGTCGGCCTGGACGGCGTCGGACGAGGAGAAGCGCGAGCCGGACGCGGTGAAGTTCGCCCGCGAGCTGGTGGAGGGTGTGCAGGCCCACCGCGCGGAAATCGACCGGCTCATCGAGTCACACAGCCACAACTGGCGGCTGGACCGCATGTCGCGCATCGACCGCAACGTCCTGCGCGTGGGCATCTTCGAGCTGAAGTACCGTCCGGACATCCCTCGCAAGGTGACCATCAACGAGGCGGTGGAGTTGGGGAAGAACTTCGGGACGGAGGAGTCCAGCGCCTTCGTCAACGGCCTGTTGGACCGTGTCGCCGTGGCGCTGAACAAGGCCTGAGCTGCCGGAGCCTCGAGCGGAAGAAGGGACGCGCCGTGAGCCAGACGACGACGCACGACATCGGGATGGAAGGGCTGGACTCGCTTGGCGGCGTGGACGCCCTGTGTCTGTTCGTGGCCGAGGATGACCGGCCCCTGCCGGCCACCGCGGGCTACGTGGACTGGCGCCTGTGTGGCGTGCTGTCGCGGGTGCTCAAGGGTGGCTTCTTCTCCGGCGCGAAGGACGACTGGCTCCTGCTTCCCTCGGACGGGAAGCTGGAGGTGCCGCGCATCTTCGTCGTCGGCCTGGGGGCCCGTCGTCAGCTCGACGCGGAGGGACTCCAGGAGGCGCTCGCCGGGGCGGGCACGGTGCTCAGCCGGGCCAAGGTGGCGTCGGTGGCGCTGGAGATTCCCGCCGGAGGTTCGGTGGATGACGCGGCCCGGGTGGAGGGTTTCCAGAAGGGCTTCGTCCCAGCGTTCAAGGGCGGACGGGTGGCCCTCCTGATGGACAAGGCGCTCGTCCGGCTCCTACCAGGCAGGAAGGGCTGAAGCACAGCGACCGGGCAGGGCTTCTGTTAGCATGGGGGACCGTCCGGGGCGTGCGCACATGCGTGTCAAGGTGCTGATTGTCGAGGACTCCAAGGCGTCGCGCGAGTACATCGCGTCGACCGTGGAGGCCGTGGAGGGCATCGAGGCCGTCGTCACCTCGAGCGGCTTCGAGGCCCTGAAGCTGCTGCCGCGCCACCGCTTCGACCTCATCATCACCGACATCAACATGCCCGACATCAACGGGCTCGAGCTCATCAACTTCGTCAAGAAGAACCCCAACTACCGCGACGTTCCGCTCTTCATCATCACCACCGAGGGGCGCGACCAGGACCGCGACAGGGGCATGGCGTTGGGCGCCGCGGAGTACCTGGTCAAGCCGTTCCAACCGGGGAGCCTGGAAGGGCTTCTGCGCCGGTACCTGAAGCTGCCGTGAGTCCTCCGAGCAAGGCGCTGGCCGAGTTCGTGGCCGAGGCGACCGAGATTCTGGAGGCGCTGGGCAAGGACCTGCTCGTGCTGGACGAGCGGCGCGGCCAGGAGGCTGACCCCGAGCGCGTCAACGGCATCTTCCGCGCGGCGCACTCGCTCAAGGGGCTGGCGGGGCTGTTCGGTCAGGAGCGCATCTCCCGGCTGGCGCATGGCACGGAGGACCTGCTGGACAGGCTGCGGCTGGGCAAGCTGCACTTGAACGACGCGGTGCTCGACACGCTGATTGAAGCGCTGGACGCCTTCCAGGCGCTGCTGGCGGAGACGGCGCGGGGCACGGAGTCGGATGGCCTCACCCGTCGCGCGGATGGCATGGCGGAGCGGCTGGGGCAGCTGGGCGAGGTGTCCGTCGCGCAGGACGAGGACCCGCTGGAGCGGCTGGAGCTGGAGGCGCAGGTGCGCTCCGTCTTCACCGAGTACGAGGAGCACCGGCTCCGGGAGAACGTGCGCCGGGGCGTGGCGCTGTGGCGAGTGCGCGCCGCGTTCGACCTGTCCGACTTCGACAAGGGCCTGGCGGACCTGAACACGCGCCTCAAGCCCCTGGGAGAGGTCATCAGCACGCTGCCCTCGGCCCAGCCGGGCGGCGCGCATGGCATCGCCTTCGACCTCATCTTTGGCGCCCAGGTCTCCAGGACGGAGCTGGAGTCGGGGCTGAAGGGCACGCCCGCGGAGCTGTCACCCCTCGCCGTGCGGCCCGCGGCGCCCAGTGCGACGACCCGCTCCGCCGAGGCGCTGGTTCGTGCCACCGAGTCGCCCGCCATCGTCCTGGGGGCCATCGGCGTCGCCTCCGCGCCCGAGGCCTCCGTCGGGGGCGCGTCTCCCGTGAAGCCTGGCGGGACGAAGCAGGGCGTGCGCGCCGCGATGGAAGACGGAGCGCCGCACTCATTCACGGACCCGGACCCCGACACGGAGCTGGGGGAGACCGGGGGGAGCGCGGAGGCCGCCGGCGCGTCGGGCCCTTCGCTGGTGACGTATCTGCAGGGGCCGGGAGGGCGTGCGCCCGGCCGCGCGGTGACGCCCGTGGCGGCGCCTCCCGTCGCGACGGAGCCGTCGCTGCGCTCGTTGACGCAGACGGTGCGGGTGGACATCGGCAAGCTGGATGGTCTCATCAACATGGTGGGCGAGCTGCTGCTCATCAAGGCCAGCCTCCAGCGGCTCGCGGAGTCGGCGCGGCAGGAGGGCGTGGTGCCCCTGTCGAAGCTGTTCGGCCAGGAGCTGGCGCGCGAGACGCGGGGCCTGGAGCGCAAGCTGGAGGCCTTGCAGGAGGGCCTGCTGGAAGCGCGCATGGTGCCGGTGGGTCAGGTGTTCGACAAGCTGGCCCGGCTGGTGCGCCGCATCACCCGCGAGGCGGGCAAGGAAATCGACTTCGTCATCGGCGGCGGCGAGGTGGAGCTGGACAAGCTCATCGTCGAGGAGCTGAGCGACCCGCTGATGCACCTCATCCGCAACGCCATCGACCATGGCGTCGAGTCTCCGGACATGCGGCTGGCGGCGGGCAAGCCCCGGCGCGCGGTGGTGGCGCTGCGGGCGGAGCAGAAGGGCAACCACGTCGTCATCGAGGTGAGTGACGACGGGGCGGGCATCGACGAGCTGCGCGTGCGCGAGGTGGCGCTGACGCGAGGCCTCATCACCTTCGCCCAGGCGGAGGAGATGGGCCGCCGGGAGCTGCTCAACCTCATCTTCCTGCCCGGCTTCTCCACCGCGCGCAGCGTGTCCGAGCTGTCCGGCCGAGGCGTGGGCCTGGACGTGGTGAAGAACAACCTGGGCAACCTCTCCGGCATCATCGACGTGTGGAGCGAGCGCGGGAAGGGCACGGCCTTCCACCTGACGCTGCCCGTCACGCTCGCCATCATCCGCGCGCTGGTGGTGGGGGTGAGCGCCCGCACGTACGCGGTGCCGTTGAACAGCGTGCTGGAAATCCTCTCCGTCCAGCCCCGGGAAATCCGCACCCTGGAGCGGCGCGAGGTGCTGGACGTGCGCGGGCAGACGCTGCCCTTCGTGCGGCTGTCACGGCTGTTCGGCCTGCCGGAGCGTCCGGTGAGCCGCTACTTCGTGGTGGTGGTGGGGCTGGCGCAGGAGCGGCTGGGCATCGCCGTGGACGAGCTGCACGGCCAGCAGGACATCGTCACCAAGCCCCTGGGCGGCAGGTTGCAGTCCGTCCGGGGCATCTCCGGCGCCACGGACCTGGGCAACCGTCGTCCGGTGCTGGTGCTGGACGTGGCGGACCTGCTGGAAGAGGGACTGGCCCTGGAGCGAAGGCGGGCCTGACGCTCGCCCTGGCCGGCTGCTATCCTCACCCACTGTGTCCCGGTTCGCCGAACTGCTCGACGACTTCTTCTTCCGTCCGGACGAGGACGTCAGCGGCCTGCAGGACTTCGCCGCCGGCAGTGACGGCGTCGCCTCCTCCACGCCCGAGGAAGTCCCGGAGGAGTACCTGTCCTTCCTACTGGAGGGAGAGTCGTACGCGGTGCCCATCCGCCTCGTGCGCGAAATCTCCAAGGTGCCCCCGCTGACGGAGATTCCCAGGGCGGAGCCCCACCTGCTCGGGGTGATGAACCTGCGCGGAGAGCTGCTGCCCGCGTACGACATCAAGGTCCGGTTGGGGCTGACGGAGCGTGTGCCCCTGGTCGCGGGGCCGGATGCGCCCGCGCCGCCCCGGGATGCGCGCGTCCTCGTGTTGCGCACGGAGACGGGGCCGGCGGGGGTGTGGGTGGACAGCGTGTCCGGCGTGGTGAAGCTCAAGCCCTCCATGCTGGAGCCGCCGCCGCCCGGCCTGCGCCTGGGAGACAAGGACTGTGTCGTGGGCATCGGTCGACGCGGGCCCTCGCTGTACATCCTGCTGGACCCTGAACAGGCACTGACGCCATGAAGGACTCGGTCAACCTGTTGGCGCGCCACCCCTCGGGGGCACCGGATGCGCCCGGTGAGCAGTCGGACACCGTGGTTCAGCTGTGCGCCTTCTTCGTGGGTGAAGAGGAGTACGTGCTGGATATCCAGCGAGTGGAAGAAGTGCTGCCGCTCCAGCGCGTGACGCCCATTCCGCATGCCCCTTCGTTCGTGGAGGGCGTGCTCCACCTGCGGGGCGTCATCCTTCCCGTGGTGGACCTGCGCTTCAGGCTCCAGGGACAACCTTCGGTGCAGTCGCGCAAGGCACGGCTCCTGGTGTGTCGACTGGGCGCGCGGCGGGTGGCGGTGCGTGTGGAGCGGGTGGCCGAGGTGCTGCGGGTTCGCCGGGGTGACATCAAGCCCGCGCCCGCGCTGAGGGTGTCGGGGCGCTCGCCCTTCGTGGTGGGCGTGTGCGGCCCGCCGGACCGCTTGCGGTTGCTGCTCGATTTGAAGGCGTTGCTGCGCATGGAGCTGGAGCGCGAAGCGGTGCGCCCGTCGAAGTGAGGAGGGTGACGATGGACCTGCAGCGCAGTGACTTGGACAACCACCGCCGCATCCTGGGCATCGCGTTCATCGCCATCAACGCGCTGACGGTGCTCGTGGGCGTCGGCCTGGCCGTCTTCTTCGCGTTCGCCGGGGCGATGATGGTGAGCGAGTCGTCGCTGGCCGAGGACCGCGCGAGCTACTGGCTCTTCGGCGGCGGCATCAGCGCGTGCGTCCTGGCCTTCGGCCTGCCGGGCGTCATCGCCGGCATCGGCTTGTTGAAGCGGCGCGGATGGTCGCGGGTGCTCGCGCTGGTGTTGGGAATCGTCGGGCTGTTCAACTTCCCGCTGGGCACCTGCCTGGGCATCTACGCCATCTGGTTCTATGCGCAGGAAGGCTCCGACCGGGTCCTCGCCTCATGAGCCACCTGCCCGTCTTTCCCGCGGAGGAGGAGCGCTACCGCGCGCTCCAGGAGTTGGACCCGCGTGGCGAGGGCATCCTGGACGTGCTCCTCACGGGGCTGCACGACGAGAGCTGGCGCGTGCGCCACGCGGCGGCGGAGGGGCTCCAGCGGTTGGCCGCGCCCGAGGACGTGGCCCTCCGTCTCGTGGGGGTCCTGGGCGAGCGCGGTGAGACGGGGGCTCGCAACGCGGCGGCCGAGGCGCTCGTGGGACTGGGCCTTCCAGCCCTGAGGCCCCTGGTGAAGCTGCTGGGACACGCGGACCCGGACCAGCGCAAGTTCGCGGCGGACATCCTCGGGCAGCTCGGACTTCACGTGGCGGAGGCGCCGCTGGTCCAGGCACTGGAGGACCCGGACCTGAACGTGCGCGTGGCCGTGTCGGAGGCGCTGGGCCGCGTGGGCAGTGAGCACGGCGCTCGCGCGCTGGAGCGACTGCTGGGGGACCCGGAGCCGCTCTTGCGCCTGTCCGCGCTGGAGGGACTGGTGCTGCTGCGCCGTCCGCCGCCGCTGCCGGTGGTCGTGGCGCTGCTGGACGACGCGCGGCTGCGGCGCAGTGCCTTCCGCGCGCTGGGCCTCATTCCGCAGGTGGCGGCCACGGAGCGGCTGTGCCTGGGGCTGGAGTCGGCCACCCGTTCGGTGCGCGAGGCCGCGCTGGCGGCACTGGGCACGCAGGCGTCGCTCGTGGAGCCCGCGCGGCGCTGCGAGTTGGAGGCCGTCATCCGCGCGGCGCTGCGGCGGTTGCCGGACGCGGTGGCTCGGCTGGCGCAGGCGCTTGAGTCGGAGGACGTGACGGTGCGCGCGGGCGCGCTGCTGGCGGTGGCCGCGCTGGGCGAGGCGTCCCTGGCCGTGCCCGTGGCCGAAGCGGCGCGCGAGGACCGCTTGCTGCGGGACGTGCTGAGCACGCTGGGACGGCTGGGCGCGGAGGGTGGGCGCACGTTGCTCGCGGCGATGTCGGACCTGTCCGCGCCCGCGAGGGCCGCGGCGGCCGAGGCGCTGGTGGACCTGGTGGATGCGACGTCCGTCACGCCGCTGTGCGCGCTGCTGGAGTGGGCGGAGGACGACTTGCGCGGCGTGGTGGTGCGGGCGTTGGGGCGCACGCGCTCATCGGAAGCGGCGGGCCCCCTGGTCGACTTGCTGAGGGACTCGGTGACGGCGGGCGCGGCGACGCGGGCGCTGGGCGTGCTCGCGGGGAGCTGTCGCGGGGCGGTGCTCGCGGCCCTGGAGGATGCGGTGGCTCGTCGGGCGACGCCGGTGGCGGTGGCCGCGCTGGGCCGGGTGGGTGGCGCCCCCGCGTTGCCTTCTCTGCGCAAGCTGGCGCGGGACGTGGACCCCCGGTGGCGGGCGGCGGCGGTGGAAGTCGCTGGCGAGGTGGACGGCGGGGTGGGACGCGAGCTGGCGCGGGCGGCGCTCGCGGACGAGGCCGCGCCAGTGCGAGCCGCGGGCGCGCGGGCCATGGGAAGACTGGGCGGCACGGAGGCGGGGGCGCTCTTGCGCTCCGCGCTCCAGGACGAGGAGTCCTCCGTGCGACGGGCGGCGGTGGAGGCGGTGGGTGAGAGTGGCGCGATGGACCGTGTCACCGAGCTGGAGCCGCTGGTCCGCCATCCCGACGGAGCGCTCGCGGTGGCGGCGGTGCGCGCGTTGTCGCGGCTTGGGCGAGTGGGTGAGCGCGTGTTGAGAGAGGCTTCGGGTCATCCGGACGCGGAGGTGGTGAAGGCGGTGCTGTCGGCGGGAGCGGTGTCTCGGGAGGGCGTGTCGTTGGCGGTGTCGCTGCTGGAGCATCCGCACTGGGACGTTCGCGCGGCGGCGGCGCGGGTGCTGGGAGATTCGGGAGGGCCGGAGTGTCTGGGCCCCACCCAGCGGGCGCTGGAGGCGGAGTCGGACGTCCTGGCTCGACAGGCGCTGTCGGACGCGGTGGAGCGCCTGGCTCGGCGCTGAGAGAGGGACACGGGGTGGCGCGCTTCGACGACAGCCGGCCGGAGATGACGGCGGAGGAGTTCCGGCTCCTGAGGGACCACGTGTACTCGCACTGCGGCATCCTGGTGCACGAGGACATGAAGTTCGTCATGGAGCGGCGGCTGTGGCCTCGGCTGGAGGCGCTGGGCGTGCCGGACTTCAGCGCGTATCACCGCTACCTTCGCTACGACGCGAACCGGCACGCGGAGCTGGAGGCCGCGGTCGAGTCGCTCACCACGCACGAGACGTACTTCTTCCGCGAGCCCTCGCAGCTCAAGGCGTTCCGCGAGGAGCTGTTGCCGCTGTTGGAGAAGCGCAACGGGCGCACGCGTCGGCTGCGGCTGTGGTCCGCGGGGTGCTCGTCCGGCGAGGAGGCGTACACGCTGGCGATGCTCCTCAAGGACGAGCGCCGCTTCGAGGACTGGGACGTGGAGGTGTACGGCAGCGACATCTCCCGGCGCGTGCTGTCGATGGCGCGGCGCGCGGAGTATGGGCCGTCCGCGCTGCGCGCCACGTCGGCGGACCTGCTCGAGCGCTTCTTCGTTCCGGCGGGCAACGCGAAGGTGCGGGTGCGCGACGACGTCCGGGCGATGGTGTCCTTCGGTCACCACAACCTGCTGGACGAGGCGGGCAGTCAGCTGGTGATGAAGATGGACGCGGTCTTCTGCCGCAACGTGATGATCTACTTCGACCAGTCCGCGCGCAGGCGGGTGCTGCGCATCCTGCGAGACCGGCTGGTGCCGGGAGGCTATCTGCTGCTGGGGCACTCGGAGAATCTGCTCAACCTGGGCGCCGACTTCGAGCTGGTCCACCTGCGAGGCGACCTGGTGTACCGGCGGCCGGAGCTGCCAGGGCTGACGGGGGGCGAGGCGCGATGAGCGGGCAGAAGGGCGTCTCCGTGCTCGTCATCGACGACTCCGCGCACAACCGGCACACGCTGACCACGCTGCTGGAGTCCGCGCCGGACGTGAGGGTGTTGGACCGCGCGGCCGATGGTGAGGAGGGGCTGAAGAAGGTCCTGGAGCTGAAGCCCGACGTGGTGACGTTGGACCTGGAGATGCCGAAGCTGGGCGGCTACACGTTCCTCCGGCTGCTGATGCGCACGGCGCCCACGCCGGTCATCGTCATCTCCAGCTATGCGCACCGCTCGGACGTCTTCAAGGCGCTGGAGCTTGGCGCGTTCGACTTCATCGCCAAGCCCGCCAAGGGCACCCCGGCGGAGTTGGAAGTCCTTCGCCAGGAGCTGCTGGAGAAGGTGCGAGCGGCGCTGCATGTGCGGCCGGGGCAGCGTCACGCCTCGCCCGGGGCTCGGGCGCTCGCGGTGGCGGGCGAGCTTCCGCTGGTGGTGGCCATCGGCGCCTCGACGGGGGGACCTCCCGCGGTGCAGCGTGTGCTGGAGGGCCTGGCCGCGGAGCCCACGCCATGCGTGTTGGTGAGTCAGCACATGCCCGCGCAGTTCACCCGGGCCTTCGCGGACCGTTTGGACCGCATTGGCCCCTTCACGGTGACGGAGGCGAATGAGGGTGACGTGGTGCAGCCGGGGCACGTGTACATCGCTCCGGGCGGGCGGCACCTCGTGGTGGTGGAGCGCGGCACTCGGCTGGAGCTGCAGACGCCGCCGCTCACGCACCTGGACAAATACGCGCCGAGCGTGGACCGGCTCTTCACCAGCGTGGCGCAGGTGTTGGGCAACCGCGCGCTGGCGGTGGTGCTGACGGGCATGGGCGCGGATGGGGCGGTGGGGGCGCGCGAGGTGCAGCGCGTGGGCGGAGAGGTGTGGGCCGAGTCGGAGGAGACGGCGGTCGTCTTCGGCATGCCAGGCGAGGCCATCGCCTCGGGGGCGGTGAAGCGGGTGCTGCGACTGGGGGAAATCGGACCCGCGCTGGCGGCCATCGCCCGGCGGCGGCGATGAGGGGACGCGGAACAGCGGGCGGTGGAAGAGGCCCGGGTGTTAGTCTGGGCGGGTCATGACGCAGCAGATTCGAGCACTGGTGGTGGACGACTCGCAGGCCATGCGACGCAGCATCATGTACGCGTTGCAACGCATCAGCGGGATGGTCTGCACCGAGGCGCAGGACGGCGCCGAGGGACTGAAGAAGTTGACCCAGGGACGCTTCGACCTGGTGCTCACGGACATCAACATGCCGTTGATGGATGGCCTCAAGCTCATCCACCACATCCGTCAGGCGACGGACCATCGCCATGTGCCCATCGTCGTCATCACGACGGAAGGCGCGGCGGCGGACCGCGAGCGGGCCCTGTCCCTGGGCGCGAGCGCGTACCTGGTGAAGCCCGTGCAGGCCAAGGTGGTGATGGACACCGTCAGGGACTTGCTGAAGCTGGACTGAGGGCGAGCGAGCGAATGGACTTCGTCCTGCGGGTGGCGGGCCTGGAGAAGCGCTACGGCGCGGTGAACGCCGTGCAGGGCCTCACCTTCGCGGTCGCACCCGGCGAGGTGCTGGGGCTGGTGGGCCCCAACGGCGCGGGCAAGACGTCCACGCTTCGATGCCTCGCGGGCATTCTTCCTCCCACGTCGGGCCGGGTGGTGGTGGCGGGCTACGATTTGGCGAAGGACGCGGTGGACGCCAAGCGTGAACTGGCCTTCCTGCCGGACGAGCCGCGCTTCTTCGACTACCTCACGGTGTGGGAGCACCTGAACTTCACCGCGCGCCTCTACGGCGTGGAGGACTGGGAGGAGCGAGGCAAGGCGCTCTTGGAGGAGATGGAGCTGACGGGCAAGGAGAAGGCGCTGCCGGGCGAGCTGTCGCGGGGCATGAAGCAGAAGCTGTCCATCGCCTGCGGTTTCCTGCACTCGCCCAAGCTCATCCTCCTGGACGAGCCCCTCACGGGGTTGGACCCGATTGGCATCCGCCGGATGAAGGCGTCGTTGCGGCGGCGCGCGGAGGAGGGCGCGGCGCTGGTGTTGTCCTCGCACCTGCTGCCGCTGGTGGAGGAGCTGTGCCACCGGCTGCTGGTGATTGCCGGAGGGCGGGCCATGGCGCTGGGCAGCCTGGAGGCGATTCGCGCGAGGCTGAGTGGACCGGAGGGCGAGAGCGCGTCGCTGGAGGACCTCTTCGTGCGCATCACCAGCGCGGCGGAGACGGAGAAGCCCCCGCCGTGAGCTTCTCGAGCGCCGTCGTGTTCCTGTGGCTGGCCTCCTCGCGCAACCGCCTGCGGCTCCAGCTCCAGCGATTGCGCAGGCCGCGCTACCTCGTCGGGGCCCTGGTGGGACTGGGCTACGTCTACTCCATCTTCCTGCGACGGCTGGAGTTCGGTGGGACGTTGAGCAACGTGCCTCCCGGGGTGCGGCTGTTCGCGGAGCTGTCACTGGTCGTCTCCGCGCTCGTCACCGTGTTCTCCGCGTGGGCGCTGGGGCCGGACCGTCCCTCGCTGACCTTCACGGAGTCGGAGGTGGTGCAGCTGTTCCCCGCGCCCGTCACCCGGCGCTCGCTGCTGCACTACAAGCTGGCTCGCGGATTGATGGGTGCTGGGGCCGGCGCGTTGTTCGCCTCGCTGTTCGTCGGCCGGTTGGTGAGCCCGGCTCCGGGCTTCTTCTTCCTGGGCGCGTTCCTGTCCCTGGGGACGCTGTATCTGCACTCCACGGCCGCGTCCTTCATGCGCACGCGCTGGGGGGAGTGGGGCACGCGGGGCCTGGTGGCGCGCTGGGTGGCGCTGGGGTGCGTGCTCGCGGCGGTGGGCCTGGCGGTGTACTCCTCGCTGGAGGCGCACCCGTTCCCCAGGACGGTGGGGACGCCCGGGGTGCTGCGCAACTGGGTGCAGTCCCTGGTGGAGGCGCCAGGGCTGAGCGCGGTGCTGTGGCCCGCGCGGCTGTTGGTTGCGCCCGCGTTGGCGCGGGACGCGAGCGACTTCCTGAGCGCGCTCCCCCCGGTGCTGGTGCTCGCGCTGGCGCACTACGTCTGGGTGCGGCTGGCGGAGGTCCCCTTCGAGGAGTCCGCGGTGACGCAGGCCGAGACGCGCACGCGCGAGCGGGCCCAGCGGGCCTCGGGAGGGAGCGCCCGGGGCGGAGCGCTCGCCTCGCGCAAGGCCCCCTTCCGGCTGTCGGCGCGAGGGCGTCCGGAGGTGGCGCTCATCTGGAAGAACCTCATCACCCGGAGGCGGATGACGGGGGGCGTGGTGTCGGTGCTGGCCTCGCTGCTGCTGGGGTGCGCCATCGTCGCGATGATGGGCGAGTCGCGCTTCTTCACGGACACGCGCCGGGTGCTGGGGCCGCTGGGCGTGTCGCTCGCGGCGATGATGGCGGTGGTGGGGCCGAGCGTCTTCCGCATGGACCTGCGCATGGACCTGCCGAAGCTGGACCTGCTGCGCGCGTTGCCGCTGGCGGGCTGGCAGGTGGTGGGGGCGGAGCTGGCGGCATCGGCGCTGGTGGTGGGCGCGCTCCAGCTCGGGCTCCTGACGGTGGGTCTGCTGTGTGGCCCGGGCGCCGAGGACCCGTGGCTTGCGACGTGGTGGTGGCCGGGTGGGGTGGCGCTCGCGGTACTGCTGCCCACGGTGTCGTTGGCCGGGCTCTTCGTCCAGAACGCGGCGGTGGTGCTGTTTCCGGCGTGGGTGCCCGCGGACAGGACGGGGAGCGCGCGGGGCATCGAGGCGCTCGGGCAGCGCCTGCTGACGTTGGTGGGCTCGCTGGTGGTGTCGCTGGTGGGCTTGTTGCCGGCGGCGCTGGCGGGCGCGGTGGTGGGCTTCACCTTGTGGTCCTCGCTGGAGGTGTGGGCGCTGCCTTTGGGGGCGGCGGCCGCGTCGGCCGTGCTGGCGGGGGAGGTGGGCCTGGGCGTGCTCACGCTGGGCCGCGCTTTCGAACACCTGGATGTCTCCGAGGACCGCCCGGAGTAGGCCCGGGCGTTTGCTCCTGGACGCGCGCTGACAGGGTGCTTGCGGCGTCCGGAAGCGGGGCGCAGGGTGGCGCGGACCGAAGGGACGGGAGCGCGACATGAAGCTGGGTTTCGTGGGACTGGGCAACATGGGGCTGCCCATGGCGAAGAGTCTGCTCTCCGCGGGGCACGAGGTGGCGGTGTGGAACCGCACTCCGGCGCGCGGCGAGCCCCTGGTGAAGCAGGGCGCCCGCGTGGTGGCGTCGCCGGCGGAGGCCGCCAGGGGCGCGGAGGTCGTCTTCAGCATGCTCGCGGACGACAGCGCGGCGGAAGCCGTGGCGCTGGGCCCACAGGGCATCGTCACGGGGCTTTCGAAGGGCGCCGTACATGTCTCCTCGAGCACCATCTCCGTGGCGCTCTCCCAGCGCCTCACGGACGCGCACGCGAGTGCGGACCAGGGCTACGTGGCCGCGCCGGTGTTCGGCCGTCCCGAGGCCGCGGAGTCGAAGCAGCTCTGGGTGGTGGCCGCGGGCACGAAGGCGGACGTGGAGCGCTGCCGGCCGCTCCTGGAGGCGCTGGGGCGGGGCCTCACGGTGCTGGGGGAGCAGGCCTCCATGGCCAACGTGGTGAAGCTCTCCGGCAACTTCCTCATCGCGTCGATGCTGGAGTCGCTCGCGGAGGCGTTCGCCTTCACGCGCAAGTCAGGCATCGAGCCGAAGCAGTTCCTGGAGCTGTTCCAGGCCGTCTTCGCGCGCTCGCCCATCTTCGAGCGGTATGCGCAGGCCATCGCCGAGGAGAAGTACTCGCCGGCGGGCTTCGCCATGCGGCTGGGGCTCAAGGACGTGGGGCTGGTGCTGGAGGCGGCGCGCACGGCGGAGGTGCCCATGCCCCTGGCCAGTCTCGTGAGGGACCAGTACCTCGGTGGCGTGGCCCAGGGGCACGGAGACCTCGACTGGTCCGCGCTGGGGGCGCTCGTGGCGGAGCGCGCCGGGTTGCCGAAGGCCCGTTGATGCATCGGCGCTGACCACGACTCCAGGCGAGCGCAGTGCCGCGCGCCTGGAGCGGGAATGACGAGGGCCTCCAGGAATCAACCCTGGAGGCCCGGTGCGGCGGCCTACTGTCGCGCGTTGATTTCGGCGACGGGGATGGGGTAGCGCTCGTGCGGCCCGTAGCTGGCGTCCAGGTTGCGGGGCAGATCGTTCAGCCGGTTGTAGCGACGCATGTCGATCCACCGGTGCCCGCCCTCGAACAGGAGCGAGTAGCGCTTCTGCACCAGCAGCTCGTCCAGGGCGTTCGCGGCGGTGATGTCCGCGCGAGGCGAGAGCCGGCCGGAGCGGGTGCGGATGTAGTTGAGGTCATCCGCCGCCGGGCCAATCTGGCCCAGGCCGATGTTGGCCTCCGCGCGAAGGAGGATGAGCTCCTCGTTGCGGATGATGGGCACCGGCGACTCCGCCGACGGGTACAGCGTGAAGCCCCGGTCCGCCGTCAGCCGGCCACCCGCGGCGCTCGCCGGCTCGTCCAGCTTGGCCGTCTTGCGAGTGACCCGGTCATCCAGCGCGTCGTTCGCCTGGCGCGGCGCATCGGTCTCGATGGAGGGGTGGGCGACGATGGTGAGGCTCAGGAGGTTGTTGTCCACGTCGCCCGAGGCCGCCCGGAACACGTGGTAGACGCCCACGTTGAGCGACGCGAGCGCCGCCGCCTTCGCGCCGTCTTCAGCGGGCGCGGTGGCGTCGATGAACGACTGGCTCAGCGCCGTCAGCGCGTCCTCGTTGCGGCCCATGTACACGGACACGCGTGCCTTGATGGCGCGGTTGAACTTCCGGAACGTCTCCGGCGTGTCGAAGCCCGCGAACCCGGTGCTCAACCGGAACGAGAACGAGCCACCCGCGTTGTCCAGGTGCGCCGCCGCCTCGTCGAGCAGCGTCGCGATGCGGGTGAACACCGCGTCCTTGCCGACGATGGGCGCCAGCTGGCCCAGCGGCAGGTCCACGTCGATGGGCGCGCCGTTGGTGTCGTGGGTGTTGATGACCACCAGGAAGTCGAGCGCCTGGATGGTCTTCGTGAAGCCCCGGATGCCCTCCTTCTGCTCGTCCGAGAAGGCCGCGACCTTGTCCAGCGCCGCCAGCACCGTGTTGGCGTTGCGGATGTTGGAGTACGGGGCCGCCCAGAAGTTGCCGCCGAAGGCGCCAGCGCCCGGGTCCAGCGTCGGCCCGAGAATCTCCTCCACCGTGCGAGGATCCGCGGGGTCGAAGACATACGCCTCGCGGCCGATGGTGCCCAACTGCGCGACGTAGCCGTTCTGAATCGCCACGCCCGCGCGGTGTCCGAGCAGCAGGCCCGTGGACGCGCTGTTGACGGCGGAGCTGGTGGGGTTGTTCTTGAACTCGTCCAGGCTGGGGTTGTTCAGGTCACCGATGTCCAGGCTGCCGCAGCCGCCCAGGCCCAGTACGGCGCAGAGCGCCAACACGGTCTTCTTCGTCTGGTAGATATTCATGGCCTTAGAACCCGACGTCGAGCGACGTCCAGAAGCTGCGGCTGGGGGGGAAGGGGGCGACGTCGATGTTGCGAGCGATGGCCTGGTTGCCGAAGTTGCTCACCTCGGGGTCCAGACCCGAGTAGCTGGTGAACATCAGCAAGTTGCGGCCGCTCAGGCTGAGTCGCGCGTTCTGCAGCTTCGGAATCGCGGACACCCAGCCCTTGGGCAGGTTGTAGCTGAGCGTCACTTCGCGCAGCTTCACGAAGGACGCATCCTCCACGTAGATGCCCGCGTTGTTGCGGCGGTCCTGCAGGCGCTGACGACCCGCCGTCTCGTAGTCCACGGACGTGCCGGCGCCGTCATACAGGAAGCGCGTCAGGTTGATGACGTCGCTGCCCTGCTGCCAGTGCCACAGGAAGGACAGGGTGAGGTCCGAGTAGCGCAGGGTGTTGGCCCAGCCGAGCGTGAAGGTCGGCTCGGTGTCGCCAATCTTCTTCACGATGGGGACGTTGTTCTCGTCGCGGCCGACGTTGCCGACAATCTGCGTGGCGGACGAGCCCTCCTCGATGAAGAACGCGCCCAGGGAGTTACCGAAACCACCCGCCTGGAACGGCCCCGCCGGCAGGCTCGTCACCTTGCTGCGGTTGAGGGCGAACGTCGCGGAGCTCGTCCACTCGAGCGCCCCGCGCACCGGCGTCACCTGGAGCATGGCCTCGATGCCGCGGTTGCGCAGCGAGCCGCCGTTGACGAACTGGGTGGTGAAGCCCGTGGAACTCGGCAGGGCGCGCTGCAGCAGCATGTCGCTGATGGCGCGCTGGTACACCGACAGCTCCACCATGACGTCGCCGCCGAACATCAGCGCGTCGACACCGGCCTCGATTTCGCGCTGGCGCTCCGGACGGATGTTCGGGTCACCGGCGACGCCCGTGCCGACGAGGCCCGGGGTGCCCTGCACGTTGCCCAGCGCGCTCATGCCGCTGAACTTCATGCCGTACAGCGGCTGGTTGCCCGTCTCGCCGTAGGCCGCGCGGACCTTGAGCTCGTTGATGACCGGGACGGCCAGGGGGATGCGGTAGGCGGACGCCAGCTTCGGGTAGAAGAACAGCTTGTTCGGATTGCCGTTGGCGCTGCTCTGCTCACCACGGATGGCGCCGACCAGGGTGAGCCGGTCGTCCAACGTGACGATTTCCTCCTGGACGTAGTAGCCGCGGTCCCGGATGTGCGTCGAGGTGTCGCGCACGCCAATCACGGTGCCGTTGTCCACGCCGGGCTGACCGGCGTTGAGGTTCTCGGAGACGACGTACGTGGAGTCGATGCGGCGCTCCTCGAACTGCACACCGCCGGACGTCGTGGCGGTGAGGAACTTCGAGGCGGGCTTGTACGAGTGCACCAGGTTGAGGCCACCGTTCAGGTTGCGCACCTGGCTGGTGCCGAACAGCGACGTGCCCGGGAAGGTGTCGTCCACCGGCTCGAAGTTGAGCTCTGGCGGGAACAGCAGCCGGTTCTCCTGCTGGAAGCGGTCCACACCCGCGTTGGCGAGCACGCGCAGGTGGTTCTCGTCGTTCTTCCACAGGTGGATGGTGGCATCACCGGACCCGATGAAGCGCCACACGTCCTCGTCGTTCTTCACCAGCGCGGACGTCTGCAGCGGGTTGGCGCCGTTGGCCAGGAACGGGTTGACGGGGTACACGCCTTGCGCGTTCGGTTCCATGTCGAGGAACTCGGGCACGTTCGGCAGCACCATGTAGTTGGTGATGGTCTGGTTGTCGTTGTTGGTGAGGCCGCGCCGGCCCAACGTGTGGATGAGGTTGGTGGCGACGTTGATGTCCACCGCATCGCCCAGCGACTGACCCAGGTTCAGGCGGAACGACTGCTTGTCGTAGCCCGTGTTGGCGATGATGCCCTCGTCGCTGCGGAGCATCGCGGAGGCGAAGTACTTCGTGTTGCCCGACGCGCCGCTCACGCTGGCGAGCGTCTCCGTGGACAGATCCCTGCGGCCCGCGAGCTTGGCCTCGTGGTCGTACGTCTTGCCCGTGTAGTACTGGGCCGCGTTCGCGCCGAACTGCTCGACGGCCTCTTCGACGGTCTCGAAGCGGCGGGTGCCGAGCTTGTTGGCCAGCGTGTACATGCCCACGCGCTGGGTGATTTCGAACTTCGGCTCACCGGCGCGACCGCGCTTGGTGTTGATGATGATGACGCCGTTGGCGGCCTTGGAGCCGTAGATGGCGGCGGCGGACGCTCCCTTGAGGACCTCGATGCTCTCGATGTCGTTGGGGTTGATGTCCGCGATGCGGTTGACCTGGTTGTCCTGCGTGGGGTTCGGGTTGGAGCCGCCCACGGAGTCCGTCACCACGTAGACGCCGGAGGCGATGGCCACGTCGCTGACGAGCACGCCGTCGATGACGTAGAGCGGCGCCGTGGAGCCGTTGATGGTGGACACGCCGCGCAGGCGCATCTGGATGCCGCCGCCCGGGGCGCCGGAGTTCTGCTGGATGTTGGCGCCGGCCACCTTGCCCTGGAGGGCCTGGTCGATGGTCTGCGCGGGGGCGCGGTTCATCTCCTCGGCGCTGACGGAGGCGACCGAGTTGGCCAGGTGCTTACGGGCGAGCTCGGAGGCTCGACCCACGACGACCATCTCCTCGGAGAAGATGTTGTCGAGCGCCACCGTCACGTCGCTCTGCGCGGCGCCGACGCGCACTTCCCGCTCGCCGTAGTCCTGGCTGGAGAAGAGCAGCGTCACCGAGCCCGCCGGGACGTTGGGCAGCGAGAAGGTGCCGTCCAGCTCCGTCTCCACACCCTGCGTGGTGCCCTTGATGATGACGCGAACCAGGGGCAGGCCCTCGTTCGTCAGACGGTCCGCGACGCGCCCCTTCACGGTGCGACCCAGAGCGGGCGCGGCGGCCGGCGCGGGAGCCGTTGGAGCGGTGCTGGCCGGAGCCGTGGGCGCCGGTACCGCGGGGGCCTGAGCAGCGGGCGCCTGCGGTTCCGGAGCAGGCGGGCTCGCTTCCTGCGCCATTGTTTCCAACGAGAAGAGTGCGATCACGCACCCCGGAATCAACGCTCTCTTAAGCGTCATTCGGATCTTTCCTCGCAACGAACGGTAGGTACGGCCCCCCCAGCAGGTGCCGTGGGCGCGAATCGTCACCGTCTGAACTGAACCAGTCAATGGCGAGCCTTGTTTTTCAAGAATGTTGGCCAAATCCATCCAAACGGAAATATTCCGATCTCGTACCGAGTCGGCGGTGACGCGGGGCGCGATCCGCCTCACGACAGGGGGAGAGCACGTCCCTACCTAGCTGGAGACATCGTGGATCTCCCCGAGGCCAACCCGTCGGGATGGGTGGTGCCTGGCCCGCGGAAGAGCCCGCACGTCGGCCCGTGGCGGCTCGCGTTGGCGCGAGGGGTCGGGCCCCCAGCGCGCGCGGCGAGCGCGTCGCGTGCAGGCGCGGAGCGGGCGGACGGGGGCTTGGACGGGGACAGAAGTGGCCCCGGTCGCGGGTTTACTCAGGTCAGCCGGAGAAATCCGGCCTCGTCGGCCTGAGGGGAGGGCTCCGTCCCCGCCGAGTGTCGGCGAGCACGAGGGCCCGGCGAGACTTGTTGCCCCCAGGGCCGGCCCTCCCATAAGAGGCGCAGCGGATATGGCGATGAACGAGCGTTACGAGCCGCAGTCGATTGAAGGCAAGTGGCAGGCCCGCTGGGACGAGGCCGGCATCTTCCGGGCAGGCAAGCGCCCGGGCGCACCGAAGAAATACGTGCTCGAGATGCTGCCGTACCCCAGTGGCAAGATGCACATGGGCCATGTGCGCAACTACCTCATCGGGGATGTGTACGCGCGCTACTTCCTGATGCGCGGCTTCGACGTGCTTCATCCCATGGGCTGGGACGCCTTCGGTCTGCCGGCGGAGAACGCGGCCATCAAGGACGGCGTGCACCCGGCCATCCGCACCGCGGAGAACATCGTCTCGTTCAAGCACGAGATGAAGAGCCTCGGCTACAGCTACGACTGGGAGCGCGAGGTCAACACCAGCCAGCCCGAGTACTACCGCTGGAACCAGTGGTTCTTCATCAAGATGCTGGAGCGCGGGCTCGTCTATCGCCGCTTCAGCAAGGTGAACTGGTGTACCGGCTGCCACACCGTCATCGCCAACGAGCAGGTGAAGGACGGCGTGTGCGAGCGCTGCTCGTCGCCCGTGGTGGACCGGGAGATGCCCGAGTGGGCGTTCCGAATCACCCGCTTCTCGCAGGACCTGTTGGACGCGCTGGACACGCTCAAGGAGTGGCCGGACCGCATCACCTCGATGCAGCGCAACTGGATTGGCCGCTCGGATGGCGCGGAGGCGGACTTCCGCATCCAGGGCCATGACGCCTCCTTGCGCGTCTTCACCACGCGCATCGACACCATTTACGGCTGCACCTACGTGGTGCTCGCGCCGGACCACAAGCTGGTGGCGCAGGTGACGACGCCCGAGCGCCGCGCGGACGTGGACGCCTTCGTCAAGCGCATGGCGGCCCAGTCCAAGACGGAGCGGACGGGAGAGGACACGGAGAAGGAGGGCATCTTCACGGGCGCCCATGCCGTCAATCCCTTCACGGGCCAGCAGGTGCCCATCTGGATCGCCAACTTCGTGTTGAGCGACTACGGCACGGGCGCGGTGATGAGCGTGCCCGCGCACGACGAGCGCGACTTCGCCTTCGCGCGCAAGTACGCGTTGCCGGTGAAGGTCGTCATCCAGCCGGCCACGGGCGACAAGCTCCCGGCGGGCGACGCGCTGGAGGCCGCCTTTACCGACTACGGCGTGCTGGTGGACTCGGGTGAATACACCGGGATGACGTCCGAGGCGGCGCGCACGGCGATGGCCGCGAAGCTGGAGAAGGACGGCCAGGGCCGCGCCACGGTGACGTACCGCCAGAAGGACTGGGGTTTCAGCCGCCAGCGCTACTGGGGCACGCCCATCCCCATCGTCTACTGCGAGAAGTGCGACCCGGAGCGCCACGGCATCCCCGTGCCCGTGGAGCAGCTCCCGGTGAAGCTGCCGGAAATCGACGTTCAGGAGGTGCTCACCGGCAAGGGCGAGCCCCCGCTGGCGAAGGTCGCCTCGTGGGTGAACACCACGTGCCCGAAGTGCGGTGGCCCCGCTCGGCGCGAGGCGGAGACGATGGACACCTTCGTCGACTCCTGCTGGTACTTCGCGCGCTACCTGTCGCCGCACTACGACGCCGCGCCGTTCGACCCGAAGCAGGCCCAGCGCTTCCTGCCCGTGGACATCTACGTGGGCGGGCCCGAGCACGCGGTCATGCACCTGCTCTACTTCCGGTTCTGGACCCGGGTGATGAAGCTGCTGGACTTGAGCCCGGTGGACGAGCCCGTCAAGCGTCTGATTACGCAGGGCATCGTCAACGGTCCGGATGGCCGGAAGATGTCCAAGCGCTGGGGCAATGTCGTCGCCCCGGCCTCCATCATCCAAGAGTACGGCGCGGACACCGCGCGCGCATACGTCATGTTCGCTGGCCCGCCGGAGCGCGACTTCGACTGGTCCGACGATCAGGTGGAGGGCGTGTTCCGCTTCCTCAAGCGAGTCTGGGTGCTGGCCTCCACCCACCACGCCTCCGTGGCGGGTGCCACGCATGACGGCCCCTTCGAGGGCAAGGCGCTGGAGATCCGCCGCGCGGCGCACAAGTGCCTGAAGCGGGTGGGGGAGGCCATCGAGCGGCTGTCCTTCAACACGGCCATCGCCGGCATCATGGAGGGGCTCAACGCGCTGTCCGCGACGGGGACGCCGGAGACGCCCGCGGAGAAGGCTGCCATGGCGGAGGCGGTGCGCCTGCTCGCGGTGGTGCTCACGCCCTTCGCGCCGCACATCGCGGACGAAATCGCGGAGGCCTACGGGAGCAAGGAACTCACCGTCGCGCAGCCGTGGCCCGACTTCGACCCGGCGCTGGTGGTGGACGACGTCATCCCCTACGCCGTGCAGGTGAACGGCAAGCTGCGCGCGGAGATTCGCGTGGCGGCGGACGCGGGAGAGGCGGACGTGCGCGCGGCGGCCGAGGCGGATGAGCGGGTGCAGTCCGCCATCACCGGCAAGACGCTGCGCAAGTTCGTCTTCGTGCCCAAGCGGCTGGTGAACTTCGTCGTCGGCTGAGCGGGGACCCTGGGTGCCCGCCGAGGTCCTCGTCATGTGCACCGCGTGCGGCCAGCCCCAACCGGCGGGCGGCGCGCGGTGCATCTCCTGCGGCGCCCCGCTCCCGGAGGCGCCCATGCCAACACCGCTCGGGCCCTTCCTTTCGGCGGACCTGGGGGGAGGGCGCTCCCTCGTCGGAGAGGGCGGGCGCCTCACCTACCGCGCGGCCGACGCCGTCCCCCCGCTCATCGTGGAACTCATCCAGCTCCGGGCGCTGACGCTGGAGTCGCGTCCCTTCTTCGAGGCCCTGGTGCTGTGCGGCTTCGCGGTGGTGGGGTTCGTGGCCGTGGGGCTCCCGCTGAAGCTCGTGATGTTCGGCCTGGCGGCGCTGGGTGGCCTGCTGGCGGCGGTGTGTCGGGTGCACGCGCTGGTGCTGGAGACGTCCACCGGAGGGCGGCTGCGCTGGCCCCTGGGGCTGGCGCGGCGGGGCTCTGAGCGGGACGAGCGACTGCTGGGTGCCTGGAGCACGCTGGCGGGCGCGGTGAAGGCCCGAGGCGTCGTGGTGAGGGATGCGAGCGGGGCCGTGCTCACCGCGCCCTCATCGGAGCCGCCCGAGGGCCCTCGCGCTTGACGGAGTGCTTCGGGCGGGTAGGGTGCCGGCCATGTCGCTTCCCTTCAGGAGTGCCTCACGGCGTCTCCACCTGGCCGTGTTGCTGACGGGTTGCTCGGCGTTGTTTTCAGGGTGTGGCTATCGCCTGACGCCGCGCGGCTCGGGCCTGCCCGCGGGCGTCAATACCGTGTGCGCGCCCATCTTCGGCAATGACACGGCGGAGCCCGCGCTCGAGACGCTCTTCACGCGCTACTTCCGTCAGGAGCTGACGCGGGTGGGGCGGCTGGGGAGCGGGGGGGCGTGCGACGCGCGCGTCGAGGGGACGGTGCTCGTGCTGTGGAGCTCGCCGACCATCCTCGAGGGGTTCTTCCGCGTCTCCGCCACGGTGCGGCTGCGGTTGGTGCGCGATGGTCAGCAGCCCCAGGAGACGGTCATCTCAGGGACCGAGGACTATCGGCCGGGGAGTGGAGACATTCTCGAGGCGGAGTCCAACCGTCAGGCGGCCATGGACCGGCTGGCGGAAGTGCTCATGCACGACGGGTTTGATCGGCTGGCCAGCACCTGGTGAGGAGGCGGATGCCTCCTCCCGGGGAGCCTGCTTCCGAAACTGCGCAGGGGACTCCGAGGAGTCCCCTTGGTGCATCAGGCCTGACGCGCGCTCTTGGTGGCGGCCTTGGCGAGGCGGGAGATACGGCGGGACGCGGTACGCTTGTGCAGGACGCCCTTGGTCGCGGCCTTGCTCAGCGCCTTGGAAGCCGCCTTGAGCGCATCCGTCTTCTTGGCGCCATCCTTGGTGCCAATGGCCTCCCGGGCGGACTTCACCGCGGTCTTCACGTCCGAACGGACGGTGACGTTGCGGGCGCGGCGCTTCTGGGACTGACGGTGACGCTTCTCTGCGGACTTGGTGTTGGCCAAGAGAAATCTCCAGCGAAAGGCAGGCTAAAAAGAGGGGCCGTCCTTACTGCGACGCCTCGCAGGCGTCAAGGCGGGCGTGCGCGTCCAGCCGGGTTTTCCGGACTCTGGACGCGGATCAGCGGGTACGCGGGGGGAATCATCCGGAGAAGGGGGTGTATTCCCACACCAACCCGGCCGGATCCCGGAAGGTCAGATTTCCGGCTGAGAAGATCAGGACTCCGTCCGGGAGGGCCTGCTCCACCTCCTGCCGCAGTCGCTCCACGGCGCGGGCGGAGGGGGCCTCCAGGGTGAAGCGGGTGCCCACGGCGGAGGAGGTGGAGGCGCGCTGGAAGATGAGTCGCAGCGAGCCGTCCTCGTAGCGAGCCTCGTCCGGCCCGGGGCGGCTGGTGATCCAGCCCAGCGTGGGGGCCAGCGAGTCCCAGAAGGCGCGCTGGGCGTCCAGGTCCGCCACGCCCAGGCGCAGCGTGGAGACCGGAGCGCGGGGCAGCGACATGGGAGGAGGGAGGGACTTCTCCTTCGCCTTGGCGGCCTGCCAGTGGCGCTCCATGTGCTCCAGGGTGGCGCCGCCAAAGGGGACACCCTCGGAGTTCAGGGCGGACTCGATGTGCTGGAAGCGGGAGGTGAATCGGAGGATGGCCATGCGCAGGGCATCCTCGGCGGGTGTCTTCACGAAGCGCGCGAGGTTGGCCAGTGAGAAGAGGACATCTCCCAGCTCGTGCGCGATGGCGTCGCGCTCTCCGGAGGCGATGGCCTCGTCCAGCTCCACCAGCTCCTCGGCCAGCTTGCCACGCACGCCGGCCAGGTCGGGCCAGTCGAAGCCGATGCGGCTGGCCTTCTCGGTCAGTCGCTCGGCGCGCAGGAGGGCGGGCGCGGCGGTGGGCACCCCGTCCAGGACGGAGCCCGCGTTGCCCGTCTTGCTCTTGCGCTCATCGGCCTTGAGCTTGGCCCAGTTGGCCAGGACCTGCTCGGAGCCGTCCACGCCGCGCAGGTCGCCGAAGACGTGGGGGTGTCGGCGGGTGAGCTTGTCGCTGATGGCCTTGCTGACGTCGGCCATGGTGAACTCGCCCAGTTCGGCGGCGAGCTGGGCGTGGAAGACAATCTGGAAGAGCAGGTCGCCCAGCTCCTCGCACAGGGGGGACCAGGGCCCGCCCGAGGCGACGCGGTCCATCTCGTCCAGGACCTCGAACGCTTCCTCGACGAGGTAGGGCCGGAGCGAGCCCAGGTCCTGCTCCCTGTCCCAGGGGCAGCCGTCCTTGGCGCGCAGCCTCTTCATGATGGCCACCAGACGTTCCAGCTCCGTCCCGGGGGTGCTCGCTTCGCTCACGGTCGCCTCCTGGCGGGGACAGTCCCGCGACGTGCGTCCCTCTAACACGCGGGCCGTGGGCCTCATCCGGAAAGGCGGGAGCGGTGGCGTTCCGTTTCGTGGTTCGGCCGGGCTCGCCTATCATCCGAGCCCTGGATGATCCGCCTCCCGCTTTCCTCCCTGATCCTCTGGGGCCTGCTGCTCCTGACTCCGGCGTTGGCATCCGCTCAACTCGAGGCGCCCACGCGGCTCCAGGAGGTGGACCCCGGTCCGCTCGAGCCCGACCTCCAGGACGAGTCCTACGACACGACCGAGCCGGCCGACGAGGGTGCCGTCGACGACGGTGAGTCCGAGTCCGACCCGGACGACGTCCCCCGGAAGTCCCCGAGGGGCGCGAAGGGGAAGGCCCCGGCCGTCCCGGTTCCCTCGAAGACCGCCGTGACGCCTGCTCCGGTCGAGCCGCCTCCCGTCGTCATCGCGCCCAGGCCGGTGCTCAGTCCCATTTTGGCGCCTCGCGTGTCGGACGACGAGGTGCTGGCGGTGTGGGACCGGTGGCGGCAGGCGCGTGCGACGAATGACTCCGCCACGGCGGAGAAGGCGCAGCAGGAGCTGGTGACGCTGAAGCGCGAGCTGCTCGCGGCGGACCTGGAGCCCATCAGCATCGGCTTCCTGCGCGAGTCGGAGGTGCGCAGGCGAGCGGGTGACATGGGGGGGGCGCTTCGGCTGGCGGAGCTGGCGGTGGAGCTGTCGCCCCGGTTGCCGCTCACGCGCTTCGGGCTGGCGGAGCTCTACGCGCTGTCGTCCCCGGCGGAGCCGGGCCGCTACCTGGGGGAGCTGCGAGCGGCCTTCGTGTCGATGGCGTTGGACCCTCGCTATCGCGGACCGGCGCTCGCGGACCTCGGCTCGCTGATGCTGCTGGCGTGGTCGGCCACGGCGGTGGCGCTGGTGGGGCTGCTGTTCCTTCGGCGGGTGCGCTACGCGTTGCACGACTTCCACCACCTGCTGCCGCGCGCGGTGGCCCGGTGGCAGTCCGCGCTGCTGGGGGTGTTGCTCCTGGGCCTGCCTCTGACACTGGGAATGGGTCTGGTGCCCCGGTTGCTCGTGTTGCTGGCGGTGGTGGTGCCCTACCTCACCCGGCAGGAGCGGGTGGTGGCGGCGGTGCTGATGGCGGGACTGGGGCTGACGCCGCTGGCCGCGGGACAGCTCACCCGGGTGACGGCCTTCGCGGGCACGCCCGCCGAGGACGTGTATCTGCTGGAGCGCGGCGGCCTGTCCGCCGAGGGCGCCATGGCTCGGGTGAAGGCCCGGCACGAAGCGCGCGCGGCCACCTTCCCGGAGCTGGCGGCGCTGGGGCAGTACGAGTCACGTCGAGGACTGCTGGAGGATGCCCGGCTGCACTTCAAGGCGGCCTCGGCCGTGCGCAATGGGGATGCCCGGCTGTTGACCCGTTTTGGCAACGCGCTGGTGGGGCTGGGGGACGTGGATGGGGCGGCGCAGCTCTACGTGCAGGCGTCCCAGGCGGATCCGCAGATGGCGGCCCCGCACTACAACATCGCGCAGGTCTACCGCCGACAGGCCAAGACGCTGCCGGACGAGCAGGTGGGCAAGGCGATGGAGCGGGTGACCACCGCCACGGCCTCCGCGCAGGCGCTGGACGGCGCGCTGCTCCGGCGCGAGCCACCCCCGGAGGACCGGCTGCTGTTGAACCTGCTGATGCTGGCGCCGGCGCTGCCGGAGTCGGAGTGGTTGTCGCTCGCGGATGGAACAGAAGCGGGGCGGCGGGTGGAGGCGCAGCTGGAGCGCTGGCTGCTGCCGGGCGTGGAGCCAGGGCCGGTGGCCTGGGCGCTGCCGGCCGTGGCGGCGGTGCTGCTGGTCTTCTGGGGCCTCCTGGCACAGAGGCTGAGGGCCGCGAAGGTGTGCGAGCGCTGTGGCCGCCCGGTCTGCGTGCGGTGTGATCCGGAGCTGGGCATCGGCAGCGCTCAGTGCGGTCAGTGCGTGAACGTCTTCTCCCGCCGGGGGTTGGTGCCGCAGCAACTGCGGCAGCGCAAGGCGGATCAGGTGCAGCGTCATCAGGCGTGGGCGGGCCGGGTGACGTATGCGGTGGGCGCGGTGCTGTCGGGCGCCGGGCATGTGTTCTCTGGAGGCGCGGTGCGCGGCGCGCTGTATGCCTTCCTCTTCCTCTTCGCGCTGGCCGCGACGCTGCTGCACCACGGACTGGTGCGAGCGCCCCATGGGGACGCGCCGCTGTATCTCAAGCTGGTGCCGGCGGTGTTGCTGCTGGTGAGCGTCCACCTGCTGTCGCTGCGCGGCCTGCACCGGCTGCGGCAAGGGGAGTGAAACCATGTCCCTGAAGGGAACGCTCAAGGACTTCGGCATCGGCGACATCCTGCAGCTCATCGGGCAGCAGCAGAAGACGGGCTCGCTCCAACTGGACAACAAGGACCAGGAAGTCCGCATCGGCTTTCGCGACGGCCACATCATCAAGGTCGAAAGCGTCACCCGGAAGCGCAAGGACCTCATCGGCGCGATGTTGGTGCGCGCCGAACTCATCACCGAGACGCAGCTGGAGGCCGCGCTGGAGACGCAGCGGCGCACCCTCAAGCGACTGGGCGATGTGCTCGTCTCCAGTCAGGCCCTCACCGCGGACCGCTTCCAGTCGATGATGCAGTTGCAGGCCACGGAGACGCTCTACCGCCTCTTCACCTGGAAGGCCGGCACCTACGAGTTCATCCAGGAGCCGGTGGAGCCTGACGCCGAGGCCATCCGCCCCCTGCGCGCCGAGACGGTGCTCATGGAGGGCTTCCGGATGGTGGACGAGTGGCCCGTCATCCGGAAGTCCATCCACCGCGACGACCTCTCCTTCGAGCGCATCAAGGCGCTGCCCCCGCCTCGCGAGGGCGAGGAGGGTGGGGAGCTGGGCGTCATCGCCACCACCGAGCGGCGCGTGTATGACGAAATCGCGCTGGGCCGCGACCTGCGAAAGCTGGTGGACGTCTGCTGCCTGGGCGAGTTCGAGACCTGCAAGGCCCTGCACAACCTCGTGCGAGGCGAGTACGTGCGTGTCATCCACCCCGAGGGGGCTCGGGCTCCCGCGCCAGGGGACGAGCGCCTGCTCTCCCGCCTGGGGGGCGCGGTGGGACGCGTCATCGCCACCATGGGCGTGCTGGCGGTGCTGGCGGTGGTGGTGTCGAGGGTGGCGCTGGCGGATCCGGAGCGCACGCGCGCGGCCACCGCGTTCGCCGACGCCGCGGCGCAGCGTCATGTTTCCGATGCCCAACGCGTCCGAATCGAGGCCGCGCTGGAAGTGTTCCGTCTGGAACGCGGTGAGCTGCCAGAGCGATTGGATGCTTTGGTGCAAGCTGGTTTGTTGAGTTCGGAGGAACTCAGATACCCCTGGCGGGAGGAGTACTACTACCGGCGGCTGGCCGCTCGGCGGTTCGTCCTCCTGCCACCCTTGCGCTAGCCTTCACCCAAAGTCGTCTTTCGGAGCCTGGGGGGCGGCGTTACGTTGAAGACAGCGGTACCGACCGAGGAACGACACGCATTGCGAAATCCCGCCACGTTGGAAGCGACCGCAGCCGTCTCGACCACCTCCGCCAAGGTGGACGTTCGGGACAATGAGACGGCCATGGCGCTGTGCGGCAACCAGAACGAAAACCTCAAGCTGATGGAGCGGCGCCTCGGGGTCCGGGTGGGACAACGGGGCACGGAGTTCCATCTGTCCGGCCCCGCTGACGCCGTGGCCTTCTCCGTGCGCCTCCTGGAGAACCTGGAGGGGATGATTCGCGCGGGCCGCCCCCTGTACCGCGAGGACGTGGAGCAGGGCATCAAGGTGCTCGGCCGGGGCGCGGAGTCGCTCCAGGAGGTCATGCTCGGCCCGGTGCTCAAGAGCTCCGGCAACCGGCAGATTGCTCCGAAGAGCATCGCCCAGAAGCGCTACGTGGACGCCATCCGCGCCCACGACATCGTCTTCGGGGTGGGCCCCGCGGGTACGGGCAAGACGTACCTGGCCATGGCGATGGCCGTGGCCTTCCTCCAGGAGCGCAAGGTCAAGCGCATCATCCTCGCGCGTCCCGCCGTCGAGGCGGGTGAGAAGCTGGGCTTCCTGCCTGGCGACATGCAGGAGAAGGTGAATCCCTACCTGCGTCCGCTCTACGACGCACTGCACGACATGATGGCCGCCGAGCGCGCGGCGACCCTGGTGGAAGAGGGCGTCGTGGAAGTGGCGCCGCTGGCCTTCATGCGCGGCCGCACCCTCAACGATGCCTTCGTCATCCTCGACGAGGCGCAGAACACCACCGTGGAACAGATGAAGATGTTCCTGACGCGCCTGGGCTACAACAGCAAGGCCGTCATCACCGGCGACGTGACGCAGGTGGACCTTCCCACCGGGAAGATGTCCGGCCTGAATCACGCGCGGACGGTGCTCAAGAACATCGAAGGCATCCACTTCGCGGAGTTCTCCGACGTGGACGTCGTCCGGCACCCGCTGGTCCAGGAGGTCATCCGCGCCTACGACAAGGCGGAGCTGGCGCAGAAGGAGGCCCAGCACGCTCGCGCGGCCGCCCACTCCGCTTCGACGCTGGACAAGGGGGCCGCGTCCCTGGCTCCCGTGACTCCCGAGGCCGCTGTCGGCTGAACTTCGGGCTCTGGCCTACCTATGCCCACCCGCCCGTACCCTGGCGGGCGGGCATTCGTATTTCCGCCCCCGTGAATTTTCCGGGGCGCTGCGGCCTTGATGGAGCCACGGCCCCTATCTAGGGTGAGGACCTCCATGGACGAACCGGAACCGCAGTCCCCCGCGCCCAGTCCGTTGGACGCGCTCGCAGCACGCCTTGGGTTGGGAAAAGGCGTCTGGGGGCGGCGTGCGGTCCAGGTGTTCCTCCTGCTGGCCGTCTCGGTGGGGGCGGGCTTCGTCATCTCCCCGGGCCTCTACAGCCAGCAGATTCCCGCGCTCGCGGAGGAGAACCTCGGCAAGCCCTTCCGGGCCAGCTCTCCCGCGGGCTTCAAGGCCGCGCGCGACTACGAGGTCGTCCACCGGGCCATGACGACCCAGCGGCGCCAGGACGCCCGGGCCGCCGTCAAACCCGTCTATGACCTGAACCCCGCGGTGGTGGGACATCTGCGCACCGTGGTCCGAGCCTCCTTCGCGACAATGCGGGAGCGGCTCACGGAGCTGACGGACGCCCAGCCGGCCGTCGAGCCGGAGGACGGCAAGAAGCCGCGCCGCCACCCCGCGCCGACCCCGGAACAGGTGGAGCGCGAGCGCCGAGGCCGCGAGTCGATGCAGGCGGAGCTCCAGGAGTTGCTCTTCGGCCAGCGTGACGCGGGGCTGGAGGCGGAGGACTTCCAGGCGCTCTACGGGAAGGGGTTCTCGGAAGAGGTGGAGGCCGCCACGCTGGTGCTTCTGGAGCGGGCCTACCGTTCGGAGCAGGGGCCCGTGCACGTCGCGGGCTCCCGGGAGGAGCTGGCGCGAGAGGCGCCGCAGGGGCTCACCGTCCGGGACGTGGTGAACAAGGGTGAGGACACGCTGCCCAACGGTGCGCCGCAGGTGGTGGACATTCGCGAGGCGCACCAGGAGCTGGACCGCTTCGCCTCCATCCCCGGCAACCTCCTCCCGGACGCGCCAGGTGTGCAGCGCCGCGCCGTGCTGCGGCTGGCCAAGCGGCTGGTGCGGCCCAACCTCACCATCAACATCGCGGAGACGGACGCGCGACGTCACCAGGCCGCGCAGGCGGTGAAGGACGCGGTCATCTCCATCAAGAAGGGCCAGCGTGTCATCGGTGATGGCGAGCTGGTGAACGAGGGGCACCTCGTCGTGCTGCGCGGGATGCGCGCGGAGACGGACCGGTTGGACCTGGTGCAGGTGCAACTGGGGGGCACGGGGCTGGTGGCGCTGCTGGTGGTCGCCTCGTACTTCTTCTGCATCAGCGCGTTCCGCCGCTTCCGGCCCACCCGCAAGGACGGGTTGCTGCTGGGAATCCTGCTCGTGGGGACGCTGGCCCTGTTGCAGCTGTGGGTGTCCATCGCGGACGCCATCCAGGACCGGTACACGGCGCTGCCCATCGAGGCGCTCTACTACGTGTTCCCGGTGGCGGCCGGCGCCATGCTGGTGCGCTTCATCCTCACGCAGGAGCTGGCGCTCTTCTTCGCCATGGTCTTCGCCTGTCTGGCGGGCGTGATGCTGGGCAATTCGCTGGCGTTTGGCATCTACACGCTGGTGGGCTCGCTGGTGGCCGCCGACCGCATCGTCAAGGCGAAGGACCGCGTGGGCATCTTCCGGGCGGGACTCGTCACGGGCGCGGCCAACACGGTGGCGGTGCTCTTCCTGTTCCTGGTGGAGGGCAAGGGGCTGTCGGCGGACACGGCCATCACCGCGGTGAGCTCGTTCATCGGTTCGTCACTCGCGGTCCCCGTCATGGTGATGGCGCTCACGCCGCTCATCGAGATGACGTTCGGCTACGCGTCCGACATCAAGCTGTTGGAGCTGGCGAACCTCAACCACCCGGCGCTCAAGGAACTCATCGTCCAGGCGCCCGGCACGTACCACCACTCCATCATCATCGGCACACTGGTGGAGAACGCCGCGGAGACCATCAGCGCCAATCCGCTGCTGGCGCGCTCGTGCGCGTACTACCACGACATCGGCAAGGGTCGGAATCCGCTGTACTTCGGGGAGAACCAGAAGGGCGAGAACCGTCATGACGCGCTCGCGCCCGCGATGAGCGCCGTCATCATCAAGCGCCACGTGACGGAGGGGCTGGAGATGGCGCGGCAGTACCGGCTTCCCAAGCTGGTGGCGGATGCGATTCCGCAGCACCACGGCACGCGCACGGTGGGGTATTTCTACCACAAGGCCCTGAAGGAGCAGGAGGGCAAGGAAGGCGCGCCGCCCATCGACGAGAGCATCTACCGCTATCCGGGACCGAAGCCGCAGTTCCGCGAGGCGGCGCTGGTGATGATCGCCGACGCGGTGGAAGCGTCGACGCGGTCCATGACGGACCCGACCAGCACGAAGCTGCATGCGCAGGTGCAGAAGATCATCAACCTCATCTTCTCCGAGGGGCAGCTGGACGAGTGCGACCTGACGCTGAAGGACCTGAACCTCATCTCCCAGTCCTTCCTGCACACGCTGGAGGGCATCTACCACACGCGTCCCGTCTATCCGGCCGGTGCGGTGGGGGGCGGCAAGGCGCCGCCGCTGGTGGTGGCGGGTGGGAAGGCCGTGGAGGCGAAGGACAAGCCTCGCTCGGCGGGGGCGTTGTGAGTGGGATGCGGGGAGTGACGGCGTGAGACTTCGCAAGGGCAAGGTCATCCCGAGGGATGACGGCAAGCGCATCGAGGAGTTCGTGGGCGCGGCGACGACGGGGACGGATGCGGCGTCCGTGGCGCGGATGCTGGCGCCTCCGGGCTGGGCCGAGCCGGCTCAGCGACCCGAGTTCGACGAGGTGGTCATCGTCCTCAAGGGCGAGCTGACGCTGGTGGTGGAGGGCCGCCGCGAGCGCATCCCCGCGGGCGAGGTGGGCATGGTGCCGCGCGGCAAGCGCGTGGTGTACCGCAACGACGGCAAGGGCGCGTGTGACTACTGGTCCGTCTGCGCGCCGGCCTTCCGTCCGGAGCGCGCGCACATGGAAGCGCCGGCGCCCCGGGAGAAGGAGAACGTGGTGACGGTGCAGGTCGCGCACGGGCAGGGCAAGGAGTTCGGCCGGCTCCTGACGACGTGGGCCCGGGACTACCTGAAGCGCCTGTCGCTGGCCCACTGCGAGCTGTCGCTGTCGCTGGTGGATGACCGCGCCATTCGTCGGCTCAACCGCACCTGGCGGGACAAGGACAAGGCGACGGACGTCCTGAGCTTCCCCGCGGGCGAGCAGCCCCGGGGGACGCCAGGTCCGCGCCCGCTGGGCGACGTGGTCATCTCCCTGGACACGGCGAAGCGACAGGCGAAGGAGTATGGCCGCACGCTGGAGTCGGAGATGGCGCGCTACCTGGCGCACGGGCTGCTGCACCTCCTGGGACACGACCACGAGCGCCCGCGCGATGCGAAGCGGATGGCGGCGCTGGAGGAAGAGCTTCTGGGGGAGCGCGGCATGGTGGCGGACTCGCTCCAGGTGGACGCGAAGGCCCGCCGGGCCCGCAGCCTGATGTAGGGGCCTCGCACGGCCCCCTGGCGGACAATCCGGCATCCTGTCGATTGAGTCGGACGGCGTGCATGATAGGTAGGCCGCCTCCCGCGTGTTGGACAAAGCCATGCCTCGCTTGTCGCTCATCGCTCTCTGCCTGCTCGGCCTGTTGCTCGCGGCTCCCGCGCGCGCGGCTGCTTCGGACCTGGTGCCTCCCTGGGGAACGGGGGAGAGCCAGGGCGAGGACCTCGTCATCTCGCTGGCCACCTTCAGCCCGGGCGACGATGTGCCCTCGTGGTGGGGACATGGCTCGCTGGTGGTGGAGGACCGCCGGCTCGGCGTGGCGCGCCTCTACAACTACGGGATGTTCTCCTTCGACGACGCGATGCTCGCTCGCTTCGCGATGGGACGGCTGGAGTTCTGGGTCGGGCAGGCGCGCGTCGACAGGACCTATGGTTTCTACCGAGCCGAGGACCGCGACGTCCGCATCCAGGAGCTGAACCTCACTCCGGAGCAGCGACAGCAGGTCGCCAAGCGACTGGCCGACAACGTCCTGCCGGAGAATCGCGAGTATCTGTATCACCACTACAACGACAACTGTGTCACGCGCCTGCGGGACATGATTGACGGGGCCACGGGTGGACAGCTCCGCGAGGCGGACCGGGCCCCGGGCCGGATGACGCTGCGCGAGCACACGCGGCGCTACACGTCGGTGAATGCGCCGATGAGCGTGCTGCTCGACTTCATGATGAACGATGAGATCGACCACCCCATCACCCGCTGGGAGGAGGCCTTCCTCCCGGACGAGTTGGAGACGCAGGTGGCGGCGCTCCAGCTGAAGGGCGAGGATGGTCAGTCCCGGCCGTTGGTGGCCAGGAGCTGGAACTACTACGCGTCGCCCGACCGCGCGCGTCCCCCCGCCGAGCCGCCCGCCTGGGGCCCCTGGCTTCTCGCGCTGGGCCTGATGTTGGGCGGCGGGGCGCTGGGACTGGCTGCCTGGGAGCGCAAGCGGGGGAGCCGGCTGGCGCGGGTGCTGCTCGGTCTGGAGAACGCGCTGCTGGGACTGGTGCTGGGCATTCCAGGCACGGCGCTCTTCGTCATGTGGCTGGTGACGGACCACACGGTGGTCTACCGGAACGAGAACCTGTTCCTGGCAAACCCGCTGACGCTGCTAGCGGTGCCCTTTGGTGTGTCGCTGATGCGGGGCAACCCGAAGGCGCGAGCCCGGCTCTTCACGGTCTGGGGCGTGCTCACGGTGACGGCGGTGCTGGGAATCCTGCTCAAGCTCTTCCCGCCGTTCGACCAGGACAACGGGCGGCTCATCGCGCTCATCCTGCCCATCTCCATCGGGATGGCGGGGGCCTTCAGCCTGGACCGTGTCCTCGCGCGCTTCACCGGGACCCACCGCGCGTCAGCGGACCGTGGCGACACCGTCGCTCCGCTCAAGACGCCCTGACGCTTTCGTTTTCAACCTACTTCCACGCGGTGGCCGCTGACGGCACCGCGCGCCCGCGGAGAACAAGACATGGCGAACGATTCGATGGAGAAGATCAACGGCCTTCGGGAGCGCGTGTTGGCGCTCCGGGGGCATCTTTGACCTGGACCGCAAGCGGTCCCGCATCGCGTTGATTGAGCGTGAGAGCACGCTGCCCACCTTCTGGGACGACAACACCAAGGCGCAGTCGATGTTGAAGGAGAAGTCCGCGCTGGAGGCGGGCGTGGCCTCCTACGACAGGGTGATGCGCGGGCTGGACGACGCGCAGACGCTGCTGGAGCTGGCGGCGGAGATGAGCGACGAGGACACGGCCCGGGAGGCGGAGGGCTCGCTCGCGGGGCTGGACGGCGACGTCGCGAAGCTGGAGCTGGCGCGCATGCTGTCCGGCGAGCAGGACCGCAGCAGCTGCTTCATGGACATCAACGCCGGCGCCGGTGGCACCGACTCGATGGACTGGGCGGCCATGCTGTTGCGCATGTACACGCGCTACTGCGAGACGAAGGGCTGGAAGGTGGAGATCAGCGACGAGGTGCCGGGCGAGGAGGCGGGCTTCAAGAACGTCTCGCTGCGCATCGAAGGCGACTTCGCCTACGGCTACCTCAAGGCCGAGGTGGGCGTGCACCGGCTGGTGCGCATCTCCCCGTTCGACGCCAACGCGCGGCGGCAGACGGCCTTCGCGTCGGTGGACGTCTACCCGGAGGTGGATGACGCCATCCAGATCGACCTCCCCGAGAAGGACATCGAGCTGAAGTTCATCCGAGGCAGCGGCGCGGGTGGACAGAAGGTGAACAAGACGTCCTCCACCGCTCAGCTGCGCCACCTTCCCACGGGCATCATCGTCACCACCCAGACGGAGCGCTCGCAGTCGGCCAACAAGGAAATGGCCTTCAAGATTCTGCGAGGCCGCCTGTACGAGCTGGAGATGAAGAAGCGCGAGGCCGCGCGCGACGCCGCCGAGGCCGCGAAGAAGGACATCTCCTTCGGCTCGCAGATCCGCTCCTACGTGCTGGCCCCCTACCGCATGGTGAAGGACCTGCGCACCGGTGTGGAGACGGGCAACGTGGACGCAGTGCTGGACGGCGACCTGGAGGAGTTCATTACCGCGCAGTTGTTGGGGGTGAAGAACCCCAACCGCAACGCGGCGATGGATTAGCCCCCGACACCCGGGAACCTTTTTCCGCGCCTTGTTGTCGGAGGCGCGGTGGGGCAGGGGAACGGGATAGGCTTGAAGGGGCAGTGGCCCTTCCTCCTCGGAGGGGCTGTCGCGGGAGGACACTGGTGTCGCCGGGCGGCGTGCTCGAAATCGGACAGGACGGGCCGGCCGCGGATGCGACCGCGTCACGGCGCGAGGACGCGGTCCTGCTGGCCCGGCTACGCCAGGGCGAACCCGAGGCCTTCGAGCAACTGGTGCGCACGCATCAGGACCGGCTCTACGACTTCTGTGTCCGCATGGTGGGGGACCGCGAGGAAGCCCACGACCTGGTGCAGGAAATCTTCGTCAGCGTGCACCAGAACGTCCGCCGCTTCCGCGAGGACGCGAAGCTGTCCACCTGGCTGTTCCGCATCACCAAGAACCACTGCATCAACCGGCTGAAGTACCTGAAGCGTCGAGGCAGGGGCCGCTCGGAGGAGTACGACGAGACGAGCACCCTGTGGGTGGACGGGCCTGGAGCTCCGCCCGCACCGGATGCCGCGCTGGAGTCCGCGCGTGAGCGGGCCCGGGTGCAGTGGGCCATCTCCCAGCTCGAGCCCGACGCACGCATGCTGGTGGCCCTGCGAGACATCGAAGGGCTGAGCTACGACGAAATCGTCGACATTACCGAGCTGCCCGAGGGCACGGTGAAGAGCCGGCTCCACCGGGCGCGCGAAAAGCTGGCGAACCTCCTGGGGCGGCTTGAGCCATGAGTGGATTCCATCGCAGACTCCCGGACGTGGACCCGCACCTGAACCACCGCGAGGCCAAGGCCCTCTTCTTCGCGCTCGCCGACGACGAGCTGCCCGCCCCCCAGGCGCAGGCGGTGCGTACGCACCTGGACGGCTGCGACGAGTGCCGCCAGGGGTGGGAGGGATATTCGCGCACCGTACGACGTCTCCAGGGCGTGGAGCGCGAGAAGGCCCCGCCCGCGCTGGCGTCGCTGGTGATGACTCGAGTGCGCCGCCAGCGTCGTTTCGGGCTGAAGGGCCTGCACATGGCGCACATGCAGCACCGCTTTCCAGTGGAGATTCTCATTCCCCTGCTACTGGCCGCGGCGGTCGCTGCCTTCCTGTTGATGGCGGCCCCCTGAAGCTTCCCGATGTGTTGCGTTGCGTCCTGAGGGAGCCTTGGCTACGGTGCCGCGCCTCTTGGAAGGGCGCGCGATGGCTGACGACCAGAACAACGAACTGGGCTCGAAGGAGCAGGAAATCTACGACCAGCGGCTGGAGAAGGCCGCGAAATGGCGTGAGGCCGGCTTCAACCCTTACGGCAATGGCCACCGCCCCCAGCACCTCGCGGCCGACATCCTCGCGAAACACGCTGATGACACCCCCGAAGCACTGGAGCAGACCCCCGTCTCCTACGACGTCGCGGGTCGGCTCGTGGCGATGCGCTCGTTTGGCAAGGCCGCCTTCATCAAGCTGAGAGATCGCTCCGGCGAAATCCAGGTCCACATGAAGAAGGACGCGCTCGCGGAAGGCTACGAGGTCTTCAAGCTGTGTGACTTGGGCGACTTCCTGGGCGTCACCGGCACGCTGTTCCGCTCGAAGACGGGCGAGCTGACGCTGGCGGCGACGAAGTTCGCGCCGCTCACCAAGTCCCTGCGGCCCCTGCCGGAGAAGTGGCACGGCCTGACGGACGTGGAGATCCGCTACCGCCAGCGCTACCTGGACCTCGTGTCCAACCCGGACGTGAAGCAGACCTTCCTCCGGCGCAACAAGCTCGTCCGCTTCATCCGCTCCTTCCTCGACGGCCGTGACTTCATCGAGGTGGAGACGCCCATGATGCACCCGCTGGTGTCGGGTGCCGCGGCGCGGCCGTTCTCCACGCACCACAACGCGCTCGACATCGACCTGTACATGCGCATCGCTCCAGAGCTGTACCTGAAGCGACTGGTGGTGGGCGGCCTGGAGCGCGTCTACGAGGTGAACCGGAACTTCCGCAACGAGGGCGTCAGCACCCGGCACAACCCCGAGTTCACCATGCTCGAGTTCTATCAGGCGTACGCCACGTACGAGGACCTGATGGACCTGAGCGAGGAGATGATCTCCGAGGCGGCCAGGGCCGTCACCGGCGACACCAAGGTGAAGTACGGCGAGCATGTGCTGGACTTCGGCAAGGGCTGGAAGCGCATCTCCATGGTGGAGGCCATCCGCGAGGCCGTGGGCGGCGGGACGCTCTCCGACAAGGACATGGCGGACGCCGACAAGCTGCGCCACGAGCTGCTCAAGACGTCGCATGGCGAGTCCGAGCGGCGCGCGATTGATACGATGAACCACGGGGAGCTGGTGGGCGCCCTCTTCGAGGCCCACGTCGAGCACACCCTGATTCATCCCACCTTCATCACCCATTTCCCCACCGCCGTCTCCCCGCTGGCCCGCAGGAACGACCAGAATCCGGAAATCGCGGACCGGTTCGAGCTGTATGTGGCGGGGCGGGAAATCGCGAACGCCTTCTCCGAGCTGAACGACCCGCTGGACCAGAAGGGCCGCTTCCAGGCCCAGCTCGACGCCAAGCAGCGCGGACAGCAGGAGACGATGGACTACGACGAGGACTACATCCGGGCACTCGAGCACGGCATGCCTCCCACGGCGGGCGAAGGCATCGGGATTGATCGTCTCGCGATGCTGTTCACGGACTCTCAGAGCATCCGCGACGTCATCCTGTTCCCCCTCCTCAAGCCACTGGCGAAGTAGCCAGGAGGCCAAGTGCACTCGGCAGAACGGCAGACCGTCCACCGCTGGATTCTCCTCTGGGCCGGGGCCCTCGTGGCCCTGGTCGGATTCATCCTGCTCGGGTGGTCCATCTCCGCGTCCGGCGCCTGGGCGGAGGTGAGCTCCGCGCTGGGGTTGTCCCTCTTCGGCTGGGGCGGGGTGCTCCAGGCCATCAACGGGGCCTCCCTCCTGCCGGTGCATGCCGCGGTGAAGGACTCGCTGCCGCCCGCCGGGTCCTGGTCGCTCGTCTCCGGCACGCTCATCTGGTTGCTGGGCTGGGGACTGGTCGCGCTGGGGACCCAGCGCGCGCCGGCGACGACGGAGGGCCCGAGCCTCGCGGCCGGGGCTCCGCTGTACCCGCGTCTGGCGCGCTACCGGGACTTCTACTGGAGCACGCTGGGGGCCTACGGCGGCGGCATCCTGCTCGCGGAGCTGGTCCTCGTCCTCCTCCAGACGGTGCTGTCCAGTGGCGTGCCCTCCTCGGACCTGAGCGCGGCGAAGGACTCGGGCGGAGGGCTGTCGCTGCCTCCCACCGGGGCGTTCGCCATCTCCCTGGTGATTGCCGCCGCGGTGGCCTTCATCTCCGGCTTCGTGGGGGCGTCTCGCGCGCAGCGGCTGTCGCTGCCGGAAGCCACCATCGGCGTCCTCTACCTGGGGCTGCCCGTCCCCCTCCTGCTCACCTTGATGGAGCGGATTCCGTGGCTCCAGCTCCAACTGGGCTACCGGCTGCGCGAGGTGACGTACGTGGCGAGCCTGCTCGGCCGCCCCGAGCTGGCGTACTGGCTGACCTTCACCGGCCTGGTGCTGGCGTTGGTGCTGGGCATCAACACGGGCTTCGTCGCCGCCGGCAGTGGGCGCGTGGACCTGAAGCTGGGCTTCGAGCTGTTCGTCGCCCGCCGCCACGTGGCCGTCTTCCGCCCGTCGCTGCTGCTGGGGACGCTGGCGGTGCTGATGTTCGGCATCATCCCGCCCTTGCTCGTGTACTTCATCATCCGCGCCGCCGAGGCCGCGGTGGAGCGCACCCGCATCCGCGCGCTGGGCCTGTCGGACCCGTTGGCCGCGTCGGAGGCGCTGCACTCGCTGAAGCTGCGCGAGCAGTCGCCCACCATGATGATGACCGCGCTGTCGGTGGGCGGCGTGGGCGTGGGCGTCATGGCCCTCATCATCGTCCTGTCGGTGATGAGCGGCTTCGAGGCGGACCTCCAGAAGAAGATTCTGGGCACCAACGCGCACGCGGTGGTGACGCGGTATGCCGGCGACCTTCCTGAGTACTCCAAGGTGATGGAGTCCATCCGCAAGGTGCCCGGCATCGCTGGGCAGACGCCGTTCATCATCAACCAGGTGATGATTGCCTCCGAGGGCAACGTCGACGGCGTCATCATCAAGGGCATCGACCCGGCCACGGTGGGCGAGGTCACGGACCTGCCCCGCAACATCCTCGGCAACGGCTCGCTCGACATCCTCTACACGCCGGAGAAGATCCTCTCGCGCGGACTGGACGAGGAAGAGTCGGAGACGCCCGAGGGGGGCGGGGCAGGGGAGGAGGGCGGAGACGACATCATCCGCCGTTCCGGCAAGCCGACGAAGCCGCCCGTGCTGCCCGGCATCGTCATCGGCCGCGAACTGGCCGCGTCCCTGCGCGTGGTCGTGGGCGACCGGGTGAACGTGGTGTCGCCCCTGGGCACGGAGCTGGGACCCACGGGGCCCATCCCCAAGAACCGGGCCTTCCGCGTGGCGGCCGTCTTCTACTCGGGGATGTACGAGTACGACTCCAAGTTCGTCTACATCCTGCTCAAGGAAGCGCAGGACTTCTTCAACATCCAGGGCGCGTCCGGCATCGAGCTGAAGGTGCTCGACATCGACGATGCCCGGCGCATCTCCGGCCAGGTGGTGAAGCTGCTCGGTGGGTACCCCTACCGCGCCCGCGACTGGGGCGAGATGAACAAGAACCTCTTCTCCGCGCTGCGCCTGGAGAAGCTGGTGATGGGCATCATCCTCTCCATCATCATCATCGTCGCCGCGGGCCTCATCGTCGCCACGGTCATCATGCTGGTGCTGGAGAAGCGCAAGGAGATCTCCGTCCTCAAGGCGCTCGGTGTCCCCGATGGCGGCATCGTGAAGATCTTCCTCGCGGAAGGGCTCCAGATTGGCGTCGCCGGAGGCCTGCTGGGCCTGTTCTCCGGCCTTGCCTGGTGTCTCTTCATCGAGAAGGTCGGCATCAAGCTGGACCCGGAGGTCTATTACATTCCCGCGCTGCCGGTGCGCATCGAACCTTTGCAGACCGCGCTGGCTGTCGTCATCGCGGTGCTCGTCACCTACCTGGCGTCCATCTACCCGGCCCTCAAGGCGAGCAGCGTGGAACCGGTGGAAGGGCTCAAGGCGGAGTAGCCATGACGCTGTTGTCCATCCGCAACGTCTTCAAGAGCTACTTCCTGCACGGCAAGCGCATTGACGTGCTGCGTGCGGTGTCGCTCGATATCGGCAAGGGGGAGCTCGTCTCGCTGGTGGGAGCCTCCGGCGCGGGGAAGAGCACCTTCCTTCACGTGCTGGGCACCCTGGACGCCCCCGCCGCCGGCGAGGTCTTCTTCGATGGCCGCTCCGTGTTCGACATGAACGACGCGGAGATCGCCGAGTTCCGCAACCGCACCATGGGCTTCGTCTTCCAGAGCCACTACCTGCTGCCGGAGTTCACCGCCCTGGAGAACGTGGCCATGCCGGCCCTCATCCAGCGCCGGGAGCGCTCCGGGGCCTACGGTTATGCCCGGGAACTCCTGGAGCGGGTGGGATTGGGTCAGCGGGTGGACCACAGGCCAGGGGAACTGTCCGGTGGTGAAGCCCAGCGGGTGGCCCTGGCCCGCGCCCTGGTTCTCAAACCCGCGGTCCTGCTCGCCGACGAGCCGACCGGAAACCTGGACCCGGCGACGGGCGAGGGCATCCACCAGCTCCTGAGAGACGTCAATCGGGAGTTGGGCATCACCGCCGTGGTCGTCACCCACAATGAGACGCTCGCCCGTTCCATGCCCCGCCGCCTGCGGCTGGCTGGCGGGCAGGTGTCGGAGGCTTGATGGCTCCGCGCTTTTGGATTGAGGGCGTCGCGCCCCTTCCCGTACATTGCCCCGCCTTTCTCTGGCCGGTCTCCCCTTGAGGCACCCCGTTCTGTCCCGCAAGTCACTGCTCCCGCTGCTAGCGGTCGTCCTGTGGTCGCTCGTGCCTGGCTCCGTCCAGGCGCAGGTGAACGGGGGTGCGCCTTCCGCGGCCCCGGTTCCGAGCACCCCTGCCCCCGCCTCTGAACGTCCTCAGGACGCCCCTGTCGACGCCGCCCCCGCTGACGCCGCCCCCGCGTCCGAGGATGACCTCAACCGGGTGGTGGAGGTTCGCGTCGAAGGAAACAAGCGCGTGGAGGCCGAGGCCATCCGCCGCGCGTTGCGCACCAAGGTCGGCCAGTCCCTGGCGTCCGCCCGCAGCGCCGAGGACCTCCGGGCCGTGTGGGCCCTGGGGTACTTCCAGAACGTGGAGCTGCTCGTGCAGCGGCTTCCGCGCGGCGTCGCCTACGTCGTCCGCGTCGAGGAGCGGCCCATCGTCCGCCTGGTGACGCTCAAGGGCAACGAGGAGCTCAGCCGGGACGACCTGAAGGAGGAAATCGAGGTCAAGCCCAACACCATCCTGGAGCTGGAGACCGTGCGCAGCACGGTGAAGAAGATCCAGGCCAAGTACGTGGAGAAGGGCTTCTTCCTCGCGGAGGTGACGTACCAGATCAAGCCCAACGAGGGCGGCGCTAACAACAGCGTGGACGTCATCATCATCATCAACGAGCACGCCAAGGTGATGGTGAAGCAGATCACCTTGATTGGCGCGGAGAAGGTCCCCGCGTCGGTGCTCAAGGAGACGATGATCACCCGCGAGGGAGGCTTCTTGTCCTTCTTCACGGGCGAGGGCACCTACCGCGAAGAGGCCTTCCAGCGCGACCTGGCCGTCATCCAGATCGCCTACTACGACCGCGGTTTCATCAACGTCAAGATCGACAAGCCCACCGTCCAGCTGTCCGCGGACAAGCGCTACATCTACATCACCCTGCGCATCGTCGAGGGTGAGCCCTACGACATCGGGAAGATCGACTTCTCTGGCGACCTGCTCTCCGACGTGTCGAAGGAGAAGATGGCCGAGCTGATGAAGTCGACGCCGGGCCAGCGCTTCAACCGCTCGCAGTTGTCGCAGGACATCGTCGGCGTGTCGGACATCTACTTCGACCGGGGCTACGCGTACGCGAACATCAACCCCGTCACCAGCGTCAACGCGGACAACCGCACGGTGGACCTGACCTTCGACGTGCAGAAGGGCCCCCAGGTCACCATCGAGCGCATCGACGTCGTCGGCAACAGCAAGACGCGCGACAAGGTCATCCGCCGCGAGCTGCGTGTGTACGAAGGCGAACTCTACAGCGGCACCGGTGTGCGCCGCAGCAAGGAGCGCGTCACCGCGCTGGGCTTCTTCGAGACGGTGGAAATCACTCAGAGCGCGGGCAGCACGGACGACACCATCGTCCTGCACGTGGAGGTGAAGGAGAAGGCCACCGGTACCTTCCAGGTCGGCCTCGGCTTCTCCAACGTGGAGAACTTCATCTTCACGGCGCAGATCTCCCAGAACAACTTCCTGGGCTGGGGCCAGAGCGTCTCCGCGTCCGCGCAGATCTCCGGCCTGCGCTCCCTGGTGCAGCTGTCGTTCTATGACCCGTACTTCCTGGACACCAACTACCTGCTGTCCGCGGAGTTCTTCCGAGTCCAGGCCGACTACGACGGCTTCATCCGCAACTCCACCGGTGGCACCATCTCCATCGGCTACCAGTTCATCGACGACCTGCTCGGCACGGTCGGCTACACCCGTGAGTGGGTGAACGTGGAGGCGGGCTCGAACCTGGGCGCCGTGCTCCTGGCCAACCAGTTCCTCTCCGGCACCACCAGCGCGGCCCGGCTCTCGCTGTCGTTCGACCGCCGAGACAACCGCCTGTTCCCCTCGCGCGGCTTCATCCACTACGGCTCGGTGGAGCTGGCGCCGGACTTCATGGGCGGCACGTTCCTCTTCAACCGGTACACGGCCTACTCGCGCCTGTACTTCCCGATGCCGCTGGGCTTCGTGTTCAAGACGAACGCCACCATCGGCTACATCCAGCAGCTGGATTCGAACAGTCCGCTGCCCATCTCCGAGCTGTACTACGTGGGTGGCATCAACAGCGTCCGCGGCTACTACCTGCGCAGCATCAGCCCCTCGGTGAAGGTGCCCCGCTCCAGCAACCCGGACGCCACCGTCACGGACTTCCTCGTCGGCGGCAACAAGCAGCTCGTCTTCAACTTCGAACTCGAGTTCCCCATCTTCGAGAAGGCCGGCCTGCGCGGCGTGCTCTTCTATGACGCGGGCAATGCTTTCGCCTCGAACGAACGGTTCTTCCAGGACCGACAGGACAAGCTGCCGCTCGGCCTCTTCCACTCCGCGGGCTTTGGCTTCCGCTGGTTCAGCCCGATTGGTCCCCTGCGCTTCGAGTGGGGCATCCCGCTGACCAGGCGGCCGGAAGACGACCGGATTCTGTTCGAGTTCACTATCGGCAACTTCTTCTGATAAGCCATCGTCCGTCGTCCCGGCCCCGCCCTGGCGGGAAGGGTTGAACAAGCCCGGGCGTCTGACGTCGGACCCTGTACCCTTCCCTGAGGAGCTGTTGAACATGTCGCTTCGCACCACTGTCGCGGCCATGGCCGCCGTCCTGTCGCTTGCCCTGCCGGTGGCCGCCTCGGCCGCCGACCTGAAGGTCGCCTACGTGGACCTCCAGCGCGTCCTGCTCGAGGTGGATGACGGCAAGGCCGCCAAGGCCCGCCTCCAGAAGTGGCTGGAGGAGAAGCAGAAGGAAATCGACAAGGAGCAGACCGCTCTGCGCACGGAGAAGGAGACGCTGGACAAGCAGTCCAGCGCGATGACTCCCGACGTCCGCGCCCAGAAGGAAGCGGACCTGCAGCGCAAGGTGATGGTGCTCGCCCAGAAGTGGGAGAAGAGCCGCGGCGAGGCCGCCACCAAGGAGCGCCAGGAGATGGAGCCCATCATCAACAAGATCGACCAGGTGGTGGCGTCCATCGCCCAGCGGGACGACCTGGGCATGGTGTTGGACAAGCGTGACTCGGGCATCGTCTTCGCCAAGGCCCAGTACGACATCTCCAACGAAGTGATTCGCGCCTACAACGGCTCGAAGACGACGAAGACGACGGCGGCGAAGGACGCCCCGACGAAGTAATCGGCTCCACGTGAAGACCTCCCCCGCACCCCGACGGCTCGGGGAGCTCGCCGCCCATGTCGGGGGAGAGCTTCTCGGTGACCCTGAGCAGCTCATCCACGGACTCAACGGGCTTGAAGAAGCCGGCCCGGGAGACGTGTCCTTCTACGGAAACACGCGCTACCGCCGCCAGTTCGAGGCCTCCAAGGCTTCGGCCGTGCTGGTCGGCGGTGACGCCCCGCCCCGCGAGGGTCTTTCGCTGGTGCGTGTGTCCAACCCGCACCTCGCCTACGCGAAGCTGCTGCGATTGTTCCATCCGGCCACCCGCCCCGCGCCCGGCATCCGTCCTGGCGCGTGGGTCCATCCGGAGGCCACCGTCCATCCGGAGGCCACGGTGTTGGCGGGCGCGTGCGTGGAAGCGGGCGCCCGGGTGGGCGCGCGCAGCGTGCTGTATCCCGGTGCCTATCTGGGGGAGCACGCCACGGTGGGAGAGGACAGCGTCCTGCATCCCAACGTCACGGTGCGCGAGCGCTGTGTCATCGGCTCCCGCGTCATCCTCCATGCGGCGAGCGTGGTGGGCGCGGACGGCTTTGGCTTCGCCTTCAATCCCGAGGGCGAAGAGGGGCCCGAGCACTTCAAGATTCCCCAGGTCGGCAACGTCCGCATCGAGGACGACGTCGAAGTGGGCGCCTGCACCTGCATCGACCGCGCGACGGTGGGCGAGACGGTGGTGGGGCGAGGCAGCAAGCTCGACAACCTGGTGCAGATCGCCCACAACGTGCGCGTGGGGCCCATGTCGCTCATCTGCGCGCAGGCGGGCGTGTCTGGCTCGGCGGAGATTGGCACCGGCGTGGTGCTGGCCGGGCAGGTGGGCGTGGTGGGCCATATCCGCGTGGGTGACCTGGCCAAGGTCGGCGCCCAGTCCGGCGTGGCCCATGACGTCCCGGATGGTCAGGTGGTGAGTGGCAGTCCGGCGATTGCCCACCGCGAGTGGCTGCGTGCCAGCGCGGCGTCGGGGCAGGTCGCGGACTTGCTCAAGGAAATGCGGGCCCTGCGCCGCAGGGTGGAGCAGCTCGAGAAGGCGAAGGGGGAGTGATGGACATCGGAGAAATCCAGAACCTGCTGCCGCATCGGTATCCGTTCCTCCTGATTGACCGGGTGGTGGAGATTGTTCCGGGCCAGAAGATCACGGCCTACAAGAACGTCACCATCAACGAGCCCTTCTTCAACGGTCACTTCCCGGGGCACCCGGTGATGCCGGGTGTGCTCATCCTGGAGGCGCTCGCCCAGGCTTCGGCCATCCTTGCGTATAAGAGCGAGAACATGGACCCGACCCAGAAGGTGACCTACCTGATGGGCGTGGACGGGGCGCGCTTCCGCAAGCCGGTGGTGCCGGGAGACAGGCTGCAGCTCCTCATCGAGGTGCTGCGACACAAGGGCGCCGTGTGGAAGACGAAGGGCACGGCGACCGTGGATGGAGTGAAGGTCGCCGAAGGCGAGTTCCTGGCCACCGTGGTGGACAAGAACAAGGACGCTGGAGCGGCAGAGGGCGCGGCGTCCTGACCGCGAGCTGGCGAGGCAGAGGAAACGACATGGCTCAGGTTCATCCCTCCGCGGTGGTTCATCCCGATGCGCGTCTGCACGACACGGTCGAGGTGGGACCCTTCTCGGTCATTGGTCCCCAGGTGACGATTGGCGAGGGCTCCCGCGTGGGGCCCCACGTCGTCATCGAGGGCCGCACCACGCTCGGCGCGCGCAACCGCATCTTCCAGTTCTCCTCGGTGGGAGCGGACCCGCAGGACTTGAAGTACGCGGGTGAGGACACCGAGCTCACGCTCGGCGACGACAACACGATTCGCGAGTTCGTCACCCTGCACAAGGGCACGGCGGGCGGCGGCGGCGCGACGCGGGTCGGCAACGGCAACCTCTTCATGGCCAACAGCCATGTGGCCCACGACTGCATCGTGGGAGACGGCTGTCGCATCGGCAACGGGTCCGCGCTCGCGGGCCACGTGACGATGGAGGACCACGTCATCATCAGCGGCCTGGCGGCGGTGCACCAGTTCACCCGCCTGGGCAGGTTCGCCTTCATCTCCGGCGGCGCCATGGTGACCATGGACATTCCCCCGTATGCCACGGCGCAGGGGGACCGGGCGGAGCTGGTGGGCCTGAACACCGTGGGCCTGGAGCGCGGCGGCTTCTCCAAGGAGCAGATCGAGCGCATCAAGGAAGCCCACCGCATCCTGTTCCGCTCCAAGCTGGGGCTCCAGGAAGCGCTGGCGCGGCTGCGCACGGAGCTGGCGGGCCACCCCGAGGTCGACCACCTCGTGGACTTCATCGCGCAGAGCAAGCGCGGGCTGACGCGCTAGTCCGTGGACATGGAGCGCGAGCCTCCCGTCGTCGACAAGATTGGTCTCATCGCGGGCAACGGCCAGCTTCCGCTCCTCTTCGCGCGCGCGGCGCGGGCTCGGGGCCTGGAGGTGGTGGCCGTGGCGCACCGGGGAGAGACAGACCCGGCGCTGGCCTCCGAGGTCGCCTCGCTCACCTGGGTGCGCGTGGGGCAGGTGAACCGCATCCAGAAGGCCTTCCAGGCCGCGGCCGTGAAGCAGGCGGCCATGGCGGGTGGCATCGGCCGGGTGAAGGCGCTGAAGGACGCGCGTCCGGACCTGGGCGCCATGCGCATCATCTCCCGCCTGCGCAGCTTCCGGGATGACGCGCTCCTGCGCGCGGTGGCCGCGGACTTCGAGTCGCGCGGTATCACCATCATCGCCCCCACGGACTTCCTGGGAGAGGTGCTGTGCCCAGCGGGACACCTGGCGGGACCGCCCCTGAGTGCGACGCAGGAGCAGGACGTCGCGCTCGGGCGCGAGGTCGCCGTGCTGCTGGGGCAGGCGGACGTTGGCCAGACGGTGGTGGTGCACCAGGGCCATGTCCTGGCGCTGGAGGCCGTGGAAGGCACCGACGAGGCCATCCGTCGCGGAGGTCGTCTGCTGGGTGGTGCGGGCGCGGTGGTGGTGAAGCGCTGCAAGCCGCAGCAGGACCTGCGCTTTGATTTGCCCGCCGCCGGGCCCCGCACGCTGGAAGTGATGAAGGAAGTGGGCGCGAAGGTGCTGGCGCTGGAGGCGGGGCGCACCGTCCTGCTGGACGCGCCGGAGCTCTTCGCGGGCGCGCGGGCCGCGGGCATCACCCTCGTCGGCGTGCCCTGAGCCGGGCTCCGGAGAGCGGGTAGGAAGCTGGAGCATGCCTCCCCGGCTGCCGGCGTCCATGGCGCGCGCGGGTGAATTCCGTCGCGCTGTTCGCGTCTGGCTCGCGAAGCATTTGCTCGCAGGGAGCATCCGCCTACCCTGTCGCGGAGGAATCCACCCATCCGGGCCGCTGTTGCAGCGCGGCCCGTGACGCCGGAGGTCGACGCCGCGCCATGAATGCCCGCCTGCTGCTAGTGCTCAGTCTCGTCGCCGCAACCCCGTTGCCCGCGTTCGCGGACGCCATCCGGGTGTCCCTGGAGGGTCGGGCCGCGGTGGGCGAGAAGCTCCCGGCATTGCTCGTGCACATCGAAGAGCCCATCGCGGGCTTCGAGGTGAAGCTGAAGCGCGGCGACGGGAAGGTGGTCGAGGTGAAGGGCGGGGGGAAGCCGGGTGTCACCCGGCGCATCGAGCTGGAGCAACCCGAGGGCCGCTTTCATTACGAAGGCGAGCTGGTGGTGCGCTTCCCCAACGGCGAGTCGGGCAGCATGCCGCTGTCCCTCGACACGGAGCTCAACGGGCCGCTGCGGTTGGACGTGCGGCCGGAGGACGTGGACGTCGCGGGGCGCAAGCTTCGCTTCCAGCTCTCGCGTCCCGCGGGCCACGTGGAGCTGACGGTGCTGATGGACACCGGAAAGAAGGCCTTCGAGGGCGAGGTGCCCTTCAAGGGCGAGGTGGCGGGCACGCCGCTTTCGTTGAGCTGGCCGCCCGCCGAGGGCCGGGTGATGAAGATTTCCCTCCGAGCCTTCGACACATCGGACTTCTACACGGGCGTGGACCTCTTTCCCTGGCGCGTGGACATTCCACACGAAGAGGTGAGCTTCGCCTCGGGCCGCGCGGACATTCCCGCAGCGGAGCGCGGCAAGCTGGACAGGAGCCATGCGTTGATCGCGGAGGCGCTGGCGAAATACGGCCGCTTCGCGGCGGTTCGTCTGTACGTCCTGGGGCACACGGACACGGTGGGCGCCACGGCGGACAACCGGGAGCTGTCGCTCAAGCGGGCGCGGAGCATCGCCGCGGCCTTCCGTCAGCGCGGGCTGAAGGTTCCGATTTTCTACGAGGGATTCGGGGAGGAGTCGCCAGCGGTGCGGACTCCGGACGAGACGGCGGAGGCGGGCAACCGCCGGGCCGAATACATCATCGCGGTGGAGGACCCGACGCTGGACGGGGCGCCCTTCTCGCCGCGGTGGCGGAAGCTGTAGCGGACGCGACGACGCAACGAGGAGGCGACGGGATGGAGCGATTCCAACGGTGGGCCTGGGGCGTGGTGGGTGTCACGCTCCTGGCGGGGGCGGGCTGCGCGCATCAGGCGCCGCTCGCCGTGAGGCGGGAGGTGGAGGCGGAGAAGTGCTCGTTGATTCAATCCGTGCTGAAGGAACCGACCCCGTCGCGCGTGGTGGAGGAGATCGCCGCCCAGGGCCGGCAGGAGCCCACCCCGGTGCGGGTGTACGTGCGGCGCCCCGAGCAGTCCATGCTGGAGCGCTTCTTCGAAGGTGATGAACCCCGCTGCGGCGACGCCACCTTCAAGGTCGTCCAGGAGAGCGTCCTCGACGCGGTGGTGGTGTACCTGCAGGAAGTGCGAGAGGGCTACGCGTACGACGCGCGCCGCTCCGGTCCGGACGAACTCACGCTGGAAGGCACGCCCCAGGGCACGCTGAAGCGCGCGGGCCCTCAGTGGGTCGCGGGCAAGTGAGCTACTTCATCAACTCCTTGGCGCCGTCCGCGATGAACTGCACGGCGATGGCGGCGAGGATGAGCCCCATGACGCGCTCGACGATGGCGACCCCGGACTGACGCAGCACCCGCTGCACCAGGCCGGAGGCGCGCAGGATGAAGTAGCTGGCCACGAAGGTGAGGATGATGGCCGCCAGCACGGGCAGGGTGGCGGTCATGGAGTTGCCTCGGGCCATCAGCACCATGGCAGTGGCGATGGCGCCGGGGCCGGACAAGAGCGGAATGGCCAGCGGGACGATGGCCACGTCTTCCTTCACCGCGCCTTCCTGCTCCTCCGTGGGCGTGGTGCGAGTCGCGGAAGGCCGGGCGCGGAGCATGTCCAACGCGGTGATGAGCAGGAGGATGCCGCCCGCGACGCGGAAGGCCCCCAGCGACACGCCGAACACCTTGAAGATGATGGTGCCGAACAGGGCGAAGAACGTCATCAGCCCGCACGCCACCAGACACGCGCGCATCGCCGTGCGGCGAATCTTCTCCTTCGTGTCGCCGGACGTCATCGCCAGGAACAGCGGCACCACGCCGATGGGGTCCACGACGAAGAAGATCGCCGGAAGGGCGACGAGGAATTGCGCCAGGTATGCCTTCATCACCGCACGCCCTTCTTCGCTACACCGTGAGACGCAGCTTCCACACCATGGTGAGCGCTTCGGCGAAGATCTTCTTGTTCATCTTCGAGTGTCCCACACGCCGGTCCTCGAAGATGATGGGGATCTCTCGCACGGTGAAGCCGTTCTTCAGCGTGCGGTAGGTGAGTTCAATCTGGAACGCATAGCCGGTGCTGTGCACGGCATCCAGGTCGATGGCCTCCAGCACCCGGCGGTGGAAGCACTTGAAGCCGCCCGTCAAATCCGAGACGCCCACGCCCAGAATCGTGCGGGCGTAGAGGCTGCCGCCGCGGCTGATGACCTGCCGGCCAACGCCCCAGTTCACCGTGCCGCCCCCGGTGACATAGCGCGAGCCCAGCACCAGATCGGAGCCCGCCTCGGCGGCATCCAGCAGGCCGGGCAGGTAGCGCGGGTCATGGCTGAAGTCCGCGTCCATCTCCAGGATGTACGTGTAGCCCTCGGCCAGTGCCCAGCGGAAGGCGGCGAGGTACGCGCGACCCAGGCCCTCCTTCTTTTCGCGGTGCAGGACGCGAACCCGGGGCTCCTTCGCCGCGAGCTGGTCGGCGATCTGCCCCGTGCCGTCGGGGGAGTTGTCGTCGACGACGAGAATATCGACGCGGGGGTCGGCCTTGAGCACCGCCAGGGTGATGGCCTCGATGTTTTCCCGCTCGTTGTACGTGGGGATGCAGACCAGCGCAGGGTTCATGGCCGGGCCGACATACCCTAAATGGCGCGCGGGGGCAGTAGCTCCATCACCGACTCAGCCGCCCGGGTGGCCGCTCCTGCCTCACCCAGGCGCCCCCGCACCTCCGCCAGCCCCTTCAGCATCTCCTCCCGTGGCGCCCCGGGGGTCCACACCCGGCGCACCTCGTCCGCGATTCGCTCGGGCGTCATCTCGCCCTGGAGCAGCTCTGGCACCACGCGCCGGCCGGCCAGCAGGTTGATGAGGGACACGAAGGCCACCTTCAGCATCAGCCGGCCCACCCAGTACGTAATGAGCGACACCCGATAGATGACGACCAGGGGGCGCTGCATCAGTCCTGCTTCCAACACGGCTGTACCGGAGGCCACCACCGCCGCGTCGCTGGCGCCCACGACTTCCGGGGCACGCCCATCCACCAGCACGGGCTTCAGGCCACTGCCCTCGAAATGGGAGAGCACTTCCTGGCGGGGGATGGTGGGGGCCACGGGGACGACGATTTGAAGCCCGGGGCGCTCGGCGGACAGGCGCTTCGCCGCGGCCACCATCGCCGGCAGGAGCCTGCGAATCTCACTCATCCGGCTGCCCGGTAGCAGCGCGAGCGTGGGGGCGTCCTTGTCCAGGCCCAGCCGCTCGCGAAAGGAGACGGCGGTGTCGGGGGCGGGGACCTGCTCGACGACGGGGCTGCCCACGTAACGGGCACTCACTCCGGCCTCGCGATAGAAGTCCTCCTCGAACGGGAGGATGCACAGCATCCGGTCCACCAGCCGCTTGATGGTGCGGACCCGGCCCCGGCGCCACGCCCAGATCATCGGCGAGATGTAATAGGCGACGGGGATGCCCTGGGCCTTGAGCTTCTCGGCCAGCCGCAGGTTGAAGTCCGGGATGTCCACGAGGATGGCGACGTCGGGGCGTCGCTCCGTGGCGGCGTTCGCCAGCCCCTTGAGGATTTGGAGGATGCGGGGAATGCGGGGAAGGACCTCGGTGATGCCCATGACGGACACCTCTCGGGCGTCGAAGAGCAGCTCCACCCCCCGAGCGGCCAGGCGCGAGCCTCCCATGCCAAAGAAGGTGAGGTCAGGGCGGCGGGCCTGGAGGGCGGCGACGAGTTCGGCGGCGTGTGCGTCGCCGGAGGCCTCGCCTGCCACGACGAGGATTCGGGGTGGGGGCGTCATGTGAGGGGGGCGCATCGTACCCTGATGCAAGCCAGGGTGAAGGTGTAGACTGCGCTACCCTTGAAGACGCTTCTGCTCGCCGAGAGCCATCCCCCCACGCTCGAACACCTGACGGGTCTGCTCTCCCAGGCCGGGTATTCCGTGCGCGCGGTGAATGACCCTATCGCGGTGCTGGAGCATTTCGCGGCGGACAACCCGGATGTGATGGTGTTGTCGGTGGACCTTCCCCGAGTGGAAGGCTCGCACGTGGTGCACCTCATCCGAGGGCACAGCCAGGGCGGGCGCGTGCCGATTGTCGCCATCGACAAGGGCCACCTGGGCCGGGCGCGGGGTGTGGCCTCGGTGCTGGACCTCAAGGTGAACGCGTACGTGGCGGACCCGCTCAAGCCGGGCGAGCTGGTGCCTCGGCTGGAGTCGCTGGTGCGCGCGGCGCAGGCGGTGCCGCTGACGGGGCTTTCGGCCACGCTGTCGCGTCCGGCGGTGAACAGCGGTGACTTGAAGGGCTATCCACTGCCCTCGCTCCTGCACTCCATCCACCGGCTGCGCCGGGATGGTGTGCTGGTGGCGGCGCACCGAGGCCTGAGTCGGCGGGTGTACTTCCTGCGCGGTGGGCCGGTGAGCTTCGACTCGTCGGCGAAGGAGGACTCACTTCCGCGCTACCTCGTCGCGCGCACGCTGGCGACGGCCGCGCAGGCGGAGCGGGTGGTGGAGGCGCTGGCGTCCGGGCTGCGCATCGGCGCGGCGCTGGCGGACGCGGGGGTGGAGGCGGCGGGCGAGGAGCTGTCGCAGCTGCTGCGCGACTACACGCGCGACAACCTCGCGCGGGTGCTGGGCATGCGCGAGGGCCGGTATGCCTTCTACTCGGGCGACGAGTTCACGACGGAGGTCGCCTCGGTGGACCTGCCGCCGCTGGCGCAGGTGCTCGAGGGCGCAAGGCGCTGCTTTCCGTTGAAGGTGATGGCGGCGTCGCTGCGGGCGAACCTGGGGGAGTACCCGGTGCGCTCGTCCGACTTCGGTCGGGACCTGCAGGCCATGGCGCTGGACACGGACGACATCAAGATCGCCATGCAGGTCAATGGCCGCATCGTCCTGAAGGAGCTGCTCGCGCATGGCCGGGGCGAGCTGCGCGCGGCGTACTCGCTGCTGTGGTTCCTGAAGCTGACGGGGGGAGTGACCTTCTCGCCCACGCCGGTGGCGACGGGGGCGGACGTGCTGTCGGCGGTGGTGGTGCCGGACCGGATAGGGCCTCGCAAGCGCAAGTCGTTGCCGGTGGCGACGGGTGCGTCGCTGCGTGAGGAGGCGGTGCGCATCATCACCCGCAGCTACTTTGGCAGCCTGGGGTTGGACATCGCGGCGGACGCGGAGGCGGTGGAGCGCGCGTACCACGAGACGGCGATGCGCTTTCATCCGGACACGTATGCCGAGTTCGACATCTCCGACCTGAAGGACCTGCTGGACTCGGTGCAGGAGAAGCTGTCCGCGTCGTACCGGGTGCTGAGCGTGGAGGAGAAGCGCAAGGCGTATCTCCAGTACCTGTTCAGCAAGCTGGACGTGGGGCGGAACACGGCGGTGGTGGTGGACGCGGAGATAGCGCTGCGCCGGGGCGAGTCCGCGCTGAAGCGTCGCGACTTCCTGTCGGCGATGCATGCGTTCGAGGAAGCGGTGTCGCTCAACCCGCGCGAGCCGGAGTACTACTCCTTCCTTGCCTGGGCGACGTACCAGGCGGCGGGCGGTCCCCTGGTCCAGCGGGCGCAGAAGGCGCAGAAGGTCTTGAAGAAGGCGCTGTCATTGGGGCCGTACGTGGAGCGGCTGCACATCATCGCGGCCATCATCGACACGGACCTCGGGGACGCGCCGCTGGCGCGAAAGAAGCTGCTGAAGGTGCTGGAGTACAACCCGTACTCGCAGCTGGCCAAGGCGGCGTTGCGCAAGGTGGGACGGTAGGGAATGCGGCGGACACTGTTGCGACTGTTGCGCTACGCGCGCCCGCATGTGGCGGTGCTCGTGGTGGCGTTCGTGTGCATGGCGGTGGTGGGAGTGACGACGGGGGCGTACGCGTACCTCACCGGGCCCGCGCTGCGCTTCTTGTTGTCGGGGGGCGAGGACGGCTTCTCCGGGGCGAACAGCGTGCCGTGGCTGTCGAGCCTGCCGCGCGACGCGGCGCTGTGGGGCTTCCCGCTGCTGATGGTGGTGGTGGGGGTGGTGAAGGGCGTGGGGTACCTGGGCCAGTTCTATTTCATGGGCCTGTTCGCGCAGCGGGTGGTGAGGGATGTGCGGCGCGAGCTCTTCATGAAGCTCACGTCGTTGTCTCCCGCGCAGCTGGCGCGAGAGCGGCAGGGTGACCTGCTCAGCCGATTCACCTCGGACGTCACGGCGGTGGAGGCGGCGGCGATGTACACGGTGGGCTCGTACCTGCGCGACAGCCTCCAGGTCATCATCCTGGCGGGCGTGGCGCTGTCGATGAGTCCGCTGTTGGGTGGGTTGATGCTGGTGGTGATTCCACTGGCGGCTCTGCCCGCGTCCAAGCTGACGCGCAAGGTGTTGAAGGGCACGCGCGAGGGGCAGACGCAGCTGGGGCACCTGGCGGGCCAACTCCACGAAGGGCTGGGCGGGCTGCGGACGATTCAGGCCTTCAACGGGCAGTCGGCGGAGCTGGCGCGTTTCGCGTCGCACGCGAAGGCGCACGAGGACGCGGTGGTGGGCGCGGCGTGGGCGCGAGGCGCGGTGCCAGGGGTGATGGAGGTCCTGGCGGCGGCGGCGCTTGCGGGCGCGTTGGCCTACGCGGCGGGTGCTCGACTGATGGAGCCGGAGGCCCTGCTCTCGCTGCTGACGGCGGTCATCCTGGTGTACCAGCCCGTGAAGGACCTGGGCCGGGTGACGCAGTTCGCGATGCAGGCGGGGGCCGCGGGTGAGCGGTTGTTCGCGCTGCTGGATTTGAAGCACCCGGTGCTGGATGCGCCGGACGCGGTGCCGGCGCCGCCCCTGTCGCAGTCCATTCGTCTGGAAGACGTTCGCTTTGCCTACGGTGACCGGCCCGCGCTGGATGGGGTGACACTGGAGCTGAAGGCGGGCCAGGTGACCGCGTTGGTGGGTGGCAGTGGGGGCGGCAAGAGCACGGTGACGACGCTGCTGCTGCGCTTCGAGCGACCCCAAGCGGGGCGCCTGTTGCTGGATGGCGTGGACATGGATCGGTACACGGCGGCGAGTCTTCGCGAGCAGCTCGCGCTGGTGACGCAGGAGCCGCTGTTGTTCCAGGGCTCGGTGTTGGAGAACCTGCGTTATGCGAGGCCGGATGCCACGCGCGAGGACGTGGAGGCGGCGGCGCGGGTCGCGAACGCGGACGGTTTCATCCGGACCTTGCCTCAGGGCTACGACACGCGAATCGGTGAGCGGGGCGTGACGCTGAGCGGTGGGCAACGGCAGCGGCTGTGTATCGCGCGAGCGGTGCTGGCGCGTGCGCGGGTGCTGGTGCTGGACGAGGCCACGAGCAGTCTGGACCCGGAGAGCGAGCGTGAGGTTCAGGCCGCGCTGGCGGCGGTGCTGCCGGGACGCACGGCCCTGGTCATCGCGCACCGGTTGTCGACGGTGGTGAACGCGGACGTGCTCCACGTCATGGAAGCGGGCCGCGCGGTGGAGAGTGGCACGCACGCGGAGCTGCTCCAGAAGGGTGGGCGCTACGCGGCGCTGTGGCGGATGCAGACGGAGGGACCTGTCGAGCGAGGCGCCGCGTGAGCGGGACGCGGGTCGCAAGCGGCGTCATGTGTCCCGGGCTCGGTCGGTGGCGAGGATGAACCCGCGCCGTAGTCGTCCCGCGCGGGGCCAGGCGAGTGCCGGGCAGTACGCCGCCCTGTGGCACGCTCGGACCGAGGCTGAAACGAGCCCGCCTCGCGAGGCAGCGGGGATGGTCATGTGGGCACGGGACGAAGTGCTCGGGCGGTACCGAGGATGAGTCGACTTCGCAAGGGCGCGGGCAAGGCCGTCCAGGCACTGGCGGGCCTGATCTTGTTGGTGCTGGGGCTCTGCGGCTTCTTCGCGTTGCCCGCCTCGTACGCGACGTATCCGGTGGTTCCTCCAAAGGAGGTCGCGCCGAGGTGGGTCCGAGGCGCGTTCCACGTGCACACCACGCGTTCGGACGGACGGGGCAGTCCCCTGGCGGTGGCGCGCGCGGCGAAGGCGGCCGGTCTCGACTTCGTGCTGCTCACGGACCACAACGACTTCACCCCGCCGGCGCCCACATGGGTGGACGGAGTGTTGCTGGTTCCGGGCGTGGAGATCTCCACGTCGGCGGGACACCTGATTGCCTTCGGCATGGAGCGCCCGCTGGAGGGCATGCAGCGGTGGATGCCCTCGGGCGATGCTGTGCGCGCCGTGCACGCGGCGGGAGGGACGACGGTGCTCGCGCACCCGGTGCAGCGTCACAACCCATGGACTGACTCGGAGAGCGCGAGTCAGGCGAAGGGCTTCGAGCTGTACTCCGCGGACACCTTCTTCCGGCACGCGATGCGCAATCCGATGAGCCGGTTGCTCCCAGCGGTGGGCGCCTATCTGGCGAACCCGATGCACGGGGTGATGGTGCTCGTGGCGCCCGAGCCCGAGCCCGGGGAGCGCTTCATGGAACTCGCGCGCGAGCAGCCCCAGCTCGCGTTCTGCGCGCACGATGCCCACGGCCTGCCGTCCTACGAGTCCGTGTTTCGCTCCCTTGCGATGTACCTGCCGCCAGCGCAGGTCCCCGCGCCCCTGCCCTCGGATGCGAAGGCGGCGGCGGCGCTGGTGACGGGGGCGCTGCGAGGTGGGGGGGCCCTGTGTTCCTTCCGCGCCCTGGGGGAACCCGAGGGCTTCGCGCTGGAGGGGGTGGACCCGGAGCGCAGGGAGGCTCGGGTGGGGGACGTGCTGAGCGTGCGCCTGCCTGGCATTCCGGACGTGGACACGGTCCGGGTCGAGGTGTGGGGAGAAGGCCGCCTGGGGACGGACGGGACCTCGGTGGAGCTGACGGGGCCGGGCGTGGTGCGGGTGGAGGTGTGGGTGAAGGGGCCTGGGCGCTTCTTTGGCTCCGAGTGGCGACCGTGGATTGTCCCGAGCCCCGTGCGTGTACTGCCTCGGGGGCCTGGCATCTGATAGAGGGCCGGGGAGCCGTCCATGCGACTCCTGTACATCCTCGCTACATATCTTCTCTTCCCGCTGCTCTTCCCGGTGCTCTGCGTGCACCGGAAGACGCGTCATGGCCTGTGGCAGCGGCTGGGGTTCTACGGGCGAGGCTCGCTGCCCCCGCGAGGTGACGGGCCCGTGGTGTGGTTGCACGGTGCGAGCGCGGGAGACCTGCTCGCGCTGTCCCCCATGTTTGGTCCCTTGCGGGCTCGCTTCCCGGGCTGCCAGCTCATCCTGTCGACGATGACGGACAGTGGCCATGCGATGGCGACGGGCCGGCTCGCCAAGGACATCGATGGGGTGGTGTACGCGCCCTATGACTTGTGGGGCGCGACGCGCCGGGCGGTGAAGGCGCTCCGGCCAGACGTGTTGGTGCTGGAGTACACGGAGGTGTGGCCGAACCTCATTCGCGCGGCGAAGCGCGGTGGGGCGCGCGTGGTGATGACCAACGGCCGTTTTTCTCCGGCGAACGTGGAGCGCTACCGCTGGTTGTTCCGGCTCATCGGCAATCCGCTGAAGGACTTCGACCTGATGTTGATGCGTCAGGAGGATGAGGCGCAGCGGGCGCGGAGTCTCGGCGCGCGGCCGGACTGGGTGCGGGTGACGGGGAACACGAAGTTCGACTCACTGGCTTCGGGGCCGGCGGCGGAAGACGGCGTGTTGCGCGAGGCGCTCGGGCTTCCGGTGGACGCGCGGGTGTGGATTGCCGGCAGCACGCACGAGGGCGAGGAGGACGTGCTGCTTGGCGTCTATCGGCGGCTGCTCGCGCGGTGGCCGGACCTGCGGCTGGTGATTGCGCCCAGGTACGTGGACCGGGCTGGGCGCGTCGTGGCTCTGGCGCGGGAGGCGGGACTGGGTGTCGGCCTTCGCTCCCAGGGGAATCCCGAGCGAGCGCAGGTGGTGGTGCTGGACACCATTGGCGAGCTGTCGCGGGCGTACCGGCTGGCGACGGTGGTCTTCGTGGGCGGCTCGTTCACGAAGCGGGGCGGGCAGAACATCCTGGAGCCGGCGGGGCAGGGGAAGCCGGTGTTGTTCGGTCCGCACATGGACAACTTCAAGGACAGCGTGGCGGTGCTCGCGGGGCAGGGAGGCATCCTGGTGGCGGACGCGGAGGCGCTGTACGCGAGGCTCGCGGAGTTGCTGGAAGAGCCGGGTCGAGTCGCGGAGCTGGGTGCGCGGGCCTTGGAGACGGTGGGGCGGATTTCCGGCGCGAGTGAGCGCAACGCCGAGGCGATGACGACGCTCTTTCCCCATGGGAGGGCCGGGCCGCGATGACGCTCATCGTCCACCCGCATTTCCACAATCGGTACACGGGCGTCACGCGCCACGTCGAGTCGGTGGTCCCCGCGTTGGTGAAGGACACGGGCTCGGAGACGCGAGTCATCGGCTCTGGGCTGAGCGACGGGCTGCCGCGAATCACCTGGCCGGAGCTGTTGCGTCGGGCGCGCTCCGAGCCGGTGGTGTGGCATGCCCACCGGAACAACGAGCTGCTCGCGGGGATGTTGCTGAAGCTGGTGGGTCGGCAGGTGCGGCTGGTCTTCACTCGGCACACGTCGGTGGCGCCCAGCGGCTTCACGCGCTTCATCGCGCGAGGCGCGGATGCGCTGGTGTCGTTGACGCGGCAGGTGGCGGAGGTCATCGCGCTCCCGTCGACCGTCATTTCGCATGGCATCGACCTGACGCGCTTCCATCCACCGGAGGACCGGGCGGCGGCGTGGGAGAAGCTGGGGCAGGGCGGACGGTTCGGGGTGGGCGTCATTGGCCGCATCCGCAAGGAGAAGGGGCAGGGCGACTTCCTCGATGCGGTGCGCCCGTTGCTGCCCGAGCACCCCGAGTGGCAGGCGGTGCTGGTGGGGTTGGCGAAGGGCGCGGACCTGGACTGGGTGAACGGCTTGAGGGCGGGCATCGAGCCCCGCGTGTCGTTGGCCGGAGAGCAGTCGGTCATCGAGCCCTGGTATCGAGGGCTGACCGTGCTGGTGCACCCGTCCTATGCGGAGGGGTACTCGCTGGTGCACGTGGAGGCGATGGCGTCCGGTTGTTGCGTGGTGGCGTCGAAGTTGCCGTATCTGGACACGCTCATCGAGCATGGCCGGACGGGCTTCTTCTTCGAGCCAGGGGACGTGAAGGCGTTGCGCGAGCTGCTGGACATGCTCATGCGAGAGCCGGAGCGGGCGCGCGAAGTGGGGCGCAACGCGGCCGAGGAGGCACGTCGTCGGTGCGGCGTGGAGCACGAGGCGCACGCGCTGGAAGCGCTGTATCGCACGTTGGTCGGGCGGTAGTCGGATGAGAATCCTCCACCTGTTGGCGAGTCCCTTCTTCAGTGGTCCGGCGGAGAACGTCGCGTTGCTCGCGCTGGCGCAGCGGGAGGCCGGGCACGAGGTGACGGTGGCGGTGGACCGTCGGCGCAAGGAGATGCCGGCGGAGGAGCCCGCGGTGCCTCGGCTGCGAGCGCTGGGCCTGCTGGATGACGAGGGGCTCGAGTTGTCGGTGAAGTCTCCGCCCTGGCGGGTGTGGAGTGATTTGCGCCGGCTGCGTGCGCGGCGAGTGGACGTGGTGCACTCGCACTTCAGCCATGACCACTTCCTGGCGAGGTGGGGACGGCCCCAGGGGGCGGTGTTGGTCCGTTCGCTTCATGCGCCGCGCTCCATCCGCTCCTCGTTGCCCGCGGCGGATGCGTACACGGTGCCGGCGAGTTCGCTCTTGCCTCGCTTGTTGGAGCGAGGAAGGACGGCTCGGGTGCTTCCCGCGTTGGTGGACCCGCGCTTTCGCCCTGAGTCGGACCGCGAGGCGTCGAGGCGCGAGTTGGGACTGAAGGGCGCGCCCCTGGTGGGGATGGTCTCCACGTTCCAGCCGTCGCGACGGCACGCCGTGGGGGTGGAGGCCTTCGCGCTCTACCGCGAGCAGCGGCCGGATGCGCGGTTCGTCCTGGTGGGGGATGGCGCGTTGCTGGAGGCGACGCGGAGTCAGGTGGCGTCGCTGGGGCTGACGGATGCGGTGGTGTTCACGGGCTACCAGCAAGGAGAAGACTTCGCGCGGTGGTTGAGGGCCTTGGACGAGGTCTGGCTCCTGGGGCTCGGGAACGACTGGAGTGCGAGGGCGGCGGCTCAAGCCCGGGCGTGTGGTGTGCGAGTCGTGGCGGTGGAGGAGGGCGCGCTGCCTGAGCTGGCGGATGCACGTGTCGTCGAGCCGACGCCCGAGGCGGTGGTGGCCGCGTCACTGTCGGGGCAACGGGCCCCCGTGGCTCATCCGACGAATGCGAGCATCGCCGCCGATGTCCTTGCGTTGTATGCACAGGTGGCGAGCACGCGCGCTCGGTGAGCCCGCGCTGACGTGTCGAGTCGTACGTGATGGCGCGGGCTGATAGCGTAGCGGGCGCATGCTGACCCTTGATGATGCCCGGCGACTCGTGTCGGGACACGCCTTGTGCGGAGCCTCCAGGTCTTGAGCGCTCAGGCTCCCGAGTCACCCACCGCCATCGAGCGGGTGTTCTATCCGCCGTCGCCCGAGCCCTGGGGACGGCGGGCCTTGCTGTCTCCCCTCACGGCGTTGTCATGGACCTATGCCGCGGCGGTGCGCCTGCGAGGCGCGCTCTATGACCTGGGCATGCTTCGCGCCGAGCGAGTGGAGGGCCTCCGCGTCATCTCCGTGGGCAACCTCAACGTGGGAGGAACGGGGAAGACGCCCGCGGTGCTTCACCTCGCGGAGTTGCTGGTGCGCGAGGGCCGCAAGGTGGGCATCCTCACGCGAGGTTATGGGCGTCGCTCACAAGAGCCCCTTACCTTCACGGGGGCGGAGTCATTGCCTCCGGTGGAGGACGCGGGGGACGAGCCGTTGCTGCTCGCGAGCCGCTGCCCGAGTGTGAGGATCTTCGTGAACGCGGACCGTGTCTCCAGCGCTTGGCGCGCGAGAGACGACTACGGCCTGGACACGGTGCTGCTCGACGACGGCTTCCAACACCGGCGGCTCGCCCGGGACGAGAACCTCGTCGTGGTGGACGAAGCCGTGGGACTCGGCAATGGCCACATGTTGCCAAGGGGGCCGCTGCGAGAGCCGGCTTCTTCTCTCCGGCGCGCCACGTTGCTCTGGGTCCGCACGTCGACGCCCCCATGTGCCACGGCGTCCCCCATTGTCTCGCGTGCAGGCGAGGCACCCCGAGCACCGTTCGACGCACGGGCCCTGGGGTTGCCTGCGGAGGGAGAAGGACTCCCCCGCGTCCGCGCACGCTATGGACCTTCGGCCTGGGTGGACCCTTCTGGAGGGCTCCATCCGACAGAGGCACTGAGTGGCCAGGGGGTGCTGGCGCTGGCGGGGCTCGGTCGGCCGGGGGGCTTCCTGAAGACCCTGAGGTCTCTCGGCGTGGAGGTCCTGGATGCGGCACTTTTTCCGGACCACCACCGCTTCACCGTGGACGAGCTTCGCGACGTGGAAGCTCGAGCCGCGAAGCTGGGAGCGGTGAAGGTCGTGACGACGGAGAAGGACGCGGTGCGTCTGCCCGTGGGGTTCTTGGCCTGGAAGGTGCGGCTGGGGGTGGACGTGCTGGAGGGCGAGTCCCATCTGCGTCGAGCGCTTGGCCTGTCGGGTGCGTCTGCCGACTTGTGAGACGAGGAGGGCTGTGGGACAAACCGCCGCCATGGCCGCAGTCTCGCCCGTTCGCTCGTCGCCTCCGCCCTCTCGCCTGCCGCACGCGTTCGCGCGCCGCAGGGTGTTGCTGGTGGGGGACCTGGTCGCAGACCATTACATCTACGGGCAGACGGACCGGGTGAGCCGCGAGGCCCCGGTGCTCATCGTCCGCTACGAGTCCGCCGAGGTGAAGCTGGGCGGCGGAGCGAACGTGGCGGCCAATGTCCGTGCGTTGACGGGGCAGGTGACGGCCGTCGGAATGCTGGGCGCGGATGAGATGGGTCGCGAGCTGCGTCGCCTGTTCTCCGAGTCAGGGGTGCGCCTGCACGCGGTGGGTGGACGCGGTCTGGCGACGGAGACGAAGACCCGCATCCTCGCGGGCGGCGTGAGCACGACGCGCCAGCAGATGCTGCGCCTGGACCGTGGCCAGCGCTCCTCGCTTCCTCCGAGCGTGCGCAAGGCCCTGGCGAAGCACGTGGCGGAGGCCGCGAAGGACGCGGACGCGGTGGTCGTTTCGGACTACGGCGCGGGAGTGCTGAGCGACGAGGTGCGCGCCGTGCTGCGGAAGCTGGCGGCGGATGGGTTGCCGGTGTGCGTGGACAGTCGCTATGCGCTGTCGTCGTTCTCGGGGCTGACGGTGTGCAAGCCCAACGAGCCGGAGCTGGAGGCGTTGGCGGGGCGTCCCGTGCGCTCGCAGGAGGACTTGCTGGCGGCGGGGCATGAGGCGGTGCGCAGGCTGGGGTGTCGTGCGCTGCTGGTGACTCGGGGGCGGCACGGCATGGCGCTCTTCGACGCTGACGGTGGGGTGGACCTCATCCCGGTGCATGGCGCGAAGGCGGCGGTGGACGTGACGGGGGCGGGCGACACGGTGATTGCGACATTCTCGCTGGCACTGGCGGCCGGAGCCTCGTTCGGGGAAGCGGCGCGACTGGCGAACGTGGCCGGTTCCATGGTGGTGCAGAAGTCGGGCACCGCGACGGTGTCCCGGGACGAACTGCTGGCGGAGCTGCGGAGCACGCGATGAGCACCTTGGAGAAGATTCAGTCGCTCGAGCAGGTGGTGGAGGCGAGGGCGCGCTGGAAGGCCGAGGGCCGCACCGTGGCGCTCGCCAACGGCGTGTTCGACCTCTTGCATGTGGGCCACGTGCGCTATCTGGAAGGCGCCCGCGAGTTGGCGGATGTGCTGGTGGTGGCGGTGAACTCGGACGCCTCGACGCGGGCGTACAAGGGGCCTGGACGGCCACACATTCCCGAGGGCGAGCGTGCGGAGCTGGTCGCCGCGCTCGCCTGTACGGACCGCGTCATCGTCTTCGACGAGCCGAACGTGCGCGTCATCATCCGAGCGCTGAAGCCGGATGTGCATGTGAAGGGGACGGACTACACGCCGGACAGCATCCCCGAGGGCGACGAAGTGCGTGCCTATGGTGGGCGTACGGCGGTGTCGGGAGACCCGAAGGACCACAGCACCACGGAGCTGGCGCGCCGGCTCGGCCGTGAGAGCGCGAAGTAGGACATGCCCGCGCTGGATGAGGGGTTGATGGCGGTGCTGGGCTGTCCCCAGTGCAAGGGGCCTCTCACGGTGCTCTCGTACGAAGAGCAGGTGAAGGCCCGCTGTCCCCGGTGTCGGTGCGAGTGGCCCGTGGAAGAGGGAGTGCCCCACCTCCTCCAGGAGCGGATGTCTAGGTGGGACGCGCCTGACGAGTGAGCTGTGCCGCGAAGGCGCGGGCCTCTTCGGCCGCACGAGCCTCGAGCCCCTGGCCTCCCGAGCCATCGACGAGGCTGGTGAGGTCGACCATCCGGTGCGGGGCATACGCATGGCCCCACCGCTCCATGTCCATGCGGAGGAAGTACGCCAGCGTCGGAGCGCCCACGGACACCGAGAGGTGCATGGGCCCGGTGTTGTTGCAGACGGTGAGCCCGGCGGCGCGCATGAGCGCGGCGAGCTCATCCAGGTTCGTGGCGGGTGCGAGCCGCGAGCCGGGCGCGGCGGCCACCACGGCGCGGGCAAGCTCCTCTTCGCCAGGTCCCCACGTGACGATGGGAACGCGGCCGATTTCGAGGAGCGCGCGAGCCGCGGCGGCGAAGGCCTCGGGAGGAATGCGCCGAGGGCCCAGGCGGCCACCCGGGTTGATGACAGCGCGGGGCGTGGTGGCGTCCGTCTCCAGGAACGCACGGAACGGGGCGCTGATGGTGGGTTCGCGGAAGGAGAGTCCCCGCGACAGGGTGCCGCCCGTGACAGGGGTCAGCAGGTGGGTTCGCTGAAGCGCCTCGCTTCTGCTGTCGTCGCGGGCTGGGACGGACAGGGAGTGGAGGCGAGTCACGGGCCAGACGCTCGGCCCGATGACCACGGCGCGCGGGCCGGCGAGGCGTGCCACCAGGGCGCTCGTCACGGAAGGGGCTTCCCAGTTGGCGCAGTCGACCACCAGGTCATAGCCCGCGCGGCGCAGGGCTCGGATGCCCGGGGCCAGGGGGCCCATCCAGAGTCGCCGGCGGTCGAACGCGATGACCTGGTCCGCGTCGGGGTGCCCCGCCAGGACGCGGGCCACCTTGGCATGAACCAGCACGTGCACCTCGGGGGCCGGGTGCACATGGGCCTTGAGGGTGCGCATGAGGGGGGTGGTGAGGAGCGCCTCGCCCACGCGGTTGTCGGGCCGCACGAGCAGCACCTTCCGGGGGACGGGGAGGGAACTTCCGGGACGGAGCCGGCGGCCGGGGCGCCAGAACAACACGGACGCCACGAGCGCCAGCGCCAGCTTCGCCCACAACTCGAGCCGCTTGTGCCAGGCCATCGCGGCGCGGACCCTACACAGAACTGAAAGGCGTGCAAGCACGCTGCTTGACCTGCGGACGGAAAGCCCCTAGCAACCGCCCAATGCTGAAGAGCATGACCGGGTTTGGCGCGGGCCGTGCGCGCGTGGGGGACGAAGAAGTCTCCGTGGAGTTGCGCTCCCTCAATCACAAGTTCTGCGAGGTGAAGGCGAGGCTGCCTCGAGAGCTCACCTCGCTGGAGCCGAGCGTCACGAAGCAGGTGAAGGACCGGCTGGCACGTGGCTCGGTGGAGCTGCTGGTGAAGCGGCAGTCCTCCACGACGACGGGAACAGTGCCCACGGTGGACCTGAACCTGGCGCGCGAGTACCTGCGCACCTTCCGGGAGCTGGCCAAGGAGCTGGGTCTCCCGGCGGACGTGGCCTGGTCCCAGGTGGCCAACCAGCAGGGCGTCGTGCGCCTGGAGGAGAAGGGCGTGAATTTGGAGTCGGCGACGCCCGCGGTGACGGAGGCGCTGGAGCAGGCGCTCGGAGCCCTGGAGAAGATGAGGCTCGTCGAGGGCGAGGCGATCTACGTCGACCTGGATGCGCGACTGAAGTTGATTGAGGGCTGGAGCCGCGAAGTGGCCCACCTCGCTCCCCGCGCGGTGCACGACTACCAGCAGCGACTCACGGAGCGCGTGGCGGAACTCGCGCGGGGCGTCGCGGTGGACCCGCAGAGGTTGGCGCAGGAAGTGGCGCTCTTCGCCGAGCGCACGGACATCGCCGAGGAAGTCACGCGCCTGGCGAGTCACCTCGAGCAGTTCCGCGCCCTCATGGCGAGCACCGAGCCCGCTGGCCGTCGCATGGATTTTCTTGTGCAGGAGATGCACCGCGAGGTGAACACGACCGGTTCCAAGAGCCAGCACACGGAGATCTCCGCGCGCGTGGTCTCGATGAAGGCCGAGGTCGAGCGCATCCGCGAACAGGTGCAGAACGTCGAATGAGCGAACCCACCATCCTTCAGCCCGGTCTACTGCTCGTCCTCTCCGCGCCCTCTGGGGCCGGGAAGACCACCCTTGCCCATCGGCTCCTCAAGGAGACGCCGCAGGCGAACTTCTCCATCAGCGTCACGACGCGCCGCCCTCGAGGCAAGGAGCAGGAAGGGGTGGACTACCACTTCGTGGACGTGGCCACCTTCCAGGAGAAGATCGAACGGGGCGAGTTCGTGGAGTGGGCGGAGGTCCACAACCACTTCTACGGCAGCCCCCAGTCGACGGTGGATGTCGCGCGCGCCCGTCGGGGCGTGGCCATCTTCGACATCGACGTCCAGGGCGGGCAGGCCATCAAGCGCAAGCACCCCGACGCGGTCACCATCTTCGTGCTCCCGCCCTCCATGGATGAGCTGGAGCGCCGGCTGCGGGACAGGCAGACGGACTCCGATGAGACGATTCGCCGCCGGATGCTGGCGGCTCGCTCGGAGATGGAGCGGGGAATCGCCTCCTACGACTACATCGTCGTGAACGATGACTTCGAGCGCGCGTACAGCGAGCTGCGCGCGGTGGTGGTGGCCGAGGGGTGTCGTCGTGGCCGGGTGGACGTCTCGAGGTTGAAGCTGGGCGTAGGGAGCTGAGCGCAGGGGGCAGGGAAGGGTGCTGAAGTGACAATCAGCAAACTTCTTGCGCCGTCCCTTCGCTTGGTGGATAAGCCGCCCACCTCACGGCGAGGCGCGGGCGGCCAAAAGCCCTCCGCGACGAGCAGGCAGCCGTGGATTCCGTCAGCAACAGTCTCGGAATCAGCGCGCATGGCGCTGGGGTTCTCTGAACCACGCAGAATAGGACCGTGGGTCCCTGAAGGATTCCCTGGATGGGGCCTTCGTGGGATTTCGAGTGTCCGGAGCGGCTCGTGACCACGAGTTGACATTCTCCGGAGCGCTCCATAGATGGTCAGCCAGCAGGAAGTGGTCCGGTGGGCGTCGCGGTGGTGGGGTTGGAGGTCGTCTCGTGCGAGACGGCACTGGAGCTGGGGCTGATGGTGGGGTGGGGCTCGGAAGCGGTTTGACTCTGGATGCGGCGGTGGTAGAAGCCGCGCCCCTCATGACGAAGCCCGCGCACTGGCGCGAAGCACTTCGGCGTGTGGATTCAGAACGACATTGGAAATACGGCGGTCAGCGAAGCGAGTTGACAGAAGATGCGGCGGTGGTAGAAGCCGCGACCCCGACGAAGAAGCCCGGAAGCAGCAGGGCGGAGGCGGCGAGGGAGTCAACGAAGCAACGGTTGACACGGGATGCGGCGGAGAGATAGAAGCCGCGCCCTTCACGAAGAAAACAGCGGAAGCCACTGGGCGGCGCTGAGGACTTCGGAGGACGCCGAAAGGGACGCAAAGCGAAGTTGACAGCTGACGCGGACCTGAATAAAAGATGCGACCCGCCGGCAGGAAGCGGCGAGCAGCAGACGGAAGCAAAGTAGCAAAAAGTCGCGGATGAAACAAGCGGCTCGGTCTTTGAAAACCAAATAGCAAGCCCAAGAAGAAGAGAAGGATTGCGGAAACCGCAGTCAATCTTTGAGAAGGCACCAGCAAGGGAGCGCTGAGAAGCGCA
>NZ_JABUMU010000033.1:0-111481 GCF_013336625.1 Myxococcus sp. CA033 | reverse complement strand
CTCATGGTGCGGGTACATGCCTACCTCAACGCGCGGAATGCACAGCGCTCTGCCTGTCCATCCCTGCGCCGAGCCGACCTCAGGCGTGCCTCCTGACGTCGTGCGAGAATCGAGATCGTTGGTTTAGATGCTCTCGCAGCCCGTACCAGTGCAGCAGCTCCTGCAACGCGCTGCCCAGCATTCCTATGAGGATGATTTGAATCGCGCTCATGTCGGCCCTCCCGAGGTTCGGTTCCACGAGGCAGGAGTCCGCTCCGTCGCGATGTGACGCGGAGCGACCGGGCTCACGGCCACCCCTTCGTTCGTCCGCGCTGGCGGGCACATCCGATGGCACACCTGGCACACCTGTGCCAGATGCCGACGGCCCCGTGTGACTCAGTCCTTTCGGATGTTTGGCTTTGAGCGACCTGGGCGAAACGCACGGCATTCGCGTTGCACATGCGGTCCTGGGCACCAAGACGGTGCTTCTTGTGAAGAAAAGGACCCGCTGAACATGAAGAAGACCTCGCTTCGCGCGTTGTTCTCCGCGCTGCTGCCCGCGCTCCTGCTGGCCCCCGTGGCCCCGGCCGTCGCCGCCGAGCGCCTGACCTCCGCCTTCGCCTGCTTCCAGAGCACCGAGGACCGGCCCGAGGCCGACTTCGACGCGACGACGCACGGCGTGCGCAACCGCTCGGAGGGCATCAACTGGCAGTGGATCGACCTGCGCTGCCCCGTCGTGGTGGACACGGCGTTTCCGCTGAGCAGCATCTCCCAGGTCAACGTCCATGGATACGACGGCCACAGCGGTCACGACATCTATGCGATGGCCTGCGTCGCCTGGCGCTGGGCCACGGGCGGCCGGTGCGGCGGCGCGGTGCGCAGCGCGAACACGGGCACCTATGACGTGCCGATGTACCACACGGGTGTGGACTCGCTTTACTACTGGAGGACGGCGCATTGGGACTACCCCTATGTCCTCATCCAGCTCCCGGGCCGTGGCGACGCCGGGTTCAGCTCGGCGGTGGGCTACACCCTCTACAAGCCGTGATGTGAGGGACCGGCCATGAAGAATCGCACCGTCCCCTTCCTTTCCGGACGCGTGCTCCTCGCGCTGGCGGCATGTGCCGTCGGCGCGGCGGGAGCCACGCTCACCCTCCGCGCCCCTTCCGCGGTGAGCCTCTCCGACGCGGCACCGCCCGCGGTCCCCGAGGAAGCCACCGTGCGACCTTCTCCGCCGGCCCCGGTGGACCCCGCCGAGGAGCAGCGGCGGGTGCTCGCCGAATACGCGGGCGAGCTTCAGCGCCACGACCAGGAGCCCATTCAACCCGGCTGGGCCGTGCCCACCGAGACGGGACTCCGCGCCGACCTGGACACGTTGCGCACGCGTCGGCCGTTCTCCGTGCTGGGCGTCGATTGCAGGACGCGCACCTGTGTCATGACCCTGGAGTGGCCCGACTACGAGCGGGCCACGGAGACGGCGGACGCCTTGCTGCACCATCGCTACGTCGTGCCGTGCGCTCGCACCGTCTTGATGCCGGAGCCACCTCGGCGGAACCAGCCCTACCGCACGCAGGTCTTGCTCGACTGCATGCGCGGGTGAGGACGGCCAGGGAGTCCGGAGCGAGCTGCACGCACCGGACTCCCTACCGATGCGCGCCAGGTACGAACTCCACCAAGCGTGTCACGCCGTTCCGAGTCGCTCACGCCTTCGTCGGGTTTCGGGCCTGGTACTCCGAGTAGAGCGTCCGCTCCTCGCGAAACGCCTGCGCGATGCTCGGCCGCTCCCGGAGACGCGAGACGTAGGAGACCAACGCGGGCCACTTCTTCAGGTCCACGGGGGTCGCCACGCACCACCCCAGCACCGCGAACAGGTAGGCGTCGGCGACGCTGAATTCCTGCAACAAGAACTCGCGACCGCTCAGGTGCTTCTCCAGCAGGTCCAGCCGTGAGGTCGCCTTCCCCAGGGCATAGGCCTTCGCCCCCTCGGGAGCCGCGGGGTCCAGCAGCGGCGTGAAGACCGCCTTGTGCAACTCCGTGCCGATGAAACACAGCCATTGCTGGAGCCGCTCACGCTCCTTGCGCTCCGTCGGCGCGAGCCTCGCCTCCGGCCAACGCTCCGCCACGTGCTGGAGGATGGCCGCGTTCTCCGAGAGGATGTCTCCGTCATCCGTCCGGATGGTCGGCACGAAGCCCAGCGGGTTGATCTCCCGATAATCCTGGCCGTCCTGCGTGCGCTTCGTCTTCGGGTCCACCTCCACGAACGTGGCCTTCGCGCCAGTCTCGTAGAGTGCGATACGGGTCGCCAGCGAGCAGGCCAGCGGAGAGAAGTAGAGCTGCATGGTCATTCCTCCAGGACGTCGAACACGTTCCCCTCTGGGAACGCCGACGACTCTGGCCCCCGCCGACCTATGCGTCCAACGCATCCTTCGCATAGGCTCGATGCATGAGTGACATCGCCAGCCCCCCCAACACCCGCCTCGACATCAAGGACCTGCGCGTTGTCGTGGCCCTCGCTTCGGCGCGTACGACGGCGCAGGCCGCCTCCGTGCTCCACCTCACGCAGCCCGCGGTCAGCCGCGCCCTGCTGCTCGCGGAGGACAAGCTCGGCACCCGCCTCTTCGACCGCACCCACCGCGGCCTCGTCCCCACCGAAGCAGGGAGACAGCTCGTCGCCGGCGCCTCGCGACTGCTCGTCGAGCTGGGTGACCTGGAGCGCTGTGTCCTCACACCCGCCGCCCCACCCCTCCGCCTGCGCCTCGTGTGCGAGTGCTACACCGCCTACCACTGGCTCCCCTCCCTGCTCGTGGACCTGCGCAGGAGCATGCCGGGGCTGGAGGTCACCCTCGCCGTGGAACACACGCGCGACCCCATCCCGGCCCTCGAAGCGGGAGACATCGACGTCGCGCTCCTCACCCAGGCAACCATCCCTCGCGCCACGCTCGGGGCCCGCAAGCTCTTCTCCGATGAGATTGTCTTCGTCGTGTCCTCATCGCACCCGCTCGCGGGACGAAAGACACTCACGCGGGATGACCTGCGTGAGCACACCCTGCTCACGTCCCAGACACCTCCGGCGGAGTCCCACTGGTTCCTCACCCAGGTCTTCGGCCGGGAGCGCCCCCGCCTCCGCTTCGAGCGACTCCCCCTGACGGAGGCGATGTTCGACCTCGCGCGCGCCGGCCTGGGCGTCGCCGTCATCTCGGAGTGGATCGCCGGACCGCATCTCGGAAAGGGAGACCTGGTCGCGAAGCGGCTCGCCTCGGGGCCGCTGCAGCGCTCCTGGCGCATCGCCTGGAGACGCGAGGCCAGTGAGGCCGCGCACCGCCTGGCGACCGCCCTGGAGGGCCTCGCGCCCCGCCGTCTCGCCGCGGGGTGAGCCACGGCACTGCGCTGAAGCTCAAGCTCACCCTGCTCGAAGTCCTCGTAGCCCGGGCGGTGTTCAATACCGTACTGCTCGCGCAGCGCCTCACGCCTCGTCCGGTCCGAACACCTCCAACCCGGGCGCCCGCACGACAGGCCGCTCGCGGCATTTGAGGGAAGAAATGGGGGGAGTGCCGTTCAGCCAGCGCGGGCCTTGGAATCGCAGTCACCGCCGCGTCGCAACTCCTACCCCTGGACGACCCATGCTTGAAACTCCGCGGTTGACCCTTCTCATCACCGTCGTGACAGCGATGAGTCTCATTGGCTGCCAGAGCGCCGAGCCCCCGGCGGACGAGCGCGTCATCACCTATGGCCACGGCGCCTTCCTCGGGGAGGGCGGCAAGGTCATCACCGCTGACCTTGGAATGGTGCAGCGCACGCAGAAGGACTTCCTGGAGACCCTGCGGCGTCAGTCCCTGGAGAAAGGCGGCCTCGACATCGACGGCCCGCGCAAGGTCATCACCAGTCAGGTGGAGGACGAGGTGCTCGCCAACGCGCTGTACATCGACTGGTTGAACGACACGCTGCGCCCCGAGGACTTCACTCGCATCCGCTCCCTCAACGGCGCTATGCGCATGCACTACCTCAAGCGCCTGAGCACGTCGAAGGTGGGACGAGACGAGCAGCACGAGACGAAGGGCGTGGGCGCCGACGTCGCGAGGAAGCTGGAGGCCCAGGGCATCAAGACCTTCTCCATCACGGAGAACAGCGGCGAAGCCTACATCCGCGAGTGCGCCGCGGCCGGGGTGCCCATTCCTCCGCCCATGTTCTCCGCGGGCTGGGTCAACCGAGGCGTCATCGAAGACGAGTTCATCAGCACCACCGAGAAGGCGGAGTTGATGCACTACACCAGCGACAAGCCGCCGGGTGTCTGCCTCGCCCTGCCCCGCTACCTGCGCGACGACAAGTCCATCGACCTGCTCGGCATCATCTGCCTCGGCACGCTCAGCAACAAGGCGTGCTTCTGGGACAACCCCGCGAGCAAGACCTTCATCCGAGGCGTGCAGGTGGACATCAAGGACTTCGTGGGTGGCTATGCCCTCGAAGCCAACGACCAGGGCACCTGCTCGGACTGCCACGCGGGCGAGAACCCCTTCGTCGTCCACCCGGAGAAGCCCCCCTTCATCGGCTTGGACCTGTTCGGGACGGGCTGGTACGAGCCCATCGTCCATCAGGACTGGCCGCAGAACCCGGGCCCCTCGTATCTGCTGGAGGCCGTGTCCTCCGAGGGTCGCTGCGACAGCTGCCACCGCGCGGGCGGCTCCGGTCGCCGATTCCCCGCGCTCTCCAAGGAGCTGCCCGGCTACTGCGCCATCGTCCTGGAGACCGCCGTCAGCCCTCCGCTGCCTGGAACGATGCCGCCCTACGGCGCGGACCGCTCACAGTTCACCGCGCACGTCGACGCCCTGCGCAAGGCCTGCAAGGCGCCGAAGCCGACGGGGACCACGGTGCCCGGCAACATCCCGGATGACACGGGCTATCTCTCGCCGCCCGTGGTCATCGACCCGCTGTATGGCTGCGCGACGCAGGTCGCGGTGCGCGGCGCGGTGCTCGACGCGAAGGTGACGCTGACCATCAACGGCACCGACGTGGGCTCGCTCATCGCCCGCAGTCCCAACCACGAGGTGTTCAACGTGCCGGCGCTGGTCGCCGGTGACAAGGTCTCCGCCCGGCAGGAGAGTGGTGCGGCGGTGTCCGGCCCTTCACCGGAGATCAAGGTCCGCGACCACAAGGTCGACTTCCCCACGGGACTGCCCGCGCCCGCCATCGACCCGACGCTCATCTACGAGTGCGCGGAGGTCATCTCCGTGCGCCACGTCCCGGGCGCGAAGCTCACCGTCACGGTGAACGGAGGCTCGGCCGTCTCGTCGTCGACCAGCACGGACTGGACGGCCATCCGCCCGGGCAAGACGCCCTTCGTCGTGGGCGACGAGTACAAGGCGGTCATCAGCCTGTGCGGCGACAAGAGCCCGGAGTCCGCGCCCCAGAAGGCCGTGAAGGCGCCCGCGAGCATCCCCGCGCCCTCGTTCGACCCGCCGCAGACCTTCGCGGGTCAGCAGTTGGTCAGCCTGGGCTCGCTGACGAACGGCGCCCGGACGAGCATCGACGTGTTGGGTGTGGGCTCCGCGGGTGGCTTCTCCACGCCCATCTCCTGGTTCCCGGACTACGACTTCGCCACGCCCCTGGGCCGCGCCCTGAACTCCGGAGAGGTCCTGGTCGCCCAGCAGAAGCTGTGTGATGCGGGCCCAACGAACCAGACGCCGCCGGCGGGGAGCTGCAAGGAACTGCCGGCGCCGCGCATCCTCCAGCCGCTCGCGGGCACCAACTTCGTCATCGTGTCGCAGGCTGTCCCCGGCGCACGCATCCGCGTCTATGACAGCACCAACAAGGAGATTGGCGACGGCAGCGGCAACGTCATCCTCTTGAGCCGCGACCTGGTGGCGACGGACATCCTCACGGTGGTCCAGCAGGTCGGCAAGTGCACCAGCGGCACCGCGTACCGCATCAGCGTGCGCGGCGGGTAGCCACGCGCACGTGGGCAGGAGGCTCGGCCGGCGCCAGGCGACTGGCGTGGAGCCGAGCCTCCCTGCGTCCCCGCTGAATGCAGCGGGCAAGACTCCTCTCCCCGGCAGGGCGTTCGTACCCTAGCCAGGACCGGCACGAAGGAGAGAGAGCCAATGAGTGAGCAAGCCCAGGCCAGGGCGGCCGTCGTGTGGAAGAAGGGCGGCCCCTTCCAGCTCGAGGACGTCACCGTCGAAGCCCCTCGGGCGGACGAGGTGCTCGTCCGGATGGTCGCCACGGGCATGTGTCACACCGACATGATTGTCCGCGACCAGTTCTACCCGTTGCCGCTGCCCATCGTCCTGGGGCACGAGGGCGCGGGTGTCGTCGAGCGCGTGGGCGACCGGGTGACGAAGGTAGCCCCGGGCGACCACGTCGTGATGGCCTTCACCTTCTGCGGAAAGTGCGACCTGTGCCAGTCAGGGCATCCTGCGTACTGCCGGGAGTTCTACGCGCGGAACATGGGCGGTGGGCGGATGGACGGGTCCACCGCGATTCAAAAGGAGGGCAAGCCCCTCCATGACCACTTCTTCGGCCAGTCCTCGTTCAGCACCTTCGCCATCGCGACGGAGCGCAACATCGTCAAGGTGCGCAAGGATGTGCCGCTGGAGCTGCTCGGGCCCCTGGGCTGCGGCATCTCCACGGGAGCGGGCGCGGTCCTCAACTCCCTGGGAGTCAAGGCCGGGCGTAGCTTCGCGGCCTTCGGCTCCGGCGCGGTGGGGCTCAGCGCCATCATGGCCGCGCGGCTCGCGGGGGCCACCACCATCATCACCGTGGACACCAAACCCAACCGCCTGCAACTGGCGCAGGAGTTGGGCGCGACGCATGCGGTGAATGGTCAGACCGAGGACGCGGTGGAGTTCATCAAGCGTGTCACCGGAGGCCGGGGCGTGGACTACACCCTCGAGTCCACGGGGAACCCGAAGGTGCTTCGGCAGGCCATCGACTCGCTCGACATCCTGGGGACGTGCGGTGTCGTCGGCGCGCCTCCCGTCGGCACCGAGGCGAGCTTCGACGTGAATGACCTCATGATTCCCGGCAGGAGCGTGCGCGGCATCGTCGAGGGCGACAGCGTCCCGGACGTCTTCATCCCCCAGCTCATCGACCTCTACGCCCAGGGTAGATTCCCGTTCGACAAGCTGGTGAGGTTCTACCCCATGGAGCAGATCAACCAGGCAGCCAAGGACTCGGAGAAGGGTGACACGCTCAAGCCCATCATCCGGATGACGCGGCCCACCTGAGGGCCTCGCTCCCCAGCCACGGAGGAGACGACATGGCGGACACACCGATTGCCGTCACCGGCTGCACGGGTCGCCTCGGGGGACGCATCGCGCGGCGGCTCTCGGCCCAGGGAGTCGCTCAGCGACTCATCGTTCGCGACGCGAAGCGGGCCCCTTCGCTGCCGGGTGCAGAGGTCCACGTCGCGACCTATCGAAATCGCGACGCGCTCGCCCGCGCGCTCGAGGGCGTACGGACCGCGCTCTTCGTGTCCGCGAAGGAGGCGCCGACCCGACTGGAGGAGCACTTCGCGTTCATCGAGACCGCGGCGGCCGTGGGCGTGGAGACGCTCGTCTACACGTCGTTCTACGGCGCGGCCCCGAATGCCACCTTCACCTTCGCGAGGGACCACTGGGCCACCGAGCAGCGCTTGCGGGAGCAGCGCTTCTCCTCGGTGATGTTGCGAGACAACCTCTACCTGGACTTCCTCCCCATGATGGCGGGAGAGGACGGCGTGCTCCGAGGCCCCGCGGGTCATGGACGGGTCGCGGCCGTTGCGCAGGACGACATCGCCGATGTCGCCACCGCCGTGCTGCTGAATCCCCGCGAGCACCGGGGCCGGACGTACTCGCTGACCGGACCGGAGTCGCTGACACTCGACGAGGTCGCCGCCGTGCTCAGTCGGAAGCTGGGGCGTCCCATCCGCTACCAGGCGGAGAGCATCGAAGAGGCGTATCGCTCGCGGGCCCGCTACGGAGCCGAGCAGTGGCAGGTGGACGCGTGGGTGAGCACGTACACTGCCATCGCCGCGGGTGAGCTGGCGGACGTCACGACCGACGTCGAGCGCGTGGCAAGACATGCGCCCATGAGCCTGGAGACCCTGCCCCTGACGTGAGCCTAGGGCGCCGGCTTGTGGGCCTTCAGCACCCTCTTGAGTTCCTCCGCGATGAGGTCGAGCTTCCGCTCCGTGTCGAAGCCGTCGCAGGTCGCGCGGTACTCGGCCTCCTTCGAGTTCCAACTCGGGATGACCCAGAGCTTCTCGCAGTCACACCGCAGCCTGGCGAGCAGCTTGCGACCCTTCTTCGCGCGCAGCTCCGCGACCCAGCAGGAGTCCGCGCAGCCACACGAGCGGTACTCCAGGACCTGCGACTTGTCCTCCCAGGGAATCGTGTAGAGGGGATGTTGCGCCGGCGCGAGCCCTGGCAGCGCGAGCACCGCGACGCCCGCAAGCCACAGCCACGACCTGGCACTCCGCTGCGACATGGTCAGCCCCTCGGCCTTTCAGCGCATACCCAGGAGCGGGCCCGCGCGATGAGGGGAGCATAGCCGCTCGCGCTGTGTCCACTGAGTCCTGGCTGTAGGCTTCACGCACTGCTGAACATGACCGACGCCCAGCGCGAGGACGTGCTGCGCCGGATCGCCACAGTCATCAACACCCAGGCGATGTAGGTCCAGACCTGTGCCTACCCAAAATTCAGTCGCTGCGTCATGAGTGCGTCAAGGCTGCGTCAAAACGCGCGTCATGACGTGAGCGATTCGCATGACGAACCGCTGGGTCCCCCCTTCCGTTTGCCAGAGGTCGGAATTGCGCACGGCTCAGACGCCCAACACCTCTCTCTGCTTGCATGTGGACACTCCCCTCCCTTCCTGCGAACGCAGGTAGGCTGGTGCAGCACGCGCGGGTCTACGAGGGTGTTGTTGGAAGGACCGAGACTCTACCCAGCGCGGCGCTCATATCGGTGGTGGAGCCCGAAGACTTCGCGTAGCTCTATCACCTTGGCACCGCGCTCTGAGCCCTGCACCTCACGCGCCTCGGGCGCATCTTTCCCGAGCGACAGGTGCGTCCGGCTCGCGTTGTAGTAGCGCTGGTACTCGCGCAGCAGGCGCCGAGCGTGGGCTTCGTTCAGGACGACGACATGGTCCAGCAGCTCCCTACGAATCGAGCTGATGACTCTCTCCGCATAGGGATTCTGCCACGGACACCGTGCTGCACTCGGCACCTCGCGAATCCCCAAATGGGAAAGCGTGGCGCGAACGCCCTCGGAGTAGAGCTTGTCCCTATCTCGGAGCACTGGTCCAAGGAAAGGCATCTCGCAACTGACGCTTCGTCCATTCTTCCCTCGGGTGCGCTGTCACATTGAGGTGGAGGAATCGCCTATCTCGGTGACTCACAACCACAAATCCCAACAGCACGCCAAACGTCTCAGTCGGAATGACGAAGAAGTCCATCTCCGCGGACTCCGCCAGATGCAAGCGCAAGAAGGTCCGCCATGTTGGTGACGGTTTCGGCGCTCCCTTTTCCGGTCTGGGCATGTACCGAGCGACCGTTGTCTGACCAACCTCCATCCCCAGCTTTAGTAACTCCCGTGAATGCGCGGAGCACTCCGTGTCGGATTGGCTTCGGCCATGCGCCGAATCAACGCGCGCAGTTCCGGCGTTGCCCGAGGCCGCCCCAGCCGACTCCGGGACTTCCAGCGCAAGAAGAGCCGGAAGCCCATCCGATGCCACTTCACCACTGTCGCCGGCTGCACAAAGCACAGTGGCCTCCACCACCCCTGCAAGAAGCGTTGGAGAACGACCCAGAAGAGGCCGTCGCCCCGAGCAGTTTTCGGGGATGGGCGCTTCTCACCGAAGACTGCGAGTTGCTGGCGAAGAGTCAGGTTCTCCAGCCCCAGCTCCGAACGGCTCCGCAAGGCCGAGCGCAACGTTTGAGCAAGCACCTTTACGATGGCCCGCATCCTGCCATTCTTGCCGGCCGTATTCAGCAAGCCAGAATTCTGCCGTGCCCCATGACGGACCGCGTGGCATCACAGAGGCACCTGCGCACACCCGCCTACCTCCACCTCATCATGCCCCAGCATTCTTCGGGCCCGCATCCCCAGGACTGTGCACGCAATGACGCGCTCGCTGGCGCGCGCTTCTCGCCGGACCCGAATATTCGGTAGCCATAGGGGCAAACCACCCCGACACTCGAACCGGCACATAAGCCCCGCCGCCGCGAATCGCTTGCGAAATTAGGCGATTCGCCAGAACCTGTCTGTCTTCCCTGCCATGGCGAAGAATCCTCCCACGAAGACCACGCGTAAGAAGGTAGCGCTCCGCCAAGCGACGTCACGCTCCATCTCTCGCGCGCGGCGGGCTGTAGTGGTTGAGAACGACTCGCGATTCACGGAGGTCATCGCACACATCGAGGCCGCCCGGCGTCGCGCGTACCAAGCGGTGAACGTAGAGGTGGTCTCGCTCTACTGGCAGCTCGGCGAGTACATCAGCCGAAAGCTCGCGAGCGCCGATTGGGGTGCTGGCGTCGTCGAGGAGGTTGCGTCTTCCCTCGCACGACACTTCCCGAGCCTTCGGGGATTCACCCGTCCGAACCTGTTTCGGATGCGCGAGTTCTACGAAACCTACCGATCAAATCGAAAAGTCTCAGCACTACTGAGACAATTGCCGTGGCCCCACCACCTCATCATCCTCACGGCCAACACTGAGTTCTGGTCCTACCGAGAGTTCGAACGCCAGATTCGCTCCGGCGCAGTCCTTCGTGACGCGCAAGTTGCCAAGAGATTCTCATCAGTGCTGAGACAACTTCAGCCCTACGCCCTCTACGAACTGAAGACTACCTACAACCTTGAGTTCCTCCCCCTTCCCGAGGGGCACTTGGAGGCTGCCATCCACAGTGCTCTGCTCTGCTATCTTGGCCGATTCTTCACTGAACGGTGCCGCGACTTTTGCTTCGTCGCCGCGCAGTCTCCCCGTGCAGGTCGGCAAGCAGGACTTCGTGATGCTCTGCGCCCCCAAGGATGGAAGGCGTCGCCTAGTACGCGCTCACCCGAACGACATCGCCCGCGCTCGTCGCCAAGTACCAGACATTTCTTTCGTGGAAGAAGCCACTACCCGCGAAGCTCCACGAATTCTACCAGCAGTTCACCATCAGGAGGTCGTTGCCACTTCATGAATATTATCTCATTCAATCCCGGACATGACGGCGCTATTGCATACCTTCGAAACGGCCGATTGGCGTTCTCAATAGAGGCTGAGAAAAACTCGAACTACCGATACTCACCGGTGGCTAGCCACGACGTGTTCAACGCTCTCGGTGAACTTGAAGATCGTCCAGACGTCATCTGCACTGGTGGGTGGTGGCCGCGCGAAGCGCAGCCAACCGGCGCACCACTCCATGCAGGATACCGCGGCGTTGCGAAGAGCGAGATCATCGTGACTGAGCGCCGCCTTCTGGGCCAGCCGGTCCGCCATTTTTCTTCCTCACATGAACGGTCTCACCTGTTCTGCGCATTCGGAATGTCGCCTCTACCGAAGGGGACGCCATGCTACGCATTGATCTGGGAAGGCGCGATTGGGGCCTTCTACGAAATCGACTCCGAAATGAACATCACCCTGATTTCCAACGTAATGAACCAGCCGGGAAACCGCTACGCCTCGATCTATGGACTGGCAGATCCGTCATTCCCCAAGAACGCGCCTTTTTCTCGTTTTACGGATGCAGGGAAACTGATGGCGTTGGCTTCTTTCTCCACTCGAAGTACAGCTTCGGCTGAAGAGGAAGAACTGATTTCGCTTCTGTTGTCCACTTTGGATGTCCGACTCGATCTATACGATCGCCTTAAGGCTTCTCGGTACTACAACGTAGGAATAGATGATGCTGAGTTTCGCAATTTCGCAGGAATATTCAGCCACAGAATATTTGACACATTCTATCGCTTCGCAAGCTCGCACATGCGCAAAGGGCTACCGCTGGTCATAGCCGGAGGCTGCGGCCTGAACTGTGATTGGAACACCAAATGGAAAGAGACAGGCCTCTTTCCCCAAGTATTTGTACCACCCGTCGCGAACGACTCCGGGTCCGCCATCGGCACGGCAATCGATGCCCAGTTTTATTTCACACAAGATCCGAAGATCGAATGGGACGTCTACTCCGGATTAGAGTTCCGCGCAGACGGCAAATTCGACTCCGAACGATACAACGTCTACGATACGAATCACAATGAGGTCGCCGACATGCTGGCGAATGACCTCATCCTCGGCTGGGTGAGCGGCAGATACGAGATCGGCCCGCGCGCACTTGGCAACAGGTCGATTCTCGCCGCTCCGTTCCGAGCTAGCACTAGAGTGCGACTAAACGAGATCAAGCAGCGCGAACAGTTCCGTCCAATCGCGCCCATCTGCCTTTTGGATGATGCCAAACAATGGTTCGGCTGCGATCACGAAAGTCCATACATGTTATTCACACATCGCACGACCACAGATGCACTGGCAGCCGTCACACATGTAAACAGCACTGCACGCATACAGACCGTCACTTCTGCAACCAACAGAAACCTGAATGCGCTTCTCGTCGCGTTCAAGGCGCGCACGGGATATGGAGTTCTGTGCAACACCTCGCTGAACTTCAACGGCAAGGGCTTCATTAACAACATTAGCGATCTTGACACCTATGCCGTCAATCACGGCCTAGACGGATTCGTGGTTGAAGGACGGGCATACCTTCTGAAGGATTCCGAGCGTTATCAGGCATACCTGAACACCTGCGACATCTCAGTCGCGCCGCGAGCTTCCCTCAAGACGCTCTAGAAGCGTACGCCTGGAGAAGAGTGTACGACCAAGTGAACAGCCAGCAGGCTAGGCTGCAGCAAGGACCCATCCCAAATGGATGCATACCTACCGGGCTTTGAAGAGAATGATTGCCTACGATCCTCTTTCATCCGCGACCTCACGTTGGAGCAAATTGACCGCACAGCAACTCCGAGTGCCAGCGGACTAACTCAGCTTGAGGTCGTGCCCAGGACACTGATAAGATATTGGCACGACCCGTGCGACATGCCTGATGATGTACGAGCTTGCCTCGATAGCTGGGAATCTCTTCGCAAGGAGGGATTCGAATTCCGGATGTTCGACGACATATCGGCTGCGACGTATATCGCCGAGAGGTACGGCAAATTGGAGTGTGCTGCCTTTGCGCGCTGCCGACACCCGGCGATGCGTAGCGACTATCTGAGGATGTGTTTCGTGCTTGCGGAAGGGGGACTTTACGTCGATGCTGACGACGTGCTGCTGGGCAACGGATGGGAAGACATCTTTCGGAGCGGCGGACTGAAGGTGCAGCCACTTTGCTACGACATCCGGACAGGAGGGATGGTGCCAGCGGCCGAGATCTGGCGAACCGACCTGCCGACAGATGGACGGATTTTTTATGTCAATAATGATCCGATTGCGGCACCAGCCGGCCATCCTGTTTTGCGACGAGCGCTCGCTCGCGCGACCGAGAGACTGCTCGGCAAAGATCCGTTCCCTGAGATTCAGTCGACGACTGGCCCTGGCAATTTCACCGCTGCCTTGGCTGCACACGCGCAAGCCTCGAAGGTTGCCGGCATTCCCCTCGATTTCGAACTACTGCACGATTGGGAGGCCATCGCCGAAACGCGCTGGGAACTCTCTTACCGCAACGACGCCCGAAACTGGCGCAACATGGATCCTGGCTAAGTCCGCAAACCGGAGTGGTGGAACGGTTCAATGAATCTACGAGAAGCATCAGGCTCGCTGCGCAACCTTGTATTTCGCCTCGTGCGTGCCATAGCGAGTATTTTCCCCGGCGGTCGGATATCGGCCTTCGGCGCGGGCGACAACATGATTGGGTCGATCTTGGTCGTAAACCTCGACCGACAACCGCGGCGATGGCGCCGCGTGCTCCGAGAACTCAGTCGCTTCCGAACGTCCGAAGGAACTCCGCTGACGTTGATCGCGCGGCGACTGGCCGCAGTGGACGCTCGTGACGGTCGTGCTGTGGCGGCGACGGCCGACGTAGACTCGACGTATTGCATAGGTGACCAACTATACGTCCAGCCAGATGCGAGGCTTGCAGAGTGCTTCGGCGTCAACGAGCCGATTAGAATGACTCGACAGGAAGTGGCGGTCGCGAGGTCGCATGTAGAGGTCTGGAAGACCGTGGCGACCGGAACTGACGACCACGTGCTCGTACTTGAGGACGACGTCTGGTTCAGACGCGGAGCAGCAGCAGCGATAGACCATGGCTGGACCGCTGCGCTCCGACGCTGCCGCAATGATGGCGGACCTCATCTACTCTACCTCTCCTACGAGGACGCCGGTGCAGAACGCATAGATGTCTGCGACGCATTGTTCCGACCGGTGCGAGGACTCTGGTTCCTCTCCGGCTACGTGCTGTCGCGCAAGGGCGCGGCAACGCTCCTCCGAGCAATGCCCGTGATCGGCCCCGTCGACATGTGGATCAACTATCGCCTCAAGGAACTCGGCGCGCTCGCACTCACCTCACCGGCGATTCTGCAGAGACAGGACGGCATCTCCGACAACTCCTATTCCATCCTGCCGTTCTTAGCGCGAGCCGGAATCGTCGATGCAGGGTCGCGACCAAAGCCGCCTGACCGAACCCGCGTCGGGCCGATCATGGCATGGACCGCAAGGGGGGAGCGGGAAAGCCTCGCTATGGCCCTGTCGATGCTGGGACTTCGCGTCCGTGTGTTCGACGCAGACGAGCAGGCGATCCAGGCAACCGCCCTCCGAGACCTTTTCGAAGTGTTCGACGCTCTCGTCGACGCCCCGCTTGCGTCGGGCGCGTTATCGTCAGCGATTGCGATGCCGGACACCAAGTTTCTACTCGAGGCGAACGCCCTACTCCGCTCCGACACAGAGTCGGAGCGCCTGCCGCCCTCACGGACCTCAGTTCTACCAGAGGCCAGACCGGAAACTGGAGCGTGGCAACCGCTTTGTGCCGTTCTCGGCCTCTCCGAACCCGTTCAAAGCTATCCCTTGGGAGCTCCGCGACGCATGCGACTCTTCCGGGATGATCGCCCGGACGTATCGAGTCGGTCTGCCGTCCTCTCTCTACGGAAGGCTTATCCGTTGGACGACTCCCCCTGGGTCCTGCCGCCATGGAGTGGTTGGCAGCCGATGCCGCCTACAGGTCGACCTGTGCCGTTCGCAGGAGAACGCCTCGTCCACGCGGCGATGACAACGGCAACGCCCTTGTTCCCTCGGCTCGTCGAGACCTTTCCCGGTAATCTGTCATCGTTCGCGCAAGAAGGCCTCGTGCACGACAAGGACGGCGCACATCTCGTCCTTAGCAAGGCTGGGGCTACTGCTAGGCCGTACCGTTCAGGTGCCTTCGCGTCCGTGCGCTCGTTCGAGTACGGACGCTTCGAGGCAGAGATCAGGGCAGCGTCAGGTTCTGGACTCATCACAGGCTTCTTCCTCCACCGCGATGCACCACGGCAAGAGATCGATGTTGAACTAGCTGGCAACGCCCCGCGATATATGCTGATCAACGTCTACTTCAACCCTGGAGACGACGGGGCAGCAATAGGCTTTGGCTATCGGGGCTCCCCCTGTCGTATCGACCTTGGATTCGACTCAACCTTAGACTTCCATCTCTACACGATTGACTGGAGACCAGGCCGCATTGCGTGGTTGGTGGACGGGAAGACTATCCACGAACGTGTGAATTGGGACCCCACTCCACTTCCGCATCTTCCCATGCGCCTGCACGCAAACCTGTGGGCTCCTCGCTCCGAAGAACTCGTCGGACGAATCGAGGACAATGCATTGCCAGCAACCGCCACCTTCAGGAATGTATCGGTTTGGGCGTGATCCGATTCAGTGGCTCTCCCGCACTTCGTGTGGTTCCCCTCTGGGGAGTAGGCAGACGCGGCAAGCTGCCAGCGGGGCGAATACACCCTAGGAATGGAAACGCTGTACCGATTTCCTGGGTGTCAAGTGGACCGGGTGGGCCACGGTAGCGCGGCGGGTGTCGTCCTCGGGGTGCGCATGGAGGGAACGGGAGCACGATGTCCCTCCTGCCAGACGCCCAGTACCGCGGCGCATGGCAGCTACGTCCGACGCCCGGCGGACCTGCCCGCAGCAGGGCGCGTCGTGCAACTCGAGCTGCGTGTGCGGCGCTTCTGCTGCCGAAACCCGGAATGCTCCCGCCGCACGTTCGCGGAGCGGCCGGTGCGCCTGCTGGCCGCACAGGCTCGGCGGACACGGCGGCTGGCCACCGCGCAGTGTGCCGTTGCAATCACAGCCGGAGCAAAGGCTGGGGCAGGCTGCTCAAGCCCTTGGCCATGCCCACCAGTCCCGATACCCTCCTGCCGCTGATTCGCCGCGCTCCGCTGCCTCCTCCCAGCCCCGCTCGCGTCCTGGGCCTCGACGACTGGGCGCTGCGCAAGGGACGCACCTACGGCTCCATCCTCGTCGACCCGGAAGCGCACTGCGTGCGGGACGTGTTGCCAGACCGCTCGACTCCCACGGTGAGCGTATGGCTGCGCCAGCACCCCGGCGTGGAAGTCATCGCCAGAGACCGGTCGACCGAGTACGCACGAGCGGCGGTGCTGGGCGATCCAGAAGCCCAGCAGGTGGCGAACCGCTGGCACTTGCTGCTGAATGGACGGCAAATGATGGAACGATGGATGATCAGCGATCACCCCCGCCTTCGAGCGCTACCATCCGTTTCGAGCGGAGACACTCCTCCTGCACACCGGCACACCAGCTTCTCGCGAACTCACGCCGAAGCTCACGGCCGGGAGGAGAGCCGCTCCCGACGTGTCGCTGCATACGAAGCCGTAGGGCGGCGTCATGGCCGCTACCCTATTCGACGTGCGCAACCACTGCGACAACGTCGGGTGGGACACTCCCACCTGCCGCGCCAGTGTCGAGGTATTCACCGCGCTCGGGCCCATCATCCGCTTCACCATCTGCACATTGAAAGCGTCTGCGTACGGCACTTCAACCACCTGCACTCGCCCCCATCGGGTGGTCAGCTCGGCACGTCAGCCGAGGCGACTTCTTCCCTGACACAGGGGGCTACCCTCAACAGGGCCCCATGCGTCCTTCTGTGAAGCGGCGCACCGAGTCGAGCACCTGCGTGTGTCCGTTTACGTCGTCTTGCGGCAACACGTCGCCCTGGCCTCCGCGGGCGCACCTGCGCGCGGAGCTGGACACGCTGATGCGGGTGAAGTGGCCGCGCTGAGTCCTCGCTCCCGGGCGGGTTCGGTCGTAACCTCCGTGGCCGCACCCCAGGCCACGTGCCACCGGAGGGCTCATGCATTCGACCGAAGGTCGCGCGGGCAGGGCAACTCGTTTCGACCTGATGCTTGCGTACGGACAATGGCAGGGTTCGGGTCGCCACCGGAATCTGCCGCGCGGCGCGGCGGCGGCGGCGGAGATCTGCGCGCGCTACGCGCCGCGCGTGGACGTTCCGCTCAGCGACGCGACGGGCGATGACTTCGATGTGATCGCCTGGCCCGCATTGTTCGAGCAGTTCCGTTCGGCGCGCGAACTCCTGCGGCGGCACGCTCCCGAGCGCGTGCTCACAGCAGGCGGCGATTGCGCGGTGGACATCGCGGTGATCGGCTATCTGGCACAGCGGCACCCCGGGCTCACCGTCGTCTGGATCGACGCGCATTACGACGCCAACACGCCCGAGACGTCGCCGAGCAGGAACCTGCACGGCATGCCGGTCAGCGCCATCATGGGCTACGCGCCCGGCCCGATGAGGGAGCTGCTGACGGCCCCCATCTCCGCGGACCGGTTCTTCTATTACGGCGTGCGAGTGGGGGACGAGGGCGACCTGGAATTCCAGAGGCAGCATGGACTCGCGCTGCTCGACGAAGCACGCGTGTCCGGCCGGAAACTCCACATCCATTTCGACCTGGACGTCCTGGATCCAGACGAATTCCCCCACCTCGCCTACCGCGAGCCCGGCGGGCCTTCAGTGGCCGATGCGGTGTCGCTGGTCGAACGGCTGGCCGCCACCAACGATGTCGTCGGCCTGACGATCACCGAGTTCGCGCCCGACAGCGACGTCGCCGCCGCGAATGGGGGCATGGTCATCGCGCGCCTGTGCGATGCCGCGCTGAAGGGGACGGAGCGGGCGCGCGGTTCGGGAGGCGGTGCCTAGCCGTTCGTACCGGTCGACGGCTCGAAGCCGTCCGTCCGCCCGCCGTCAGCGCCGCCCTGCAGCGGGCGGAAAACCGTGGCGCTTCGCCCCCCAGGCGACGAGCAGCGTCGGCACCAGCAGGATGACGAGCATCCACGGGAAGGAAACGACTCCCAGCGTCTCGAGGAGCACGCCGCCCGCGATGCCGCCCCCCGCGATGGCGATGTTCCAGGCCGTGACAATCATCGACTGGGCGACGTCCGCCGCCTCTCCCGCCGCCTTCGCGGATGCCGTCTGGAAGAGCGTGGCGGCTCCGCCATAGGCCAGCCCCCAGACCGCGACGCCCGCGTAGACGACAGCGGGAACACTCCCCCACAGACCGAGCGCGAACGACACCAACACGAGGAGCGCCGTGCTGACGAGCACCAGCTCTCGCAGCCAGCGATCAATCAAGACGCCGATGACCCAGATGGAGACGAGCGCGAAGACACCAAAGACAAGCAGGACGATGTCGATGTTCTTCGCCATGCCCGCCGGAGCGAGGAAGGGCGCGATGTACGTATAGAGAACGTTGTGCGAGAGCACGAAGGCGAGCGTGACGAACAACACGGACCGGATCCCCGGCAGCATGAACACCTTCCGGATGGACATGCGACGGTCCCCCGTCTGGCCCGGGAAGTCTGGGAGCCTGACGAACACCCAGCCGACCAGGATGACGGTGAGGATGCTCATGATGCCAAAGGTGACGCGCCAGCCGACGGCGGCACCCAGGAAGGTCCCGGCAGGGATTCCGAGCGAGAGCGCGAGCGGGATGCCCACCATGGCGATGGCCATCGCCCTGCCCTGCTGGTGCTCCGGCACCATGCGCGCCGCGTAGCCGGCGACAAGCGCCCACAACAATCCCGCGAACACCCCGGCGAAGAACCGCGCGCCGAGCGTCAGCACGAAGTTCGTCGACACCGCCGTCACCGTGTTGACGACAACGAAGCCCAGGAGGGCGAGGATCAACAACGGGCGACGTCGCCAGCCCTGCGTCGCGGCCGTCAGGGGAATCGCCGTCACCAGCGTGCCGATGGCGTAGAGCGTGACCAGTTGGCCGACCAGTGCCTCGGAGACACCAAGGTCCGCGCTCATCCGAGGCAGCAGCCCCGCGGGCAGCGCCTCGGTCAGCACGGTGATGAACGCGGCCATGGCCAGGGCAAGCAGCCCGGCGATGGGAAGCCGCTCCTCCCGCTCGGCCGTGCCGTCAGCGTGTCGGAGTCCGGGAGCAGGCGCGGCCTGGGCGCGGGGCGTGGTCGTCGAAGTCATGGTGTCGCCAGTCAGAGGAGAGGGAGGACGTCGGCCGACGGCGAAGCCACCACCCACGGGGCGAGGCGACCTCCGTCGACGTCGATGGCTGAAACAATAGATTCGAGGTGCGGTCACGACCACCGCGCTACAGTTCCGAGCACATCGGACAGAAATGTCCGCAATCGAGGTTTGGCGCATGGACAGTCTCGGCTCACTCAATGCCTTCGTGCAGGCCGCGGATGCGCGCAGCTTCACGCTCGCCGGACGGCAGTTGGGGGTGTCGTCATCGGCCATCGGCAAGGCCGTGGCTCGACTGGAGGAACGGCTAGGCGTGCGGCTCTTCCACCGCTCCACCCGCACCATCACCCTGACGCCAGAGGGTGCGCTCTTCCTCGAGCGCTGCCGCCGCATCTTCTGCGAGGTTGAAGCCGCGGAGCTGGAGCTCGCGCAGACGCAGGGTGCGCCGCGCGGCAAACTGCGCGTCAGCATGCCCCTGGCCGGCATGTTGATGATGCCGACGCTGAGCGCATTCATGCGCGCGTATCCCGAAATCGAGCTCGACCTCGACTTCTCAGACCGGCTCGTCGACGTGATTGATGAAGGCTTCGACGGGGTGGTGCGCGCGGGCGAGGTGAGCGACTCCCGGTTGATGACGCGGGTGCTGGGCACCTTCCGCCTCACGCTCGTCGCCTCGCCCGACTATCTCTCGCGAAGAGGGACGCCCCGGAAGCCCGAGGACCTCAAGTCCCATGCGTGCCTGCATCACCGCTTCGCGACCAACGGCAAGCTGGAGCGCTGGCCCCTGCGACGCGGGCGCAAGGAGCTGGAGCTGCCGACGACGGCGGTCGTGAGCACCATCGAACCGCTCATCTTCATGGCCGAGCAGGGCCTCGGCATCACCTGCCTGCCGGACTTCGCCATCCGCCGCCAGCTCGCGGACGGCACCCTGGCGACGGTGCTCGAACACCACACGCAGCACGAAGGCACGTTCCGGATGCTGTGGCCGTCCAGCCGCTACCTGTCTCCCAAGCTGCGCGTCTTCGTGGACTTCATGGCGAAGCACCTCTTCAGCCAGAGTCGCTAGACTGGCGCGACACCATGACCGCCCTGCTCACTGAAGGGACCGTGCTGCGGCAGCTCCGCCATCGACTCCAGTCGAGCACCTGGCGCCACATCGTGGTGCTCACGGGCGCGGGCATCTCCGTGGCCTCGGGCCTGCCCACCTACCGTGGTCCCGGTGGACTGTGGACGCGTCCTGGCATGGAAGAGGTCCCAGACGTGGAGCTCCTCGCACGCGACCCCTCTCGCGTCTGGAAGCTCTTCGGCTCGCTGCGAGGACTGGTGGGGGACGCCCAGCCGAACGCGGCGCACCTCGCACTCGCGGAATGGGCGGGGCGGCTCGGGAAGGGCTCGACCTTCACCCTCCTGACGCAGAACGTGGATGGGCTCCACACCCGCGCGGGCAGCCCGGAGGTCGTCGAGTTGCACGGCTCCCTGCTGCGCACCTGCTGCTCCAATCCAGCGTGTACGCAGAGCCCCTTCGCGGACACTTCACAGCCCGATGCGGCCCCGACGTGCCCCGCGTGCGGTCACTTCCTCCGCCCCGCCATCACCTTGTTCGGTGAACCCCTCCCCGTGGACGCGGAGTGGGCGGCCAAGAAGGCCCTGCGCGACTGTGACCTCTTCATCGCCATCGGAACGTCCGGGACGGTGGCACCCGCAGCCAACTTCGTCCGGGGCGCGAAGTACGCGGGGGCGTGGACGCTCCTCGTCAATCTCACCCCCATGGAGCCCCGCCATCCGGACTTCGACGTCGAGGTCCTGGGGCCCGCGGAGCAGGTTCTTCCCGTGCTGCTCTCGACGGCGTCGACCTTGGCCTGAAGTGACGCATGTCAGGGATTCCGCCAGGCAATGCACCGCGTCAGGCAATTCCAGGGAGACTGTTCTTTTGGCCCGTTGAGGAAATCAGACATGGGATGCCCCTAGAATGGCAGCCATGAACTGTCTGAGTCTTCGCGCGGCGCTTCCATGGATGGCCACCGCCCTGTTCCTCACCGCTTGTGGCGGTGGCCGGGACGCAACGGGAGAATGTCGAGGCACCTATCTGGGAGAGGCCGTGGTCTGGCCCATCGATGGCGTGGCCTCCCGGTTGATGGACGAGGCCTACGATTCCAACTGGGTGAACTTGACCTATCTCCCGCGCGGTCAGGCGGGACTGACGGGCTTTGGCGTGGACATCCTCCTGGATAAGGACAGGCGCATCGATGAGGGCAGTGGCTCGCGGACGGTGCTGCTCATCAACAAGGAGACCGAGTTCGCCCCGGAGGTGAATCTGCTGGTGCACGGCTGGTATGGCACCCTGAGAAAATCGTCGGGCTCCGGGAGGGGCTACCACGAGGCGTCCGGACTGCCGAGGGGAGGCTCCGTGACGTTCGATGTGGTGGACGACAAGCGCGCCGCGGGTCACTTCATCTACCGCTATGAGAATGGCGACGAGCTGACCTGCACGTTCGACGCGCCGACCCCGGCGGAGGCGGAAGGCATCTTCGGCGGCGCGGGTGACGGCGACGACGATGACGACTGAGCTGTCCTCAAGGACGCGGAGAGCAACCCGCGTGAGCCATGCTTCGACAACCGCGAGTGAGGCCGCCGTCCCCTACCATGCACACACGGGGGCACCTCACCTGGGGCCCTGAGCTCACGTCGAGGCCGCGTCTGGAGTAGATTCACGGATCGTCCATGCTTCCCCTCCTCTTGTCACTCCTTGTCGCCGCTGGGGCCATGCCCTCCCCAGAGATTTCGTCGGCGAATCTCAAGAAGACTTCCGCCTTCCAGGACTGGCGTCGCGGACGATTCCTCGTCGAGGAGCAATGGGTCGAACTCCCAGAGGTCGGACTTCGCGTGGGCTACTTCGTCGTCCCCAGTCCATGGACCCGCGACCGCGTGGAACCGCCCCTCTTCCATGACGCTTTCTTCGTGGTGGACCCACGCACGGGGCAGCCCGTTGCCCCGGCTCTGGTGCGAACGAGCCTGCCGCTCAATGGCTGTCCGACAATGGGCGAGGTGGCGCGGCTCGTCCCCGAGCCCGAGAGTGCGACCTCCGCCGCCATCCGCTTCGGCAATGGTCCTCAGCGATGTCTGGTCCGGCTCCAGCGCAAGCAGAAGGTATGGGGCGTCTCCCACTTCCCGGATGAAGGACGCTCCCCCGAGGAGGCCTTTCCGGAGGCAGCGGTCGCCCTGGAGAAGGCACTGGGTCCCAGGGACGGAGGGGCCCGCGACCTCACGTGGGCCTACCTGCCCAACTCCCGCTGGCTGCTCGCCGCGCCTCGGGATGGGTGCTCCCTGTGGGTCATCGACAGCGTCAGCTCGAAGGTGGATGCCATGGCCAGCGAGGCCATGACACGGAAGATCTGCGCGTGTGTCGAGGAGATCCTCCCCGACGCCGACGAGTCCATCTCCTTGTCCCGCGTCGCGGACAGCTTGAGCTGGTCGGGCGGGGGCACCGCGCTTCCTACCTGTGATTGCACGTTCGCGCAGAAGGGCGAGGCAGACGTCACGTGCGAGGCATACATGGGGCGCACATACTCCCTTCCGCAGGTCGAGGAGATGCAAGAGAGCGGATGGACGACAGAGAGTAGCGCCGACAGAGACCTGAAGGAGTTGGAGGGCCTCCATCGCATCCGCCAAGACCTGCTTGCCGTGAGCGAAAGTGCGCTCACTCAGTGGAGCACGGGGCAGCAAGAGGCGGCGCTCAGTGAGTGGACCACAATCTACCGGACATGGCTCGCGGAAGGCCGGCTCATCGCCGGGGCGCCCCTGGACCTGCGCAATGGATTCCGGGTGGTGAGCGACATCCTGAGGCCACAGGTGGACCAACAGAGGGAGGCGATCATCGACCTCTGGGCCGAGATCCTCAACAACCTCGGCTTCGCGCTGTGGTCCCACAAGGAGTGGTTCCAGGCCCAGGCCGTCCTCGACGACTGCCTGGCGCTGCTCACCGCGACGGGCCACGAGCGCGACGTGCTCTATTTGAATCGGGGAGACCTGTTTCGGGACATGGGGAAGGGACCTGAGGCCATCAATGCCTATCGGTCCTTCCTGTTGCGAAAGAGCACTGCGGCTCAACGCAAGTATGTGGAGAGAGAATTGCGGAAGCTTGAGCAGCGCTCGAAGTGACGGTCTGCCTCAGGGACAGCGGCGCCTGCTGACAGGGCTGCTGCACCGCGGCGGGCGGCAGGGCGTGCCGCAGGGCTCCTGCTGTCTGCTGAAGGGCAGCGCGAGGAGGGTGTCCAGGCCTTGGAGGCTCGTGGGCACCCCGGCCAGCCTTCCCGTCTGACGCCTGCGGCCTGAGCGCTGCTGCTCAAGGACGTGGAGAGCAACCCGCGTGATCAATGCTCCAGCCCGACCTGGCTGTATGACCCACTGGCTTTCGGGGCGTGCATCTCGGCCTGATTTGCCGTGACACAGACGAGGGCGCCTGGCGCGCGGCCCGAGGTCACTCCCACGTCGACATGGGGCCGAGGTTGAGGATCTGCTGGAAGCCCTGCTCCTTCAGCAGCTTCTCGGCGCGAGCGCTGCGTCCACCGCTGCGGCAGTAGATGACCAGGGGCTTCTCCGGCGAGCCGAGCTCCTGGAGTCGCTGGGACAGGTCGTCCACGGGGATGTTCACCGCACCGGGCAGGTGACCGGCGGCGAACTCCTCCGGGGTGCGGACATCCACCAGGGTGGCGCCCGCGTCGACCCAGCGGTGGGCCTCGTCGCGGACCGGCCGTTGCCGGCTGGCACAAGCACCGAGGAGGAGACTCGCGAGCACGGTCGCGACGACGAGAGAGGACTTCATGGTGAGGCTCCGGAGGCAGGCAGGTGCGCCAGCGCACCTTCGATGGAAGACAGGGTGAGCTTGCACGCGGGGACACTGGCGGCAAGCCCTCATGCGCGGGGAGCGGGCCCCTCGTCACTCGACTGTCCACTCCTGCCCCCGCGGGTCGCACTCTGAGGATGAGGGGCCCGAGACCTTTCCCCCTCGAGTCACAGGGACACGAGGCTTCGACATGATCTTCCGCCAGCTCTTCGATTCCGAGTCCTCGACCTACACCTATCTCCTCGGAGATGAGTCGACGGGTCAGGCGGTCCTCATCGACGCCGTGCTGGAGCAGGTCGACCGAGATCTTCAGCTGGTGCGCGAGCTGGACCTCACGCTGACGCATGTCTTCGACACCCACGTACATGCCGACCACGTCACAGCATCTGGTGCCTTGAGGGCGAGGACTCGGTGCACGGTGGTGGGGGGCGTGAGAGGTGCCGCATGCGCCGACGTCCAGGTCCACCACGGGGATCACCTGCGGATTGGCCAGCTCGACTTCCAGGTGCTCGCGACACCGGGCCACACGGACGACAGCGTCAGCTACCTCCTCGGGGACCGTGTCTTCACCGGGGATGCCCTGCTGGTGCGCGGCAACGGGCGCACCGACTTCCAGAACGGGGACGCGAGCCAACTCTACGACAGCGTCACGCGGGTCCTCTTCGGGCTCCCGGACACGACGCTCGTCTACCCCGCGCACGACTACAAGGGCCGCACCGTCACGAGCATCGCCGAGGAGAAGCGGCACAACCCCCGCGTGGCGGGGAAGAGTCGGGAGGAGTTCATCCGCATCATGGAGCACCTCGACCTGCCCAAGCCGAAGAAGCTCGACGTGGCCGTTCCCGCCAACCGGGCGTGCGGACTCACGGCGTCCTCGCCCTCTTCGACACCTGCACACTGATGGCAGGGGATGAGTTGGGCCTCGTGTCAGTTGCGCGGAGTCCGTCGATCTTGGCGTAGACTCTCCGCATCCGAGGATGGAACGTGACGACGCGAAGCCTGGCGATTCCATCCTGGGCTTCAGGAGTCGCATGAGCAGTCTCAGGATGAGCGCCGCGAAGTTCTGGTTGGGCCTCCGAAAGAAGTACCGCTCGGACCCCGAGGCATTCCGGCGGACCGCGAGGACTCGCGCGTATCCCACCGTTCCTGCGCTACCGCGCGCACTGCACGCGCTCACGAACGTGGAGGAACGAAAGGTCGCCGGACGCGCGGTGTTCAAATTGACGCCACGCCAGCGTGCCAGCGGATGGCACCTCATCTACGCGCACGGCGGCGCGTACGTGAACGAGTTCATCCTCCCTCACTGGCGCATCATCGAGTCACTCATCCGGCACACCGGTGCGAGTGTCACCGTCCCCATCTATCCGCTGGCGCCCGAATTCACGCATCGCGACGCCTATCCCTTTCTCACCGAGGTGTACCGGCAGGTCCTCGCCACGACCCCCGCGACACAGGTGGCACTGTGCGGGGACTCCGCGGGCGGTGGACTGGCACTCGGGCAGACGTTTCATTTCCGAGACCTCGGCCTGCCACTCCCGGGACGACTCATCCTGTTCTCGCCCTGGTTGGATCTCGCCATGACGAACCCAGGCATCCCCGCCATCGAGCCACGCGACGTCATGCTGAGCACCGCGCGCCTGCTGGAGGCGGGGCAGTGGTGGGCGGGGGGCGATGACCTCTCGCTTCCCACCCTCAGCCCGATTCACGGCGACCTGCGCGGATTGCCGCCCATCGACGTGTTCCAGGGCACCGATGACTTGTTCATCCTGGACGCCCGCGAGCTCCGCGGGAAAGTGGAGGCCGTGGGCGGAAGCATCCGGCTGTACGAGTACCCCGGCGCATTCCATGTGTTCGTGGGCGCGACCTTCACGCCGGAAGCGCGCGATGCGTTCCGGAAGGTGGCCCACGGACTGGGCTCGTCACATCGGGAATGAACGGAGCCAACCCGGAGTCACGACCGCGCGACTGGTGGCGCCCTTCCGTGTCCGTCTTGCATCAGAGCAAGGCAACTAGAGCGAGACAGGCTGATGGCGAAGTGACTTGCGTCGGCGGGCGCTCATCAGAGCAGGGCGGCATCTGGAGCGACGTGTCGCCCCAGGTGTTCGCCCTCCATGCAACCGCGCCCGGCGAGAAGCGCGCCCGGCGAGAAGCGCGCCCGAGTCACTCAGGCGCCGACGAGGCCCTGTCCACAAACACGCAAGGTATTGCCCGTCACCCCGTATGCCCCGGGACTGGCGAAGAAGGTGATGAGTTCCGCCACGTCGCGCGGCTGGCCGCCCTGTGACAGGGAGTTGAGCCGGCGGCCCACCTCGCGCGTCATGAGAGGCATCTTCGCCACCATGGCCGTCTCGATGAAGCCCGGAGCCACCGCGTTGGCGCAGATGCCACGCGGCGCGAGCGTCGGCGCGAGCGCCGCCACGTAGCCGATGAGAGCGGCCTTCGTCGCCGCGTAGTTCGTCTGCCCGAAGTTGCCCGACACGCCACTGATGGAGGAGAGGTACACGAGGCGCCCTTCGTCCCGCAGCGCACCGGAGGCAAGCAGCGCTTCGTCGGCGGCGATGATGGCGGCGAGGTTGACGGACAGCACCTGGTCCCACGCCTCGGGCGTCATCTTGGCGATCGTGCGGTCACGGGTGATTCCCGCGTTGTGCACCACCACGTCCACGCCGCCGTGGCGCCCTTGCAGCTCCGCCACGAGGCGTGCGGGCGCATCGGGGGCCGTGATGTCGAGCGCCAGGGCCTCTCCGCCCACACGGGCGGCTGTGGCCTCCAGGGCATCCTGGAGCGCGGGCACGTCCAGGAGAACCACACGAGCCCCCTCCTGCGCGAGGCGCTCGGCCGTGGCCGCGCCGATGCCTCGCGCGGCCCCGGTGACCAACGCCACCTTCCCTTTCAGCGCGGCCACCATGGGCGCCGAAACCACGGGGCGCACGGAGGACGTCACTCGGGCCGCCTGTCCGGAGACATAGGTGGCCTGCACCCCGCAGAAGAAGCGCACGGGCCCAGCGAGCCGGTCTTCGGCACCCCGCGCGACGTAAGCGAGGTTGGCCGTGGCACCGCGCCGTCCCACTTCCTTGCCCAGGCTGCGCACAAAGCCCTCGGCACCACGCGCCACGGCGGCCGCCGCGGGCCCCCGGGCCTCCTCGGGAAGCCCCACGAGCACCAGCACACGCGAGTTGCGCGCCAGTCGCGGCACCGTCGCGTGGAAGAAATCGTAGAGGGAGCGCAAGTCAGCCGGGGTGGAGAGCCCCGTGGCGTCGAAGAGCGCCACATCCACACCTCGGCCCTCCTGCTCCGGCAACACGTCCAGCACGCGCGCGCCCCCGCCCGCGAGCGCGCTCCGGGCAGCCTCCGTCGCGAAGCCACCGGGCGCCGTGCCCAGCAACACCACACGGTCCACGAAGGGCTGCGCGACCCAGCCTTCCTTGGCCCGTGCCAGCGGAGGCGGGGTCGGCAGCCCCAGCGCCCTCACGAGCCCTCCCGTCACGGGGTTGTTCGCCAGCGTCATCAGCTTGTCGGCCATGAGGTCGTCGCTCCCTAGGTTTCGAGGATGGCGGTGACGGCCTGACCGCCCGCCGCGCAGATGGAGATGAGGCCCTTCTTGCCGGAGCCCGCCTCGGACAATGCCTTGGCCAGCGTACCCACGATGCGACCGCCCGTGGCGGCGAAGGGATGTCCGGCAGCGATGGAGCTGCCCTTCACGTTGAGCCGGTCACGCTTGATGGCCCCCAAGGCCCCCGGAAGCCCGAGTCGCTCGCGACAGAAGGCGTCCGACTCCCAGGCAGCCAGCGTGCACAGCACCACGGAGGCGAAGGCCTCGTGAATCTCGTAGAAGTCGAAGTCCCCCAGCGCGAGCCCGCGCTTCTGGAGCATGCGGGGGACGGCGTAAGCGCCGCCCATCAAAAGCCCCTCGCGCTCGTCGACGAAGTCGACCGCGGCCACCTCGCCCGCCGACAGATACGCGAGCACGGGCAGTCCGCGCGCACGCGCCCACTCCTCACTGGCGAGCAACACGGCCGAGGCGCCATCGGTCAACGGGGAGGAGTTGGCCGCGGTGATGGTGCCCTTCTCGCGGTCGAAGGCGCCCGGCAGCTTCGCCATCTTCTCCAGGGTGGTGTCCGGCCGCAGGTTGTTGTCGCGCGCGAGGCCCTGGTACTGCATCACCAGGTCGGAGAAAAAGCCCGCGTCGTAGGCACGCGAGAGGTGCTGGTGGCTCGCCAGCGAGAGGGCGTCCTGGGCCTCGCGGGTAATGCCATACCGGTCGGCCGTGCGCTGGGCATGCTGGCCCATGGACATGCCCGTGCGAGGCTCGGCGTTGACGGGAATCTCCGGCACGAACGCGCGCGGGTCGAGCAACTTCAGGGCCGCCGCGATCTTCGCCCCCTGCGTCTTCGCGCCGTTGATGGCCATCAGCGCGCGCTGCATCCGTCGGCTCACCGCGACCGGAGCGTCCGACGTGGTGTCGGTGCCGCAGGCGATGCCCGCGTCGATCTGCCCGAGGGCGATCTTGTTCGCCACGAGGATGCAGGCCTCCAGGCCGGTGCCGCACGCCTGCTGTACGTCATAGGCGGGCGTGGCGGCGTCCAGCCCGCTGGACAGCGTGCACTCCCGCACCAGGTTCCAGTCGCGCGAGTGCTTCATCACCGCGCCGCCGACCACCTCCCCCAGCCGGACGCCGCCCAGGCCCGTGCGCTCCACGAGACCCCGCAGGACGTCCGTCAGCATGTCCTTGTTGGAGAGGCGTGCGTACGCGGTGTTGCTGCGGGCGAAGGGAGTACGGAGGGCCGCGACGATGGCGACCCGGCGGGGAGGACCGTGGTTCATGGGGCGTTCCTATCAGCCGACGCTCGGCGAGGACACACCCGCGCGCAGCCAAGCCACGAGCGAAACCTCGAAATCCAAGAGGGCCGACTGCCTCGCGGCAACCGACCCAGCATGCCTGGCCCGTCCACCAGCGTGGTGGCGCACAGCCCAGGCCCCGTCAGCGATCTCCATCAGCGCCTGCCTCAGCCCCGAGACAGCCTCTCTCCGTCTCATGCGTTTGGAACCGTCTATCGCAGAACACTTTCCACATCCCAGACATCGCGGCGCCGCTCAATGGCGTGCCATATGAGTCCGTGCAAATTCGCACAGAGCATCCGAGACAATGCATGACAGCGAAGACCTTCATTGGTGGCGCACTCATGATGATTGGGACGCTTTGCCTGGGATGCGGAGTCGGCCCTGAAGAGGAGTTGGAAAGCCTCGATCAGGCCGAACAGGCGATAGCGGCCTGCGCGGCTGGCTACACACCCAGCGTCCTTTGGTACTGTGAGCCTGGATGCACCTGGACCGTCAACGTTGGGTATTTGATCTGCACGAGAAACTCCCCACCGTATGACAGCTATGAGGCTGGAGAGACCGCACGACAGTGTGGCGCGTGCTTTTGAGGGAATCATGACCCTGTGAAATAGCAGTACGGGTCGGTCAGTTCCGCCACGCTTCGAGAGGCCCCTCTCATCGGAGTTCATCATCAACCGTCAGAACGACTCGGGCGTTCCGGCCACGCGCTTCGAACGTCTTCACAACAAACACACCCCCCCCTGCCACCTGATTGTGATAAAAATCGGGACAGATACCCTGGAACCGCGCCCTGTTAACAGCGCCTTGACACTTTCAACTCCTGTCACATCGGCATCTGTCTTGACTTCCCTCTCCAAGACGTTGGCACCCGGGCACTGGCGCCAACTCCTTCGGAGGGGTGGAGGCACGCGACTGCACACCGGCGCGCACCTCCTGCCCACTGGACTCCTGAACGAGGGAGCGCCAATAGACTCGCCCCATGACCTCCTACAATGCCGTCAAGCTCTTCAATGAGATTGAGCGCGTCGTGAAGTCGGAGCTCTCCGTCACGGAAGGACTCCTGCGCATCATCCAGTTCTGCGAGACAACACGCACTCATCCGGATTGGTCTGCCCTACGCACCCTCGATGTGGAGAGCGATCTCCGGCGGCTCCAGCAATGGCTCGAAACCATCATGCGGTCCACGCCACCGCCAGCGCCCATCACCGGCCTATGGTTCGGCCTCTTCAACCCGACGGTGCAGGGTCGCGCGACAGCGGACATCCATCTCATCGGGGCCCCCTATGACGCGACCGACCCCGACTGGCTGTTCCGGGAGCGGTGGGGCAATGACACGCCCGACTCGGGCTCCACCGTCCTCGATTCCATCTACCAGCTCGCCTATGGGCACGAAGACGGGCTCGGCAACGACGCCGAATATCCCCTGGCACTGGCGTACGCCGCGCTCGCTGTCCGGCATCTCGCACGGCTCATGGGTCCGACGCTCCTCGGGGATGCCACCCAGCGAGTCCTCAACGTCGGCTTCGATTCCGGCGACTTCCTGTGCATCGGCGCAATCCAGAAGGACGGCCTCATCTTCTCTGAAAGTAGCGAGGTGATGGCCCCCTGGAAGGAAGGATGACCCCGAAAGCAGAAAGGGCCGGTTGCCTCGCGGCAACCGACCCTTTTCACTGCATGGAGCCGACACCCAGGCTTGAACTGGGGACCTACTGATTACGAATCAGTTGCTCTACCACTGAGCTATGTCGGCGGAAGGCGGCGCGCTGAGTACCATCGCGTTCGAAGTGGGGCAAGGAGAAATGATGTGCCCCTTCTTTTTGATTCTGAACACCCTGCTTCGAACACCAACGAACGGCGCTGGCACCGCGACAACGATGACACGGTGCATCCGCCGTGGGTGACACAGCGCGTTGCCATAAGTACCCGTCATCGCTCCGTTTTTCGGGACGGGAGGTGGGCGCCACGGCGGTTGACCCCCTGTGTCGCATATGCGCATAAGGGCCCCGCTATCCCCGCGTCCCCGGCCCCATGTGGCTGGGACCACAAGGAGCCACTTTCATCATGGCCAGCGAAGAGAACTTCATGCGCGCTCCCGCGCCCACGCCGAAGCGCACCGTCTACACCGAGGCGATGGAGATCTTCCATCGGGCGGCGGACCTCATCAAGCTGGACAAGCGCGTCCGCCTGGAGCTGGAAGAGCCCGACTACGAGCACATCTTCTACGTCACGGCGAAGCTGAAGGACCGCCTCGTCCCCCTCATCCCCGAGCGGGCCAAGACGTTCGCCGACCTGCCCGAGACGCAGGTGCGCAACAAGGAAGGCCTGGAGCTGCTCGCCAACGGCAGCATCATCCTCAACGGCCGCGCCCTCCTGGGCTCCGACGTCGCCATCCGCCAGGGCCACCTGCGCCTGCCGGACGGCAAGGTCTACCAGCTGGTCCCCGGTGAGTCCCAGCGCTTCAAGGCCTACCGCGTCCAGCACAACCAGGCCCGTGGCCCCTACAAGGGCGGCCTGCGCTACCACCGCGAGGTGTCCCTGGACCTCTTCAAGGCCCTGGCCGCGGAGATGACCTGGAAGACCGCCATCGCGGAAGTGCCCTTCGGCGGCGGCAAGGGCGGCATCCAGATTGACCCGCGCGAGTACGGCCGCGAGGAGCTGGAGGCCATCACCCTGCGCTTCATGTACCGGCTCAAGAGCCTCATCGGGCCGAACATCGACATCCCCGCCCCGGACGTGGGCACCAACCCGGAGATCATGGCCCTGCTGTACCGCCAGTTCTCCGACGGTGAGCGCGAGCGCCACAACCTGCGCGGCATCGTCACCGGCAAGGACGTCCGCATCGGCGGCTCCGAGGGCCGCGGCAAGGCCACCGGCCAGGGCGTCGCGTTCTGCATCGAGGACTACTACGCCGACCGTGGCGAGAGCGTGAAGGGCAAGACCTTCGTCCTCCAGGGCTTCGGCAACGTGGGCAGCCACGCCGCCATCATCCTGGGCGGCATGGGCGCGCGCCTCCTGGCCGTCAATGACTCCGACGGCACCATCTACAACGGGGACGGCATCGACGTGCAGGCGCTCACCGCCTACGTCCAGGACCCGAAGAACCTCAAGCGCAGCGTGCTGGGCTTCCCCGGCGCCCAGAAGATTGAAAAGAAGGACCTCTGGGAAGTGCAGGCGGACATCCTCCTGCCCGCCGCGCTGGGTGGTGAAATCACCGCCGAAATCGCCGAGCGCCTCAAGGTCAAGCTCATCGCCGAGGGCGCCAACGGCCCCACCACCCCGGAAGCCGACCGCGTCCTCCAGAAGCGCGGCATCGAGATGATCCCGGACATCATCGCCAACGCCGGCGGCGTGACGGTGAGCTACTACGAGTGGATCCAGAACAAGCGCATGGAGCGCTGGAGCGAGGCCGAGGTCGACCAGCGCCTGGAGCGCGCGATGAAGCGCAACTACCGCATCATCCGCGACATCTCCCGCAACCAGCCGCGCAAGACGGACATGCACGACAGCCGCGGCTACTGCGCCGGCGAGGCCGTGGACTCCCGCTGCGCCGCGATGATCCTCGCGCTCAAGCGCATCGAGGCCCACTACCTCCTCGAGGGTTTCTCGCAGTAATCCGGGCGCGCTTTCCGCCCCCCTGAAACACCAAGGGCACGGCTCCTCTCCTCGAGGACCGTGCCCTTGTCATGCGTGGTGGGTGCCTCGGAAGTCGCCCCGTCGTGGCCCCCTGTCACGGGAGCGTCGGGCCACCCGGGCCCTTCCGGGCCCCCACACGTCACCTCAGTGCATCACCCGCTCGCGGTCCACCAGGAGCAGGGGCGCGTCGTCGTGCGTCTCGTACGCCACGATTCGCAGGCCCACGCCGCGGCTGCTGCCCTCGCGCCCGTCCTTGCGGCCAAACGCCAGCGCCACCTGGTAGCGGACCTCGCACAGGCACGTCATCTCCGTGCCGTCCTCGCCGGCGAAGGTGACCTTGAGCTTTTCTCCAAGCCCCACCTGGTCCCGGACTTCCACGAACATGCCGCGAGCGCTGATGTTGCGACCGACGCCCCTCATCATCCCGTCCTGGGTGGTGAGGTAGACGGTGAAGACCTTGTCGAAGCGCAGGTGAGTACGACGCTCTTGCGGACGCTCGAACACTGGGGGTGCCTCCCGGCAACAGGTGGTGACAGGCACACCCTACATGGTAGCCATATGTAGGCAATTTATTTACCTACATCCACCCCTGCCCACCTACGAGAAGGCATCCCCGGGATTTCGCGGGACATGGCACCATTCCCCTCCCCCCAAAGCCCTGGAGTTCTCCGTCTTGAGCCGCCTTCTGGTCGCCGTCGCCGCCCTCCTCCTGCCCACCCTGGCCCTGGCCGACGTGGACGCGCGCTTCGCCAAGCTGCGCGACGAGTCCGAGCCCCTGGGCGGCCTGGGGGCCTTCCTGGAGAAGTACATTGGCGCGTGTGAAGGGGCGCTGGTGGACCCGCAGTGCAAGTCCCAGGCGGAGGCGTTCCGCAAGAAGTACCAGGGCAAGCAGCTGTACATGATTGTGGTGGAGGACGACGCCAGCATGCTGTCGCCGGGCCCGTACTCTCCGGTGACGGGCGAGTACACCATCAACATCACCCCGTTCTTCCCCGGTGGCCGCTACGCGATGACTCACGGCGCCCCGAAGAAGTCGGACGGCAATGGCAATCCCGTGCTGCCCTACCTCACCGTCACCGGCACGCTGCCGGACGGGTGGAACGGACAGATTTTCTCCCGCATGTTCTCCATGCGCGGGGTGCGCGCCCAGGTCGTCTTCACGCCGCAGGGCGTGTGGTCGCTGCCGAAGAAGGGCGGCGGGAAGAACTACGGCGTGACGGCCCGCATCGAGGGGCTCATCGTCACCGAGGGCCGCACCGGCACGCAGCTCGGCCTGTGGCTCAACGGCAAGGACGCCAACGCGAGCCGCTAGGCCCGCGTCACGGACTGACTCCCTCTAGCGGGCGATGGCCACGTACTGGAGGGAGTCGCCCCGCTTCACCCGGAGCAGGATGCTCGCCCCGGAGCTGCCCCTGGACAGCGCCGCGCGCACCCCGGCCGCGTCCTTCACCCGCTTGCGGTTGACCTCCGTTACCACGTCCCCCGCGCGAAGGCCCGCCTCGTCCGCGGGGCTGCGCGGCGTCACCGCCGACACGAGCGCCCCCGCCCAGGCCTCCTGCCCCAGCGGCGCGGCCACGTCCGGCGTCAAATCCCGCAGCGCCAGCCCCAGGTCCTCGTCGCTGGACGTGCGTTGGACCAGCCCCTCCGTGGCCTCCTGGGCGGGGCGCTCCACCAGCCGCACGGTCACCTCCTCCTGCTTCGCCCCCGGGCGCAACAGCGTCAGCCGCGCCTCCGAACCCGGCGCCAGCAGCGCCACCTTGCGAAGCAGTTGGAGATAGGAGCCGATGGTCCGCCCGTTCACCGCGACCAACCTGTCGCCGGAGCGGATGCCCGCGGCGTGAGCGGGACTGCCCCGGAAGACGTCCTTCACCAGGGGCGCGCGCCGCTCGCCGCTCTCCCGGTCATCGTTGACGACCACGCCCAGCCAGCCGCGCTCCAGCTTCCCGTTCTCCCGCAGGTTGGGCAGCAAATCCTTCACCAGGTTGATGGGCACCGCGAAGCCAATGCCCTGCCCCTGGCTGATGATGGCCGTGTTCACCCCCACCACCTCGCCCTTCATGTTGAAGAGCGGCCCGCCGGAGTTGCCCGGGTTGATGAGCGCGTCGGTCTGGATGAAGTCGTCGAACTGGCCCACGCCCAGCACGCGCTCCTTGGCGGAAATCATGCCGTGCGCCACCGAGTGGTCCAGGCCAAAGGGGTTGCCGATGGCCACCACCCAGTCCCCCACCTCCAGCCGGTCCGAGTCTCCCAGGAACAACGCCGGCAAATCCCCCATGTCGGAGCCGCTCAGCCGCAGGAGCGCCACGTCCGTGGACGCATCCCGACCGACGACCTCCGCGGAGAACTCGCGGCCGTCCGACAGGCGCACGGCGATCTTGTTCGCCCCGGACACCACGTGGCTGTTGGTGACGACCAGCCCGTCCGCCGTCAGCACGAAGCCCGAGCCCGTGGAGCGCTTCATCCCCGCGAGCCCGCTCTCCCGGGGGCTCACCGTGGTGATGTTGACGACGCCCGCCTCCACCGCGCGAATCAGCGGCGCCAGCGACGTGGGTGGCACGAAGTTGGGAAGGCCCGGCTCACCGGCCGGGCGCTCGCGCCACAGCCCCATGGCGCCCGCACGGCCCTCGCCATTGCCTTGATAGGTGAACCAGGCGGCGTGCTCACGCACACGCGCCTGGAGCCAGGGCCCCACCGGACCCTCCTCTTCGGCACCCGCCGTCAGAGGAGTCACCGCCAGGACGAGCAGAACGGACAGCAGTCGAGAAGACACGGAGTGGCAGCTTATACGGCGACGCATGGCGAGCGGCGGGAACAACCCACGCCGCCGCCGTCTTCCGCGTTTTTCGAGCAACCGCCCGTCACGCCTGGGCGGGGGCCACGTACTTGGCCACCTTCACCCGGGCGGGGCGGATGACCCTGTCCTTCAGCCGGTAGGCCGCTCGGAACTCCGCCACCACCTTCTGGTCCTCGTCCGGGGAGGTGGTGATTTCCATGTCCGTGGCTTCCGCCACGTTGGGGTCATACGGCTGCCCCACGACAGTGACGCGCTCGATGCCCATCCCCTGGGCCTTGGCCAGGAGCGAGTCGCGGATCATCCGCACCCCCTGGGCCAACGCGGAGGAGTCCTGCGCGCTCATCGAGAGGGCGCGGTCCAGCTCGTCGATGGCCTCCAGCAGCGACACGGCCACGTTGCCGCGCTCCACGTCCATCATCCGCTCACGTTCGCGGGTGAGACGCTGCTTGAACTCCTCGCGGTCCTTGTTCACCGCCTGGTAGGCGCGCGCCAGTTCGTCCACTCGACGGCGGGAGGCTTCCAGGTCCGCTCGCAGACGCTCCTTCTCCGCGTCGGCGGCCTCGGACACGACGTCATCGGCGGGGGCCCGAGCCTCGGCTTCCTCGGAGCGGGCAGCGGCCTCCCCGGCGTCTGGGCCCGGCGGACCTCCGCCGTTGGCGTGCTGGGCTTCCTGGGATGCGTCGGTGTGGGAATTGCCGGACATGTCGAACCTGAAGTCGAGGTGTGAAGGCGCTCGTGCGCGGGTAGGCTTTCCTGGCCGCAACCTAACCGCGCGCGAGGGCGTGTCAACGCGAGGGGGAGCTAGTGCTCCTGGGGCGCGGGCGTCTCGGCCATGAACCCATGGTCGATCTGCCCCGTCACCTCGTCGATGATCTCCACCTGAGCGGCCCGCAGCGAGTAGTAGAGGAGCCAGCGCTCCGCCGCCGTCAACGTCCCGGCTGGCAGTGCCTCCTCGATTTCCTGAACCGTGAGCCGCCCTTCCTTGAGCCCCTTCGCGAAGAGAGCCTTCCGGGCCAGATAGCTCTTGCCGATCCTGTTCTCCACGGCGTCGCCTCCTTTAGGTCTCAAGATAATTTCGCCCCCCGGACACCGCAGGAATGTGCGGTGGCGGGGGGCGTGGGCCAGGCCGGAGGGCAGGCGCCCGGACGTCCGTTACGAGTCCAGGGGCTTCTCCGCGTGCTGCGTGGGCGGAGCCTCCTCGTTGGTGTTCACCGGATGCGCGGAGATGACCTGGCGGGCCTCGGGGTGCAAGAGCCCTCGCTGGGCCAGCACCTTGGGGCCGAGGATGCCCGTCATCGTGTCCTCCTCCACCACCTCCACGGCGAGCAGCCGCGCGGCCAGGGCCTCCACCTTGTCCCGGTGATGGGTGAGCACCTCCCGGGCCCGGTCCAGGGCCTCGCTCACCAGCTTGCGGACCTCCTCGTCGATCATCCGCGCCGTCTGCTCGGAGTACGTGCGCGATTCGGGGATGCCCGCGGAGCGCAGGAAGTTGGGGCCATGGTCGGCGCTCAGGGCCACGGGGCCCAGGGTGCTCATGCCGTAGTCCCGCACCATCAGCCGGGCGACCTCCGTGGCCTGACGGATGTCATTGGAGGCGCCCGTGGAAATCTCTCCGATGAAGATCTCCTCCGAGGCGCGCCCGCCCATCATCCCCGCCATCTTGTCGCGCAGCTCGTCCAGCGACATGAGGTAGCGGTCCTCCAAAGGCAGCGACATCGTGTAGCCGAGCGCCGCGAGCCCGCGTGGAATGATGGAGACCTTCGTCACCCGCTCGGCATGCGGCAGCATCCAACCCACCACCGCGTGGCCCGCCTCGTGGTGCGCGACAATCTCCTTCTCGCGCTCGTTCATCCGGCGGTTCTTCTTCTCCAGGCCCGCGACGACGCGCTCAATCGCTTCCTCGAAGTCCGCTCGCATCACCGCGTCGCGGTTGCGTCGGGCCGCGAGCAGCGCCGCCTCATTCACCACGTTGGCCAAATCCGCGCCGGCGAAGCCTGGCGTGCGCGAGGCGATGGTCCTCAGGTCCACGTCCGGGCCCAGCTTCACGCCGCGGGCGTGGATCTCCAGCACCATCTCCCGGCCGCGCTTGTCCGGACGGTCCACCAGCACCTGCCGGTCGAACCGGCCCGGCCGCATCAGCGCGCTGTCCAGGATCTCCGGACGGTTGGTCGCCGCCAGGATGATGAGGCCGGCGCGGCTGTCGAACCCGTCCATCTCCGCGAGCAACTGGTTGAGCGTCTGCTCGCGTTCGTCATGACCACCCGCGACGCCCGAGTTGCGGCTCTTGCCGATGGCATCCAGCTCGTCGATGAAGATGATGCAGGGCGCCTTGGCGGTGGCCTGGGCGAACAAGTCCCGCACGCGGGCCGCGCCCACGCCCACGAACATCTCCACGAACTCCGAGCCGGAGAGGCTGAAGAAGGGCACGCCCGCTTCACCCGCGACCGCTCGCGCCAGCAGCGTCTTGCCCGTGCCTGGAGGTCCCACCAGCAACACGCCCTTGGGGATGCGCCCACCCAGGCGGCGGAACTTCTCCGGCGTCTTGAGGAACTCGACAATCTCCTTCAGCTCCTCCACCGCTTCGTCCACGCCGGCCACGTCCTTGAAGCCCACGCCGGTGTCCGCCTCGGCCTGCACCTTGGCGCGGGTCTTCCCGAAGCTCATGACGCTCTGCGGGCCCTGACCGATGCCTCCGGCCACCCGCCGCATCATGAAGCTCCAGAAGAGGAAGAACAGGCCCAGGGGCAGGAGCCAGATCCACAGCGCTTCGCCCAGCCCCGACTGAGGCACGGCCTCGAACTGGACACCCTTCTGCTCCAACAGGGGGACGAGCGTCTCGTCACCCTGGACCCGATACGCCATCCACGGCAGCGCGCTGGGCTCGCCTCGCAGCGGGCGCTCACCCTGCGCGGGCGGCGGTGGCTGCGCGGTGTCCTTGAGGAAGCCCTTCACCCATTCGTTGGAAATCTGGACCCGGCTGAAATTGCCGGACTCCACCGCGTCGCGGAACTGGCTGTAGCTCACCCGCCGTACGCCCGCGTCCTGGAAGACGTTCCGGAAGAGTAGGAAGCCCAGGACGAGCAGCAGGATGTAGCCCAGCGGTGAGCCGAACTTGAACCCCTTGCCCGGCGACCCTGGCTTCTCGGACTTCTTTCCCCGCGGGCCCATACCCGGCGGGAGCTCCTGTGGCTTCATCGTCGGCACGCTCGCCCTCCCCCTCCCCGCGCATTCGGGCCCCGTGCCCGGATGGCGTCACACTCAGCCGGGCAAAGATGTTCACCGCCGGCTGACCGTCAACCCGCTGGCTCGGCTTCACGCCACGTACCGACTCAGGAGTCGCGAGATCAGCGACACCCCACCCGCCACAAGGGTTGACCTGTGAACTCCGTGCCCAGGAAATACCCCTGACCGTCCGGCAGATAGGCCACCGCCTCCGCCTGGGCCTGGCTCCCGGCCGGCACCTCGACGAGAGCGCCCTTCAACAGCGACTCGACATCCGTCGCCCCCGACTGTCGCAGCTCCCACACCCGCGAGTAGGTGCGCACCAACAGGCGCTGGCCGGAGGGATGCAACGACGCGGCCGTCGAGAGCCGATCCACGCCCCCGGGGACCTCCAGCGTGCCCAGCTTCGTCGCCTGGATGACGGTGCCGGGTGACAGGCCGTCCAACGCGAAGACGTCGCCCAGCGAGCGGCGCGTCTTGGTCAGGACGACCAGGCGCCCCGAGCGCGCGTCCATCACCAGCGCCTCCGCGTCATGCGAGCCGTCCGGATAGGTGAAGGGCAGCACCTCCACCGGCACGGTGGCGTCGCCGAGCGTCTCCGGCTCTGGCACCCGGAACAGTCGCACCTGCTCCCGCAGCTCGAAGTTGTCGCCGATGTCCGCCAGGAACACGCACGTGCGGGGCTCGCCTGGCGCGCACGGCCCCACCGCCACGTCCTCCACATCCCGAGGCTCGGCGCCGGTGAGCTTCAACCGGGCCCGCACCCGGCCCGCCTCGTCGATGGCGAACACCTCGAAGTCGTTGCCGGAGTCGTTGTGGGCCCAGAACACGCCAGGGTGGCGGACGCTGGCGGCCAGTCCGGACAGCTCTGGCAACTCGTCCGGAACCACGCCCGCCTGCTGGGGGACACCGTAGGCCACGCAACCGGGAACACCGACCGCGGGTGCCTGGGTGCCGGCGTCCTCCTGGACCGCCACCTCGGAAGGAACGGGCTTGGGACGCGAGCAGGCGACCCACCCCACGCTCAACAGCAGGGCCCAGGTCCAGCGGGGCGCCACGTCAGGTGTCCAGGTCCAGCAGCTTCGCCAGTGTCTTCGCGTCCGCGTCGGGGAAGCGGTAGTGCGACATCTCCTCCAACGTCACCCAGCGGTGGTCATGCACGCGCAGGTGGCGGATGTGGTGCTCCGACTCCGCCAACTGGCAGCGGAACACCCGGAAGTCGATGTCATAGGTGGGATACTCGTGGCGGGTGTGCATGACCTGGTCGAGCACCTCCACGGCCACGCCCATCTCCTCCTGGATTTCCCGCGCGAGGGCCGAGGAGTCGCTTTCGCCCTCCTCCACGCGGCCGCCGGGGAACTCCCACAGCAGGGGCAGCGATGCGGTGGGGGGACGCTGGGTGATGAGGTAGCGTCCCTCCTCGTTCTCGAGCATCGCGCCGACGACTCGGACGTGGCGACGGGCCATTCGCTTCTCCTGTCTCCTGGGCAGGCCAACGGGGAGGGGCGGCCTAACACAGGCCCCCGCCCGTCGCCAATGCCACTGGCCCCCCTCCGCCAGCGTGCGCATGGCCCAGGCAGGCGCCCACCCCCACCCCGGGGAGCCCCTGCGTTGGCGGTCGGCGCCAGGTCCCATCCCTCGGGGCCCCATCCAATGTTGGAGGCCATGCTTCGGACCTGGAGCATGTGGTGAATTGGGTGACGAGCGGGCCGGATGGCGTCATGCTCGCGTCCATGAAGACGAGTCGCGCGGAAAGGGCCGAGGTGCTCGGGGCGGCACTGAAGGCCGCCCGCCAGCAGGCGGGGCTCGGCATGGAAGAAGTCGCCGAGCGCCTGGAAATGCCCGTGGAGGTCCTCGCCAGGGTGGAGCGTGGAGTCATGGTACCGACCATCTCCACCCTGACCCGGTTGTGCGTCATCTTGAAGCTGGACCCGGACACCCTGCCGGACCTCCCCGAGATGAGCGACTGAGCCTCGCTCCGGGAGCGCGCCGGGAGGAGGCCTGATGGCCCCACCGACGTCCCCGGAAGCGGTGGCCGTCCCTCTGGGGGAGGCTTCCGTCCGCGCCGCCGAGAGGCGATGCTTCGAGGGGCCCGCACGCACCTCGGACTGAACTCCCCTCGCCGCCGCCATCGATGCGCTGTCCCACCTGCCATCGCCGTGTGGTGGATTGTTGTCCCCTCCACCCCTCCTCCGCGCTTGCGCCCCGAGCGCCTCCCGCCCCTGCGCCCGACGTGCCCGGCTACCAGTTGGGCGCCGCCCTGGGCCGGGGAGGCTTTGGCCGGGTCCACGCCGCGCGCCGCGACGCGGACGGCAGGCAGGTGGCCCTCAAGGTGCTGGAGCCGCTCGCATCCGAGCGACTGACTCGCGAGTTGGAGGCCCTGCGCCGCATCGGCCCGCCCGTCACACCGGAGCTGCTGGGGGAAACGCGCACCTCCGCTGGTGAGCACGTCGTCGCGATGGAGCTCATCGAAGGCGTCACCCTGGCCCGCCGCCTCGCGGAGCTTCCCGGCCAAGGCGCCCTGCCGTGGGACGAAGCGCGAGGGGTGATGGTGGCGCTGGCCCGGGCCCTCTCGGGCGTGCATGCCGCGTCGGTGGTGCACCGGGACCTGAAGCCCGAGAACGTGATGCTCGCCGGCGAACGGCTGGTGCTCGTCGACTTCGGACTCGCCCGCGTCGGCGCCACCCGGGATGAGGCGCCCGCGCCCAGCGTGACGAGGACGGGCCAGCGGCTGGGCACCCACGAATACATGTCGCCCGAGCAGTGTCACGACGCTCGCATCATCGACGCGCGCGCCGACCTCTACAGCCTGGGTGTCGTGTACTTCGAAATGCTGTGCGGCCGGCCGCCCTTCGTTGGAGAGACGGCCTCCGTGCTTCAAGCCCATGTCTCTCGCCGTCCCCCATCGCTCGCACGGCTTTCGCCGTCGCCCGTGCCGGACGCGGTGGAAGCGCTCGTGTCGCGCCTGTTGGCGAAGGCTCCCGAGGAGCGGTGGTCCACGGCCTCGGAGGTCGTCGAGGCACTCGAACGTCTTCCGAGGGGAGCACGGCCCTCCCCTTCCAGCGCGGTGCCTCCTCTCCATGCTGGAAGTCCCGAGGACAGCACGACGTCCGCGCCACGGTCCGTGGCAAGTCCGGGCCCACGGGACATCGCGTTGCTGGGCGTCAGGACGTCATTGCATGTTCCCTCTCTGCGCGCGCAGCTCTCCGGCGTCGGGGCGGAGCTGGCTCGCGTGGAGGTCGGGCTCGCGCTCTTCGCGTTTCCCCATGCCAGTGGCGTGGACGTGGGCTTGCGCACCGCGCACAAGGCCGCGGAGGCGCTCGCGAGTGTGCTGCCCGCCGGCTCGACGCGCGTGGTGCATCGGGCGTCCCTGCGCGTGCGGGAGCGTGGTGGGCGGTGGGTGCTGGGAGGCGCGGCGCTCGAACACGTGGAGCGGTGGTGGCCGCCGTCGGCCGCGCCATCCGACGCCCTGCTGCTGACTCCGGAGGCGAGGGAATGGCTCCGGGAGCCCGAGTCCGGACGCACGCCACCACCCGAGCTGCCCCCTCCGCGTGCCGTCACCCTGCGGGGTCGAGAAGGTGACCTGGGCTGGCTGCGAGAAGGCGTGGCGCGAGTCCGCGAGCACCGCGCGCCCCTGCTCTTGACGCTGCTGGGAGAAGAGGGACTCGGCAAGACGCGACTGCTGGCGGAGTTCCATCGGGAGCTGCTGGGCACCGGCGCGGTTTCCAGCGTGCTGGTGGAAGCGCACCGTGACGAGGCCAGCGCCACCGAGAGTGGCCTGGGCAACCTGCTCACCACCATCCTGGGACTTCCCCCCAACACGCCCTCCGAAGAGGCCGTGAAGCTCCTGCTCCAAGACGCGGGCCTCACGTTGGAATTCGCCACCCTGCACCCGGCGGCGCGGCGGCAGCACATCGCCCGAGCCCTCGCGTCGCGACTGCGGCGGCTCTCCGAGGCACGGCCCCTCGTGCTGCTCGTGGACGACGCGGAGACGTTGGACCCCACCGCGCTCGATGCGCTGGAGCTGGCCACACTCGCGGGAGTCCAGGCGCCACTGTGCATCGTCCTCGCGGGGCGCCATCGCCTGCTGGAGATGCGGCCCTACCTGGGCGAGCGCTCCGCCGACACCGCGAGTAGGGAGCTGGAGCCGTTGGAGGACGGTGCGGCGCTGGAGGTGCTGCGCGAGCTGCTTCATCTGGTGGATGTGCCCGCGGAGGCGACGTTGCGGGAGTTGGCGGAGCGGTGTGGCGGCTCGCCGCTGCGACTGGTGGAGCTGGTTCGAACGCTGAGGGCCGCGGGTGCCATCCGGGCACGCGTCGGGGGTGGCGGCTATCTGGCGGCGGAGGCCCTGGACGCGCGCGCCCTGGACAGTCCGAGTCCGGATGAACGGATGGCGGTGCGCGGTCTCGCGGCGCTTCCGTCAGGACTGCGCTCGCTGCTTCAAGTGGCGGCGGTGCTGGGCGACGACGTGCGCTGGGATGAACTGTCCGCCACGCTCGCGCGGCTGGAGCACGACGCGGCGCTGGACCTCTCGCTGGACCCGGGCGTGGGCCTGGAGCGGCTGGCGCGCATGGGGATGCTGGAGTCACGAGGGCCCCGGCGTTGGCGCTTCGAGCACACCACGCTGCGCGAGGCCTTCGCCGCGCAACTCCCGGGAGCGTTGCGGCGCCGCATCTGCGGTTCCGCGTTGAGCGCCCTTCCCGAAGCTCCCATGCCACGCAGGGCCCGCTGGGCGGAGGCCGCCGGGGAGACGCTCCTGGCGTTGGAGCTCCACCATGCGATGGCGGAGTCCAGTCGCCGAGGCTACCGGCTGCTGGAAGCCGAGCGTCACTACTCAGCCGCGCTGGCGCTGCTGCCTCGCGAGTACGACGTGCTCAGGCTGGAGCTGCTCTCGGGCCGAGGCCGCGTGCGCTATCGGCTCCAGCGCATCGACGACGCGCTGGAAGACCTGCGCGAGGCGCGACGTGTGGCCGTCGCCCGTGGGTCCGTGGTGCGAGAGGCGGACCTGCTCCTGGAGGAAGCCACCGCACTGGACTGGCGGGACGAGACGGAGGACGCCATCGCATTGCAGGAGCAGGCCCTGCGGTTGCTGGGCGAGCCCGTGCCCTCGGACCTGGCGGCACGTCACGCCCTGGCGCGCGCGCGGGTCTTCGTGAGGCGTGAGGACATCGCGGGAGCCATCACTCCGTTGGAGGAAGCGGTGGCCATGGCCCGTTCCACGCGCGACGAGGAGACGGAGGCCATCGCGCTGGCGATGCTCGGCGCGATGCTGGGGTGGACCGGCCAGCTCGAGGACTCCGCGCGACGCTTCGACGAGGCCATCGCCCTGTGCGAGTCCACGGGCGACACGCTGCATCTGGGCGTCGCGCTCAACAATCGGATGGTGCTGCACGTCCAGCGGCGCGACGTGGCGGGCGCGCGAGGAGACCTGGAGCGCGCGGTGAGCCTGGGGCGCGAGCTGGGCAACGTGCAGATCGAACGGACCTCCGCGTTCAACCTCGCGTTGCTCCTGGCGTACCAGGGGCGCGCGGCGGAAGCACTGCCACTGGCGCGACGCGCGGGCGTGCTCAGTCAGCGGTTCTTTCCGCGCTCCATGGCCCAGGATGCGCTGCTCGTGGCGCGCCTCTGCTGCGAGCTGAGTGACCTGGCGGAGGCGGCTCGACAGCTGACGTGGCTGGAGGAGTCGACTTCGCTCGCGAGCATGTCACCGGCGGACCAACTCATGAGCTCCGTGGTGCGACGTGTGGTGGATGAGTCGTCGGGTGAACGGCCCTATACCCGCGCCTTCTGGGAGGAGCGGGTGGACTCCGCCAGGACGCGGATGACACCGGACGAACGGATGGAAGTCCTCATCTGGGCGGCACGCGCGGCCCGGGCGGCAGGCGATGACGAGGCACTGCGCGCGAGAGTCACGGAGGTCGAGGACATCGCGCACGAGGCGCCGCTCTGGACGGAGCGCGTCCGGGGACTCGTGACGGATGGGCTCGGCGGCCGGGAGAAGCCTGGCGCGTGACGAATGACGTCCGGAGACAGGCGGAGCGGGCCCGTGTTCGCAGCGAACGCGCGGGCCACTGGCCGGATGGCTCTCGGCCGGTCGCTCGTGACAAGCAGGGACAGGAGGCGGGAGGAGCCCGGCCCGTGCTAGCAGGAATCGGGGAGCGTGGATGGCCGAGATGAACGAGCGAGACGGCGCGGGGAGTCACGCGCAGGTCTCCCTGTATGGTGACGAGTTGGAGCCGGGAGCCCTCGTCGGTCCGTGGGTGGTGGAGTCCCGGGCCCACTCGGGTGTCACCGCGTCGCTCTATCGCGCCACCCATGTGGACACTCGTGCTCCCGCCGCCGTGAAGGTCGTGCGGGCCCATTTCAACCACGTGAGCGAAGTCCTCAAGCGCTTCAAGCAAGAAGCCGACACGCTCCAGACACTTCAGCATCCACACATCGTGCGCGTGCTCGAATACGGGGAACTGCGCGACGGACGCCCCTGGCTCGCCATGGAGTGGCTGGAAGGCGAGAGCCTGGACCGATGGCTCGCGCGCCGTGGACCCTTCTCGCTCGCGGAAGCCCACACGGTGATGGAGGAACTGGGGAGCGCGCTGGCACATGCCCACGGGCAGGACGTGCTGCACCGCGACCTGAAGGCCCAGAACGTCATGCTCCTGCCGCGCGCGGAGGGCTTCACCGTGAAGCTCGTCGACTTCGGCATCGCCAAGGTGGCACCCGCCGAAGGCAGCGCGGGCCTGACGAGCGCGGGCGCGGTGCTGGGAACCCCGGTGGCCATGGCTCCGGAGCAGATCCTCGGCCAGCCCGTGGACGTGCGCGCGGACCTGTATGCGCTCGGTGTGCTGCTCTATCAACTGCTCACGGGGAAGCTCCCCTTCACCGGAGAGAGCGCGGTCGAAATCGAGGAGCAGCACCTGCACGCGCCTCCACCTCGGCTGAGTGAGAGCGTGCGGGTTCCTCCGGCCCTGGAGGCTCTGGTCCGGCGCTGTCTCGCGAAGCGCCCCGACGAGCGTTGGCCGGATGTCACGACGTTCCTCTCGGCGCTGCGCGCGGCGCTCGCCCCCGTGGACGAAGCGACCTGGGCCGCCGGGCTCTACCTGGACCTTCGTTTCCCGGCGTCACACGAAGACCCCACGGACGATGCGCTGGACGCGAGGGACACGGCCTTGGAATCGAGCCGCGAGCTGCTGGAGTCCGCGGGTTGGACGCTGGCCGTGGAAGGAGGCAATGCCCTCCTCGCCTGGCGCGAGCTTCCCGCGGAGGCACCGGCGCGGACCGTCGAGCGCACCGCGTGTCGGAGGCTGGCACAGCAGATCCTCACGCGAGCGATGGCCCTCGCTGGCGACGCGCTCGAGACACGGCTCTATCTCCATGCCGCGCCCGGCGAGCTTTCAACGAACTCGCAGGGCGGGCGACTCGTGAGCGGCCCCCTGTCCCGATTGGAGGGGTGGGCCACCGGGGGCGCACCCGGCGCGGTGACGGAGCGAGACGCCGACTGATTCGGCTCAGGTCCGCAGGCCGCGTCGACGAAGCAGGCGGTACAGGTACACGCGGTCCATGTCCGCGGCGGTGGCGGCCTGCGACACCTTGCCGCCGTGGAGCTGCATCAGCGCATCCAGGTACTCACGCTCGAAGATTTCGAGCGCCCGGCGACGAGCCTCCGCATAGGGCTGTTTGGGGTCCACCATGCTCCCGAGGACGCCCTGCGCACCAATCTGCTCCGTCGTCGGAGGCATGGCGTCCTGGAACACAAGGCAGCGCTCCAGGTGGTTTCGCAGCTCGCGCACGTTGCCGGGCCATGCGGCGTGCTGGAGCTGGTCGATGAATTCGGGCGTGCTCAGGGCCGCGACATGCTCGGGCTCCGCGCCGAACGCGGCCAGGATGCGCTCGGCGATGAGGGGGATGTCCTCGGGACGCTCCCGCAACGAAGGGATCAGGATGCGCACCACCGCGAGCCGGAAGAACAGGTCCGGACGGAAGCGACCCGCGTTCACCTCCGCGCGCAAGTCTCGATGGGTCGCCGCGATGACCCGCACGTTGACGGGCTGATACGTGTTCGAGCCCAGCCGACGAATCTCGCGCTGCTCCAGCACGCGCAGCAGCTTCGGCTGAAGCTCGGACGGCAGCTCGCCCACTTCGTCGAGGAAGATGGTGCCGCCATCGGCCTCCTCGAAGGCGCCGATGCGCCGCTGGAGCGCGCCCGTGAAGGAGCCCTTCTCGTGGCCAAACAGCTCGCTCTCCAGCAGGTTGCCGGGGATGGCGCCGCAGTCGACGGTGAGGAACGGGCCGGACGCACGGGCTCCCGCGCGATGGATGGCCAGGGCCGCGCGGCTCTTCCCCGTCCCTGTCTCTCCTTCGAGCAGCACCGTCGCGTCACTGGCGGACGCGCGCTCCATGAGCGCGAAGCTCGCGCGGGAGACGACGGAGGTGCCCACCAGTTCGCCGAAGAAGCTGCGCTCGGAAATCTGGAGGCGATTGCTCTCCGGGCTGAAGTCGAAGCGCACGCTGACGCGGCCCAGGCGAAGTACGCTGCCACCGCGCAGGTACGCCTCGCGCACGTGGACGCCGTCGAGCACCGTGCCGTTGAGACTGTCCAGGTCCCTCACGCGCGCGCCATCGCGGTCGACCCGCACCTCGCAGTGGAAGCGCGAGACGGTGGGCTCCTCGATGACGAAGTCATTGAGGGCGTGCGAGCCGATGGAGAAGGTGTCGGCGTTGGAGTCCTTGGACTGCCCGGGCTGCGGGCCCTCCAGGACGGTGAAGCGGAAGCGACGGACGGCACCGGTGAAACCAGGGCGACCGGAGCCGGTGGGCCGAGTCTGCTGGGCGTCCTCGCCCTTCGAGGGGGTGCGGTCCGCCCCGGGGGGCCGCTCGGAGATGCTCATGGGCGCCCCACGCTAGCACGGTAGGATGCGCCCATGGCCTCCCTCCATTTTCTCGGCGCCGCCGGAACCGTGACGGGCTCGAAGTTCCTCCTCGAGCATGATGGCAAGCAGGTCCTCGTCGACTGCGGGCTCTTCCAAGGCCAGAAGGAACTGCGTCAACGCAACTGGGAGCCACTGCCCCTGCCCGCGCGGGAGATCGACGCCATTGTCCTCACGCATGCCCACATCGACCACACCGGTGGGCTCCCCCGGGTGGTTCGAGAGGGCTACGACGGCCCCATCTACACCACGCCGGGCACGCGCGATTTGACGGCCCTGTTGCTGCCGGACTCCGCGCACCTGCACGAGGAGGAGGCCCGCTATGCGAACAAGGAGGGCTACTCCAAGCACCGCCCCGCCCTGCCCCTCTACACGGTGCCCGACGCCGAGCGCGCGGTGGAGATGATGGAGACCTTCGGCTACGAGCGGCCGAAGGAAATCCTCCCCGGTATCACCCTCACCTTCTACCGGGCGGGCCACATCCTGGGCTCGGCGGTGTGCGTGTTCGATTTGAAGAGCACGCGTCAGCGCGTGGTCTTCAGTGGGGACCTGGGGCGCTACAACGCGCCCATTCTCAGAGACCCGCAGAGCGTGGACTCGGCCACGACGCTGGTGGTCGAGAGCACCTATGGAGACAGGCAACACCGCGACACGAAGCCCGTGGATGCGCTGTGCGAAGCGGTGACGGGCGCCTTTGAGCGGGGTGGAGTGGTGGTGATTCCCGCGTTCGCGGTGGGACGCACGCAGGAGATACTCTTCCACCTGCGCAATCTGGAAGAGGCGAAGCGCATTCCAGAAGTGGATGTGTTCGTCGACTCGCCCATGGCGTGTGACGCGACGCCGCTGTACCTGATGCATCCCGAGGAACATGACCTGGTGATGAAGTCGATAGTGGAGCGCGGGGCGTCTCCGCTGGCGACTCGGAGGACTCGGTTCGTCACGTCCGCGAAGGAGAGCAAGCAACTGAACCAGCACCAGGGGCCCGCGGTCATCATCTCCGCGTCCGGCATGGCCACGGGTGGACGGGTGCTGCACCACCTGAAGCACCGGCTGCCGGACCCGCGCAACACGGTGCTCTTCGTGGGCTATCAGTCCGTGGGTTCGCGAGGTCGGCGGCTGCTCGATGGCGAGAAGGAGACCCTCATCCACGGGCAGCGTGTGCCGGTGGCCGCGGAGATCCACACGGTGAGCGGCTTCTCGGCGCATGCCGACTGGACGGAGACGATGCGCTGGATGGAGGGCTTCGATTCTCCGCCGCGCCAGACGCTGCTGGTCCACGGTGAGCCGGAGGCACTGGAGGCACTCCGGCGGCGTGTGCAGGCCAAGAGCTGGAACGCCTACGTGCCTGGGTACATGGAGAAGGTGGAGCTGGAGTTGGCGGTCTGAGCCGTCGGCTAGGACTTCTCGGTGCGGGCGCCTGTCCGCACCGACCAGCGGACGATGAAGGCCGGTCCGTCCTTGGCGTGACCGGATACGTGCGCCAGCAAAGCGGGCCGAGCGTCACCGGTCCAGAGGCTCACGAAGTCGCCCATCCACCAGTGGGCCAGGGAGCGCGCGGCGCGAGCCACCGTCTCCCGTGACACTTCGGACAGCGAGCGCTGGTCTTCCATCAGCTCGCGCACGAGACGAGCGGGCAGCAGCCAGCACTCGGCGCGAGGGATGGGCGGAACGAGGAAGAGACAAAAGGCGGCGTCGGTCCGCGAGAGCATTCCATCGAGTTGCTCACGTCCGAGCTTGAAGTGAGGCAGCCACTGCCCTTCACCACGTTGCTCCAGCTTCACCACCTGCACGAGCACCGCGCGTTCGGTGCGCACGAAGCCGTCGACGTCCGCATCGAGGACGAAGGCGACCTCGGGTCCGGAGGTGGGCCGAGAGGTGGCGCCCTTCGCGGCTCGCTTTCTCTTCGGCGCTCGTGGACGAGGTGAAGCCTCCGTCGGCGTTGCCTCCTCGACCCACCGCGATTCGGCGGCGGAGGTCGTCACCGGAGCGAGCAACGGGGGCAGTGGTTCCGTGCCGTCGGGTGGATTCTCGGCAGGTGCGGCGGACTCCGGAGGAACGTCGTGTCCGGGCGAGACGAATACCTGAGCATCGTCGGCTCCTGCGACCTCCGTAAGTTCGCCGGAGTGCTCGCCAGGAGTCACTGCCTCGGAAGCAGTGGCCTCGGCGGGCTGTTCTCCCCACTGCGCTGCGTCCATTCCATCGACTTCGTGCGCACCGTGCGGCCTCTCATCGGACACGAGCGCTGCGTCCTGGCCTGCGACAGAACGAGCCCCCAGAGCCCCTTCGTCCGAAGCAGCCACATCGTCACGCGTATCCGCCGAAGGCGCTTCAGCCAAGACACTCAACGCACGCCCAGCTGAAGTGGCTTCGTCGGAAGCAACCCCGTCGCCCTGCGTGTCGGCCAAAGGAGATTCGGCCAAGACGCTCATCGCACGCCCAGCTGAAGCAGCTTCGTCGCCCTGCGTGTCCGCCAACGGAGATTCGACCTCAGCCGTCGGCGTGAGCTCGATTGGCCCGGCTTCGTCAGAACCACCAACGTCAGCCAGCGTCTCTGACAGCGGTACTTCGGCCTGGAGAACCAAGGCGCTCACATCACCCGGTCTGCCATCAGCCTCAGAAACATCCGCGGGCGCATCGGTCAGAAGTTCGGCGCGGTCATTGCTCTCCGGGCTCGCGCCCAGCGTCTCTTCGTCGGGAACAACAACATCCGGAGGCGCATCTAGCGCGCTCGAATCCTCCGGCCCTTCGCCGGCGAGAGCGCCATCCGCGAACGGTCGCACGGTCTCTGTCCCTGCCAGGTCCCCGCGATGAGCGTCCTCGTCGCTCGCGACATCGACCGCCACCTCTGTGACGGTTCCCTCAACCTCGGCAGTGGGGGCCTGCGCGTCCGCACTCGTCAGCGCGCTGGCCTCACCGCCAACCTGTCCCTCCGTCGAAGGAAGCGGTTCCTCGGGCATGATGTCCGCCACGCGGCGAACCGTCAGCTCGAAGTCCAGCGGCGGCGGCTGCCCTTGCGCCAGCAAGGTCAACAGGTCCGCCTTCACACGGCCCATCTCCCCACTCAGGCCCTCCAGCAGCGAGGCAACCAGTTCCTCCGTGTCCTCACGAAACCGCTCCGGGTAACGCGTGGCGAAGTCCGTCTCCACCCGAGTCACCGCGCCCAGCAGCAGTTCCTCCAGGTCGCGATCTCTCAGCCACGTCCGCCCAGCCAGCGGCACCGCGCGAGTCACATGCAGGTGCCGCAGTGCCTCCGTCAGCGAAGCCGGAGCGACCGCGCCCGTGGGCTTCACGCCGGGCCCTTCCTTGCCCGTGCCCTGAAGCCACCGCTGCAACGTGCGCACCCGCAACCGCACTCGCGACGACGGGTGGTCCTTCAGCTTTCGCACCTGCCGTCGGTCCGTCTCCGTGCGCAGGAGCGACAACACCGTCAGCTCCGCCTCGGACGACGCCGCATCCGGCGCGCACCACAGGAAGAACTCGATGGCCGCCTTGCGCAGCATGGGCTTACGCCCCACCCGTTCCGCCACGTCCTCGCGCCACGCCGCCAGCTCATCCATGCCCGGACGCGCATCCACCGCCACCAGGCGAGGCCAAAGGTCCGCGCACTCCTCCGCCAACCAGCACAGCTGCACGAAGCCGGGCGCCAGGGGCTCGAGCTTCGCCCGCGTCCGCTTGCGCCGCTCGAATGCATCCGTCAGGCCCTTGCGTACCGACGCACGGAACAGCCGTTCCTCCAACCACACCAGGGCCAGCACGAGCCCGGGCTCACCCTTGCGCAGCGTGGCCTGGCAGTGGTCCAGCACGAAGCGCACGGGCTCCAGGCTCGCGGCCACCTCGAAGTCGCTCCCCACCAGCGCGCCCATCGCCCCGCGCAGCCCATCCACCGGCGGCGCATCGAAGCGCGCGAGCAGCTCGCACAGGTTCTCCACCACGGACGTCGGCCCGCCGACTTCCAGGGTCCGCGCCAGCAACAAGCCCGCGCGAGCACACCACTCCGGCTCCTTGCGGCCATTCGGATAACACGCCAGGAAGCCGCGCATCGCACCGCGGCCGTCAGGCGAAGTCGCCAGGGCGAACAGCCGCTCCGCCAGTACCTCCGACGCCTCCTGCCAGGGAATGCGCGAGGCCCGAGTCCGGATGAAGTCCGCGAGCCTGTCCCGTCCCGCCTCGGCGGTCGCCGGCAGGAGCGCGCGAAGCTGCTCCAACATCCCGATGGCCTTCGCTCCCGTGGCCATCACCCGCTTGAGGTCCACCTCCACGCTGTCCTGGAACCGCAACGCCCGCCCATCGAACGAGCACGAGACGTCTCCCACCAGGGTCGCCAGCGAGTCCGGGTGCCGCTTGAGGTAGCGCGTCAGCACCGTCGACACGGAGGCTTCGGTCTCCCGTCGCACCCGCCCCGTGATTTCCGCGTCTCCCGCCGCTCCAAGCACGTCCAGCATCTGGGCCTGTCGCGACAGCAGGCGCTCCAGCAATCCCGGCGGCGGCGCCGCATACGGCCACAGCAGTTCGCTGCACGAGCCCACCAGGAACAACAACTCCGCGAGCCCCCGCGCGCCCGCGGCCACGCGCTCCCACGCTGCGAGCTGCGCCTGGTTGCGCTCGTCCAGCGAAGCTCCACGCACCCACTGCGCGAAGGACTCCGTCCATTGCGCGGACGCCGACACCGCCTCGGCATCGGGCGTGCGCGAGACTCCCTCATAAAGCGGCCGGAGCGACTCCGGCCACGCGGCCTCACCGGACGGCTGCATGCGCGCTCACGGACCTCATGAAGTCGAACCCTCGACCAGGGCCGGCGCGTCCACGGACGGCGCCACGGTGATGACCACGGACTTCGAAGCAGGCGTGCGACTCTTCTCAGCGAAGCTGTCCACCGGCACCAGCACGTTCGTCTCGGGGAAGTACGTCGCCGCGCACCGACGCGGGATGTTGTACGGCACCACCACGAACCTCCGGGCCACGCGAGTCTCTCCCTGGAAGTGGCTCGTCAAGTCCACCACCTGGCCCTCGGAGAGGCTTCGCTCCTGGATATCCTTCGGGTTCATCAGCACCACGCGCCGACCTCCCCGAATGCCACGGTAGCGGTCATCCAATCCATACACCGTGGTGTTGAACTGGTCATGTGTCCGCAGCGTCATCATCAGCAACTGCCCGGGCTCCAGCTCCTCGCGAGGCATGGAGTGCACCGTGAAGTGCGCCTTGCCGCTCGCGGTGGTGAAACGTCCCTCGCGAGGCCCATTCGGCAGGAAGAACCCTCCGGGCTCGCGCACACGACGATTGAAGTCACCAAAGCCCGGGATGACTCGAGCGATCATGTCCCGGACACGGTCGTAGTCCTCCACCATCGACCGCCACGGCACCTTCGAGCGCGAGCCCAGCACCGCCTCGGCCAGCCGCGCGACGATGTCCGGCTCACTGAGCAGGTGCTCTGACGCCGGAGCCACCGCGCCGCGCGTGGCATGCACCACGCCCATCGAGTTCTCCACCGTGACGAACTGCGCCCCACCCGCCTGCACGTCCCACTCGGTACGCCCCAGGCACGGGAGGATGAGCGCCCTGCGCCCATGCACCAGATGCGCGCGGTTGAGCTTGGTGGAGACATGCACGGTGAGCCGGGTGCGCCGCAAGGCCCGCGCCGTGAGTTCCGTGTCCGGCGTGGCCGACAGGAAGTTGCCGCCCATCGCGAAGAACACCCGGACCCGGCCCTCGTGCATGCCGTGGATGGTGTCCACCACGTCCAGGCCATGGTGGCGCGGAGGCTCAAAGTCGAGTTCCCGGGCCAGCGCGTCCAGGAACTCGGCCTTCGGCCGCTCCCAGATGCCCATGGTGCGGTCCCCCTGCACGTTGCTGTGGCCGCGCACCGGGCAGACACCCGCGCCGGGCTTGCCAATGCTGCCCCGCAGCAACGTGAGGTTGACGATCTCCTGGATGTTGGCGACCGCGTTGCGGTGCTGGGTGAGCCCCATGGCCCAGCAGAAGATGATGCGCTCGGAGCGGGCGAGCAGCTCCGCCGCGTCGAGAATCCGCGCGCGCGGCACACCGCTGCGCTCCACCACGTCGGCCCAGCTCACTTCAGCGAGGTGGGCCGCGTACGCCTCGAACCCGAGCGTCCTGTCCTCGATGAACGAGCGCGCCAACACCGTGCCGGGCTTCAGCGCCTCCAAATCCAACAGCGCCTTGCCCAGTCCCTGAAGCAGCGCCACATCCCCGTTGATGCGGACCTGGAGGAACTGGGTGTTGAGCGCCGTACCCGGACCGAGGAGCTGGAACACCTCCTGCGGGTGCTTGAAGCGATTGAGCCCCGTCTCCGGCAGCGGGTTGATGCTGACGATTTCGCAGCCCCGGCGCGCGGCGGCCTGGAGCGTGGTGAGCATGCGCGGGTGGTTGGTGCCCGGGTTCTGCCCGATGACGAAGATGGCCTGCGCCTGGTCGAAGTCCTCCAGCGTGACGGTGCCCTTGCCAATGCCGAGCGTCTCGCTGAGCGCCGTGCCACTCGACTCGTGACACATGTTCGAGCAGTCCGGCAGGTTGTTCGTGCCGAACTGCCTCACGAACAGCTGGTACAGGAACGCGGCCTCGTTGCTGGTGCGCCCCGACGTGTAGAAACACGCGGCGTCCGGCGTCTCCAGCGCGTGGAGCTCCTCGGCGACGAGCGCGAAGGCGTCCTCCCACGAGATGGGCGTGTAGTGCGTGGCCCCCTCGCGCAGCATCATCGGGTGCGTGAGTCGTCCCTGCTTGCCCAGCCAGAAATCGGACTGGGCACACAGCTCCGCCACGCTCCACTGCCGGAAGAAGTCGGGCGTCACGCGCTCCGTCGTGCCCTCTTCCGCCACCGCCTTGGCGCCGTTCTCACAGAACTCCGCCACGGAGCGATGTCCCGGGTCCGGCCACGCGCACCCCGGACAGTCGAAGCCGTCCTTCTGGTTGACCTTGAGCAGCAGGCGCGTGCCACGCACGGCCCCCATCTCGCCCCACGCATGCTTCATCGTGGAGATGACGGCGGGAATACCGCCCGCGACCCCAGACAAGGGGCCCACCAGGGGAGCCCGCGGCTCCTCGGGCGGCTGAACGGGAGGAAGCAGCGGCGTCAGCGCCGAGGCGGGTGCGCCCTGCGTCTCCTCGTCGTCCCGCTGTGCTTCGGCCATGCCCCGCCCTCCAGATGCCATGCGGACGATTGCCCGACCGTGGCGCGCGCGAGTCTACCCCTCCCGGGCCTCGCGGGTATGTCTGCTCGAAGCGTCCCCTCTCGTTGTCCTCATTCCCGCCCGGCCCGTGCCTGGACGGCCGACAGGGCGAGGCTGCGTTGCCAGCGATGCACACGGTCAAAACCCTCTGGAGACAGGGCCCACGGGCGAGCCGATACGCAAGGAGACGCACGACATGAGCAGGCGCCATGAGGACTCCGGCAGGCGAGGCGGAGAGCGACACGGTCGGGGGGCCTCCCACGAGGACCATGAGGGGAGGCGCCATTCGGGCAGGGGGCCGGACGAGCACGGGAGGCACACGGAAGGGGCCGACCCACGAGGCCCACCCCGCCACGAACACCACGAGCACCACCCGAGACCCGGCCGGGACTCCCACCGCTCGGACTGGGATGCGCGCCGAGACTACGAGCACCCGTCGAGGGACTTCGCTCGCGACAGCAGCTACCGCACGATGCGGGGCGACCGCGACACGCTCGACTACGAAATCGACCGGGACTTCGGTGACGCCGCGCGGGAGCTGGACAAGGCCCGGGAGTACGGCCGGGATTATGACCGCGAGCACGAGCTGGACCGTCGTGCCCGACTTCTCGACCCCGAGCGGATCGCCCGGCGGCCGGGGTACAGCCCCAGCGGCGTCTTCCGCGACCTTGGTGAAGGTGACCCTCGCATCGGGCGGGGCGACGAGCGCCTCCGACGAAGGGGCCCCTCCGAGGAAGGGGGCCGACAGGGTCCGCGCGGCGCGCCCGCTGGAGCACATCGTCAGGGCGCCGTTGGGCATGGACATTCGCGCTACGGCCTGCGCGGCTCCGATTCATGGGACGAGCCCGAGGCCTGGATGGATGAGCTGCGGGAGCTGGGGCCTCGCGACAGGCCGGCGGAAGCGGACGTGCGACAGGGCGGCACCCAGCCTTCGGGCCATGGGCCGGGCATCGAGAACATGGCCCCGCCCCAGCAGGGCTTCTCCACCAGCATGTCGCGCGGAGACGACCACGACATGGGCCACGGCGGCTTCCTCGGCGGTGGCTACCGACCTCGTGCCCCGTCACGCCCCACGGGGCGCGGCCCGCGCGGCTACCAGCGCGGCGACGACCGCATCCGCGCGGACATCTGCGACCACCTGATGCGCGCATGGATGGACTCCGCCGACGTGGACGTCCAGGTGGAAGCCGGCGTGGTGACCCTGCTTGGCCGCGTGCGAGGTCGCGACGAGAAACGCGCCATCGAGGACGTCGCCGAAGCGGTACTCGGCGTGAAGGAGGTCCTCAACCACCTGCGCCTCCACCGAAGCGAGGGGGCGTCGCACCCACCCGCGTCACGGGCGCCGCTCGACGCACCAGCGCAGGACCCGGAGGAGGACGGCTCGTTGCACTCCTGAGTCGAGTCTCGGCCCCGCGCGTCATGAATCCGGCCCCGTCCCACCCGGGACGGGATTTTCCAGGCCTCCATCGGACACTGTGGCGTCGGGCCTCACGGTGCTGTCCCCGCGCCGCGCGGGTTCGGCTAGTGTGCCGGGCCTTTCCGCCAGCCACACCTCAGGAGCCTGTTCATGTCCCGCGTCATCCGCGCCCCCCGTGGTTCCACCCTCTCGTGCAAGGGTTGGGTCCAGGAGGCCGCGCTCCGGATGTTGATGAACAACCTCGACCCGGATGTCGCCGAGCGCCCCGAGGACCTCGTCGTCTACGGCGGCACCGGCAAGGCCGCCCGCGACTGGCCGTCCTTCGACCGCATCGTCTCCAGCCTGCAGAGCCTCTCCGATGAGGAGACGCTGCTCGTCCAGTCCGGCAAGCCCGTGGGCATCTTCCGCACGCACCCGGATGCGCCGCGCGTGCTCATCGCCAACTCCAACCTCGTGGGCCGCTGGGCCAACTGGGAGCACTTCCACGAGCTGGAGAAGAAGGGCTTGATGATGTACGGCCAGATGACGGCCGGCTCGTGGATCTACATCGGCACCCAGGGAATCCTCCAGGGCACCTACGAGACGTTCGCCGCCGCGGGCCGCTTCCACTACGGCACCGAGGACCTGGCTGGCCGGCTCATCCTCTCCGGAGGACTGGGAGGCATGGGCGGCGCGCAGCCGCTGGCCGCCACCATGAACAACGCCGTGTTCCTCGGCGTGGAGATCGACCCGTGGCGCGCCCAGCGTCGCGTGGAGACGCGCTACCTGGACGTGGTGGCCAGGGACCTCGACGAGGCGCTGGCCCTCGCGAAGGACGCGCAGCAGAAGCGCGTGGGCCGCTCCATCGGCATCATCGGCAACGCGGCCTCGGTGTTCCGCGAGCTGTACCGCCGGGGCATCAAGCCGGACCTCGTCACGGACCAGACGAGCGCGCACGACCCGCTCCACGGCTACATCCCCACGGACCTGTCCCTGGAGGCCGCGGCCGAGCTGCGCACCCGGGACCCCGAGGGCTACGTGCGCCGCGCGCGCGAGTCGATGATTCAGCACGTGGAGGCGATGAACGACTTCCAGCGCGCCGGCAGCCACGTGTTCGACTACGGCAACAACCTGCGCGGACAGGCGCAGCTCGGCGGCATGGAGAACGCCTTCGAGTTCCCCGGCTTCGTGCCCGCGTACATCCGCCCGCTGTTCTGCGAGGGCATGGGCCCGTTCCGCTGGGTGGCGCTGTCCGGAGACCCGGAGGACATCCGCCGCACGGACCGCGCGGTGCGCGAGCTGTTCCCGCAGAAGGCGTCGCTCCAGCGCTGGCTGACCATGGCGGAAGAGCGCGTGGCGTTCCAGGGCCTGCCGGCGCGCATCTGCTGGCTGGGCTACGGAGAGCGCGCGAAGGCGGGCCTCGCGTTCAACGAACTGGTGCGCAAGGGCGAGGTGAAGGGGCCCATCGTCATCGGGAGAGACCACCTGGACTGCGGCTCGGTGGCGTCGCCCAATCGCGAGACGGAGGCGATGAAGGACGGCACGGACGCGGTGGCGGACTGGCCCATCCTCAACGCGCTGGTGAACGCGGTGAATGGCGCGTCGTGGGTGTCCTTCCATCACGGCGGCGGCGTGGGCATGGGGTACTCGATGCACGCCGGACAGGTCATCGTCGCGGACGGGACGGCGGAGGCCGCGCGCCGCATCGAGCGCGTGCTCACCAGCGACCCCGGCATGGGCGTGCTGCGCCACGCGGACGCTGGCTACCCGGAGGCCATCGAGGTGGCCAAGGAGCGCGGCGTGAAGATTCCGGGCATCACCGTGTAGCCTCCGGAGTCGCCATGCCCCACCCCGCGCGCCTGAGCGTCGTCCTTCCCCTGGCCCTTGCTCTCGGAGTGCTCGCGGGGTGTGCCCCGACGGCCATCGGACCCATGGTCATGCGCCTGGGTCCGGGGGCCGCGGAGCAGCGCATCCTCCAGGCAGGCATCCGCAGCGGCCCCCGGCTCAGCGCGCCCATCGCCGGCACGCAAGGGGTCGTCAGCGTCGACGAGCGCTTCCGGGGAGACGACGCGAGCTTCTCCACGCAGCAGTGGGGACTCGCGTTCGATGCCGCGATGACGTGGCCCCTCACGGAGCGGCTGCACCTGCACACCGGCATCCAGGGCGAGATGTTCCTGCCCCTGCCCGTGCCGGGCTACGGAGTGTACGCGGGCGCGTCGTATTACCTCGGCTCGGAGCAACTGGGCGTGGCGCCCTCGTTCGCGCTGCGAGGGGCGTCCGACTTCGGCATCACCTCCAGCAAGGGCGGGCCGGGCAGCATGGCCGGCGCGGAGGCGACGTGTGCCTTCAGCTTCTCGCCGGAGCCGGGCGTGTCCGTGGGATTGGTGCCCTTCGTCGCGGTGCACACGCTCGCTTCGCATGGCACGAGCCAGGGCTCCTTGTATTACGGCGGAGTGGTCGCCGCCCGCTTCACGTGGAGGTGGTTGGACACGCTGGAGCTGTCCGGCGGTTTCGGCCGGGCGAAGGTTGGCAACAGCGCGAGCTGGAACGTCCCCATCGTGGGCGTACGCGGAGGTCGTTGACGCAATGGATGCGCTGGAGCTGCTGGTCCGCAACACGTCCGAGGTCCTCACCCTGGAAGGCACGCACCGCGAGCGCGCGGAGACAGCGCTCACGCCGAAGCCAGGCGCCTGCGTGGGCGTGCGCGAAGGCCGCATCGCCTTCGTGGGCCCGGAGTCGGAGCTGCCCTCGGGGGCCGTGAGTTCGAGCACGGTGGTGCTGGATGCCGAGGGAGGCTTCGTGGGCCCCGGCTTCGTGGACCCGCACACGCACCTCGTCTTCGCGGGAGAGCGCTCCGCCGAGTTCGACCTGCGCAACCAGGGCGCCACGTACCTCGAAATCGCCAAGGCCGGCGGCGGCATCGTGAGCACCGTGCGCGCCACACGCGCCGCCAGCGAGGACGAGCTGGTGCGCCTGGCCCTGCCCCGCGTCCAGCGACTCCTGGAGCAGGGCGTGACGGTGGCCGAGGTGAAGAGCGGCTACGGGCTCGACGTGGAGAACGAGCTGAAGATGCTGCGCGCGGTGCGCAGGCTCGGCGCGCTGACGCCCGTGGAGTTGGTGCCCACGCTGCTGTGCGCGCACGCCATCCCCCAGGAATACCGCGAGCGCCGCGAGGACTACGTCCGCCTCTGCATCGAGGAGATTCTTCCCGCCGTCGCCCGAGAGGACCTGGCGCGCTTCTGCGACGTCTTCGTCGAGGACAGCGCCTTCACCGTGGACGAGGCCCGCCGCATCCTCACCACCGGCCGCGCGCTGGGACTCGTGCCGCGTCTTCACGCCGACCAGCTCACCGCCCGAGGCGCCTCCGAACTCGCCGCGGAGCTGGGCGCCGCCACCGCCGACCACCTGGAGCAGGTCACCGACGCCGGCATGCGCGCCCTCGCCGACGCCAACGTCACCGCCGTGCTCGTGCCCACCTCCACCCTCTTCCTGCGCATGCGCCCCTACGCGCCCGGACGCCGACTCCGCGACGCGGGACTCAACATCGCTTTGGGCACCAACGTGAATCCGGGTTCGGCCATGAGTGAAAACACGGCCTTGGCGCTGGGACTGGCGTGCCTGGAGAACGGGCTGAGCGCGGCGGAGGCCTACTGGGCCGCCACGCGCGGCGCCGCGCTCTCATTGGGACTGCAACGACATGGTCGGCTGGCCGTGGGTGATGCAGGCGACCTGGTGCTGTTCAGTTGTGCGTCTTTCCGCCATCTGCCCTACCATTTAGGCGTAGGGCACGCGCGCACGGTCGTGAAGGCCGGGCGCGTCGTGGTGAGGCAGGAGCTGAATTCCTGCGGGTGAAGCGACGTCGTCTGGTGACACGTGCGTCGCACGGGAGGGCAAGAGAGCTTCCCGTCGGGGCCGGCCGTTATAAGTACCAACTGCAGCCATGTGCCGACTTTTTGGATTTCGTTCTTCAGTGCCTTCCGCCGTCCACCCTTCGTTGGTGACGGAGAAGAACTCGCTGCTCATCCAGTCGCGCGAGCACAAGGATGGGTGGGGAATCGCCGCGTACGGTGCGGAGGCGCTACCGCTGGTGGCCCACGGTGTGGGGCCCGCGCACAGTGACCCTGACTTCGAGCGGGTGAGCAGCCGTGTGTCCTCACACACGGTGGTGGCACACATCCGGCTCGCGTCGGTGGGCGCGGTGGAGCTGCGCAACTCCCACCCCTTCCAGCATGGCCGGTGGACCTTCGTCCACAACGGCACGGTGCGGGAGTTCGCGAAGCACAGCGCCGAAATCGAAGCCCTCATCTGTCCCACGTTGCGCGCGGGCATCCAGGGCACCACGGACAGCGAGCGCTGCTTCTACGTCTTCCTGACCCGACTGGCCGCCCGGCATCCCATCGCCCATCCGGTCCCCGTGGAGGGCGTCGCCCGGGCGCTCGCGGAGACGATGAGCCTGGTGTCCGCCATCACCGACGAGCCGCAGGTGCAGCCTCGCTCGGCGATGAACTTCCTCGTCACCGACGGCGAGGTGATGGTGGCTTCGCGGCGCAACCGGACGCTCTTCGTGTCCACCGGTGGGGCTCGCTGCACCACGGGCGCCCTGCCCGAGGTGGGCACGCGGCTGGAGCAGCTCATCGTCTCGAGCGAGTCGCTGTGCGGCGGGCCGTACTGGACGCCCGTGGGCGAGGAGGACGTCATCGGCGTGGACGCCGGCCTCGTCTTCCATCGATGGAGCGTGCCGGAGCTGGCGGGGGATTTTCAGCCCCCCACGCCGGGCCCCACGCGCCACGCGGCCTGAACGTCAGGGCACCACGGGAGGCTGAAGCTCGCGCAGCGCGGGCACCAGCTTCTCGCGGATGGCCACGACGCGCTCGAACAGCCAGAAGCCGAAGGGCTGGATCTGCTCGGGCGCCGTGGGCTCCTCGGGGAGCTCGGGCTCGTTCTCGTTGAAGCGGTGGATGCCGTACTCCCCTTCAGGCGTCTGGGAGCGCCGGTCGAAGAGGAAGCTCGCGCCGTCGTGCCAGCCTCCGTGGAAGACGAGGGACTGCGCGAGGCCTGGCACCGGCTCGTCCAGGTTCTCCGCCAGCTCCTTCACGTTGTACTCGTTGGCGTTGATTTCGAGCACGCACGACCCACCACCGCTGACGTTGCCACTCAGGTGCGTCGTCACGTTGCTCGGTGCCATCGACACCCACGTCGCGGTGCCGTAGCGGCGCGTGAAGTAGTCGAAGGAGGAACCCGCTGCTTCGACGGCCTCGGGCTTCGTCCATCGCCCGAAGCGCTTCTCCTGCATGGAGCGGAAGAACTCGCTGCCGTACCCCATGCGCTCGAGCCGAGCCCGGTCCTGGGTTGGGTCGATGAGTTCGACGACGAAGTGGCCCACCGGAAGCTTGTGGTGCAGTTCGGTGAGGAGGGCCACCGCGGCGTCCACAGCCTCGTGCGCCGTCGTGGGCCGGGCCACGGACGACAGCTCCACCCACGGCGATTGAGATGGGGGCGCGGGGTTCTCTTCCCGCGCGGGGGGCGTCGAGCACGTGAAGGCGGACAGGCCCTCCTGCTCCAGGTTGAAGAGCCGCTGCTCCGCCGCGACGAGCGCCTCTTCGCGCGTCGCGAACGGAGTGCGCTCCTCTTGAGAGGTCTTCTCCAGCCCCGCGACGCGCACGGAGACCGTGTGGAGCACCACCCCGTCGACGCTCACCGTCTCGGAGCGAACCAGGCCCGGCTGCGTGACGCGCAGTTCGCGCCGCACCAGCCTGTTGGAGGACACGTTCCATCCCAGGCCGGAGTGGAAGCCGAGACGGCCATAGTGGAGCACCAGGGCGTCGACGTCGGACAAGCGCACGCGCGACTGAGTCACGCGTCCGCCCAGCATTCCTCGCGTACAGATGGCTCCGTCCTCGTAGAGCGCGACCTCCACGAAGAGGCCCTCGAGCCGCGACACGAGGAAGTGCCGCTGGCGCGCGACGGACGGCGCGGGCATCGCGTTGAACTCGAGCAGGGTCTCCCGAGTCCACACCTGGAGCCGGTTCTCGCTGTCGTAGAACCAGCACTCCTCGGGCACGTCCCACACTCGCACCCGGTCTCCGGGCGCGATGGGCCGGCCGCGATTGAGTTCACGTATCGCCGAGTAGCTGCGCGCCATGCTCCCACTCCTCCAACGTGAGGCCCTCGTGGGCCTGAAGTCGATGCGTCGCCCGGCGAGGGCTCAGGGCAACCACGCCGTCAGCAGCGCCACCGAGCGGACACCGTAAGCCTCCGCCTTGAGTGAGCGCGCGTCCCCGCCCGCGTGGGCCAGGGTGACACGCAGGTGCTCGGTGGGCGCCGCCTCCGGCACGCGATCCAACCACTCCACCAGCACCGCGCCCTCCCCTCCGACCAGGTCCATGAAGCCCGTGGCGTAGAGGTCGTCGTAGCCCGTCAGTCGGTACAGGTCCGCGTGGTAGAGCGGAATCCTTCCCGAGTACGGATACACAATCGCGAACGTGGGGCTGGCCACCTCGGAGCGAGGCACATGCGCACCCTCGGCGACTCCGCGCACCAGGTGCGTCTTGCCCGCGCCCAGGTCACCAATCAGCCCCACGAAGTCGCCCGGCTCCAGAAGCCCGCCGAGCCGCACGCCGAGCCGATGCGTCTCCTCGGGTGAAGCCAGCAACAGGGTCCGCGTCACCAACTCTCCGTCACTCATCGACCCCACCTCACCCACAGCTCGCAGAGGCCCTGCTCGATGAGGTCCCCGGCCACCAGGCCTAGCTGTCCACGTCGAGCCGCGGCCAGGTCTCCCGCCAGCCCATGCGCGTACACCGCCGTCCAGATGGCGTCGGGCAGAGCAATCGCCTGAGCCAGCAGGGCTCCACACACACCGGACAGCACGTCACCGGAGCCGCCCGTGGCCATGCCCGGGTTGCCCGTGGTGTTGATGAAGACGCGTCCGTCCGAGTGCGCCGTCAACGTCCGGTCACCCTTGAGCACCACCGTCACGCCGAGTCCCGAAGCGAGTCGACTCACGACCTCCAGTCTCTGGGACTGGACCTCCCGGGTCGACTTGCCTGTCAGCCGGGCCATCTCCCCCGGATGCGGCGTGAGGACCACCGGCCCCTTCGCGCGGCGCAGCACGGACAGGTCATCCGCCACGGCGTTCAAGGCGTCCGCATCCAGGACCGCCGGAATCTCCAGGCGCGACAGGAGCTCGCCAATCAGCGCGCCCGTCCCAGGCCCGCGTGGAATTCCCGGCCCCATCACGAGCGCATCCTTGCCCTCGGCGGCGGCGAGCAGCGCGTCCAGGTCCCCCATGCCCAGAGGCCCCGCGGCCTCCAGCGGGATGCCCATGATTTCAGCCGAGTGCGACTGCACGGCCTCCAGCGCATCGCTCCGCGTGGCCACGGTGACGAGTCCCGCGCCGCTGCGCAGCGCCGCCTTCGACACCAGGGCCGCGGCGCCCGTCTTGCCCCGGCTGCCCGCGACGACCAGGACATGGCCGTACGTGCCCTTGTGCGTGTCCGCCTTGCGCACCGGCAGGGTGTCGCGCGCGTCGGACTCCTCGACCACGAAAAGCTCGGCGCCGGATACCTCGCGAGCGGACGCGCCGCCCATGCCGATGTCCACCCGCCGCACGCGTCCGCACAGCGTCGCGCCGGGCTCCAGCACCTGCCCTGGCTTGAGGAAGCCGAAGGCCACCGTGGCGTCCGCCTCCACGCAGGGAGAGAAGGACTCGCCCGTGTCGCTCTGGAGGCCGGACGGCACATCCGCCGCGACGACCCTGGCTCCCGCGCGCCGCCAGCGCTGGATGGCGGAGATGGCCTCCGCGAACGCCCCCGCGGGTGCCCGACTCAGTCCCGTTCCGAAGAGCGCGTCCACCACCACGTCCCCCGCGCCCGGCGGCTCCAGCGACTCCAGGGCGCGCGACACACCGCCGAAACCTCGCAGCGCCTCCAGGTTGCGCTTCGCCTCGGGCGTCAGCTTCGCGGCGTCTCCCACCAGCGACACCGACACCTTCGCGCCCCCTTCCATCAGGAAGCGCGCCGCCACCAGGCCATCCCCACCGTTGTTGCCCGGCCCGCACACCACCACGAAGCGGCCACCAGGCCCGGCCAGCTCGCGAGCCACCTCCGCGAGCCCCCGCCCCGCGTTCTCCATCAGCAGCGCGGAGGGCATGCCGTGGCGCTGCTCGGCGGCCTCTTCGGCCTGACGCATCTGGGCGGCGGTGAGGACGCGCAACATGGGTTCAAGCCCCTTTCGACTGGAGGACCACCGTGGCGGCGGCCACGTCGGCATCGTGGGTGAGCGCGAGGAACGCCTCCAACCCCCGCGCCTCCATCACTTCGAGCGCCACGCCAGAGAGGGCGAAATACGGCGCCCCTCCGTCGCGGCGCACTTCCATGTCCTTCCAGCGGATGCCCGGAGGCGCGCCCAGCGCCTTCACCAGCGCCTCCTTCGCCGCGAAGCGCGCGGCATAGGCACTGGCGGCGTCATGGCGCTGGCCACACAGGGCGCGCTCCGCCTCGGTGTAGACGCGGTTCAGGAACGGCTCCGCGCGAGGCCCGTCCATGATGCGCTGGATGCGAGAGATGGAGCAGATGTCCAGGCCCAGGCCCCGGATTCCCATGGCGCGCTATCCCGGGTTGCGCATCAGGTCGAGCATCTCCCGCACCGCGCGGTCGAAGCCCACCAGCACGGCGCGCGCGACGATGGCATGGCCGATGTTCAGCTCGTCGATTTCGGTGATGCGGGCGATGGGCTGCACGTTGTCGTAGTTGAGCCCGTGGCCCGCGGCCACGCCCATCCCCAGCTTCGTGCCCGCCTTGGCCGCATCGACGATGCGCGCCAGCTCCCGCGCGCGCTCCTTCTCGTTGCGCGCCTCGCAGTAGCGTCCGGTGTGCAGCTCGATGCGGTCCGCGTTCACCTTGTGCGACGCGCGCACCTGGTCCAGGTCCGGGTCGATGAACAGCGAGACAGTGATTTCGCCGTCCTTGAGGTTCTTGATGATCTTCGCGACGTGCTCGCGCTGACCGGCGACCTCCAGGCCGCCCTCCGTCGTCAGCTCCTCGCGGCGCTCCGGCACCAGCGTCACCACGTCCGGCTTGTGCTCGTAGGCGATCTTCACCATCTCCGTGGTGGCCGCCATCTCGAGGTTCAGCAGGGTCTGCGTCGTCTCACGCAGGATGCGCAAGTCGCGGTCCTGGATGTGGCGCCGGTCCTCACGCAGATGGATGGTGATTTGCTGCGCGCCGGCCAGCTCCGCCATGGCCGCGGCCGTCACGGGGTCCGGATAAGTGGTGCGCCGCGCCTGCCGCAGCGTCGCCACATGGTCCACGTTGACACCCAGTCGCTGTCCCATCGACCGCACCTCGCTTGATGCGCGGTCCCGGGATTGTCGGGGGCCCCGGCACGCGCTGGCCCCTCTAATCGCGGCCAGCGTCCGGAAGTCAACCGTCGTGAACGACGACTAGCGATTGCACGCCTTGGACAGGGCCTCGGCGATGTCCTTCGCGTAGGCCTCGTTGCGCGTGGCGTCCTCGCCTTCAATGAGGACCCGGACCTTGGGCTCGGTACCGGAGAAGCGCACGAGCACACGGCCGGAGTTGCCGAGCTTCTGCTCCACGGATTTGATGATTTTCATCACCTCCGGCATCTCGCCCAGCTCCTTCTTCTGCTTCACCACCACGTTGACCAGTGTCTGCGGCACCGGCTCGAAGATGGAGGCCAGCTCGCTCAGGGGCTTGCCCGCGCGGCACATCACCGCGAGGAGCTGGAGCGCCGCCAGCGTGCCGTCACCCGTCGTCGTGTGGTCCAGGAAGATAAGGTGGCCGCTCTGCTCGCCGCCCAGGTTGTAGCCGTTGCGGCGCATCTCCTCGACGACGTAGCGGTCACCCACGCGCGTGCGAGCCACCTTCACGCCCCAGCGCGCCACCGCCCGCTCCAGGCCGATGTTGCTCATCACCGTGGAGACCAGGACCTTCTTCTTGAGCTGCTTGCGAGCCATCAGCTCGCCGGTGCAGATGGCCATGATGGCGTCGCCATCCACGACCTTGCCCTTCTCATCCACGACGATGAGCCGGTCGGCGTCGCCGTCCAGCGCGATGCCCAGGTGGGCGCCGTGCTTGATGACCGAGCGCGCCAGGTTCTCCGGGAACAGCGCGCCACACTTGTGGTTGATGTTCTTGCCGTCCGGCGACACGCCCAGGGTGATGACCTTGGCGCCCAGCTCCTCCAGCACCGCGGGCGCCGTCTTGTAGGCCGCGCCGTTGGCGCAGTCGACGACGATGGTCAGCCCCTCCAGCGTCAGCTCGCGGGGGAAGGTCGCCTTGAGGAACACGATGTAGCGGCCCCGCGCGTCCTCCATGCGGAACGCCCGGCCAATCTTCGTCGCGGTGGGGCGGATGGAGTCGATGGCGCCCGTGGAGAGCAGCTCTTCAATCTTGCCCTCCGTTTCGTCCGGCAGCTTGAACCCGTCGCGCCAGAAGAACTTGATGCCGTTGTCCTCGTACGGATTGTGGGACGCGGAGATGACGGCGCCGGCGTCGGCGCGCATGGACGTGGTGAGGTTGGAGATGCCCGGCGTCGGCAGCGGACCGACGAGCTCCACGTCGACGCCCATGGACGTCAGGCCCGCGGCGAGCGCCTGCTCCAGCATGTAACCGGACAACCGCGTGTCCTTGCCCACGATGACGCGGTGCCGGTGCGGCCCGTTGCGGATGAGGAACGCGAGTGCCCGCCCGAGCTGCATCGCCACTTCCGCTGTCATCGGGTAGACGTTCGCCTTTCCGCGAACCCCGTCCGTACCGAACAGCTTCTGTGTCGTGCGCTCCTCCTTCGGAGGCATGTTCATCCTGTACGCCATGGTGCCGCTCCACCTTTCCCACGCCGGGCCTGTGCCGGTCGCTCGACGTCGGGGCTTATACCCCGCCCACCGCCGGGGCTCGAAGGTAGGGCCCCAACGCCTCCCTGGCAACGGCCCGGCCTTGCAGGCTCTATCACCCCTGAACAACGGTGCGAAAACGATACCAGGACCCACCCGCGGGGCCCACACCACGAGGGCCACGCCGCGTGGCCCCTCGTCCACGCACGCTCACCGTCCGAGCAGGGTGCCTCCATCACGGGCGGACCGGATGGCATCGGCGACCACGAGCGCATCACGCGCCTCGGCCACGTCGTGGACGCGGACGACATCCGCGCCACCCAACACTGCCATCGCCGCCACGGAGCCCAGTGTCGCCGCGAGCCGCTCGCCCGCCGGCTTGCCGCCCGTCAGCGCCCCCAGGAAGCCCTTGCGACTGGTGCCCACCAGCAGGGGCAGGCCCGACACGCGCAGCTCCCCCAGACGCCGCAGCAGATAGAGGTTGTGGTCGAACGTCTTGCCGAAGCCAATGCCAGGGTCCAGCAGGATGCGCTCGCGAGCGACGCCCGCCGAGGTCGCCAGCCGCACCGAGTCGTCGAGGAAGTCGAGCACCTCGTCCATCAGGTCCTCGTAGCGCGGAGCCTGCTGCATGGTGTCCGGGGTCCCCTGGATGTGCATCAGGCAACAGGCGGCGTTGGACTCGGCCACGGCGCGGGCCAGCTCCGGGTCCGAGCGAAAGCCGGTGATGTCGTTGACCAGATGCACGCCCGCCTTCAACGCCGCGCGCGCCACCTCGGCCTTCGTGGTGTCCACCGAGAGGGGCACGGAGGTGCGAGCGCGAAGTCCCTCGATGACCGGCAGCACGCGGGCCACCTCCTGCTCGGCGGTGACGGCCTGGGAGCCGGGGCGCGTGGACTCACCGCCCACGTCCAGCAGGTCCGCGCCCGCCTCCGCCAGGGCGAGTCCATGCGCGATGGCCGCCTCCGCGCTCAGGTAGCGGCCCCCATCCGAGAAGCTGTCCGGCGTCACGTTGACCACGCCCATGACGTAGGTGCGCGAGCCCCACTCGAACGTGCGATCCCCCAGCACCATCGACCCGGGCAACTTCCCAGCATCCAGGCCGCGCTCCAGCGCGCTCGCCAGCTCCGCGAGCACGCCGCCCTCGCCACGCGCCAGAGCCATGAGCCGCTCGAACTGCTCGCGACGGCCCGACAGCAGCCCCACGCCGGGACGTGAGCGCACGTCACCGGAGACCCACGAAGGATGCTCCTCGCGGCCAGGCACGAGGGCCCGCTCGGGGAGCGAGTGGAGGAAGCTGCCCACGTCCCTCGTCAGGCCGGTGAGCAGGAGCTGCGCGTGCGGCAGCTTCTCCAGCAGGTACTCGCGCGCGGGCGTGGGCAGGCCCATGCGCCGGAAGGCCAGCGTCAGGTCCTCTGCGCGGTCGGCGCTGATGGGGCGGGCACGAATCATGGGAAGTGACTCCAGGGCACCGCGCCACCCTACCCCGTGAGCCACGCGCCTGGCCGCTGGAAGCAAACCCGAGCGCGGCCCGCAAAGCAGAAGGCCCTCCCCGACAGCGGGAAGGGCCTTCGTCACTTCGGACAGCGTCGAGACTACGCCTTGTTCGGCTCCATCTTCGGCAGCCCATCCAGGGCGTCGAGGATCTTCCGCTTGTCCTTCTTCTCCGTCGCCTTCGGGGGCGCATTCACGCGCGGGGGCGGGCGCTCACGGGTGAGCTGACCACCCTGCAGGAGGATGTTCACGTCCTCGGCGTCCAGCGTCTCGTACTCCACCAGGGCGTCGGAGACGCGGTGGAGCGCGTCCAGGTTCGCCGTCAGCAGGCCCTTGCCGCGCTCGTAGCAGCCCACCACGATGGCGCGAACCTCGGAGTCGATCTCCCGCGCGGTGTCCTCGGAGTAGTCCTTGGACGAGTTGAAGTCGCGGCCCAGGAACACCTCGCCGTCACTCTTGCCGAACGCCAGGGGCCCCAGCTTCTCGCTCATGCCCCAGCGGCACACCATGGCGCGCGCCGTCTCGGTGGCCCGCTCGATGTCGTTCGCCGCGCCGCTGCTCATCTCGTTGAAGAGCAGCTCCTCGGCGATGCGGCCACCCATGGCCATGGCGATCTGGTCCAGCATCTGCTTCTTGTACCCGTTGACCTTGTCCTCGGTGGGAAGGCTCCAGGTGACGCCGAGGGCCTGACCGCGCGGGATGATGGTGACCTTGTGGAGCGGGTCGCACCCCGGCAGCAGCTTGGCGAGCAGCGCGTGCCCCGCCTCATGCACCGCGGTGTTCTTCTTCTCCTTCTCGGTCATGATCATCGACCGGCGCTCCGGGCCCATGAAGACCTTGTCCTTGGCGGCCTCGAAGTCGCTCAGGTCCACGCGCTCCTTGTTCTGCCGCGCGGCCATCAGCGCCGACTCGTTCACCAGGTTCTCCAGGTCCGCGCCCGTCATGCCCGGCGTACCGCGAGCGATGACCTCCAGGTCCACTTCCGGAGCCAGCGGCACGCGGCGGGTGTGCACCTTCAGCACGCCCAGGCGGCCCTTCAGGTCGGGACGCGGAACCACGATGCGGCGGTCGAAGCGACCCGGACGCTGCAGCGCGGGATCCAACACGTCCGGACGGTTCGTCGCGGCAATCAGGATGACGCCGTCGTTGGACTCGAAGCCGTCCATCTCCACGAGGAGCTGGTTGAGCGTCTGCTCACGCTCGTCGTGCCCACCGCCCAGACCGGCGCCACGGTGACGACCCACGGCATCGATTTCGTCGATGAAGATGATGCAGGGGGCGTTCTTCTTGCCCTGCTCGAACAAGTCGCGGACTCGGCTGGCGCCGACGCCCACGAACATCTCCACGAAGTCCGAGCCGGAGATGGAGAAGAACGGCACGCCCGCCTCGCCGGCCACGGCCCGCGCGAGCAGCGTCTTGCCCGTTCCCGGGGGGCCCATCATCAGCACGCCCTTCGGGATGCGACCGCCCAGCTTGGTGAACTTCTTGGGGTCCTTCAGGAAGGCGACGATCTCCTCCAGCTCTTCCTTGCACTCGTCCACACCGGCCACATCCGCGAAGGTGACCTTGTTGTGGCTCTCGCTCAGGAGCTTGGCCTTCGACTTCCCGAAGGTCATCGCCTTGCCGCTGCCCCCCTGGAGCTGGCGCATGAAGAAGATGAAGAAGAGGAACAGGAAGACGACAGGCATCCACTGACCAAGGATGGTCAGCCAGAGGCTGTTCTGCTCCTCCCGCTCATACTTGACGTCCACTCCGTTGTTGCGGAGCTGGTTCAGCATGGCCGCGTCCGGCGCGGGGCCCGTCGTGCGGAACTTCTCGCTCGTGTCGACGAACTTGCCGGAGTAGGTGTTGCCCTTGACCGCCACTTCCTTGACCTTCTTCTCCTCCACCTTCGTCAGAAGCTGGGTGAAGGAGGGCTCCTGGACCTGGTCGTTGCCCTGGGAGAAGAAGTTGTAGAAGGCGACGAAGAGGACGATCAGGATGACCCAGAGCCCGATGGTCTTGTAAGTCGAACGCACGTGTCAGCTGCCCTTTCGGTACTCGGCGGGATGAGGGCCGCGCCGGGAGAAACCCAGCCTTTTCAGTCGTTTGCCCGACACCAGGCGAGCTCCCCTGTCGTCGGACCGTATCAGCAACAGCAAAACGCCCTCAACTATTTAGGGGCCGCGACCAACCCCCGACAACTCTCATTCCACTCTATAACGAAGGGGTCCGCTGAATGCTCGGACCCGGGGGTGTCGCCCACAGGTAGTGTCCGGAAACATCCGCCCTGCCGGGCGGAGGCATCCAGAGTCCCGGAAGCCACACCACTGTGCCCGAGGCGTCCAGCACCACCGGCCGCGAATCTCTCGACTCCGCGGGCACTCGAAGATCCACCAACACATCTTGAAGCCGGCGTTGTCCCGCGCTCATCCGGACCTTGTCCCCCGGCTTGCGTGTCCGCACGGTGAGCGGCCAGTTCACATCCCCCGCCAGCGCCAGCCCATGCACTCCCTCGGGAGGTGCGTGGTCCGCCACGCGGAACGCCCACCCCGTCCCCTCCAGCACGCCCGTGGCTCCCGCCCCCTCCAGACACAGCGTCGGCGAGGCTCGCGCGCCGGCGACCTGAGGCACGCAGCGCACCCGCCCTCCCGTCGCTCGCACCCTCGAGCCGCGCCCCACCGGCGCGGAGCCGCCCTGCTCCACAGCGCGCAGCACGCGCTCCACCGTCCCCGCATCCGTCACCACGTCATGCTCGGCCAGCAGCCGGGCGAGCACCCTGCGCCGCAGAGGAGGTTCCAGCGCGCGCACCGCCACCGCATCCAATCCTCCCTCCGACAGCCGCACGCGGTGCCAGGCCGCGTCCGCCAACTCGCTCAGCAGCGCTTCGTCCTCCGCGGCCAGCCGCGCGAATGAGGCCAGCCGCGCGTCCACCCGGAAGCCGGCCGCCCGGCTGAGCGCGGGCAAGGCGTCCGTTCGGACCCGCACCCGGAAGAAGGCCGGGTCGGCGTTCATCGCATCTGTCCAATACTCGACGCCCTGCTCGGCCAGAAAGTTCACCAGCTCCTCGCGCGTGCGCTCCAAGAGCGGCCGGACGAGCCCGGGACGCGCTTCGTGGATGCCCACCGCGCCTCGCGAGGACGTCCCCCGGGCCAGCCGCATCAGCAGCGTCTCCGCCTGGTCGGTGGCCGAGTGGGCTGTCGCCACCACCGACAACCCTCGCGCGAGCCGCACCTCCTCCAGCGCCGCGTACCGCGCATGCCTCGCGCGCGCCTCCACTCCCGCTCCAGACTTCAGCGCCAGTTCGCGGACATGACACTCCAGCCCCAGCCTCGCGGCGAGCGACGCCACGGCCCGCGTCTCCGCTCGGGACTCGGGGCGCAGGCCATGGTCCACCGTGGCGACTTCCACGCGCAGCCCCAGGCGCTCTCGCACGCTCGCCGTGCCGACGAGCAGGGCCACCGAATCCGCGCCTCCAGAGACGGCGCACAGCACGGAGCGGCCCTCCAACCCGAGGCGCGCGTACGCATCGAGCAGCGTCGTCGTCAGCAAACGTGTCGTGGGTCCAGTGCGTGACATCTGACAGGGGGAATGGAGTGTCGGGTAACAGGGTTACAGAGGCGCGTGCGGTTGAAGGCAGGGGGGCTGGTTCTTATGATCGTCACACCGGATGGGCGCGGACTCGGAAGAGGAAATATGCGCGGCCCCCGGAGTTGTTGAGGGGACGGTCGAATTTTCAAGGTGTTGGGCCTAGGGGTCCCCCCCCTCCCCCTCTGGGCCCACGGGTCCGCTGGGAGATCCACTCCCGGCGGTCCCTCTTTCCGAGACGCCCCGGTCCTCCTATCGCGAGGGCCGGGGCGTTTCCTTTTTCGCGCACAGTTGGATACGTCAGGCTTGACTGAACGTGCCCGGGCGAGGACCCAGCGAGCGCGGAATGAGTCCTCCGAAACCGTTGACCCTCTTGGGCGTCTGTCGGATAACGGCCCCGGTGTGTTCAGGTCGTCACCTCGAATCCGCCCCGGAGACTCAAGTATGGCAGGCACCGACAAGCGCAAGCAGTCGCTGTACTTCCCCGAGGAGATGCTGAAGGAGATTCAGGAGGAAGCGAATCGACAGGACCGCTCCCTCTCCTGGGTTGTCCAGCAGGCGTGGAAGATCGCCCGCGAGCGCATCAAGTCGTTCCCCGCCGTCAACGACGTGACTGGCGACGAGCGCCAGGACCCGCGCGAGGAGTAGCGCAGGCATGGCCACCACCGACCACCGCAAACAAAGCCTCTACTTCCCCGAGGACATGCTGGAGGAAATCCAGCGCGAGGCGACGAGGCAGGACCGCTCGCTCTCCTGGATTGTCCAGCAGGCGTGGAAGGTCGCGCGTGCGGAGATTCGGAGAATGCCGTCGGTCAACGACGTGCTCAGCTCGCCTCCTCCACCGCGTCCCGCCCCTGTCGTGGCGAGCCCGGCGGCGGCGGCGCCCGCGACCCCACCGAGCATGGTGGCGGCCGCTCCGAACCCGGACGAGCCCAAGTCCTGAAGGGCCCCGCGAGCGGCCCACCGGCACTCACCCGCCGGCGGGCCTCGCGGGCAGCGCGCAGTTCTCGAAGACGACGCGAGGCTCCTCGGAGAGCGCCTGGACGGGCGTGGGGTACTTCTCCCGCATGTACGCCGAGGCGATGTTCGCGTCGGTGCCGCCCAGCTTTCGCGCCTGCACCGGGTTCCGGTCAGGGTCCTGACCGGCATTGCCGAACACCGTGCCGTAGCCGTCGCCCCCCTCGAGCAGGAAGCTGGGCATGGCCACGCGATAGCGGATGCTCGCGTCGTCGCGAGGCGGCAGCGGAATCTGCTGCCCCCCCACTGTCAGCGCCCGCACCCGCTCGCCCTTGGGGCGTGAGCAGTCCACGCGAACCGACGTCCCCGCGGACACGTGGAGGAAGGCGCCGGAGGGCGAGGCGATGAGCTGTCCCTCCACGTACAGGGCGCCCACGCTGTTCTCCATCATCCCCACGACCTCGCGCTCGGTGAGGTCCACGGTGACGATGAGGTTCTCGAAGAGGATGACCTCGTGGAGTACGCCGTCGGTGAGCGGTCCCTTGCGCAGCGCCATGCGCGTGTAGCAGAGGCCCTCCGCGCGCAGCGAGCCGCCGTTGACGACGCCCAGTACGGCGGGCCGCACCGAGCCGTCCTCGGCATGAAGGAACGCATCGGCGACCAACTGCGCCAGCGCGTTGTTGTCATGCCGGGTGAAGGGCTTGTCGAGCTGGACGTCCTGGCCCAGGTAGCCGACGACGGCATCCGGGTCCGCGACGAGCGGCTGGCACGAGTCGTTGTAGGAGATGCACCCGGCGAGAGGCGACGCCAGGGCGCACGCGAGCGCGGCGATGATGGACTTGGGGAGCGGCATCAGAAGTGGGCCCTCACGGTGAGGTAGCCGGACATGCCCTCGCGAGGGAGGCTCCCGGTGACGCGGTCCGGGCGGGGAACATCGTCGCGAAGGTCATGGTCGAAGACGTTGTGCGCCACCAGCGACACCTCCCAGATGTCGGCGATGGGCTCGCTGCGAATCTGCGCGGTGATGAGGCTGTAGGCGGGAATCTTGTAGCGGCGGACCAGCTCCAGCACGGAGCGGCTGTTGTTGCGTCGCTCCGCGCCCGTGCGCACCACCACGTCGAAGTTCACCCACGCGCCAATGGGCATGGACACGCCCGCGTTGAAGCGGGCCTGCGGCGTATCCGTGAGCAGGCGCGACTGCGAGGGCAGCTCCATGTCCTGCGCGCGGGAGATGCTCGCGTTGAACCAGGCGTTGGCGCGCTTGGAGGCCTCCAGGCGAGCCTCACCCTCGATGCCGTACACGCGCACGCCCAGCTCGCGGTTGCGCAGCGGGACGATGTTGCCGGACGTGTCCACCGGGATGATGGGCGAGTCGAAGAGCTCCAGGTACGCGTTGGCGCGCAGCCGCACGCGGGCCTCTCCGGCGGACTGGATGAGGTCGGCGCCCAGTTCGAAGGTGTCCACCGTGGAGGGCTGCAGGCGCGGGTTTCCCTCGAAGCGGCCCTGGTTGTAGGTCGTGTCCGGGATGCGCTCCACGAGCTCCTGGAGCGTGGGCGCGCGGAACGCTCGGCCGTACAGGGCCTTGAGCACCAGGGCGTCCGTGGCGGAGAACACCAGGCCCACGCGGGGGTTGATGCTGGGCACGAAGCTGGTGCCGGTGATGGTGCCGGAGCCGTCCACGGTGGGCAGTTGCGTGGCGTCCACGCGCACGCCGAACGTGAGCGTCAGGGGGGTGATGACGGTCCACTGGTCCTGCGCGAAGAAGCCCACGATGAGCCGGCGTGACGCGGCGCCATCCGCGAGGCCCAGCAGGTCCGTGAGGCCCTCGGGCGCGGTGAAGCCTTCCGGGCGCACGCGCGCGTCCAGCGTGTAGTTGGTCTCGTAGTCGTAGTCGCCCAGCGACTGCTGCTCCACCACCGCGCCCAGCGACAGCCGGTTGTTGGCGGACAGGGAGATGTCCGCGTCCACTCCGCCGGTGATCGAACGCACGGAGATGCGCGTGCGCTCCCGCAGGCCCTTGTCGAAGAGCTGGTTGGCGTCCGGGCCCGTGCGGAAGTTCAGGGGGGTGATCTGGAAGAGGCGGTCGGTGGACTGCTGGTCGAACCCGGCCCGCGCGCGCAGCAGCACCGAGGACCCGATGGCGCGCTCCCATTGGAGGTCCGCCATGAGGACGTTCCACTTCAGCTCGGAGTCCTCGCCCACGGTGTCGAAGAGGCCCATCAGGGCGGTGCGGTTCTCGGTGAGGAAGCGCACCGAGGCCCCCAGGCGCCCCGCGTCTCCCATGGCGTAGGTGGCGCCACCGCCCAGGTTGAGGAGGAAGCGGTCATCCCGCGTCTTGCCCGCGGGGTCTTCCACCGCGCGAAGCCCCTGGGAGGTGGACTCGTCATCCAGGCCGTCGTGCTCGATGACGTTCGAGTCACCCGTCTGGTTCCACACGTCCGCGTCCGCGAAGAGGCGCAGGTCGCCGAAGGTCTCTCCCGCCGACGCATGCCCGTTGACGGTGATGGCCAGACGGTCATCCTTCTCCGGGAAGCCTCCGGCGGAGACGGCCGTGCGCACACCATCCGAGGTGTCGGTGACGATGTTCACCACGCCCAGGAAGGCTCCCGCGCCGTAGAGGGCGGAGCCCGGACCGCGGATGACCTCGATGCGCTCCAGGTTCTCCACCGGCAGGTTCATCAGCGCCTTGCCGTCGAAGAAGTTGTTGAGGCGATGGCCGTTGAGCAGGAACAGCACCTCGGCGTCATTGCGCAGGCCGCGCACCGCCGTGCGATGGAAGCCCTGCACGTCGCGGCTGATGGTGAGCCCGGGCACCACGTCCAGCACGTCGGCGACGGTGCGGGCACCCAGCGCGCTGATCTGCTCGCGGCCGAACGAGGCGGCGATGGCGGGCACCTTGCGGACCTTCTCCTCGTGGCGCGTGGCCAGGGCCAGGGTGTCCTCGGCGCTGTAGAGGGCCATGTCCTCTTCCAGCTCCGAGCGCGGCGGCACGACGACCGCGCTCTCGCGCGGCGAGGAGGACTCTCGCGAGGATGACGTGTCGCGCGTCGAGGACTCCCGGGAGGAGTCACGCGAGGCCACGGGCTCACGAATGGGTGCGTCGCGTGAAGTGCCAGCCTCTCGCGTGGGCGCGTCACGTGAGGTTCCAGCCTCGCGGGCGGTCGCGTCGCGGGAGGTCCCCGACTCACGCGGGGGCGCTTCTCGCGTCCCTCGAGTGGGCTCGCGTGAGGTGGTCGCGCTTCCTCGCGTCGGAGGCGGAGGCTCGCGCGACGTCGAGGGGGTGCGGGTGTCCCGCGACGACGCCTTCGGCGGCGGAACATCGGAGGGCAGGTCCGCGGTGAGGGCCGCCATCGAATCGTCGTCGGAGGTGCTGCTCGTGGGCGGCGGCGTCCGGGTGCGCTCGGGAGGTGGCGTCCGGGTGGACGGTCGCTCGTCGGCGGAGTTGGAAGGCGCCGGCTCCGGCGTCGCGGGCCGGCTCGCGGTCGCGGACACGTCGCCCGCCACGAACACGCGCGCGGGCCGCGCGGCCGTCTGGAAGATGGGGATGCGCTCACCGTCGGCGGTGAGGCCCTCGACGTAGTACTCGACGCCCGGCGGCACCATGTGCTCGGCGGGGATGACGCCGCGATAGAGGTCGCCGTACTGGCGCTCCATCAGCACGCGGGCGAACGGCTCGCCCGGGCCGCGGTAGCGGACGTACATCTCCAGGATGCGACCGCCTTCCACGAGCGTACCGTCCAGCCGCAGAGGCAGCTTGGGCTCGGCGCGGGTCGGTGCGGAGTGAAGAAGAGAAGGCTCCTCGGCACGGACAGGTACCGCCAGGAAGAGCACGAAGCTGAGGAGGGTCGCGCGCGCGAGTGTGTTCTTCAAGCTGAGGGGGATGGTCCATTGCCCCGATCCCCGAGTCAAGGAAGGGAGCCCCCGGGCCACTCGCCGCTGATTTTTTGCCGGGCCTTCAGGGCCGTGCGAGGGATCGCCGCACTCCATGCGCGACTCGCTCGCCCTGCACCTTGCCCTCTTCCGTCGTCAGCGGGCACAAATCGCCCGCGTGGTGGACGGGCAGACAGATGCCTTCCGCTCCTACGAGGCCCGCTACCGGCGGCGTACCGCCAGCTATCGGCGCGTCCTGCCGCTGACCGAGGTGCACCAGCGCGTGCGCGCCTCGGACGTGGTGTACGTGGGCGACTACCACACGCTGCCGTTGGCGCAGCAGACCTACCTGGAGCTCGTCGAACGCGCGCTCACCTCGGGTCGCCGCGTCGTCCTGGCCCTCGAGTGCATCGAGGGCCGACACCAGGCCTCGCTCGATGCCTGGCGCACGGGACGTCTCTCGGAGCGCTCCCTCCTGGCGCGGCTGGGCGGTGAAACGGAGGGTGCGGGCTTCGGCCCGGGCACCACGCTGCGCACGCTGCTCGCCTTCGCCCGGCGCCACCGCCTGGAAGTCGTGGGCATCGACCGGCGCGCCCAGGGTGAACGCTCGCTCGCGCTGAGGGATGCCTACGCCGCGGAGCGCATCGCGCGGGTCGCCCGAGCCGAGGACCGTCCGCTCGTCCTCGTCCTGGTGGGCCAGTACCACGTGGCGCCGTGTCACCTGCCCACGCAGGTGGAGCGCGCGCTCGGTGACGACACGCGACGAGGCCTCGTCGTCTACCAGAACGCGGAAGGCGTCTGGTGGCGGCTGGCCCGCGACGGGCGCATGGGCGTGGCCGAGGCGGTGGAGCTGGCGGACGACACCGTGTGCCTGCTCAACGCCTCCCCTGTCGTCTGCCAGCAAAGCTTCCTGGATTACCTGGAAGCAGAGGCCGGAGACTCACCGTTGATGGACCGGGGCGCCTCGGAGCGCTTCCGGGAGATGGCGGCGCTCATCGGCCGGCTCGCGGGTGTGCCGGTGGTGCGCGCGCTGGAGTCGGTGGAAGTCGCCACGGTGGCGGACGGAGACGTGCTGGCGCGCATCCAGCGGCGCGGGCGCTTCACGCAGGCGGAGCTGTCCCAGTTGCGCCGCCACATCCTGTCTCGGGAGAGCAGCTATATCCCCCGAGCGCGGACGGCCTATCTTGCCTCGCTGTCCTTGAACCACGCGGCGGAAGAAGCCGCGCACTTCGTGCGGCACTGCGCGGTGGGCAGCGCGATGGAGGCGCCTCGCACGGCGTCCGACGCGTTCTACGCGCGGTGCATGGAAGAGGCGCTGGGGTTCTTCGGCTCCCGACTGGTGAACCCGCGACGCACGTGTCTGGGGCTGGCCGAGTGGGCGAAGCGTTTCGGCGAGAGCCGAGGCGTCGAGCGGCAGGTCTCCGCCTTCGTGCTGGCGCACAAGGCCGCGGAGCTGGAGGCGCCCGAGGAGGCGGTGAAGCTGCTGCCCCTGCGCAAGGACCGCCTGTTCCATGGCGTCAGCCACGCACTGGGCTACCTGCTCGGAGACAGGCTCTACCGCGCGTTCGACGAGGGGCGCCTGGCGAAGGCGGAAGTCCGCGCCTTGTTCAGGGACCCCTTCGTGGAGGCGCGGACCGTGTACTTCACGTGGGCCGAGCGGCTGCGCGACTGAGGCTCACGGCGCCTGCTCGTGGGAGGCCTCCGGCTCCGGAGGCTTCGCCGCATCGGGCGCGGGCGCGAAGGTGCCATCCGACAGCAGGTCTCGCCTCGTCGCGGGATTGTCCTCGGTGACGACGCTGATGCTGCCATCCGGGAACAGGACGTAGGTCACCGCCGTGTCCACGTGGCCCACCGCCAGCGAGGTCAGCTCCGGATAGAGCATCAGCAGGGCCAGCTCCGTCTCCAGCGGCCCCTTGAAGTGCTGGTGCAGGTGGGCATCCATCCGCGAGGCATCCTCGGTGATGGGCGCGACGTCGACCGCGATGACGCTCGGGTGCAGCTTCACCTGCTCGCGCAGCGTCCTGCCATCCGGAGCGAAGCGGAACCGGAAGTCACCCCCGTAGAAGAAGCGCTTCGGATCTCGCGTGCCCTGCAGCGTGTACACGGTGATGTCGCCCGACGCCTCCCGGACGACCACCGGGTTGACGCTGGTTCGCCCGAAGGTCTCCACGGTGATCTGCTTCGCCGTCTTCACGGCCCGAGCCACGGGACTGAAGTCGACGGGAAGCGTGTCCACGGGGATGAGTTCCATCCATTCGGGCTCCTCGTGCGGCGCCTTCAACGCGTAGGCCGGGATGAAGGTCCCCGCGTCGTCCACCCGGCCGAAGAGGCCGTACCACGCGCCCTCGTGAGGCAGGGTGACGTGCATCTGCATCCGGGCGGGACTCAGGTCCACGTCCTTGCTCTCCATCAGCACGTCCGTGGCGCGAATGGCGGCACGCTCCGCCTCGACGATGTAGCGGGCGCGGGCCTGGACCCGGAGCAACTCCGCGTCGTCCACGGGAGTTCGAGAGGGAGCAGGAGCCGCGGCGTCGCCGAGGAACGCGCGCGACGAGTGCGCACCGCATCCGACGAGCGACACGAACACCACCAGGGACACCACCAGTCGCATGCGAGACCTCGTGCCACGAGTCTGCGCGATTCCCCAAGGTCCGTCACGCCGCGCGTGCGCGTCGTCGGCGAGGCCGCTTGCTTCCAGGGCCCCTCTGCGCTCGTCGAGAATCTTCAGGCGGCCTCCACCACGATCTCCATCTTGGAACCGCGGGTTCCGTGATGACGGCGGGAGGCGGGTGCGGCACGGCCCGCCGGGGTCAGCGTCTGGCCTGTCTTGGGAAGGCCTCACGCTCCATGGGAACCCGCTGCCTTTCTGACTCAGGTCTTCGTGGGCGCGGTGGCCTGCACGGCGGACTTCACCTTCTCGCGCAAGGCACGGACGCGCTCACGCGCCTGGAGGCGCTGGTCCTCGGAGAGCTGACCGCCGGCCGCGTCACGCTGGGCCTTCAGCTCCTCTCGCAACTGGCGGGCCTCCGTCTTGAACTGGTCCGCCTGCGACTGGGTGAGGCGACCTTCGGACACCGCGCGGTCCAAGCGGTGCTCCATCCGGGCGAGCTTCCGCTCTCCCTTCATGCCCTTGTGGCCATGCCGCCCGTGGTGGCCCTCCTTGCATTGCGGCGCGGGCGCGGTGTCCTCCGCGAGCACCGGAACGGAGAACAGGAGCGAAGCCGTGACAAGGGAACGCAGCAGGAAACTCTGACGCATGGTGAGGCTCTCCAGTGGGTTGAACTGGACGCGAGCGGCACTCCCGCTCGCGTCCTCGTTGCCTGGAAGAACCCCGCGCGGAGGAGAAGGTTAAATCCACGCTCCGGCACCGGGCTGGAGCACCTCCCCTCCCCCTTCGTGCTCGCTAGCCCGCCGTGCAGTCATTGAGCGCGTAGGAGAAGTCGCGCCGCGGCGTCTGGCCCGGGTCCTGGTTGACGACGCCGATATCCAGGAGCTGGTCCGACACCTCCTGGGTGGGTCCACCGATGACGAGCGACTGCCGCGTCACCTTCGTGGAGAACATGCCCATCTTCCCAATCGTCCCATTGGGCTCGCGGCGCCAGCAGCTCACGATGCGCGGGTCCGACGGGGCGAACTGGCAGGACGTGTACTGCCCCACCACCTCGCGCTTCAGGTAGATGCAGCGGCAGTCCCACGGGTCATAGACCTGCGTCGCCACCACGCCCTCGTAGCCCGTCGCCGTCTGCTTCAGCTCGAAGTAGCTGCCGTCCTGCGGGATTTCGCAGAACAACTTCACGTCACCCACCGCGCGGTCCTTCTTCTGCTCCAACACCGCGCCTGACTCGGACGACACCGGCGACGGCGCCGGCTCACAACCCGCGCCCAGCAGCGCGAGGCTCACGAAACAGAACGAGGAGATACGCCAGGGTGTACGCATTTGCGCTCCTTGCGGGAAGTCCTGGGGATTCCAGGACAACCCGCATGGGAGTCTTTTCAGACCCTCAGCGCAACCCACTTTTGTGTCGCGAAGGCTCGGGTGCTCAGGGCGCGCCGGGTTTCACCGCGCGGGTGGCGATGAAACCCTCGAAGTATTCGGAGAGTTTGTCGCCCGCGACGTGCCGGTCCTCGAAGAAGCCAGCGAGGAGGAAGCCCGCGTCGAGCTGTCCGCCCATCTGGTCCTGGAGCGAGTGCCCCACGCAGAGGGGCTCACCCTTGTCGGTGTACCTGCTGCGCTCGGCATCCGTGAGGCTGGTGAAGTCCGAGTACGGCATCTTGTACTTGAGTTGCATCACCCCCTGCTCCTGGAGGTCCGGGTCGAACAGGAAGATGACCGGGTTGCTGAAGCCCGACAGGAGCGCGCCGCCCGGACGCAGCACACGGAAGGCCTCGCGCCAGACGGGCCGCACGTCGTCCACGAAGGCGTTGGAGCACGGGTGGAAGATGAGGTCGAAGCTTCCGTCCTCGAATGCGGACAGGTCCTTCATGTCCCCCTCCACCAGCCGCAGCTCCAGGCCCTCCCGCTCCGCCACCTTGCGGTCCTGACCGAGCTGCGCGGGCGAGTTGTCCAACACCGTCACCCGCGCGCCCGCCGCCGCGAGCACTGGCGCTTGTTGTCCGCCCGCGCCCGCCAGACACAGCACCCGCTTGCCGGTGACATCACCGAACCACTCGCGCGGCACGGGCTTTGTCGGGGTGAGGACGATGCTCCACTCCCCTCGCTTCGCCGCGGCGATGACCTCTGGCGTCACCGGTACCGTCCACCGGTCTCCCGCGGCCACCTGCCGGTCCCACGCCTCGCGATTGTACTTCCGCACGTCCACGGACTCAGTCGTCATGCAGCACCCTTCCTTCCATGCCTCCCGCCACGGTGATGACCTCACCCGTCACATGGCCGGAGATGCGATCCGATGCGAGCGTCACCACGACGCGCGCGACATCCTCGGGCTGGCCCACCTTGCGCAACGGCATGGTGCGCGTCACCCGCTTCACGAAACCCTCGGCCTCCAGCTTGGCGCGGTTGCGGTCCACCTCCGTCCAGCCGGGGCAGACCACGTTGACGCGCCCCAGCGGGGCGATGCGACCCAGCTCGTTCTTCAGGCTGCGCACGAAGCCGCTCGCGAGCGCGCCCTTCGCCGCCGCGTAGTCGGCGTGCCCGGCCTCGCCGAACAGACCCGCCGTGGAGCTGACGATGACGATGTTGCCCACGCCCGTGGTGGACACGTGCCGGAGGAACGCGCGGCAGCACAGGAAGACGCTGTCCAGGTTCTCCGCCAGCGTGCGGCGCCAGCGCGCCAACGACATCTCCCAGACGGGCTCATCCGGGGCGGGCCACACACCCGCGTTGCACACCAGCACGTCCAGCCGGCCCAGCGCGGCCACCGACGCGGGCACGAGGGCATCCACCTCCGCCTCCACCGTCAGGTCCGCGCCCACCGCCGCGCCGCCCACCTCACTGGCGAGCTTTCGCGCCTGCGCCTCGCGAGAGCGGTAGTGCACCGCCACCTTCGCGCCTTCGTCGGAGAACGCTCGGACCAGCGCGATGCCAATACCGCCCGCGCCGCCCGTCACCAGGACGCCTTTGCCCCTCAGCTCCGTGTCCATTCAGATGGCTCCTCGGAAGACATGGGGCCCTGTCGCGCCGGAATCCGGACAGACGGGTGGCGTCCGGCTGCTGCCGACGCAAAAGGCCCGCGGTTGCTGACATGGAAAAGAAAACCGCCGACGCGAGGAAGGCGCGTCGGCGGGAGTTCATCAGCTCAGGCGCAGAAGCTTGCGCGCCTGCTCTGGCGTCGCGGGCTCGCGGCCATGGGCCCGGGCGCGTTTGGCGGCCTCGGCCACCAGCTCCCAGTTGCCCTTCGCGAGCACGCCCTTGGACACGTAGATGTTGTCCTCCAGGCCCACCCGCGCGTTGCCGCCTCGCTTCGCCGCCTCGTCCACGAAGGGAAGCTGGTGACGGCCCACCGCGGCCACCGTCCAGGTGCTCCCCTCCGGCAGCGAGGCAATCATGAAGTCCAGCACCTCCGGCCGCGCCTGCAGCGTGCCCGGCACGCCGAGCACGAAGTCGAAGTGCGCCGGCAGGTCCACCAGGCCCTCCTTCGCCAGATAGCGGGCCTCGTCGAGCATGCCCACGTCGAAGCACTCCAGCTCCGGCCGGAGGCCCAGCGCCTTGATTCTCTTGGCGATGTCCCGCACCAGCGGGCGCGGGTTCCAGAACACCTCTTCGCCGAAGTTCACCGTGCCCGTGGTGAGCGTGGCCATGTCCGGCCTGTCCTCTCCCGTGAGCGTCAGCGGGCCACAGCGCTGGTCCACCGTCATGCCCACCGCGCCTCCGGTGGACGTCTGGATGAGCACGTCGGTGCGCTTGCGGATGGCCCGGATGGCGGCCCGGAACAGCTCCGCGTCCTGGGACGGTTTGCCGTCCGCGGTGCGCACGTGCAGGTGCACCATCGCCGCGCCGGCCTCGCGACAGCGCAAGGCGTCCTCGGCGATCTCCTCGGCGGTGATGGGCAGGTGCGGCGTCTGCTCGCGCGTCGTCTCCGCGCCCACCATCGCCGCGGTGATGACCATGGGAGTGCTCATCGCTGGCCTCGCTGCTTGTCCTTGGGAACCACGCAGGTGCCCGAAGCACGGCACACCACGACAGGCTCCGGCAACAGGTCCGCCGCCGAATCATTCACATCCGTGCGAGGCCGGATGACCTTGCGGGCCTCGAAGCGCATCTTCCGCGACGTGTTGCCCGCACTGATGATTTCGCCCTCCGCCTCGATGAAGTCTCCCGCGTACACCGGCGCCAGGAACTCCACCGAGTCGTATGCGCGGAACAGGCCCTCGTCGCCGTCCGCCCGGATGCACAGCTCCGTGGCCACGTCGCCGAACAGGCCCAGCATGCGCGCGCCGTCCACCAGGTTGCCGCCGTAGTGCGCGTCGTGGCTGCTCATGCGCAGGCGGATGATGGCCTTCGTCCCAGTGCTCACGTCGGCTCTCCCTGGTAGTGCGCGTCCTTGGGCTCCTTGCCTTCCTTCTTCAGGAGCGCATGGACGATGTAATTGGCCACGTCGGACGGCTTGGTGCCCGGCCCGAAGCCGGCGTCGAAGCCCAGCTCCAGCGCCAGCTTGTGGTCCACGCGCGGGCCACCCAGGAGCAGTTGCACCTTGCCGTGGATGCCCGCGGCCTTCGCCGCGTCGATGAACTGCCGCGAGTTGTCCTTGTGCACGTCGCGCTGCGTGACGACCTGGCTCACCAGGATGGCGTCGGCCTTCTTCGCCATCGCCTTCTTGATGAGGTCCTCGTTGGGCACCTGGCTGCCCAGGTTGAACGCCTCGAACCCGGGGTAGCGCTCCAGGCCGTAGTCGCCCGCGTAGCCCTTCATGTTCAGGATGGCGTCGATTCCCACCGTGTGAGTGTCCGTTCCCGTGCACGCGCCGAACACGACGATGCGACGGCCGACCTTCTCCTTGATGAAGGCGTTGAGGTCGTCGAAGGACATCTTCTTCACGACGACTTCCGGCACGTCGATTTCGGCGTAGTCCAGGTACATGCCCGAGCGGGCGTACACGATGAAGAACGTGTAATTGTCGGCGGCGCGCTCGGCGGCGGCGACCTTGACGTCGGAGAACCCCATCTTCTTCGTGAAGACGGCGGCGGCCTCCTTGGCCTTCTCCGACAGGGGCACCGGCAGGGTGAACGACAGCTGCACCACGCCGTCGTCCCGACGGTCTCCGTAGGGACGGATGATCTGCTTGCTGGGCTTCACCATCGGATCATTTCCCCCCGGCCCGCTGAATCTTCACGCTGGTGCCCACCTTGTCGGCGAGCGCGGCGAAGCGCTCCTTCTTGCGCTGCTCCAGGTGGAAGACGACCGACCACGTCGTGCGCCCATCGCACCCGACGTACGTCACCGTGTCCACCACCCCGCCGTTCGTCGAATTGTCCGAGTCCAGCCGCTTGGCCGCCGGCTGCCCGCCCACCTTGAGGCGCTCCCAGTTGGCCCCGCCGATGCCGGCGACAATCTTGTCCACGCAGACCTGGGCCTTCATGCCCGCCGTCTGCACCGAGCCCACGTCCACCAGGAAGTACGCATCGCCGCTGGGCGCGGTGAACTTGGTCGTCCCGTCCTCGACGGAGCGGTTCCACGCGGCGGGCACCTGCACGCCCACGTTCTTCACCTGGAACTGCGCCAGCGAGTCCGCCGAGCCGCCCGCGGCCATCACCACGGTCAGGATGGTACCGAGCATCATGTTGCCTCCAGGATTTCCAGGAACGGGTTGAAGTAATCGGGAGCCTTCTCCATCACGCCATCCAACCCCTTGCCGCCGGTCTCCTCGCGCTTCACGTCGCCGAAGTGACCCTTGCCAATGGCCGCCACCATGCCCTCGTCGCGGCACTCCTGGAGCAGCTTCATCGCCTGGCCGAACACCTCGCGGGCCCGGTTGGCGATCTTCCCGTCCTCGCGAACGGTGAACTCCTCGTCGATGCCCCGCGCGGCGCGGTGGATGTAGTTGGCGGACTTGAGCGCCACGAAGCGGTCCGCGAGCAGCGGCGTGTGCATGGCCTCCGTCATCATGCCGAGCAGCTGGATGCCCTGCTTCGTCCAGATGGCCACCAGGTCCGCCATCACGTCGTACGCGTGGCTGAAGAAGATGTCCGTCTCCTTGTGCTTGGTGGGCGGCATGTACTTCAGCGGCGCGTCCGGGAAGCAGCGGCGCACCAGCATCGCCTGCGACAGCTCCAACAGGAGCGTGTCGTCCCGGTACGGGTCGATCTCGTACGAGTGGCCGATGCCCAGCTGCCAGTCCTTGAGGCCCGCGCGCTTGGCGAAGCACTCGTTGATGAACTGGCTGGCGATGACGGTGTGGGCCGCGTCGAACGCGTCCGCGGTGGTGATGTAGTTGTCCTCGCCGGTGTTGATGATGATGCCGGCGAGCGCGCAGATGCGGCGGCTGAAGTACTGGTCGATGAAGGTGCGACGCATGTTGATGTCGCGGAAGAGGATTCCGTACATCGCGTCGTTGAGCAGCATGTCCAGCTTCTCGTAGGCCGCGCAGAAGGCGATCTCCGACATGCACAGGCCGGACGAGTAGTTGGTGAGCTGGATGTAGCGCTTGAGCTTGCGGCTCTCCTCATCCAGGGCCTCGCGCATGATGCGGAAGTTCTCCTGGGTGGCGTACGTGCCGCCGTAGCCCTCCGTCGTCGCGCCGTGAGGCACGTAGTCCAGCAGGGACTGCGCGGTGGAGCGGATGACGGCGATGACGTCCGCACCCGCCTGGGCCGCGGCCCGAGCCTGGTCCACGTCGTCGTAGATGTTGCCCGTGGCCACGATGACGTACTTGTGCGGCGCCGGCGACATGGGGAACTGCTGGCGGAGCGCGTCGCGCGCGGCGAGGCGGGACTTCATGTCCTCCAGGGCGGAGCGGGCTTCCGCGCGCACCTCGGCGCGGAGGTTCTGTTCGACTTCCGGAGACAGGGGACCCAGCTTGTCCGTCGGCAGCGCCGTCAGCCGCTCCACGGCCTCCAGCGGGCTCTTGGCGCCCAACTGGAGCGCCCGGCCATACCAATAAGCGGCGCCCCGGTTGAGCACCCCGGCGGCCTTGAGCTTGTCGACCATCAGGTTGGCGAGCGGAACCCCCCGCGCGCCGGCCCCGGAAATGCCGAAGAAGCGCAACACGGTGCGCTCGATGGATACAGTGGTGTTACGGCGGATGAGGTCGAAGATCGGGTTGACGATCTCTTCCGCCAGAGTGCGCGCGTGCGCAATCTGCGCGTCGTCAATGAACGGGCCAGGCATCCGCGCACCTTACCCGCCCAAACGCCTACAGGAAGCGCCGAAGCAGACCCCGAACGCGCTGCCGCACCGCATTATCGGTTCTGGAGCCAACGCACCGAAAAAGCGATGTTCCCCTGCACCGAGCAGGCGGTGTTTCCACCGACATGCCGGTGAGTGGCGCTGTTGGCTTCGTGACAAGCCTTTGGATTTATTGGAATCCAGGAATCGGCACGGCGCGTGCTCTGGAGCGGTCCGCCTCATCCCCCGAGAGGAGACTTCGAATGAAAACCCGCTCCCTGTTGCTGTCGGCCGTGTTGCTCAGTGGTCCTGCCTTCGCGGCCAATCCGCCGCCCCTCACCACGGACACCGGTGCCGCCGTGGGCACCAATCAAAGCTCCAAGACGGCCGGCCCTCGCGGCGGCATCTTGCTGGAGGACTTCCACCTCATCGAGAAGCTGGCCCGGTTCGACCGCGAGCGCATCCCGGAGCGCGTCGTCCACGCGCGCGGCACGGGCGCCTACGGCGTCTTCGAGAGCTACGGCAACTTCTCCAACCTGACGCGCGCGTCGGTCTTCTCCAGCAAGGGGAAGAAGACGCCCCTGTTCGTGCGCTTCTCCACCGTCATCCATCCGTCCGGCTCGCCGGAGACGCTGCGAGACCCACGCGGCTTCGCGCTCAAGTTCTACACGGACGAGGGCAACTGGGACCTGGTGGGCAACAACCTGCCCATCTTCTTCATCCGCGACGCCATCAAGTTCCCGGACATGGTGCACTCGCTCAAGCCGTCGCCCATCAACAACAAGCAGGACCCGAACCGCTTCTTCGACTTCTTCTCCCACATCCCCGAGTCCACGCACATGCTGACACAGGTGTACTCGGACATCGGAATCCCGGCGAACTACCGCCAGATGAACGGGCACGGCGTCCACGCGTTCAAGTTCGTCAACGCCAAGGGTGAGTACCGCTACGTCAAGTTCAACTGGGCCTCGCAGCAGGGCGTCAAGAGCCTGACCTCCGAGGAGGCCGCGCGCACCGCGGGCGAGGACCACCAGCACGCGACGACGGACCTGTATGCGTCCATTGGCGCGGGCAAGTTCCCCGCGTGGGAGCTGTCCGCGCAGGTGTTGGACCCCAAGGACCTGGACAGCTTCAGCTTCAACCCGCTGGACCCGACGAAGATCTGGCCGGAGGACAAGGTGCCCTCCGTCAAGCTGGGCAAGTTCGTCCTCAACAAGATGCCGGACAACTTCTTCGAGGAGACCGAGCAGGCCGCGTTCTCCCCCGGCGTACAGCCCTCCGGCATCGAGCCGTCCGAGGACCGCCTCCTCCAGGGCCGGCTCTTCTCCTACGCGGACACGCAGCGCTACCGCGTGGGTGCCAACTACCAGTCCCTCGCCGTCAACCGCTCGCGCGCCTCGGTGAACAGCAACAACCAGGCGGGCAGCATGAACATCGCCAACACGAAGTCGGACGTGAACTACGAGCCGAGCATCGCCCGTGAGTCGCAGGAGTCCCCCGCCGACCTCTTCTCGCGCGCCGCGCTGTCCGGCACCACGCAGCAGCAGCCCATCGAGAAGACGGACAACTTCTCGCAGGCGGGCGCCTTCTACACGGCGCTCGACGCGGCCGCGAAGGACCGGCTGGTGAAGAACCTGGCCGCGGACCTGGGTCAGGTGCGTGACGCCCGCGTGAAGGCGCGCATGGTCGGCCACTTCTACGTCGCCAACGCGGAGTACGGCACCAAGCTGGCCAACGCGGTGGGCGTGAAGGTGGATGACGCTCGCGCCGCCGTGGCCCCGCTCGCCACGCGCTGAAGCTCGCGGTGATTCACACGGGTCTCGGCGCCAGGGTGTCGCCGGGCCCCCTTGAGAGACGGCCGGGGCGTGGCCAGGGAAGGCGCGCTCCCCGCGAGGTGGCCTCCCCCGCCCCGGCCTTCTCATCCGACTTCGTCTGGAGGACGACCATGTTTCGCAAGGTGCTGCTCGGAGCCCTCGGTCTCCTGGTGCTGGTGTGCGCGGTGCTGACGGCCGCCTGGTGGTCCCTGCGCGCGGAGCCCGCGCCCCAGGGGCGGATGCTGGCCACGAGCGAGGCGGAGAACTACCTGCTCGCCGCCGCGCGCGTCGGTGACACGGAGATTGTCACGGGGTTGCTGAAGGCCGGAACCCCCGTGGAGGCTCGCGACTCGCGGGGCTTCTCGCCGCTCATCCTCGCGGCGTACCACGGCCATCTGGACACCGTGCGGGCGCTGCTCGCGGCGGGTGCGGATGCATGCGCGGGCGACAAGCGCGGCAACACGGCGCTGATGGGCGCGGCCTTCAAGGGCTACGGCGACGTCGTCGCGCTGCTGAACCAACAGCCGTGCGCCGTGGACCAGGCCAACAGCCTGGGCCAGACGGCGCTGATGTTCGCCTCCCTCTTCGGGCGGCGGGAAGTCGTGGACCAGCTCCGCGAGAAGGGCGCCTCTCCCGAGGCTCGCGATGCCAGTGGCCGGAGTGTCGGCGACTGGGCGCGGACGCAGACCGAGCCCCAGGCACCCGTGGCGCCCGAGACCGATGGCGCGTCCTCCGCCGCGAGGTAGTGCGACACGACGCTCACGTCGCGACCGATAGCCTCGCGGAGGATGCGGCGACAGGGGCCTGACGCGCGGGGAGCAAGCCTCTCTGGACGGGCTTGCACCCCGCAGCCTCGTTCAGACGTAGCGCGTGGCGAAGAGCTGGAGCAGCGCCGGCTCCGTGCGCAGCAGCGCCAACGTCAGCGAGGCATGACCGGGCACGTAGCCGTTGCCCACCAGCATGGTGACGTCCTTGCCCACGCCCTCGGCGCCGAGCGCCGCCGTCGTGAAGCTGGTGGCCATGGAGAAGAAGATGGCCGTGCCGCCATCCTTCACCGAGAGAATGGTGGCCATCTCCGTGTTGCCCACGCTGGCGCAGTTCACCACCAGGTCACAGAGCTGCCCATCCGTGGCCTGGCTCACCGCCTCCATCACGTCCACGCCCTGGGTGGCATCCACCTTCAGCGCCACGTCACACAGGCCGATGGACGACAGCATGTCGAGCGCCGCCTGGGACACGTCCAGCGCGATGAGCTTGCCCCGGCTCTCCAGGTTGCGCCGCGCCTGCGCCAGACACAGCGCCCCGCTCTTGCCCGCGCCCAGCACCGCCACCGTCATGCCCGGCCGCACGTAGCGCGCCACCAGCGCGGGCGCGCCGCACACGTCCAGCGCCGCCAGCGCCAGCGTGTCCGGGATGTCCGACGGGAGCTTCGCGTAGATACCGCTGGCAAAGAGCACCGCGTGCCCTCGAATGTCCAGCCGGTCGATGTCCACCTGGACGGCCTTCACCTCTTCAATCACCAGCGGAGTCAGCGTCAGGCTCACCAGCGTCGCGATGCGGTCTCCAATCTGGAGCTGCCCCTTCGCCGGGTGCTTGGCGCCAATCTCCTTCACGCGGCCAATCAACATGCCGCCCGAGCCCGTGACGGGGTTCTGCATCTTCCCCCGCTCCCGGACGATCTCCTGGATGCGCTCGCCGATGCGCGCGGGGTCGCCGCCCACCTCGCCCTTGATCTGCTTGAAGGAGGCCGCGTCGATGTTGAGGCTCTCCACGTCGATGAGCACCTCCGAGTCGCGGCACGGCAGCGAGGGGTCCAGCTTCCGCGCACGCTGCGGCAGCACACCCTTCTCACCGACGACGCGAGACAGCCCGTAGAGGTCGTTGCTCATGTTCCCATCTCCCTGAAGGTCTTCCCGCACCTGCCACCGAGCCACCGTGGCGCGCGGGCGCTCTGCCTCTACCCGCTCCCCTGGGGCAATGGCCAGCGCAACGTCACGCTTCCGAGGGATGACGTCACGCGGCAATCAGTCCCGGGGCCCCACGTCCCATGGGGCCCGTCCAGGACCGACGCCGCGCCCGGTCCGCTACTCCCGCGCGAGCTTCGGCAGGAGGACCGACAGCGACCGCTCGAAGCGATAGCTCACGCCGGAGTGGCCGTCCTCGAACTCCTCGTGCACCAGCTCCACGCCGGCGTTCTTGAGGTCGTCCGCCAGCATCCGCGTGCCCCAGCGCATGTTGAACTCGTCTCGGGTGCCGCAGTCCAGGAAGACGGTCTTCATCTTCCGGTAGGCGTCCAGGAACTTGGGCACGAAGCGCACCGGGTCATGCACCAGCCACCGGTTCCACACGTCGATCTTCAACCGGCCCGTCTGCGCGTCGAAGGGCAGCTCCAGGTTGAGCGGCTCTCCCTTCTTCGGCGAGTACGCCGCCGCCATCGCCAGCGTGTTCACCACCGGAAAGTCATCGCCGCGCATCTTCGTCTCGCGCACGCGCTGGCGGAACTCGCCCTGCCAGGCCTCGATGCCTCCGGCCTTGAGGAGCACGCCCGCCGCCTTCGGCAGGTCCGGCAGGTAGCAGTACTCGAAATACGAGTCCGCCGAGTGCGCGCCCAGGTGCGAGAAAATCTCGGGGTGGTAGCGCCCCATCACCAGCGCGCCATACCCGCCCGAGCTGTGTCCCAGCACGGCTCGCGACGCCGCCTTGGGCAACGTGCGGAAGGTGCGGTCCACGAAGCCGACGATGTCCTTGGCCAGGTAGTCCCGGTAACGGCCGATGGCGTCGCTGTTGATCCACTGGCTGCCGCCCAGGGACGTCCAGCCATCCGGGAAGACGCCCACCACCGGAGGCACCGCGCCAGACTCGATGAGCGCGTCCAGCCGCTCGGGCACGCTGGGCGCGAAGCCCGAGGCATTCGTCCAGCTGCCTCCGCCGCTGCCAAACGCGTGCAGGAAGTACACGGCCGGATAGCGTCGGTCTCCCTCGCCATACCCTGGCGGCAGGTACACGGTGAGCCGCCGCCGAGCCGGGTCGCCCAACGGATTGGACTCCAACGCGGGCGACTGCACCTCGCGCGTTTCCAACAATCCCCTCATCTGAGTCTCCCCCCCGAGGCCCCGCTATGCGCGCGAGCCCGGGTTCTTGCCGAAGATCTTCATCACGGCTTGCAGGTCCTCCCACGCCTTGCGCTTCTCCGCTGGATTGCGGAGCAGGTACGCGGGGTGGAAGGTGGGCATGAGCTGAATGCCCTCATAAACGCGCCAGGCACCACGCATTCGGGTGATGGGCGTGGAATCGCGCAGCAACGTCTGCGCCGCGAACTTGCCCAGGGCCACGACGACCTTGGGCTGGATGGCCGCGAGCTGCGCCCGGAGGAACGGCTCACACGCGGCGATCTCGTCCGGCTCCGGATTGCGGTTGCCTGGAGGCCGGCACTTCACCACGTTGCAGATGTAGATGTCGTCGCGACGGAAGCCCATCGCCTCGATCATCTTCGTCAGGAGATCTCCCGCGGCGCCCACGAAGGGAACGCCCTGCAGGTCCTCGTTCTCGCCCGGCCCCTCGCCGACGAACACCAGCTCCGCGCGAGGGTTGCCCGTACCAAACACGATGTTCTTGCGGCCCGAGCACAGCTTGCAGCGCTGGCAGTCTCCCAGCTCGCGACGCACCTGGTCCAACGTCGGCCGCTCCCCGTCGACACTCCCTGGCAACGCGGTGGTTCCGCCCGGAGACGACCGGGGAACGTCGAGCAGCGTCCCTGCGCTCGCGGGAGCGGCGGGACGAGACAGCGGCGCGCGTGCCGCCACGGGTGCCTCCGCGCGAGGAGGAGGCGCGTCGACGAGCGGACGCGACACGGGCGCCGCGCGGCTCGAATCCGGGGGACTCGCGGGAGGGCCAGGTCGACGCTCGGCCATCGAGGGCGCGCTCGGAGGCGTCGCACCGGGCAGCACCTGCGCGGGGCCGGGACGGCGCTCGGCCATGGGGGAATCGACGGGGGGCGTCGCACCGGGCGAGCCCTGCACGGGGCCAGGTCGGCGCTCGGGCGCGGCAGCCGTGGGCTCGGCCGCACCACCGGGCCGAGCAAATCGCGAACGCATGGAGGGGGCGAGGCGCTGAAGCTCGGCCGCCGCCTTCGCGTCGATCATCAGCAACCGGCCAGCACCGTCCTCCTGCCAGAGCAGGTGACGGCGCACGTCCTCGAGCACGGCGCTCAGTTCCTGCGAGGCATCGGGCGAGTCGTCGTTCACGGTGGTGGATCGGTATCGGACGACGGGACCGAGCGCAAGGAAGCGGTCATCCTTCGCGACCGTACGCCTCTCGCCACGGCGGGCCCACCGGCACCCACCGGGTCAAGTCCTCGCTGGGCCCACACATCGCGTCACAGACCTGTCGCTCGGACGTCCTGGAGCGGCATTCAGCCCTGTCCGTCGATTCCAGGCCCCGCCGCTCAGCCGTTCGCCGGGCGTTGTTCCACCAGCAGCAGTTCGAGGATTCCCCGGGCCACCGCGTCCTTGGTGCCCTGGAGCTCTCGTGGCGAGCCGGCGCGCGTCAACACCGTCACCCGGTTGGTGTCGGTGCCGAAGCCCGCGCCGGGCGCCGTCACGTCGTTGGCGACAATCGCGTCCAGGCCCTTGCGCTCCAGCTTCTCGCGTGCGTGCTCCAACACCCGCTCTGTCTCCGCGGCGAAGCCCACCAGCACCGGACGCCGCGCCTGCCCCGCCACCTTCCGCGAGGCCTCCGCCAGCACATCCGGCGTGCGCACCAGCTTCAACGTCTCCGGCCCGGAGGCGGCGCCCTTCTTCACCTTCTGCGCGGCCCGAGTCTCCGGGCGCCAGTCACTCACCGCCGCCGTGGCGATGAATACGTCCGCCTCTCCAACCCTCCCCAGGACCTCGCGCGCCATGTCCTCGGCGGACACGACGTCGACGACTTCCAGCCCCGCGCGGTCCACCGCGCCCACGGGCCCCAGAACCACCGTCACCGAGGCGCCCAGCGCACGCGCCGCATGCGCCAGCGCCAGTCCCATCTTCCCCGTGGAGGGGTTGGAGATGAACCGCACCGGGTCCAGGAACTCGCGCGTGGGGCCCGCCGTCAGCAACACCCGCTTGCCCGCGAGCGGCCCCGGGGCGAAGCGCGCGGCCACTCCCGCGACGATGGCCGGCACCTCCGCCAGCCTCCCCTCACCCACGTCGCCACAGGCCAGCAGGCCCGCGCCAGGGCCGACGAAGGAGAAGCGCGCATGTGCCAGCAGCGCCGCCACGTTCTCCTGCGTCATCGCGTTGTCCCACATGGCCACGTTCATCGCCGGGGCCAGCACCACCGGCCCGCGGAAGGCCAGCAGCGACGTCGTCACCGCGTCGTTGGCCATGCCCGCGCGCACTCGCGCCAGCAGGTCCGCCGTCGCGGGAGCCACCACGAAGGCCTCCGCCCAGCGCGCCAGGTCCAGGTGCCCGAAGTTCCCCTCCTGCGAGGGGTCGAAGTAGTCGGTGAGCACCGGATGCCCGCTGAGCGCCTGGAAGGTGAGCGGGGTGACGAACTGGCGAGCGGACTCCGTCATGGCCACCCGCACCTCGGCGCCCGCCCGACCCAGCTCGCGCACCAGCTCGCAAGCCTTGTACGCGGCGATGCCACCGGCCACGCCCACCACGATGCGACGGCCCTTCAGTGCCGATACGTCCATGCGGCTTCCTAATGCGCCCGCCCGTCGGCTCGCAACCGAAGCAGTGCCCAAGCCACCGACGCGTCAACGCCCCAGCGTCAATTCGCCCCGCGAGGGCACATCCACCACGCGCACCTCCGGGCCACCGGGCGTCTCCACATGGAACGCGCCCCACACCACCGTGTAGCGGCCGGGAGGCAGGCCCGACACGATGACCTGCTCGGTGCGAGGCTGATAGACGAGGTGCGCCCACCGCGAGCGCATCAACTCCTGTGCGGGCGGGTTGCTCGACACCGGGACTTCTCCGGCCACCACCCAGAGCGCCTTGCCCCGCTCGGGCTTGAGCTGCACCGTGAGCGAAGCGCTCCCGGGCGAGGGGCCCAGGTCCAGGTGCATCTCCGCGCCGCCCACCTGGACCACCAGCGCGGGCTCCCCCGAGTACTCGAGTCCCGAGCCCAGCATGAACCGGTAGCTGCCCGGCGCCACGTCCACGGAGTAGCCCCCGTCAGGACCGGTGACGATGGTGAGCGGCTCGCCTCGGTCGCCATTCACCGCCTCGACTTCGATGCCCGCCGCCGGCTGTCCGCCTGGACGGAACACGCGACCACTCAGGCGCGTGGCCTGCTTCAGCGTCAGCTCCAGCGCCGCGCGATTCCCGCGCTCCACCGCCTGCGTTCCGCTCAGCCGGCCCTTGCGCGCGGAGACGGTGTAGCGCGCGACATAAGGGGGGCTCGCCAGCGTGAAGCGGCCGTCCGGTCCCGAGAGCACCGACTCGTCGCACACCTCGCAGGAAACCACCGCATCCGCCACCGACCCTCCGCTCGCGTCCCTCACCAGGCCACTGATGCTCGGCAGCTTCTCCAGCACCAGGTCGCCCAGCTCGGGTGACACCGGGCGGTCCACCATGAGCGGCTCGTAACCGGAGGCATCCACCGCGACGATGACTCGGTCGCCCGCGGTGGGCAGCGCCAGTTCGAAGCGGCCATCCGGGCTGTCCACCTGATGCTCGTCCATCCGGAAGCGGCGCACCGGAGCGCCGTCATCGCCGACGACGCGCCCCCGGAAGACATCGCGCTTCTTGAGCACCACCTTCACCGGCGGCCCGCCCGCCTTGCCTTCCGCGCGCTCCGTCTGGTCATAACCGGAGTGCTTCACCTCCAGGCGATAGCCCCGGTCCGGGCGCAGTGAGCGGAACTCGAAGTGGCCCCGCGCGTCGCTGATGACAGGCTCCGCGCCCCGCGGCACCACCGACAGAGAGGCACCCGCCACGGGCGTGCCTTGCGTGTCCACCACGTCGCCCGTCAGGGGCGCACCGGGCTTCAGCTCCGCCTCCAGCTTGAGCGTCTGACCCTCCACCACCGTCACCTGCCGCCGCTCGGAGGGCTGGTAGTCCGGATGCGAGGCCACCATCGAGTAGGACCCTTCCGGAAGCCCGCGCATGGGCACGACGCCATCGGGGCCGGAGGGACGGTCACTCCGGAAGATGCCCTCCTGATCCACCCACAGCACCACGTCCGCGCCTTCCACGCGCCGACCGCCGGATGACACCGTCACCTCCAGCGCGGCATGAGGCTCCAGCGGAAGCTCCACACCGGAAGCCGGCGCCGTCACCTTCACCTGACCACCGCCCCACTCCGAATGGTGCGCGTGCAGTTCATACAGGCCCGGCGTGGGCACCTGCGCCGCGAAGCGCCCTTCCCCATCCGCCAGCACCGACTCGCCCGTGGGCTGCACCAGCACCGACACGCGGGGCGCGGGACGTCCATACTCGTCCATCACCCGTCCGGTGATGAGCGTGGCGCGCTCCAGTTCCAGCTCCAGGGTCGTCTCGCCCTTGCCCACGCGAGCGGGCAGCTGAACGTCGCGGAAGCCTTCCGCCTTGCCCTCCAGCAGGTACTCGCCCACGGCCAGTGGCCCCAGCTCCACCAATGCGCCCGTGGCCGCGCGCTCACGCCGGACGAGTTCGCCCCGCGAGGTGCGCAGCATCAGCTCCGGAGTGGGCACGGGCTGTCCGGCCTCGTCGACCACCGTGACGAGCAGCTTGCCCGCCTCCTCCAACTCCAGCGTCACCTGCGTCACGCGCGCGTCGAGCGTCAGCGTGCGCGGGGCCGAGCCCAGACCCGGGGCCTCCGCCGTCACCACCAGTTCGTCCGGATACAGGCCGGTGAAGCGCACCACCTCGCCTTCGGTGCGCAGCTCACGCGACAGATGGTCGGCACGAAGGCGCACCGTCGCGGCCGCGGGCTGGCCCTGTCGCATGACGCGAACCTCGAGCGTGCGCGCGGGAGTCAGCTGCAACCGCACCGGCTGCGGCCCCGCCTCGACGTGAGCCTCCACGGCGGGCAGGTAGCCTTCCGCCATCGCCAACACGTAGAAAGGCCCTTCGCCCAGGCCATCCAGCGAGAAGGCCCCTTCCGCGCCGGACTCCGCCTCGAAGGGCAGCGGCACGCGACGGGAGACGGCGTGTACGCGAGCGCCCTTGAGCGGCTGCCCCGCTTCGTCCACCACCTGGCCTCGAATGGAGCGCAAGGGCGGGAGGTACAGCTCCACCGGGTCTCCCGGGGCCGCCCTGTCCCTCAGCGCCACACCCAACCCCGAGGCGCGAGCCCACACGGAGAAGGACACACCAACGAGGTGCTCGAAACGGAAGCGCCCTTGCTCGTCCGTGCGCACCGTCGCGCGTGGACTGAGAAAGCCTCGCTCCTGCTCGAAGAAGGCGAGCGTGTGCAACGCGGACTCGCGGGCCGGGCAGGACAGGAGCGCCTGGTCGCACTCGTCGCAGCGCACGTCCGCCAGCGTCCGCTCGGCGCTGGCCGCGAGGAACACCTCCGCCCCCGACACGGGCTTGCCCGACGCATCCAGCACGCGGCCGGTGAGCGCCAGGCCCTCCTGGCCTCCCGAGGAGACCTCCACCGCGGAGAACTCGGGCAGCGACTTCGGCGTGGAATCCAGGGACGCGGCGGACGCAGGGCTCCGAGGCCCACTCTCGGAATGGGACCAGAGCCAGGCTGCCCCGGCCACCACCAGGGCGGAAATCACCCCTATGAGAATCCAGTTGCGCATGCGCACGTCACTCGGACCTTAGCCCGCGGCCGGGCCCGGAACGGGTGATTCCCTCCGGAAATTCCGGACCCCGTCCTCTCCCGGACGCTCCCCCCATGACGCGTTCCCACCCGGTGGCCTGCGTTGCCACCGGGGAAACACCGTCATGCGTTGGTCACTGCTTCGTGTCGTCCTCGAGCGCGTCCAGTCGCTTCTCCACCCGCTCGAAGCGCGCGTTCGTCGTATCCGCCAACGAGCCGAGCAGCCGAGCCATGCGGCCCGCATGTGTCTCCATCCGCTGGAGTCCACCGGACAGGCCACGAAGCTCACCCGCCACCGTCTCCATGTGCGTCATCATGACGTCCATGTTCGCGCGCAGGGAGTCCGTGCTCGCGCTCAGGGAGTCCACGTTCGCGCGAAGCGATTCGATGTTCGCCTGCATCGCGCCCATGTTGGCCTGCATCACGCCCATGTCCTCGCGCATCACCCCCATGCTCTTCAGCACGAAGCCCATGCTCGAGGCCATGACTCGCGTATGCGTCCGCGTGGTCTGCATCTCCTCCCGGAGCTCCGCGACCTCGCCGATCAACCGCACCATGACATCCCGCCCCACCGCCCTCGCCATCCGACCTCCCACCATGGTTTGGCGGGAAGCTACATGGCGGGTCTGACGAGGACCGGACGAGACAACGGAACCACGACGGGTGCGCTGGCTCATGGTCGGTCTCCTCACTCTTCAGCGAAGGGCTGGATGGCCTGCGCCACGGCGAGCTCCTGTCGGGCCTCGCTCAACTCCGAGTTGGTCGCGCGCAGCCGGTCACTCAGCACCTGCACGAAGCTCCAGAGCATCTTCACCGCGAGGATGGACTCGCGCTTCATCAGCCCCATCAGGTCCGGACGGGAGATGACCATGGTGCGCGTGGGCTCCGTCGCGCGCACCGTCGCCGAGCGCGGCGCGTTGTCGATGAGGCCCATCTCTCCGAAGTGGCCGCCAGAACGCAGCTCGGCGATCTCCACGCCGTTCTTCTCGATGGCCACCCGGCCCCGGATGACGACGAAGAGCTCCTCGCCCGGCTGCCCCTCCACCACGATCTCCCGGCCCGCGGGATAGGTGCGCGTGGTGGCGATGGACAACACCGCCGTCTGCTCCTTGTACGTGAGGTGACGGAAGAGCGGAATCTTGCGCAGCGCCTCCATGCGCGACTGCGCTTCGCTCGTCTCCTCGTTGGCCATGGCGGCGCTGTCGCCGGCCACCTTCACCACCACCGCGGTGATGTTGTCCTTGCCACCGCGCTCGTTCGCGATGTCGATGAGCCGCTTGGGCAGGTCCGCCGGCTGAAGCCCCGACACCAGCGGCAGCATCTCCTCATCCTCGACATAGCCGTGCAGGCCGTCCGAGCAGAGGACGAACATGTCGCCGGGCACCAGGTCCACGATGAGCGTGTCCACCTGGACGGATTCCTGGATGCCCACCGCACGCGTAATCACGTTGCGGTACTGCGACGTCGCCGCCTGCTCCTTGGTGATGGTGCCCGCCTTGAGCTGGGCGGCGACGAGCGTGTGGTCCTCGGTGAGCCGGTGACACTGCCCGTGCCGCACCAGATAGACGCGGCTGTCGCCCACGTGGCCGATGACGGCCTTGTTGCCGCCCACCGCCAGGCACACGAAGGTCGTCCCCATGCCCCGCTTGGTCGAGTCCGTCATCGCCGTGCGGTAGATGTCCGCGCACGCCCGCTGGACGGCCACTTCCACCAACGCCGCCGCCGCCGAACGACTGTCCGCCGTGGGGTTGTTGCCCAGGTCCTTCAGCAGATGCCGGTTCGCGGTGATGTGCTGCTTGACCACCTCGGTGGCCCGATTGCTCGCCACCTCTCCCGCCGCGTGCCCGCCCATGCCGTCGGCGACCACGTACAGGCCGAGCGGCACGTCCACCAACATCGCGTCTTCGTTGTGCTGCCGCTTGCGGCCGACGTCGGTCAGTCCGAAGGCTTCTGTGGTCAAGGCCACCGCGAACACTCCCGTGTGTGACTGTAGGCGACTCCGCACGTTATGCAGGCCGCTTGAGACGTGGCAAGGCTCAGGGAGCCATCCGAACCGCGAGCATCCTGACAAAGCCGCTTGCCGTGTAGAACGCCAGCTCCACCTGTCCGAAGCGCAACCGGACGCCATCCTCCAAAAGGACGGGCTTGCGAGGGGTGAGCCGAACCCCGCTCAGCCACGAGCCATTCTTGGAGCCCGCGTCGGTCAGCAGGAAACCCGCCTGGGCTTCATCACGGGCCAACCAGGCGTGGAATCGCGACACACTGCCGTCATCCAGCACCACGTCGTTGTTCCCCGTGCGGCCCACGGTGACGCCCCGGCCGAACGCGTTCGTCCGGCACTTCACCACCGGAAACACCACCGGCTCGTGGGCCCCCAGCGTCGGCGGCCCCGCGTTGGTCACCGTCTTCAACCGGTACTCCTCCTGGTCCGCCAGGCTCTCCACCACCGCCGGAGGCGAAAAGACGAGCAGCCCGGGCGGCAGGTGCCGCTCGAGGTCGCCCCGGTTGCGCAGGTACCGCGAAACATGGGCGCTCAGCAGCTCGGGCATACAGGGGGCGCGGGAGGGGGGAGATTCCCGCGAAACCCAGTCTACGCGGACTTCACCGCCAATCCACGAACAACCCGAGCAGCGGGCCACCCACGAAGCTCCGGCCCAGGTAGCGCCTCTTCAGGCCGAAGGGTTCCCCGTAGCCCACGGCGAGTCCCAGCGCGAACGTGTCGAACTGGTAGCCCGCCTGGAGGCGGCCCTCGATGATGCCCACGGTGTTCTTGTCCGCGGGGGCGCCGCCGTCGAAGTGGGCGCCGTAGAAGACGGGTCCGCCCGTCACCTGGAAGCCCCAGTGAAGGCCGTGGGGCAGGTGGTTGCGGTAGCCGACCCCCACCTGCGCGGTGTGCTCGTAGTACGAGCCCAGCAGCGTCTCCGGCTTGCCTGCTTCCGGGGTCGGCATCGACGCGCCCCACCCCACCCCACCCTCGAGCAGGAAGACGAAGGCGTCCTTGCGGTCCTGGAAGAAGGCCCACTCCCACTGCACCTTCAGGCGCGTGGTGAGGAGCTCCTCGCGCAGAGAGGCGCCCACGAGGACACCTCGGGGCAACCAGGCGGGTGTGGGCGAGGTGTGCACGCGGCGCGGACGTGACTGGGCTTGGGCGGTGGAAACCAGACCCAGCGTAAAAACCAGCAAAACGAAGAGCTTGCGGTCCATAGGAACCATCTTCCCGCCACGGAGCGGAGCGCTTGTCAACGAAGTGTTGGGTTGGCTATGACGCGTTCGTTACCTGCGGATGGATACGGAGCCGGGCCTTGCCTGGAGCCGCCCACCGTGGGGCACCAAGGAGCGGGACACCGCATGCCAGTCGTGACAGTCCGGGCCAGCAGCAGCAAGCAGGGCTCGGTGAAGTTCGACACCCTGGTCCGCAAGGCCACGGAGAAAGCCTCCGACCTGCTGGGCCAGAGTGATCGAGTGCTCGTCGTCTACGAGAAGGGGTGCGCGAGCATCTACTACGAGGGTGACGGCGTGCAGCCGCTCCCCGCCCCCGCCTCCCGCGTTTCCTGAAGTCGTGGTTCCCTCCGTCGGTGCCCTCCAGGAGGGGGCGCTGACGCGTGAGGATGGAACGCGAATAATCGCAGGTGTGTCCTGGAGGAAGTCCGCGACTGTCCTCTCTCTCCAAGGAACTCCGTGCGCCCGCTCCTCCTCGTCCCCCTCTTCGCACTCGTCGCGTGCTCCACTTCTCGTGTCCACGAGCGCGGGGACGTCATGGACGGCCTGGCGACGGGCGGCGCCCCGGGAGCGGCCGAGCAGAACCGGTCCATCATCCACCGCGCCACGGTGCAGTTGGAGCGCGACGAGCCGGAGCAAGGGCCCGCGCAAGCCATCGCGTTGGCGAAGTCCCATGGGGGCTATGCCCAGCAGGCGATGACCCAGGCCGTCGTGGTGCGCATCCCCGCCGAGCGATTCGAGGGCTTCCTGGCCGCGGTGCCCGCCCTGGGCACGGTGGCGAACAAGAGCGTCTCGGCCGACGACGTGACGGACACGCACCGTGACCTCAAGGTGCGCCTGGACAACGTGACGCGGATTCGCGAGCGCTACCTGGAGCTGCTCCAGCGCGCTGTCACCGTCGAGGACACGCTCAAGGTGGAGAAGGAGCTGGAGCGAATCACGCTCGAATACGAGACCCTCAAGTCGCGCCTGGAGGGACTGGAGGGCAGCATCGCGCTGTCCACCGTGTACCTGGACTTCCAGCGACCGGTGCGGCCCGGGCCCGTGGGCTGGGTGTTCTATGGCCTGGGCAAGGGCCTCAAGTGGCTGTTCGTCTGGGACTGACGCGCTGACGCGCTGAGTGCGCTCCTCGAGGAGGTGCTGTGGGCGACACATGCACCTGCCCTCTTCGACGAGAGCAAGGCCCTCCAGGTCACGCTCTCGCAACGGCGCGGCATGGGCATCGTCCAGGGGCGGACGCTCGGTCCACGGACGCTCGGCGCTGGGATGACCCCGGGAGGGAAAGAAGGATCTGCTGGAGGCCGACCTCGCGAGTGAACCGTGCCCGGACGCCATCGGGGCGAGCCCGGCTTCGATTGGGCCGGCGGTGCTGGCAACCCTCTCGGGGCGATGAGGCACTTCGCATGGCCTTGATGACGACGACTTCCTCGGGCGCCTTCGTCCAGCTCGGCGCCACCCGCGATGGACTGGAGCCCTATCTCGACGCGGCTCGCAGGCGCGGACTGCAGACCATCCTCGTGGAGACGCCCGCCTATCTGAGCTGGCGGCAACAACTGGGTCGCCGCCCCTTCGACCTGGAACTTCCGGTGGAGCACCCCTCGCAGCCCGCGGAGGTCCAGCACTTCCTCGAGTCGCTGGGTGTCCCCGTGACGCTGCTGCTCGCGGGCTTCGAGCGGTACGTGGAATGCGCCTTCGCGCTCGCGCCCGTCATGGAGCACGGGCCTCGCCAGCGGTGGCCTCATGGGGCCTTCAATCCCCTGGACAAGTGGGGGCAGCGCGAGGCCCTGGCCCACGCGTGTCCCCGCGTGCTCCAGCCGCGCCACGTCAGCTTCGAGCTGGGCTCACCGGGTGCTTCGGCCATGCTCACAAGGGTGGGCTTTCCCCTGGTGGTGAAGCCCTCGAACGGGAGTGGCGGCCTGGGCGTCTTCCTCGTCGAGGATGCGCGGCAACGCGACCAGGCCCTGGCGGCGCTGGGAGAGCTGTCCAACTACGACGGCGGGCGCTTCGAGCGGGTGTTGCTCGAGGAGTTCATCGAGGGACGCGAGCACTCCATCCAGGGGCTCGCGCATGAGGGGCGGGCGCTGCTCCTCACCACCTGCGAGAAGCTCGTCACGCGCGAGCCAGCGCCAGGCACACCCGAGCTGCGTGGCTTTCGCGAGGCGGGCCACATCGCCACGCATGGAGACCGCGCGGAGCCCGCCCTGCGCGCACTGGCCCAGGCGTGCCTGGATGCCACGGGCTACCGCGAGGGCCCCTTCCATGTGGACCTCCTCCGCAATCAGGGAGGCGCCTTCTTCGTCGAGATGGGCTTCCGCCTCTCCGGAGGGGGACTCTCGGGGCTGGTCGATAGAGCCACCGGAATGAAGTGGGCGGAGCTCGTCTTCGAGACGCACCTGGGAGAGCGAGTCCCCACGCTCCCACCCTTCCGCGAAGGACCTGGCGCCTACGTGGGGCAGGTGACGTGCGCCTCCGAGGACGAGCTTCGTGCCGGGGAGACCTTGCGCGCGAAGGGTGTGACGGTGGAGGTGCAGCGCTTCGCCGCGACTCCGCCGGGGGTCGAGACCGTCGCGAGTCCCCGCCGGGAGGCGCTCGCCGCCGACAAGCTGCGCGACTCGGGTTTCGCGGGGCGCCTCGTGGTCAGCGGCACCACGCTCGAGGAGGTTCGCCACTCCCTGCAGTCCTGCATCTCCGCCCGGCTGGGCGTCTGAACAGGCGCCAGCGCTTCGCTCCACGCGAGTGGGCCCAGATGTCCAGCAAAGCCAACCGCCACCACAAAGACATACACCGCGAAATGACGCACAAGGTCAGCGACTCCGCCCCCCCGAAATGAAGAAGGCCCCAGACTCGAAAGAGAGCCCGGGGCCTCCGAGACATCGCGGACGTCAATCGCGACTACGGGTGCGGGTTGCTGCTCCAGCAGGTGGCGTAGGCATCACGCCCGCAGAAGTTGTTCGCGTAGGCATTGCACTGCCCATACGCCACGCTCTGCGTGGCCCACATCCACTCGCTGGAGCTGCGGCAGCGCCACGAACACGTGCGCCCGCCGTCCGCCCAGCCGGCACAGTTCGCGGTCCAGGACGCGCTGACTTCACCCGGAACGCGGTCTCTCGACAACACGGCCGTCGAGGGGTCCGGCAGAGCGGCTTCCTCGGCCATCTCCTCGGGAGCTCCGCCGCACGCGGAGAGGCACGCCATGGACACCAACGCCATCATCAGGGGATTCATCAGGTTCTTCATGGGAGGGATTCCTGGGGTGAAAAGGGGTGGGGCCCGACTCAGGGAATGCTCCAGCAGACGCTGTACGGATCCCTGCCGCAGTCACGCCGCGCCACGTTCTCGCACTGGCCCCACGCGACGTCGTTGTAGCCATACCAGTGACGCCAGTCGTTGGCCGTGCACTTGAACGTGCAGTGCCGCGCGCCGTGGTCATAACCCTCGCAAACACCCTGCTCCGCCTCGCCCACAGGAATCTCGGTGTCGGCCACTTCCTCCGGCGCGCCACCGCACGCCGCCAACAGGCCTCCGAACGCCAGACTGATAATCAGGGTCTTCATCTTCACGGGTGATTGTCCTTGGGGTGTGTGCCGGCGAGATGACCGACTCCGAGAACATAACCCGATTAAGCCGTCTTGATCAAACAATGAGACTTAACGGACTTACCAGCCTGGGCGGGATTCGGCCAGACAAGCCAACGCACGCTCGACTCGAAGGATGAAACAGTGAGCCGCTCCCCTCCTGGGGTCCAGGAGCCCCCACATCGTTCTTGACCGCCGGTGCCACATACAGCCGGGCCTCTTCAAGCAGCCAGCAACCCGGCAGGTGGGGGCCGAGGATACCCCACGCAGTCCCATCCGAGGTTCCTCCTCGCCGCGAACGACAGGTTTGCAGGAGAGGCACCTCCTGATCTATAGCCCCGCTCAACCAAGAGGGGGATTCAATGTCTGTGTTTCTTTGTGTCGGGCGTGCCGCGTCCCTGGTGACGACAGTGCTTGCCCTGGGAGTGTTCGCGGCCTGTGGTGGAGACAAGAGGGCCTTGCCTCCGGCGGCGAGTGCCGACGTCAAGGTCATGCTCGGCCAGGCACTGTCGGCCGACGACGTGGCGCGCATCCGAGTGGAGGTCCAGGGCCCGGGCATCCCCACCGTCTTGGGGATGGACCTCGTCCGCGATGGGAACACGTGGAACGGTACGCTCCACGACATCCCCGCGGGGGCGGACCGCTTCTTCACGGCGAACGCGTACGACGCGGCGTCCACCCTCCTCTACGCGGGCCATGCGGGTCCCATGGCCATCCATGCCGGCCGAGTGGCCGCGGTCTTCATGGTGTTGCAGCAAGCCAATCCCCTCCCGCCCTTCGAGAACGAGGCCCCCATCATCGACTCGCTCGCGGTGTCCTCCAATGAAGTGGAGCCGGGCGCATCCCTCACCCTCTCGGCGGTCGCGCACGACAACAACCCGGGTGACACGCTGACCTATACGTGGAGCGCGCCCGGGGGCACGTTCAGCCCCCCGTCCGCCGCGTCCACCACGTGGACCGCACCCGCCACCGAGGGCGTGCAGCGCATCCAGCTCGAGGTGCGGGACTCCAAGAACGCCACGGCCACCGTCACCGTCGACCTCACCGTGCGGAACGTAGGCCCGACAGGCCGCGCCGCGGTGACAGTGCGCCTCAACACCTGGCCAGAGGTGAGCGCGATGATGGGGGCGCCATCCGTGCTCGCCGTGGGTCGACCGACGCAGTTGGCGGCCTCGGCCTCCGACCCGGATGGAGACACCCTGTTCTTCTACTGGACCTCCACGTGTGAGGGCACCTTCGACTTCGTCAACGCCCCCACCCCGACGTTCACCCTGAGCGCCGCCCCTGTCGAGGGCCGGTGCGGCTTCAGCGTCTTCGCCTCGGACCTCTCTGGCGGCATTCACGACGGCACCCTCACCCTCCAGGTGGGCCCCGGCCCCCAGGTGGACATACAGCGGGTCCCCGTCGTGGACGGCGTCTCCCAGTCCTTCCAGCGTGCGGGCCTCGGCCAGCTCGTGACGTTCGAATTCACCGCGCATGACCCGGAAGGAACGGCGCTGAGCGTCTCCTGGGTGGCCTCGCAAGGCACCCTCGTGGCGACTCGCGGAAGCGGGGGTTCGGCCTCCGCGGACTGGACCGCCCCGGCCTGCTTCGACGCCCCCGCCGAGGTGACCGCCATCATCACCGACGCGAGCGGCGCCGCCACGGAGGTGACGTTCACCGTCCGGCCAGGGTCCAACACCCCTCCTTGCGACGAGACGACGGTCCTCGGTCACAGCTCCACGTTCTATTTCCAGGAGGACGGCTCCACCGTCACGCGTCCCACCGACCTGAGCACGAACTTCATCGTCGCCTGGGTGCCCACGGCGGAGGGGACCTATACGCCGCACTACGGCCTCGGACTGCGGGATGGAACCTTCGTCATCCAGGGTGTGGAGAACACGCCCTACCTGCTGCAAATCGGCACGGCCTACTACTGGACGCACAGCCGTACGCCGGACTTCAGCCAGGCGCTCGCGGGCCGCGCCGATCTGGAGCCGGAGCCCGAGGGCACGCGCTTCAACCTGAACCTGAGCGGGCTCAACCCGTGGGCCTCCGGGGACGAGCTCCAGTTCAGCACGTTCGGAGCGGGCCTCACCTACCTCAGCCTGCGGGATTGTGCCTCACCGGCCCTGGGACCCGTGGTGGGCTCGACGGTCCTCTCCGGCGGCACCGGATACAACACGTCCCTCGATTACTGCGGCAACCGGGTCGGTCGTATCGACCTGGCGCGCGGGGACACGGTGCACGTCGGCCAGTTGGTGTCGCGTGCTCCAGTCGCCGGGGGGCTGAACGTGCTCCGGGAGGTGCGCCGGGGCTTCGAGGTCTCCAGAGGGAGCCCGGGAGGCGTCGTCTCCGGGGGCGGCGCGGTCAGCCTGACGGGGACGCTCTTGCCCCAGGCCACCTCGTCGCGGACGGTGCGGATCAACGCCTCCGAGTTCGAGGCCCTGGCGCTCGCCGCCCATCCCCGCGTCACGCTGCGCAACACCCAGGACCTGACTGTCGGAGCGCTGCCGGGCTTCATGCGCTTCGGCAGCTACGCCAGTTGGTTCGACCTGGCTTTCGGCACCAACCTCGTTCCAGGCCAGCCACTCGTCACCCAGGAGCTGGAGTTCGCCGACCCCTTCCCGGCATCGTGGACCCGGTTCGCCGCAAACATCGCGGCGGGCTCCATGACCTATTCGGTGCCACGAGAGGGCGGTGGCAACACCGTGCCGGCGTCGGTCCGGTTCACCGTCTATACGCATGCGCCGTTCCAGGAAGGCGCGCCCCTGCGGCTCAGCCCCACGGTGGGCCCGCCGCGCGACCTTCGCATCAATGGCCTGGCCGCCACGGAGGACGGGCTCCAGGGCGTGGGCGAGACGCCCCTGGTGACGTGGAGTGCACCGGTCCTGGGCACGCCCACCTCGTACACCGTGCGCTTGTATGGGCTCTACGCGACGAGCACGAACCAGACGGGCCGCATCCAGCGAGCATTCTTCCGCACGACCGAGACGCAGCTCCGTCTTCCGCCGGAGCTCCTCTACCCCGGGGGCCACTACTTCCTCCAGGTGACCTCCGACGTGCGGACCGGAGGGGCTGTGAGCAGTCCCCGCTTCGACGCGCCATGGAGCGCCACCGCCCCCGCGTTCACGGGCCGCTTCCAGCGCTGAGTCACCTTTGAACGCACCGTGTCCCACGCATCAGGGTGGGGCACGGTGCGTCCTCTTCAAGTGCTCGTCGAAGTGCCTTCTTCGTCGTCTGGCCTGTCGAGGGCGGCGATGAGCTTCTTCGCGATGCGGTCGACGCCGAGGAGGGCGCGCGTGTCGAGCAGTGCGGCCCCCCGCTGCACGAGCTTCGCGTTGGCCGCGTTCACCCGCTTTCACGGCGGGCTGATGGAGGGGGCGTTTTCGTGGAGGCGGCGGCCATCGAAGCCGCCGCCTCCGAGGGGCATCAGGCCGTGTGGAAGGCCCTGGCGAAGAGGTTCTCGAGGCGCGACTTCTCGGGCTGAATCGTGCTCGCGGGCGAGGCCACGCTCGTGGCGGTGCCCAGGGCGGGACGCAGGCCCGACGCGATGCCCGGCTTGATGTGGTGACGCAGGTCCACCGCCACGTCGGACTTCAGGTGGGTTCCCACACCCGCCGCGGCATTGACGTCCGCGGCCGTCTTGAAGAAGCCATTCTCCAGCCCCACCTTGCCGCCCGCCTGGGCCGCGGCTCCCGCCACCACGCCGCCCGTGACGGAGCCATGCAGCCGGCCCAGGTGCCCGCCCGCCGTGCCGTACGCACCCGCCGTGGCGGACGCGCCCACCTGACCCGAGAGCATCGCAGTGGCCGTCCTCGGGTCCAGGCTGGCCACGCCCTCGGCATAGGCGTTGGCGGAGGCCCTGGCGTCGCCCTTCACGTACCCACCCACGTGCCGGTTGAAGTCGTGGCTCGCGCTCGCGCCCACGCCCACGCCCGTCTCCGCCTTCGCCGTCAGCGCCCCCGTGTACGCGTGCGAGTTCCTGTCCAGCGAATACCCGGCCTGGGCCTGGCCCTTGAAGCTGGTGGCATCGGCGGTGAGCTGGCCGCTCGTCACGCCATACCGGCCCGCGTGCGTCTTCTGCAGCTCGTAGGCGGCGCCAGGCCCATTCACCTCGGCCTGGGCCGACTGGTAGCGCACGCCGTTGCCGCTGTAGTTCGACGTGGAGGCCTGCATCGAGCCCACGTTGCCGCTCAGCTTGCCGCCGCCGTAGGTGTCCTTCTCGAAGGGCCGGCCCGGCCTGTCGACGAGCATGTTCTGCGTTGCGCCCGGGGGCGGCGTGAGCTTGTTGTCACCGCCGCTCACCATGATGTCCGAGGCCTGTCCCGTCGTCTTCTCCCAGGGGCTGTAGGACGGCCCCCCCTCGGGCATGCCCGGGTGCTTCACCGGCTTGGACTCCGGAGCGGTCGGCGTGCTCGCGGCGGGCTTCGTCTGCGAGGGCTTCAGGGTCTGCGAAGAGGGCGCCGAGGCGGGGAGCGTGTTGGCGCGCGCGGGCGGCTTGGGCTTGGACGTCGAGGAGGAAGGGAAGGTCGAGGAACGGGAGGGGGACGAACCAAGGCGGCGAGTACGCATGGGATGCTCCTCAAACAGTGCGGTGAGTGGTTCAGTGCGGCGGTGTCCTGTCTGATTGCACCCGACATGCCACGCTCAAGTCGCACGACGTGGGCAACGCGCCTCCCTGATTTCAACAGGTTGGAGGGAGGGACTCGGCAGGCCAGGGGCGGGCCCTGATGTTCACGGTCATCAGGGCCCTGACAGCAGTCATCCCCCCGCGAGCAGAGCGGCGGCGGTGAGTCATGGCCATCGGCAGGCTCGACACCCGCGCGGACTAGGATTCACCCTCCATGCGCTTTCGAAGGCCCGCTCTCGCCCTCTCCTCCACCGCGACGCTGCTCTTCGCTGCCTGCGCGCATGACCCGCCGGTCATCGAATGCGGGCTCCTGGGCAACCACCTCGACCTGTGTGCGGAGGAACTGGCCAGGGGGAACCTGGACAAGGCGGAGGCTCACTGCGACATGGGCCTGGAGTTCAGTCCCCAGAACCCCGAGCTGCGCGCCAACAGGGGCGTCATCGCGTTGATGCGGAATGACACCGCGACGGCGAAGCGGCACCTCCGCCTGGCGATCAAGCTCAACCCAGACCACCCACAGGCGCATTCGAACCTGGGGTTCACCTACTTCAAGGAAGGGGACCCCGAGTCAGCGCGGAAGCGCTTCAGCCAGGCACTGAGCTTGAAGCCAGACCTGCTCGACGCGCGGCATGGACTGGGGCTCGCGCTCATGAAACTCGGCCGGCGGGAGGAGGCCCGGAAGGAGTTCACCACGGTGCGGGACGCCGCCCCTGACAACGCCAACTTCCACCGCACCCTCGGGATGTTGGACTACCAGGAGCAGAACCTGGAAGGCGCGCGCCAGAACCTCGACAAGGCGGCTCAGCTCGCGCCCGAGAATCCTCTCGCCTGGCAGGCGCTGGGCTCGGTGTTGATGGAGCAGCGGCGATTCAGTGAGGCGGAAGCGGCGTTCCACCGCTGCTTGAGATTGCAGGAGGCACCCGCCGAATGCCAGACCGGGCTGGAGCAGGCCCGGCGTGCGGCGGAGCCGTGAGGAGGCTACGGGCGGGTTGAAGCCGTCATACCGCTGACCGGCATCAACGCGCTCCTATCCCGGGTTTCGTATTCCACGGCTTGACACACGATGTATCCAAGGCGCCGGCCTTCGATGACTGGCCATACCGAGTCTTCAGATGCGTCTTCATCCGCCAACCCGAACGCCAGGATCGTGAAACCTGGGCGTACGCCGCCGGCCAGCCACTTCAGATGCTCCGGAAGACTCTCGCTCGCATACCACTCCAGCCAGCCATAGAGGTCATCCGCGGGCGCGAGAACACCGCGTGGTCCTATCGCACAAGGTGCGCGATAGCAGTCCCCAAACCGCGTTACGTCTTGCACCTGGAGCTACTGAAAGGCGACCGCTCTCTCCAAAAATTGAAGCACCGCGCAACCAGCAATCGACTTTATCGATGACACGCCATGAATTGCTGGACTTCACGGCTAGTCAACTATAGACCGAACCCAACCTCCCACTCAGCGAGCTCGCCATGCTCACCGCCCACGTGCGTCTTGTTCTTGTCGCAGTCCTATCCCTCATCACCCCCTCAGTTGCGATGGCGGCCAATGCCGTCGTGGGCACTACGTATCATGGACAAACCATTACTGCGCCACCGGGGACAAGCGTCAGCGATTGGAACATCCTGGTCGTTCCCAAGTACATGGGTTACACGGAGATCGGCTCCGAGGACGACAATGCCCTCCTGCGCTTCGAGGTATCGGCTTCTCCTCTCAACAACGTTGCGTGGTCGGTCTGGGCCCGTTTCAAGTATCGTAACAGCAGTGGGCCTGGCACCTGGTATGCCGGCAGCGTCGACTTTCTGCTGGTCCGCAAGACGTTGAGCGCCGCCGGTACGCTCACGCATGGTGAGAACCTTGCCGTGCCATCGGGCACGTCGATGGCTGACTGGAACATCATCGTCAGTCCCGCGTCGGCCGGCTTCGAAGAGCCAAGCGCCGAGTTCGACAATGCCCTGCTGCGGTTCTCGACGTCCTACACCATCGTCGACAACTTCACCTGGCAGCTCCAAGCCCCCTACAAGTTCCGCTATTCCAACCAGGGCCTGTCGTTCGTAGGCGCAGGCCAGGTGAACTACCTGCTGGTCTCGCGCAACGCGAGCTTCACTGGCTTCGCCTCGGATGGCCAGACCTTCGCCACGCAGGGAAACACCGCCGTGAGCGACTGGTCGGTGCTCGTGCTCCCCTCGAGCGTGGGCTTCGAGGAAGTGGGCAGCGAGGGCGATAATGCCCTTCTGCGGTTCGAAAGCACCGTTCAGGCCTTCGACAGCTACAGGTGGCAGGCGTTCGGCTCATACAAATACCGGAATCATAACGGCAGCGGCTTCTGGTATGGAGAAACGCTCAGCTACATCGCCGTCCGCAACTGATTCAATGGGTGGGTTGGCCCTCTCTCCAGGGCCAACCCAGCATCCCCCGGGACGCATTCGTGGACTCGACCGCTCCCTGGGCCAGGACCTCCGACACCGGCCTTGGGGCGACGCGAAGCCGCGTCCCAACGGCGACGGTTCACCCCACGCGTCGCGGAGCCCGCGAAGCACCGGCGACCGAGTCCCTCACGAAGATGAGGTCGACGATACCTTCGGCCAGGACCTGCCCGGGTTCGGCCGGTGCCATGTCCCGAGGGCCCTCCCAGTAAGAGCCTCTATCAAATGTGAGGATAGAGGCTTCGGAAGAGCATGACGCAGCAGCCGAGGACGAGGAAGCCGAAGTGGACGTCGTCCCTGCGCTCGTCACGGACACGGAGCCGACGAAGTTGATTTTT